>CAIVGN010000172.1 GCA_903905455.1 uncultured Archangium sp.
ATGGTCTACCGCGGTGACCCGGAGATGATGTTCGCCGACACCGTGCGCCAGCACGTCGAGCGCACCTTCAAGGACTGAGCTTCGCGGCACCCACCCGCTGGCGGCGAAGCAGGGCCGCCAGCAGGAAGCACGTCGCGGCTGCGTCCGTCGAGCAGCCGCACCCTGCAGGCTTCGGCGCCGGTGTCGAACCGGCGTCGGCCGCGGGCCCCGCATCGGGCGTGACGCGCGTCCCCGCGTCCACCGGTACGCCCGCATCGGGCACCACCACCTCGACCTCGACCTCGAAGGCCCCACACGCGGCCTCGGGCGTGCCGCTGGCCCGCTGCGCGAGCGCCAGCACGTAGGCCCCCGCGCCAAAGCCCACCATCGGCGCATTGAACTTCCACGCCCCGGTCGTCTCGTCCCACGTCTCGGGGATCAACTCGGCGTTGGCGTTCGCCTGGCGCGTCACCCACGAGAGCACCTCGTCGGCGCGCGCGACCCGGCCCGCGGCCCGCAGCGCGTTGACCGCGCGCAGGTCGATGTAGCTCCACTCGGCGCTGTCGTACTCGCTGCCCCACGGCGAGGTGTCGGCCTGGCCCGCGTGGTCGGACCGGTCGTCGTTGCGCGCGAAGCCCGGGCCCGCGCCCACCCGCAGCTCCCGCTCCATCGCGTCGAGCGTCGCGGTGGAGATGCGCCCTTCGGGACGGAAGAGCCCTTGCGCGAGGCCCTCGAGCACCGCGGCGTCGAAGAAGCCGCTGCCCGTCGCGCGCTCCTCGGCGTTGGAGACCAGCGCGCCCGCGGCGTCGGTGAGCCTGGTGGCGATGGCGGCGCGCAGGGCGAGGCCGGCCGCGCGGTACCTCATGGCGCGCGCGCCGTCGGCCTGGCGCGTGGCGAGGGCGGCCGCGTCGCACAGGCCACGGGCCGCGGTGAGGTTGGTGTACGTCCACGCGCGCTGGCGGCCATTCCAGTGCGTCTCCCAGATGGACGAGTCGGGGCGCAGCAGCCCGGTGCCGGGGTCGATGAGCGCCACCAGCGGGTCGGCAATCTTCGTGGCGATGTCGTTCCACCGCGCGTCCACCAGCGTGGTGTCCTGGGTGCGCCGCTCGTGCTCCCGCAGCGCCCACAGCACCAGGCCCAGCCCGTCGAACTCGAGGTTCGGCCCGAAGCCGTTGAAGTCGGTCTCTTCCACCCCGAAGCCCTGGTACCGCGTGAGGCTCACCACGTAGGGCGGCAGCGCGTACGGCGTCAGCTCGCTCCACGCGCGGAAGCGGCCACCCTCGGCGTCGAGCACGAAGCGCAGGGACTCGCGTGCCTGCGTGGTGAGGCCCAGCTCCGCCAGCGCCACCGAGGCCAGGGCCCCGTCGCGCACCCAGGTGTACGTCCACTCTCCGGGCGGGAGGCTCGCGAGCATCGCGCCCTGGCCCCGGTGCTGAATCGCCGCGGGCAAGGTGGTGCCGCCGTCGGCGGCGTGGAAGCGGGTGAAGCGCGGCTCGCCGTCGCGGGTGAGGAACTCGCGGAGGTACGCCTCGTGCTCCCGGACCTGCGCCATGGCCAGCACCACCGCCGATTGCCGCGCCGTGGCCTCTTCGTCCGTCGAGAGTGTCGCGGGGAGGTGGAGGCCCTGCTGGAAGGAGGACCAGGAGGCGAGCTCCGCGTCGAGCAGGGCGCGGGCCGAAGAGGTGCCCACGTAGCTCTCGAGCCAGGCGGCCACCGTCGCGTCGGCGAAGGGGTCCCCGTGGTGCGCCGAGACGCTGCCCACGCACTGCTCCGCGCCCGGGGCCAGGGCGCCGAGGTCGAACTGCAGGCCGCTCACCCAGTCGTCCGCCACGCCGAGGTTGCCGCTGACCGCGGTGAAGTCCCCCGAGGTGTGCTGCACCGTGGAGAAGCCGTTCTGGTTCTGCGGCGAGGCGGCGTTCCAGGCGGTGACCCGCGCGGTGCCTAAGGGGCGCGTGCCCACCACGCCGGCGAAGGCGCGCTCGAAGACGTCGTTGGCCGGCGAGACGAGGAGGGTCTCTCCGTTGGTGGTCAACGGGGTCATCACCCCCGGCCGGCCGTAGCCGAGGTGGAGGTTCTGGAGCGAGAAGACGCTGACCTGCGCGACCGGGGTGGCCCCTTCGTTCTTCGCGCAGAGGATCATCGCGAAGGCCGCGTGTTCGAGCGTGCGCGGCGCGAACACCGAGGTGGTGAGCGTCAGGCCCAGCGCGTGCTGCGTGAGGGTGATGACGCCGCTGCCGGCGCGGGGAGAAGGAGGCGCGGTCGCGTAGCCGCTGGCGTCGACCGGGGTGCTGGTGAGCCAGCGCTGCTGCCCGGCCGCGCGGACACCGAAGTACGCGTCGAAGAGCAGGCCCCGCGTGGGTACCACCTGGAACTGCGTGCCCGACCAGAGCTCGTGGCCCTGCGCGTCGAGCTGCGGCTCTTCCGTCGCCGCCAGGTGCTCGCGGAAGTGCACCACCTTCGCCGTGCGCGCATCGACCATCACCGCCCCGAAGCCGTTGGACGAGGGCAGGGTGAAGAAGGAACGCGCAGGCACCTGCTGCGCGAAGGCGGGGGGGCAGAGCAGCGTGAGGATCAGCGAGGCAGCGCGCATGCCCCCGCGCTTACTTCTTCGGCGCGACCTTCGCCCACGCTTCTGCGCGCAGCTTCTTCGCCTCTTCGAGGACCTTCTGGTCCGGGCAGTCGGAGGCGTGGCGCTGCTCCACCTGCGTGCGCACGAAGGTGAAGCCCGTGGGGGCCTTCTTGAGGAAGAGCGTGGCCTTCTCGCCCTTCGTCTGCGGCATCGGCGGGTCGCACGGGGCAATCCACTGGCCGTCGCTCGAGCCTCCGGAGCACGTCTCGGTGAAGGTGGCCTTCGCCTTCGCCTTCGCCTTCCACGTGTAGGGATGCCCGACCTGGGTGGGGGTCGCGCGGCTGGAGAACTCGAGCACCACGTCGGCGTCGAGCAGCGCCCGGGCCGTCGTCAGCTGCAGGTCGCAGAAGCGGGTCGCCATCTTGTCGGCAGAGGCGTGGGTGGCGGCGAGGAGCAGCGGCAGGGTCCGCAGGGCGCGGTGCATCGGGGCTCCGGAAGGCACGGAGCCGTCACCTGAGCGTCACCTGGTCCCGCGAGAGTGGCGCGCAACCATGAAGACCTTGATTCCAGCGAGTTGGGCAGTGCCGGGCCGATTCCGCGCCCGGGTCGGTGAGGCCGCCGGTCGCCAACGGCAGATGGTTGATGACGGGCACCTGTTGTTGGTGCTCCACGCGGTGCCGAAGGCCGGTGACTCCGAGCGCACGGCGCGGCTGTTCTGGCGCGACAAGCTGGGCCCGTGGCGCGGCAGCGGGCAGGGCTCGGGCGTGGGTCCGCTCCGCGAGCACGTCACCTCCTTCGAGGATGCCGTGGAGGCCCTCGAGGAACGCCTGCGCGTGGCGAAGACCGCGAAGGCCTTCTTCTCGGCGCTCCAGGCGGCCACGCCGCTGCACCGCACCGCGCGCAACCTGCTGCGCACGCTCCAGGAGGCCCGGGAGGCGGTCGATGATCGCGAGCTGATCAACCTCCGCGATCGCGCCGGGGAGGTCGAGCGCGGCGCCGAGCTGGTGGTGACCGAGGCGCGTCACGGCCTCGAGTACACCTCCGCGCGCCAGTCCGAAGCGCAGGCCACGGTCAGCCTCGAGCTCGCCCGCGAGAGCCACAAGCTCAACACCATCGCCGCGGTGTTCCTGCCCATCACCGCCCTGGCGAGCATCTTCAGCATGACCCTGCGCAGCGGCCTCGAGAGCTGGCAGTCACCGGGGCTCTTCTGGATCATCGTCGCGGCCGGCGTGGCCCTGGGCTTCGCGATGAAGTCCCGGCTCTCGCGGGGGCCGGAGGTGGGCGCTGCTCCAGAAGCCAGGGGAGGTCTCGGTGGTGCCACGCGCCGTGACGCCGAGGTTCCCCTCGCGGATCCCGACGTGGGCTGACGCGCTCCTGCGCGGGCTTCATCCCGAACACGCTCATCAGCCGGTGAACCTGCCTGCGGGGGGCGGCACCTGGGTTGCCTCACCTCACCGGGAAGCGCGGCCCGACGTCATCACGGGCGGCACACCGCGGGCACGCCGACCAACTCCGTCACACCCCGGGCGGAGCAGGACCAGGCTCGCTCGCGCTGGCTGGCCACGCACAGCGTCACGCAGCACGGGATGGTCAGGCTGAGGGTCGAGCTCGGGTAGGGGAAGATGGTGCAACCGCAGGTCGCAGAGATGGGTGTGCACGTCCCGCCCGGGTCGGCAGTGGCGGGGCCGGCGTCAGGTGCGGGGCCGGCGTCAAGGGCGGCGCCTCCGTCCGAGCTCACGCCGCCGTCCGCCGGGCCCCCGACGGCGCACCCGCGGGGGTCGACGCTCGCCGAGGTCGTGGTGCAGCTGAGCTTTGCGTCGCCCAGGCACAGCGTTCCGCAGGCCGTTTGCAGGGACCACGCCTCGAAGTAGCAGGCGCAGCTGGGGACGCCTGCGTCGGCCTGCGCTCCTCCTCCGGCGACCTGCCCAGGCACGAACGAGGGGGCCCCGGTGGTGGCCTCGGGTTCGGCGCAGCCGGAACACATCAGCAACAGGGTCAGGGCGAGGGGACGCAGGCGGGCCACGCTAGCAGTCGGAGCTTCGTCCCGGGGTCCCCACCACTGATCAGGCGCGGGTCGTTTCGAGCGCCCACGCCATTCGTTGAGCGCGAGGGCCGGTTCGAGCATGGTTCGGCCCATGGGGACTCGCCGGCTCGGCATCGTCGTCGCAGGGGCCGCGCTGCTCGCGGGCCTCGCGTGGTGGGCCCTCGCTGACGAGCAGACGCCCGGTGCCGAGAAGGCGATGGCGCCCGGCCCGGTGGCGCCGGTGCTCGCGCGCGCGTCGCCTCCCGAGGTCCGCCGCGGGGACGCCCCTTCGGAGGAAGCCGAAGATCGGACCCTGGGGCCGACGTCGCGGTTGAATGCGGCAGCCGTTCGAGGCGCCGGCACGGTAAGCGACGACGGGGGTTCCACCGCGGCCATCGCGAACGCGCGCGAGGTGGTCCAGGCCTGGATCGCGCAGAACGCCGCCGACGCCGAGAAGTACGTCGACCGTTACTGCGAAGAGACGAAGGCCCTGCGCAGCAACAAGACCTTCACCGAGCCCCCGCGCACCCGTGACGCCGCGCTCTTCATGGCCGGGCGCACCGACTGGGAAGGTGGCGTGGTGGGGCTGCTGCATCTCCCCGCGTCGCTGACGGAACGCATGAGCAACCCACCCGGGGCGTGGCGCACCATGGGCTCGGAGAGCTATGCGGGGCTCGACTTCGTTTGGATGCACGAGCTCCTCGCCTTCGACTACTGGTCGCTGCTCGCCACGGGGCCGCTGCGAGATCACCCCGACGTCCCGTTCTTCGAAGCGCCTCTCCCCAACTACGTCACGTTGCAGACCTGGTCGAAGCTCCGGCTGCTCAAGGGGCTGCGCGAGGGCGACCTCGCCGCGGCGAGCCTCGAGGTGCGGCACCTCGCCGACCTCATCGCGTCGTCCGGCACGCTGCTGGGCGAGATGATCCGCGTGGCGATCCACGGCATCGAACGCAAGACCTGGGACGACGCGGGGCTGGTGCCGCCCGACCCTCCGCTCACCGACGCCGAGCGCTTCGAGGCGCGCCACGCGGCCTTCGCCGGCATGTACTTCCTCTACCCGGGGGTGGCGCGGGCGGTGCGCGAGAAGGCCCTCAAGTGCGTGCCCTCGCGGTGCAGCGCGCTGGTGGAGGCCATCGGCGCCAGCTCGAGCCTCGCGGGGCTGGCGCCCTCGGCCACCGGCGACGTGGAATGGCTGCTCGCGCAGGCGCCGTGTGATCCCGCGCTCGCCGCCCAGGCCGCGAAGGCCCCGCCGATCACGGCCGCGCTGGCGATGCAGAACTTCAA
>CAIVGN010000173.1 GCA_903905455.1 uncultured Archangium sp.
CCGGCGCCCAGCCTGCGCTGCTGCACCCGGTGGTGATGAAGTCGCGCGGTCCTTCGGTGGCCGCGGTGCCTGCGTCGGCGTTGGACCCTGCGTCGGTGATGGAGCCTGCGTCGGTGATGGAGCCTGCGTCGGCGATGGACCCTGCGTCGGCGTTGGACCCTGCGTCGGCGACGAGCAGGCCGACCGCGAGGTTGCTGAGGATGAAGGTCTCCGAGTTCCCCGTGCCCAGGTACGAGAGCAGCACGCGATTGAACGGCACTACCGAGGCGAAGCCCACGTAGCCCGACTCATTCGCGGGCAACTGCACGCAGGCATCGAACATCGGGTCCACCACCTGTCCGTGGACGCAGCCCGCGGTGCTCGATCCTCCATCGGCGGTGAAGAGCGTGACGGTCACGGCCTCGCCCGCGAAGGTGTCCATGCCTCCGTCGGCGCTGAACGCCAGGTTCCACTGACCGCCGAAGTGCGTCATCGACGAGTCGAACAGCAGTTCGGTCGAGAACGTGGGTCCGACCTGGTCGATCAACGTCGCGGCGGAGATCCGCTGCCCAGCGAACCAACCCGCCCACGTGTGACCTCGGGGCAACGAGGTGAGCGAAGTCAGCGGCGCTTGGATGTCGACAGAGCCCAGCACGAAGCGCCTGGTCACCGAAGAGAAGGTCGCTGCCTCGCTGGTGGCGCTCGTGACCTGCGCCAAGGCCACGCTCGGGAGGAGCACGGCCAGGCACACGGAGAGAGCAGTTGCTGAACGGCGCACGGGACCTCGTACTCGCACCTCCGACAACTTCGCCAGCGGTTCAGAGTCTCACCAGAATCATCAGGAACTGCGCCAGGTTGAGGTGCGAGACGGGGGCTTTCACGGCGCTCTCCAGAGGCCAGGGTTGAGCATGCGCCAGCACCCGTTCATCGCGTGCCACGCACAGGTTCGCGACCTCAGGTGCCGGGCGGTCGCGCCCTGTCCGGCGTCCGAAGTCGGCAGGTGTGTAAACCCGGTGTGCAGTTCTCGGCTGGGCGGGGGGCACGGCTCCGGCCGAGACCTCTCCACCCATGAGCTCCATCAAGGACGACGCCGCTCGACGTGCCGCCGAAGCTGCCCGCCGTGAACTCGCGAAGAAGGCCGCCGAGGCCGCCGCGAAGCAGGCTGCCGCCGAGTTGGCGAAGCGGGCTGCCGAGACGCCCTCGAAGCAGGCCACGCAGGCGGCCGCGCGGTTGCGCCAGGAGGCGCTGCGCCAGAAGGCGGGAGCGCGACCCGCAGCCTCGTCGGTGCGCCAGGCCTTCGGCCAGGACGAGCTCTCGAAGGGCCTGGGCCGGGCGCTGCGGTCGCGCGCGGCGTCGACGCTCGGGGGCCCCTCGTCGTTGCCGGTGATGGACGCCGCCGCCTACCGCAAGCCGCCGGTCATCCCTTCCAGGAGTGCCGGGATCATGAGCCCCGCCGCGGCGGCCGCCTTCCGTCGCCGCATGATGGAGCGCGAGCTGCGCGACCTCGCGAAGACCGCGCGGGCTCCGAGCGCAAAGCCCGGCGTCGCCGAACAGGCCGCGAAGGACTTCCTCGAGGCCACGAAGCCGCCGCCGATCGATTTCGCGAAGAAGGGCCGCGGCTGGCTCGGCGCGGTCACGGGGCCGTTGCAGGCCCAGCGCGACGCACGGGCCACGCAGACCGATGCGGCGCTCGAGCACCTCCACGCGTCCCTCGCCAGGGCGACGCCCGCAGAGCGCGAAGCCATCTTGAAGCAGGTGGGCCCGCGCCTCGAGTCGCTCGCCGTCGACTCGCTGCGCTTCACGCCCGAGCAGCGCGACACGTTCAACCAGGGCATCCAGCAACTGCAGTCGACGCTGCCTCCGGACCAGGCCGGCAAGCTCGGAGACCGCCTCGCCACCGCGCAGGTCGAGCACTACGCCGCGCAGGTCCACGGCGAGGTGGGCGAGATTGGAAAGGCCGATGGGCAGGGCGCGAAGAACGAGGCGACCCTCGATGCGTCCGCGCGGGTGGCTGACATCCTCGAGAGCGCGCCGCCCGGGCTGCGCGCGGCGATCCTCGAGGAGGCCGAAGGCGACCTCACGACCATCGCCCAGAATGCCAGGGCGCTGGGGACCGACGACACGCACCAACTCGTCGCCCACTTCGCGCGCGCGGCCGACCTCGTGGGACCCACCGCGGTGCACCTGCTCACCGAGCCCATCGCCGACGTCATCGCCCAGGGAGGCCTCCTTCAGCGCGGCGACGACGCGGGCCTCTTTGGCCAGAACAAGCACCACAGCGAGGCCGAGTTCAAGGACGGGGTGTTCAACGCCTCGAAGGACGGCCTGCCCGGCGGTGAGCTCTTCCAGCAGTCGATGGTCGAGGCCCTCGCGCGCAAGGACAAGGCCGGCCTCGCGGGCGCCTTCGCCACCGGCGACGACGTGCCGCGCAACTTCACCGGGTCGATCGCCACGCTGCCCGGCAAGGCGGCCGGCGCGGTGGAAGCCGCCATCGCCGCGCTCGGCAACAAGGTCGGCGACGCGATCCGCGAGGGCGCGGCGGAGGTGCTCGACATCGACGGGAACATCGACCGACTCAACTCGGCCGGCGACTCGTTCACCCTGCACCTCGGCGGGGAGATCGGCTTCACCACCTTCCAGGTCGGCGGCTCGGTCGAGATGACCGTGACGAAGAGCGATCCCGGCTACGACCTGACGCTGACCGGAGAAGCGAGCGCGGGCGTCTTCGCCAAGCTGGGCATGACCGGCTTCGGCGCAGGCGTGGAGGGCGAAGCGAACGCCACCGGTCGGGTGAGCGCGACCTTCCACTTCGACGACAAGGCAGCGGTGACCCAGGCCGCGGAGACCGTCGGCGGCATCGGCGTGGCCACGGCGGTGGGCAGCGTTCCGGGCGCGTTGATCACCGGGCTCTCGGCCGGCGAGGAGATCGCCGCCATCAAGAAGGCCAACACCCAGACCGTCATCGAGCTGGAGCTGTCGGCGGAAGCGAAGGCCGAGCTGGGCAAGACCGCGGGCCTCGGCGCCGGTGGCTCGGTGAGCGGCACGGTGACCAACTCGGTGGCCGTGGTGCTCCAGCCGGGCAAGCCGCCCGAGCTGCGGCTCAACCAGTCGCTGTCTGTCGATGGGTCACTCAACGTCGGCGCCCCCATCAGCGTGCCCGGGGCTGGTGAGCTGAGCGGCTCACTCTCGGCGTCGGCCAGCCTCGAGTTCTCGACCACCATTCCCTTCCCGAAGGGCTTCTCGGCGGCGGAGGTGGTGAAGGACCCCGTCGGCGCGGTGAAGCGCTTCGGCAAGAGCGCGCTGCAGAAGGGCACCACCACCATCGGCGGCAACATCGAGCTCTCGGCGGCCAGCGGCGGGAAGATCCCCGGACTGAAGGTGGAGGGTGAGAACGGGGTGCAGATCGGCGTATCCGCGACCGCGCCCACCGGGCAGGTCATCGGCGCGCTGGGCTCGCTGTTGAGCGGCAACGTGCGCGGGGCCTTCGAGAAGCTCGACGACGAGACCGACGTGAGCCTCACCGTCGACGTGTTCTCGAAGCAGGTCGATGGCATCGACGAAGAGTTCGGCGTGCCCGGCGCGAAGATCGCGGTCGAGGCGACAGAGACGAGCATCGACGAGCAGCGCGTGTTCGAGCTCGAGGGAACCCCCAGCGAAATCATCGCCCGCGCGGGGGACGTGCTCGACGTGGTCTTCCAGCGCGCGTGAGGCGGAGGTTCGTCACCGCTTGAACGAAGCGCGGCTGGGGACATCGTCCTGTCGGGCCCGTCGCTCCTGCCAAGTCGTCAGGCGCGTCCGGCCGCGTGCGCCACCAACCGCGCCGCCTTGTCGGCGATGAACTTGAGCCGCGCCGGGTCGGTGAGCGCGACCTGGCAACCGACCTTGAATCCCGAGGGGCTGATCAGCACGCCGAAGCCAGCCTTGGCGAGCGCCGTGCCTTCCTTGACCTCCGCGAGCCGGAGCGCCGAGAGCAGCGCCTGGCCTTCGGTGTCGAGCAGGCGCGCCGCGAGTGCCGGGTCCGTCGAGAGCAGCCAGAAGCCCTCGGGCGCTGGACTCCGCGCGGCCCCGGCGACGTTGACCAGCGCGCGGTGCTCGGCGCCGAAGTACCCCTCGACGTAGACATCCAGCAGCGCCTCACCCGCGCGTTCGGCGATGGATGCGAGGAAGCCACCGTCGTTCATCGACGGCATCTCGGGCACCTTCACGCCGGGCGGGAACGCCACGGCCAGGATGAACGTGCCCGGCGCGGAGGTCAGGCCCGGGTAGGTGAGCCGCGTACTCTGCGACTTGTTGCGCGAGTTGGACTGGTGCACCGGCGCCTCGATGTTCGCCGACCACGTCACGCCTTCGCTCTCTCCAGCGAACTGCATCTCACCGGTGCGCACGTTCGCGCCCTGGGTGCGCAACCCGAGGGCGCTGGCCTGCTCGCCGAGCTTCCACTGTGCATCGGCGTTCTTCTCGGCCTGCTTGCGCCGGAGCACCGGCACCACGACGAGGAAAAGGACGACGGAGGCGATGGAGAGCGCGAAGAAGAGGTTCATGTGCGTGACCAGCCGCGAGTTGACCCTCTTTCCGCCGATCAGGCGATGAGATCGCGAGCCGTGGCGTAGCGCTACACACTCGACGATCACCTCAGGTCGATCGCGCAGGGGGGGGACTGATCCCACAGAAGAATCTGTATTCCAGCGGTCACGCACTTCGCGGTGCGTCATCCCCCTGGAGGAGTTGCATGCGAATTCAAAGCGCCGTGGTCTCCGTTCTCGTTGTCCTGGCGCTGTCGAACTGCGCTCCTGAAGTGGCAGCACCCACGGGTGGCGGCACCGGAGGCTCGCTCGGTGGCGGCACCGGAGGCTCGCTCGGTGGCGGCACCGGTGGCTCGCTCGGTGGCGGCACCGGAGGCTCGCTTGGCGGCGGCACCGGAGGCTCGCTTGGCGGCGGCACCGGAGGCTCGCTCGGTGGAGGTACCGGAGGTTCGCTCGGTGGAGGTACCGGAGGCTCGCTCGGTGGTGGCACCGGCGGCGGCTCGTCCGGCGGAGGCGGAGGAGGAGCAAGTGGTGGCGGCTCGGGAGGCGTCGGCGGCTTCGCGCTCGGCCCCTCGGGTTGCGTCGCGCAGGCCCTCGAGGCGAGCGTCAGCGTCGGCGGCTACCTGTCCGATCGCTACGCCTGGAGCGACGGCGCCTGCCTGCGTCGGACCGCGGCGCTGGTGCGAAACACGGGCGCCGACCCCGGTGGCTCCCGTGGCGGCTTCCTGCGCGAGCTCACCCTCACGGTGAACGGCGCCGTGCGCACGGCGAGGGGCACGGGCGCGAACGGTTGGAATGGCTGGGGCTACGTCGTGAATCACTACGCGTCCTCCGCCGACACCTCGCGCGGGAGAACCGGCACCTTCCGCACCGTGCTCGCCGGCGCGCACCACGCCATCCACGAGTTCAAGGTGCAGATGAATCCCGGTGGTCCGGTCAACGCGACCGTCCAGTGGTTCTTCGCCACGGGCCGCAGCGAGCCCGTCGTCTCCATCAGCTACGACGTCACCGCTTCGGCCAACGCGGTCACTGCCGACACGCGCGCGCCCTACGGGGACCTCGCCTTCGAAGGCACCGCGGGCCCCATCGGAGGCATCGGCTGGGGCGACCTCTACCAATTCACCACCACCGGCGCCGGGCCGGTCACCCTGAACTCGGCCTGGGACTACACGACGCCGAACCTCGTGCCGTACGTGCGCATGTGGTCGTCGGCCGTCGACGCCGAGATGGGCGCCGTGCAGACGCAGACCTTCGCGCAGCACGTCGCCGGCGGTGACTACGGCGGAGGAATGATCACCGCGTGCCAGGGGAAGACGAGCGCGACGAAGGGCACCGGCTGCAGCACCGCGGGCCAGGTGATGCCGGTGGACTGGCTGTGGCCCTTCCAGCTCAACCAGTACGAGCTGCCCTTCGCCAATGACTCGCATCGCCTCGCCTGGGGCTCGAACTACGGCGCCATCGGCAACACCTCGGTCACCGCCTTCGGCCACACCTTCTCGGGCTTTCCGAAGGTGAGCTACGCGGTGTTCCTCGTGGTGGGCGCACACTCGACGGCCGACACCATGAAGCGGGTCACGCAGGTGGAGCGCCTGACGAGCGCGACGGTGTCCACCGCGAGCTGGAACCCGGCCTTCGCCGGGTGGGACGTGCCCACCAGCCCGGGCACGACGACGGTCTCGCTCGATCCCCACGGGGCGGCCCTCGCGGCGCCCCTCTTGCGCTTCACCCAGTTCACCGCGGCGCAGGTGTCTGCGTTGACCATCGACGGCGTCGCGCAACAACCGGGCGTCGGGTACTTCGCCACGGTCGACCCGGCCACGCAGTCGCTGTGGGTGACGCTCAATGGCACGGTGTCCGCGCCCGTCTCCGTCGGGGTGCGCTGAGCGCTCACCTGCGCGCCGACGCCGCTGCCCGCGAGCCTGAGCACTTAGAGGTGGAACCCAGGGTCGCGTCGTGGGTTTCTCCCGCCCGGAGGGGACATGCTGCCCATCGAGACCCGCGTCGAGTCCGTTACCCTGTACCACCGTGGTGCCACCGTCCGCCGCGTGGCGGAGCTCGACTTCTCGAGCGGCGTGCCCCCGGAGTTGTTCCTCGCCGGCCTGCCGTTGTCGCTCGTCGACGCGAGCGTGCGCGTGCGGCTCGAAGCCGAGGGGCAGATGTTGTTGCTCTCGAACGTGCGGGTGGGCTTGCACGCCCCGCCGCGCGGCACGCCGCCGCCGCTGCCCGAGGTCACGGCGCTGCTGGCGGTCGGTGACGCGCTGACCCAGCGCCGCGACCGCATCGAGCAGCTCGAGCGCGAGATGCAGCGCCTGGTCGACGTGAACGTGCTCCCGCGGCCCGAGCCCGAGGAAGGCAAGATGCCGCCGCCGGCGCCCATGGCGGCCCGGGTGGCCCTCGAGGCGCTCTTCGAAGACTCGGTGAGCAAGCGCGTGGCCCTGGTCCGCGCGGCGCGCGACGAGGTGAAGCAGCTCGAGCTCCAGCAGGCCGAGCTCCAGCGCATCTTGAGCCTCGCGACGACGGCGAGCCACGTGCGGCCCGACGAGCTCACGAAGTCGGTGCACGCCACCCTGGTGGCCGCCACGGCGCCGAAGCGCGCGCGGCTGGTGGTGGAGTACTTCGTGGTCGGCGCGCGCTGGGCGCCCTCGTACCAGTGCCGCATGACGCGCGACTGCACCCAGGCCGATCTCCAGATGCGCGCGCTGGTCTGTCAGCGCACCGGCGAAGACTGGCGCGGGGTGAGCCTGCTGCTGTCCACCGCGGCGCCCATGAGCTGGACCGAGCTGCCCGAGCTGGGGGCCATCCGCATCGGGCGCGCGCAGCCGCCGCCGTCGTCGCAGCGCGGCTTCCGGCCTCCGCCGCAGGGCGCGGCCTCGCTCTTCCAGGACTACGACCGCGGGCTCTCCAGCGCGCGCGCAGCGCTGCCCGTCATTCCCTCGTGGGAGCCGCCGTCCCTCGAGGCCCACGTGCTGCCGCAGGCGAGCTTCGGTTCTGCCGGGGCGGGTGCCGGGCCCGGCTCCACGCCGAGCGCGGGCGCGCTGTACGACGAGGTCTCGCGCTCCTCCGACGAGAGTGAGTCCCTGGACGACGGCGTGATGATGGAGCGCGCCAAGGAGAGCGTGTCGCCGCGTCGCGCGATGGCGGCCCCGATGATGGCCCCGCCCGCGCCGCCGCCTCCGCCCATGTCGATGTCCATGCCTTCGCCCGGCGCGCCCATGCGCTCGATGAAGAAGTCGGCGAAGCGCGAAGAGTCCTCGATGGACCGCGAAGAGGCGCCGGCCTCGCGCCTCGACGTGCTGCTCTACGCGTCGCTGCGGCTCGGAGGACCCGAGGGTGGGGCGCGTGGTTCGCTCACCCCGGTCAACCGTCGCCAGGCGCTGACCGAAGGCATGCAGCGGCTGGGCCTGTACGCCACCTTCGACGTGCTGGCCTTCGTCGAGCGGGCCGAGGCCCAGGGGAACGACGTGCTCTCGCTGAGTCCTCCCCCGGGCACCATCGACGTGCGCGCCGAGGCCGGCTGGTACGACTACGTGTACCCCACCGACGCCAACGTCGACGTGCCCAGCGACGGCACCTTTCACTCCGTGCCGGTGGGCACCCGCGCCGCGACCAGCGAGGTGCTCTACGTCACGGTGCCGCGCGAAGACCCGGCGGTGTACCGGCAGGCCGAGGTGAGGAACCCCATCTCCTCGCCCCTGCTGCCCGGGCCGGTGGAGGTGAGCGTGGGCGGGGAATACGTGCTCACCACGGCGATGCCCCTCGTGGCGCCCGGCGCCGACTTCAAGCTGTCGCTGGGCGTGGAGCAGGGCCTCAAGGTGGCGCGCAACACGAAGTACTCCGAGCAGCGCAGCGGCGACAAGGTGGTGGCCACCAACGAGCTCATCCACGAGCTCGACTTCGAGGTGGTGAACAACCTCGAGCGGCCCGCGAAGTGCGAGGTGCGCGAGCGCCTGCCGCAGCCTGCCCCCGAAGCCGAGGTGGTGGTCGAGGAGGGCCCGGTGAAGCCCCCGTGGGTGCCCTACCTGCAGGAAGAGCGGGGGCGCATCGTCGAGGGTGGTCGCCGCTGGTTGTTCACGGTGAAGCCCGGCGCGACGCAGAAGCTCTCGGCGCAGTACCGCGTGAAGCTCTACGCCAACAACGAGCTCGTCGGTGGAAACCGGCGGGAGGCCTGACATGTCGCTCATTCCCGAGAAGGCAGTGCTGTTCGCCGCGCCGGTGACGCAGGTGACGTTGCTCGAAGACCGCGCGCAGGTGCGCCGGGTGGGCAGCGCGAAGTTGTCCGCAGGCCAGCACCTGGTGGCCGTCGCCGAGGTGGCGTCGGTGCTGCAAGACCTCTCGCTGCGCGCCACGGCCAGCGGGGGCGCAAAGGTGAGCGACGTGCGCGTGCGCCGGGCGATGAAGGTGGCCCCGGCCGAGAAGCCCGAGGTGCTGCGCGCGCTGGAAGAAGACATCGAGAAGTTGAGCGAGCAGTGGGAGCGGCTGGCCGAAGACGGGGCCCTGGTGGAGCAGCGGCGCCAGCGCCTCGAGCAGGTGCTGGAGCGCGGCTTCACCGAGCTGCCCGAGGACGTCTCGTGGGGCCAGCCGCAGAACCAGTGGCGCGACACGCTCGACGGGTTGTTCGAGAAGATCCGCGACCTGCGGGCCCAGGGGCTCACGCTCAGCCACCAGCAGCGGGATCTCTCGCAGCGCCGCGAGGCCCTGGTGGCCCAGCGCCGCGCCTTCGACCGGCCCGACGCCCGCTTCGTGACCTGGCTCGAGGCCGACGTCATCGTGGCCGCCGACGCCAACGTCGAAGTCACCTTCGAGTACACGGTGCCCAACGCCTTGTGGCGCCCGCTGCACACCGCGCGGCTGGCCGACGGGCGCTTCACCTTCGAGAGCCGGGCCTGCGTCTGGCAGAACACCGGCGAAGACTGGAACCAGGTGCGCCTCGTGTTCTCCACGGCGCGCGCCTCGCTGGGCATCGAGCCTCCGCTGCTGTCGGACGACCTGCTCACCGCGCAGAAGAAGAACGAGAAGCTGGTGGTGCAGGCGCGCGAGGTGGTGATCCAGAAGGCGAAGGTCTCGGGAGGAGGAGGTGCGGCGCCCCAGCCGACCACCGTCGAGCTGCCGGGCGTGGACGACGGCGGGGAGATCCGCAACCTCGAGGGCAAGGGGCTGTGCACCGTGCCGTCCGATGGGCGGCCGAACATGGTGCCGCTCTTCGAGTTCTCGGCGACCCCGAAGACCCGGCGCGTGGCGTACCCCGAGCTGGAGCTGCGGGTGTTCCTCACCTCGGTGCAGAAGAACGAAGCGAAGTTCCCCATCCTCGCGGGGCCGGTGGAGCTGTTGCTGCAGAACGGCTTCGTGGGCTGGAGCAAGGTGCTCTTCGTGGCGCCGGGCGAGGAGTTCCGCGTGTCCTTCGGCCCTGACGCCAGCCTGCGCCTCTCGCGCGCCGAGCGGGAGAAGGTGCAGGACGCGACCTCGACCGACTGGAAGACGGTCACCCGCAGCGTGTGGCTCTACGTGTCGAGCCTGGGCGACGAGGCGAAGACGGTGGAGCTCATCGAGCGCATGCCGGTCTCGGAGTTGGAGCAGGTGAAGATCACCCTCGGGGTCAAGCGCACCACGCCCAAGCCGAAGGTCGACGACCACGGCTTCGCCACGTGGACGGTGGAGCTCGAGCCCCGCTCGCAGGCGCAGGTGACCTTCGCCTACGACCTCGCCACCGCGCCGGGCGTGCAGGGGCTCTGAAACGCGCGACGAGCGCTTGCATGTGCACGGCCGGTGAAGGAAAGGCCGTCACGCCCCATGACGACCGAGACGACCCAAGAGACGCTCAGCTTCCAGGCCGAGGTGAAGCAGTTGCTCCACCTCATGATCCACTCGCTCTACAGCAACCGGGAGATCTTCCTGCGCGAGTTGATCTCCAACGCCTCCGACGCCTGCGACAAGCTGCGCTTCGAGTCGCTGCACGACGCGGCGCTGCTGGAAGGCGGCGGTGACTTCAAGATCCGCATCGGCTTCGACGGCGCAGCGCGGACGCTCACCATCGCCGACAACGGCATCGGCATGAACCGCGAGGAGGCCATCTCGAACCTCGGCACCATCGCGCGCTCGGGCACGAAGGAGTTCTTCTCTCACCTCACCGGTGACCAGCAGAAGGACGCCAACCTCATCGGCCAGTTCGGAGTCGGCTTCTACTCGGCGTTCATCGTCGCCGACCGCGTCACCGTGCGCACCCGCCGCGCGGGCCAGAAGCCCGACCAGGGCGTCGAGTGGAGCTCCGACGGCGAAGGCCAGTTCTCCGTCGCGACCATCGAGCGCGCCGAGCGCGGCACCGAGCTCACCCTGCACCTCCGCGAGGGCCAGGACGACCTGCTCTCGGACTGGAAGCTCGAGTCCATCATCCACAAGTACTCGGACCACGTGATGCAGCCCATCGTGATGGGCGAGCGCACGGTCAACCAGGCCTCGGCGCTCTGGGCGCGCCCGAAGAGCGAGCTGACCGACGACGACTACAAGGCGTTCTACACGCACGTCTCGCACGACGAGGAGGCGCCGCTGGCCTGGGTGCACGCCAAGGTCGAAGGCACGCAGGAATACACGCAGCTCCTCTACGTGCCGTCGCACGCGCCGCTGGATCTCCATGATCGCAACGCGCGTCACGGCGTGAAGCTCTACGTGCGTCGCGTCTTCATCATGGACGACGCCGAGCAGCTGTTGCCCCCGTGGCTCCGCTTCGTGCGCGGGGTGGTCGACAGCGCCGACCTGCCCCTCAACGTGTCGCGCGAGCTGCTGCAGCAGAGCAAGGACATCGAGACGCTCCGCAAGGGCTGCACCACCCGCGTGCTCACGCTCCTGGCCTCGCTCGCGGAGACCGAGAAGGAGAAGTACTCGAAGTTCTGGACCGACTTCGGCCGCGTGCTCAAGGAAGGCGTCATCGACTTCGGGAGCAAGGACAAGATCTCCAAGCTGCTCCGCTTCGCCTCGACGCACACCGACCAGCCCGAGGAGAACGTCTCGCTCGCCGACTACGTGGCGCGCATGAAGCCCGAACAGCAGCAGATCTTCTTCGTCACCGCCGAGACCTTCAACGCGGCGAAGAACAGCCCGCACCTCGAGGTGTTCCGCAAGAAGGGGCTCGAAGTGCTGCTCCTGTCGGACCGCGTCGACGAGTGGGTCGTGGCCCAGCTCACCGAGTTCGAAGGCAAGGAGCTGGTGTCCGTCGCCAAGGGAGACCTCGACCTCGGCAAGCTGGAGGACGAAGCCGAGAAGAAGCAGCAGGAAGAAGAGGCCTCTCACCTCAAGGAGCTGACCGAGAAGATCGCCCGCTCGCTGGGCGAGCGCGTGAAGCAGGTGCGCATCACGCATCGCCTCACGCAGAGCCCGGCGTGCCTGGTCGCGGACGACCACGACGTCTCAGGCAACCTCGCGCGCATCCTCAAGGCCGCGGGCCAGAAGGCGCCCGACGTGAAGCCCATCCTGGAGATCAACCCGAAGCACCCGGTGGTGCTGCGGCTCCAGAACGAGGGGGCGAAGTTCGATGACTGGGCGTCGGTGCTGTTCGACCAGGCCCTGCTCGCCGAGGGCGGTCAGCTCGATGACCCCGCGATGTTCGTGCGGCGCATCAACGAGCTGATGCTGTCCTGAAGCGCCTCAGTACCCCTCGATGTTCTGGTTCCACGTCGACGGCTTGTCGATCTTGCCCATCATGACCCTGGGCACCCTGGTCTGAGTCTTCACTGCCGGGGCGCCTGGGAGGGCGCCCCCGGTGGACTGGCCAAAGAGCGCGCGAAGGTTGTCGCCGAAGAGGGTGACGGTGGCCGCGAAGAGCAGCGCGACCACCGCGGCGCTCGCCAGCCCCAGGACCCCCGGAGTCTTGCGCTGGCTGAACTTCTCGGTGAACGCCTGGGCGAAGCCGCCCTCGCAGTCGGAGGTGATCACCGTGCCGTCGGCGCGCTTGAAGAAGGTGACGCAGATGCGCTGCTCGGAGAGCGTGACCAACCGCACTGCCTCGGCCTCCGACATCGCCGACAGGTTGTAGACGTTCTGGCGGCACTGGGCGCAGAAGCGCTTGCGCTCGTCGCCCTGCATGTCGCTGAACTTCATGGGGCAGGGGGACGCGATCCGCAGGCCGTCGAGTGCGCTCATGCCCTCGACAGTGCCCCCTTCCGGGGTCCAGCGCCTTCAGGCGAACGTCCGTCGGTCAAACGTCCGATGGAGCCGGGCGGACGCCTTCGCCGCCGGCGATCAGGACCGGCGGTGGAAGGCCTCCATCTCCGCCTTCAGCGCCGCGCGCTTCTTCTTCTCCGCCGCGGCCGCCTTGACCTTGTACTGCTGCAGGCGCACCTCGATCGGCGCGTGCATCGACTTGAGGGCCGGGTCGCTGGCGGCCGCTTCGATCGCCGCGCGCGCGTCTTCGTGCCCCGACGCCAGCGCGCCATCGATGAAGCCGAGGGTCTCCTTCTGCCGCCCCGCCTGCGCGGAGAGGCGCGCCAGTTCGAGGCAGAGCAGGCCTGCCGTCGGGGCCTTCGGTACGAGCGGGAGCAGGTCCTGCTCTGCGCCTGACCCCGCGAGGCGAGCCGCGGCGAAGCCCTGCTCGAGGACGAGTTGCCTCCCCTCATCCGACAGCTTCAGGCGTGGCAGGGCCTTCATCCACGAGAGCACGCCCCCGTGGTTGCCCGCGGCGACCATGCGCCCGAGGAGCTGGGCCAGGTCGTCTTCCTCGTCGACCGGGGTCACCTTGCGGGTCGCCAGCAACGCTTCGATCACCAGCGCCTGGGACAGCGGGCCGTTGGTCGAATCCGAGACCACGGCCGTCAGCGCCTCGCCCAGCGCGCCCTTCTTCAGCAGCGCCTTGATCTTCTTCTCGGTGGGCGCGCGCGTCACCACCTCGATGAGCGCCTCGTCGGAGTACTCGAGATCCACGCCCTGGAACGCGGCCTCGCGAACGAGCTTCGTGGTCGCGTCGACGGCGGGCTGCAGCGCTGGCAGGTGCTCGAGGCCGAACTGCACCCACGCCGGCTGCGGGGCCCCGGCCTTCCACGCGGCTTCAGCGCCGAGGCTGACGCAGGTGGCGTAGCCGGCGAGCGCCTCCTTCGACTTCTTCTGCTGCGCGTACGCGTGGAACAGGGCGATGGCGTGGACCAGCGGCGTCACCGACGGCGCGAGCTTCTTCACGATGGCGAGCTGGCCGGTCTTGCCAGCGGCGGCGATGACCGCGGGCAACTCCGACTCGAACTGCGTGGGCCTGGCCAGCCGCGGGAAGAGCCGGTACCAGTCGACCACCGCGTCGTACAGCCCGTGTGCCTCGAGCTTCACCACCAGCTTGCCGAGCTGGAACAGCGGCTCCGACTTCAAGGCCAGCATTCCGGTGGCCTGCGACGCCAGGCTTCGCGCGAGGGCTTCGCGTGACCGGCCCTGCGTGAGGATGTGGCTGATGCGCTCGGCCAGGTCTTCGCTGGCGCTGGGCTTCTTGCCCTGCGCCTGGTCGGCCCAGGCCGCGAAGCGGGGCAGCAGGGGCGAACCCTCGAACTCGGCCGACAGGTCGTCGCGCCGGGAGGCCAGGCGCAGCACCTCGCCGAGCGAGCGCAGGAAGGACGAGTCCCCCGTCGAGAAGTCCTCGCAGGCTTCGATGGCGGCCCGGGTGCCTGCGAAGTCTTCACTGGCGAGGCGCCAGAGCAGGCCGAGGGTGGCCGGCTCGTGGGTGTAGGTGCCGATGAGCGGCTTGACGAGGTACGCCAACAACACCTTGCGCGAGAACCCGGCCCCGCGAATCTCGGCGTCGAGCGGCGCGAGTTCATCGACCTCGAGTTCGCCCGCGAGGAGCTGTGCCTGAATCATCGCGGCCCGCTTCTTCGTCGGCGTGGTGGCGGCCGGCTCGGGGTGAAGTTGCTCGCCCAGGGCGACGCTCAGGAGGCGGGCGCGCACGGCCGGGGTGGCCTTGTTCATGGCCGGCCCCAACAGCGCCGAGAAGCCATCGCCTTCGAGCGAGAGGTTGTCTTCGTCGAGCGTCGAGAGCAGCGCGAGCTGGGCCTCGGCGCCGAAGCGCGGCAGCCAGACGTCGACGAGGTCGTCGAAGACGGTGCCCTCGCTGGGGCGATGGCCGCTGTCGTAGTGCTTCAGCGCCTCGATGAGCGCCTGGACCACCACGAGCTCCGCGGCCGCGTCGCCGCGATGGCTGAGCTCCTCGAGCGCCAGCCGGGTCGCGCGCGTGTTGTTCGTCACCCTTCGGTAGGTGGCCACGACGGCGTTGGCCAGCGCCGCGCCCGTGAGCTTCGGAGCCGTGCGCACCAGCGCCGCCTCGAGCGACGCGACGTCGGAGACCAGGGTCGAGAGGGGCTTGGTCTGCGCGGCGAGCCACTTCATCGCCAGCTCGACCTGCGGTGGAGTGCCCTGCGTCAGCGCCTTGTCGACCTGGGAGGTGTTCATCGGGCGGCAGAGTGTACGCGTGAGGGGAGCGCGTGGTGCACGCAATCCCCGCTGCTGCCGGCTGACTCGGCGATGGCGTCGGTGCTCGTCCTGGGGACGCCGGAAAGCGATTGGCGCGCGAGCCTGCTGTCCTACGATGGTCCGATGACCGGAGCCGAAGACTGGGCCGCGAAGTTGAGGAAGCTGATCATCGACGAGCGAGACGTGGTGCAGGCCGACCAGCTGTGGGTCGCGGGCCAGGGCCAGTGGCTCGCTGGGCTCGAGAAGGAGGCGGCCACGCGCGGACTCGAAGGGCCGCTCTCGACGTTGTATTCGGTCGTGCCCAACATGCTGTTCTGGCTGGGCAGGCCCGCGGAGGCCGCGGCGCTGGTGGGGCGCTGGGGCGCGTTTCGCCGCACGGAGAACCGCGACCAGGTCGTCGTCGCCACCGTGAGCGAGGTGTTCAAGGAGATGGTCGGCTACGCGGACTTCGCCGAGGAGGCGACGGCGCTGGTCGAGTTCTCGAAGCAGGACCCATCATCGCTCGCGAGCCTTGCGCTGGGCATGGAGCTCGAGCTGTTCATCACCACCGGCAAGGGCGACGCGGCCATCGCGCAGGTCGAGCGCATCCGCTCGGGTGAGCTCCCGCTGACCGCGTTCCAGAAGATGATCTATTCCCCCAACACCCTCGCGAAGACCATCTGGCGCGCCTGGGCGACGAAGGGAGACTTCCAGCGAGCCGTCGACGAGCTGCGACCCTGGGCGGCGGCCGAGCCGAAGGCCTTCGCGCAGTTCCAGCAGGCGCTCGCCCGCGACCCGGAGAACAAGGCGTTCCTCACGTCGCCTGCCTACCGCCAGGCGTTCGAGGTGAAGCTCCCCGCCGACAAGGTGCTCGCCGACGCGTGGCTCCGTGCGCTCGAGGCGCCGTGGAAGGTCTACTCGGCCCTCTCCCGACGCAAGGAAGCCGACGCAGAGCTGCTGTCGGTCATGCACTACTGCATCGCGCTCATCTGCTCGGACCTCGACGAGCACGGGGACGACAACCTGGACGACTACGGCAAGGGCAAGGTGACGCCCAAGGAGTTCGCCGCGCTGAAGAAGGCACTGGCGACGAAGCTCACCGCCGCGATGAAGAAGGAGGGCCTGAAGCAGACGCCCTTCTGGAAGTACAAGGGCATCAAGTCGCTCTCGGGCACGCCCTGAGAAGCAGTCAGTCCGCGCGCGCGGCTTGCCAGGCGAGGCCCGAGGCGAAGTCGAGCACCCGGCCGAAGTCGGCGAGCTCCGGGGGGTGCGCGCCCTCGCGTGAGAACCACGTGGGCGCCCAGCCGGCGGTCTGGAGCGTGGCGCGCAGGGCCTCCATGCCGGGGCGCTGCACGGTGTCGCCCGCGCCGCTGATGAGCAACGTGGGCCGCCGCCGCTCGGCGGGGAACGACACGCCCTTCACCCCGCCCGCGTTGATCACCACGTAGCCCGACGCCTGGGCGTGCGTGTCGGCCATCACCAGGTTCAGGAAGTAGCCGCCGTTGGAGTAGCCCACGAAGAGCGGCGCGGGCAGGGGCCTGCCGAGCCGCTCCCCGGCCGCCACCAGCACCGGCCCCAGGCGCGTCAACGTCGCCCCCACCGCGGGCAACCGCGCGCGCGCCGACGGCCAGCACCACCACGTCGCGTAGTCGCTCGACCAGTCGCACAGCCCGGGCGTGCCGCGCAGCACCACCACTGGCGCGCGCTTCGACTTCGGCGCGGCGCTCAGGAACGAGAGCTCCCAGCCGAAGGGCTGCGGCGCGGGCGCCATCATGCCGTGGAAGTAGACGATGAGCCCCGCGGCGTCGCCCGGCAGCAGGCACGCCTCGCCGGGCAAGGCGTCCCACCCCGGGGGGCAGGGCGCCAGGGACAGCAGCAGCGTGGCGACCAGCGTCAGCACCCCGCGGTCTCATCGCGACGTGGCGCGCGATGCAATGAAGGCGCAGGACTTTCGCGCTCGCCCACCGCGCCACGGGTCATTCCGCAGGAGAACGCGCGGCATGGCGCGTGCTGCGTGGCACGGCCCGGAGGCTTCACATGCGCGCACTGTGGTGGATGTCCCTCGTGGCGATGACGGCGTGGGCGCAGCAAGACGTGGCTGGCGCGAAGGATCACCCGTTGCTCACCCGCATGCCCGGCTCGTACCTCACCAGCTTCGAGCTCAAGGACTTCGACTCCGTGGACATGAGCGCCTACTTCCAGGGCCCTGACGGGAAGTGGGACGGGCGGAGGACCGAGCTGCGCTACGAGACGCCCGAGGGACCGAAGCGGCCGTCGATGGTGCAGATCGAACGCAACTACGAGAACGCGCTCAAGAAGGTGGGCGCCAAGATCCTCCAGTCCGACGACCGCATCGTGATGGCCAGGCTCGACAAGGGCGGCGCGGTCACCCGGGTCTTCGTGCAGGCCTTCAACGACGGCGCCGAGTACTCGGTGCTCATCGTCGAGGAGGCCCCCATGGAGCAGTCGGTGGTGGCCGACGCGGCGGCGCTCAAGAAGGGCCTCGCCGCGGAGGGCCGCGTCGCGCTCTACGGGCTGTACTTCGACACCGGCAAGGCCGTGCTGAAGCCCGAGTCGGCGCCCACGCTCGAGCAGGTGGTCAAGCTGCTCAAGGGCGACGCGAAGCTCTCGCTCTTCGTGGTGGGGCACACCGACACCGTGGGCACGGTGGAGGCGAACGTGAAGCTCTCGAACGAGCGCGCCGCGGCGGTGGTCAAGGAGCTGGTCTCGCGCGGCGTCGAGGCGCCCCGGCTCAAGGCCGCGGGCGTCGGGCCGTGGAGCCCGGTGGCTTCGAATCGTTCAGAGGACGGGAAGGCGAAGAACCGGCGCGTGGAGCTGGTCGACCGCCCCTGAATCAGTCGGGCATCAGCGGCGACGTCATGCCCGGCTGGGTGCCTTCGTCGAGGTGCCCGCCGGGCCGCGCTTCGGGCTCGAGCGACTGCCCCACCTGGAAGTACTGCCACAGGCGCAGCGCGAGGGCCTGGTCGACGTCGAGCAGCTCGGCGCGCTGGGTGGCGAAGTCGAGCAGCTCGTCGGCCAGCGCCAGCACGTCGTCGGCCTTGGTGCCCGCGAGGTGCATGAAGTCATCGTGCTTCTTCGAGTCGAGCAGCCCGCAGAACAGCAGGAAGGCCCAGGTGCGCTCCGCGTCGTCAGGGAGCGGGGAGTTCACCAGCACGGTCTGAAGGAGGGTCGGCTCGTCGGGCAGCTGCATGCGGAGGGCACTGAACTAGCACACGCGACGGGTGAAGCCGCGTGTGTTCGCTCTCACCGGAACTTCAGTCCTTCACCACGCCCAGGTCGACGAAGGCCTGGTTGACCATCACCACGTAGGGGCGCTGCTCGAAGCGCAGGCCACCCTTGCCGTCGTGCTCGATGATCTCCAGCTTCCCCATGCCCGCGCCCATGGGCCCGATGGAATAGTAGTGGGCCTGCAGGGTGTACGGCCCCGCGCGCTTGCCCTTCGGGAGGCGGATGGTGAAGCACTCCGGGCCATAGCCGGTGGTGACGTCGGCGTAGAGGTCGCCGCCCGAGGCGAGGTGCATCTGCGAGTAGTAGGCGTGGTTGCCCTTCGCGTCGCTGATGTGGAAGTCGACGTCGTTGGCGTCGGTCTCCCAGTTGAGCACGAAGCGCAGCGAGGGCCCGGTCTCGGGCGTGCCGTGGGCGGCCGCGAGCTTGCCTTCGATCTCCGCCTTGCGCGACGGCTCGGCCTTGATCCACGCGGCGGCGATGAGGCCCGCGTCTTCACGCAGGATGCGCTCGACGCCGGCGAAGCGGCCGCCCGGGTACTGCTGCGAGAGGCCCACCACGATGGCCGCGAAGGCCTTCTCCTGCTTGCCCTCGCGCAAGAGCGAGAACGCCAGCAGGCGGTGGCTCGCGGGGTGGTCGGCGCGCTGCTCGGCGGCCTTGGCGAAGCTGTCGGTGGCCAGCGAGAGCCCCGCGGTGAGGCGCTCGAGGCGCACGCCGGCGAAGCGGCGCAGGTCGGCCCGGGCGGGGAAGAGGTCGATGATGCTGCCGTAGGCGCGCGCGGCCGTGGCCACGTCACCCGAGGCCTCGAGCGCTTCGCCCAGGGCCACCAACGCCAGCAGGTCGCCGGGCTGCTCCTCGTGCCAGCCGAACGCGAGCGCGACGCCCTTCTTCTTGTCGCTCTTGAGCGCGTCCATCACGTCCTTGAACTTGCCGGTGTAGGGGTCGACGCCCTGCTGCATCGGGGAGCCGCGCGAGTTGGAGTCACTGCTGCGACGGGATTCTTCGGCCTGTGGGGCTGACTCGCGCAGCACGGGCTCGGGCATCGCCATGCGCGCGGGACGCGGTGCGGGAGCGGCGAGGCCCCTCGTTTCGCTGCCCGTCGTGGGCGGAGGCGGCGGTCGGGCGGCGCTCTGGGTCGGCGCGCCCGGGGCCATGGCTTGCGGCGCGCTCGGGGCTTCGAAGTCCCCGTCGGAGTCCGCGGGGGGCGTGGCGCCGCGCGGCGCCGCGTCGGCCTTGGCCATCTTGGGCGCGGCCATCTTCTTCTCCATGCCGCCCATCGAGTCCTTGGCCTTCTCCATCTTCATCGGGCGGTCGTCGGCGGTGGCGGTCACCACGGGCACCGGCTTGGCCACCTCGGCGGCGCGCTTGGTGCGCTTCACCTCGCCGCCCTCGACCACGAGGATGTCGGCGAGCGCCCGGCGGTCGATGTTGAAGCGCGCGTAGTCGGCCTCGGTCTCGAGCACGAGCAGCGCGGTCAGCGAGCTGAGCACGCGGTTCTTCGTGGAGACCTCGACGATCTGCGCCTTGAGCTTCTCGCGCTGCGGCGCCCCGTCGGCCTGGTCGAGCTGGGCCTGCAACGAGTCGATGCGCGCCTTCGCCCACGCGCGCTCCAGCAGCGGCCGTTCGATGGACGTGAGCTGGCCGTTGCCCACGGCCATGGGCTTGCCCCCGATGGAGCCCTTGAACGGCGCGCTCGCCGGCAGCTGCGCGTACACCAGCACCGCGTCCCCGGCCTGCACCCCGGCGAGCATCGTGGGCCACACCGCCTGCGCCCCGTCGACCTTCACCTCGAGCTTCGACTTCGTGGTGAGCCCCAGGCGCCGCGCCAGCTCGGCGGGGGCCAGCGCGCCGTCGAGCACCGCGCCGTCCTTCTCCAGCGAGCCGGTAGTGACCCGGCCCAGGGCCGTCTCGTCGCGCAGGCCGCCCACGGCGATGGCGTCGAGGCGCTTGATGCCCGCGGCCTTGAGCTTGAGCACCGCGGCGGTGAGGTTCGGGCCCTCGGTGATCCCGGCGGTCATCACCCCGTCGCTGATCAGCACCACGCGCGGCGTGGGCTTGCTCGCGGCGTACTTGAGGGCGAGCTCGAGGTTCGAGGCGCCCAGCGCGCGGCGGTCTCGCAGTTGCCTGGCCTGGGCGTCGCCGAAGCCCGAGGCGGGGCCGGCGTAGATCGGCGCCACGTCCTGGTCGAAGGCCACCACGTTGACCGTGGCCGCGGGCAGCGAGGCGAGCAGCTTCTGCACCAGCGCCACCTGGTCCCGCCACCCGAGCGCGCGGCTGCCGCTGGAGTCCACGAGCAGGGTGAAGTTGCTCAACGCGTCGGCCTCGGTGGCGTCGACGGGCACCACGCGCGCCACCACCAGGTCACCGGAGCGCACCCCGAGCTGGTTCTGCTTCGCCATGGCCACGAAGTCGGCGTTGGGCACGAACTTCGTCTTGTTGAGCGCGCCTTCGCCTTCCACCCCGCTGACCTTCACGTCGAGCGTGCCCACCTCGGGCAGGCCCTTGAGGGGGAGCACGTAGCTGGCGCTGCGCTGCACCAGTTCGTGGGAATAGGAGATGACCACTTCCTTGATGCCCTTCGCGGGGATGGGGAAGACCTTCGCGGTGAACTCGTTGCCGCCGCTCTGTTCGAGCAGCGCGGGGTCCTGCCTTCGGTGGAGGAAGTCTTCGTAGGCGCGGCGCGCGGCCTGGCGCTCGACGACCTCGCCTTCCTGCCAGCGGCCATCGAGCTTCATGGCGAAGCGGCTGACGGTGGCGCCGGGGGGGGAGGGTGACCTTGAACTGGCCCTCGAGCACGCGGGGCAGCGGGTTCTCGAAGGTGAGGGTGAGCTCGGTGAAGGCCAGCGGGTCGGTGACCACGCCGCGGGCCACGAGCTTGACCAGCTTGAGGCCCGTGCCGTCGGACGAGGTGAGCGAGACGGGAGCGTCAGCGGACTCGGCGGCGAAGGCCGACAGGGAACACAGCGCGAGCAGCGGCAGGACTCTCATGGGCATCCTCAACACCTGCGGGGGAAGGAAGGTTTCACTACACTCGCTTGCTCAGTGCCTGTCGCGCCCCAGCGTGGCGCGCACTTCCGCCGAGAGCCCGGCGGCCACCTCGGGAAAGAACGGCAGCAGCGCCCGGGCGATGGCCTCGTACTCGTGGGGCAGGTAGCCGTAGAAGGTGACGTGGGCGAGGCGCGAGGCGGGCGTGGCGCGCAGGTGGGCCTGCAGCGACGTGGCGGTGACCTGCGTGGGCCCCACGACGCCGAGGTTCCCCAGTCCCGCGCCGAGCGCCACCATGGCCACCGTGGGCTTCACGCCGGGGGGCAGGCGCTCGAGCTCGGCCCACAGGTGCTCGCAGCCGAGGCGAATCGTCTCCAGGCTGGGCATCAGCTGCGCGCTGGTGTCGCGGCGGGCGTCCATCACCGCCACGTGGGCTACGTACTTCGCGCGGGGGTGCGCGCCCGCGTGGGTCAGCAGCACCTGGCCGGGCTCCATCGGCCCGCCGAACTTCGCCTGCAGCGCCTCGAAGAGGTGGCCCTGGTACTTCGGCCCGCAGGCCTGGCGAATGGCGCCGGACACGCCGCTGCCGAGCTGCACGTGGGTGTTCGAGTCGTTGACCAGCACCAGCTCCCGGCCGTCGGTGAGGCTGCCCTGCGCGAGCGAGACCGTGGTCATGGGCCCGCGTAGCGGTAGGTGACGCTCACCCTGGGGTGCAGGCTCGTGGTGGGGTGCGACGCCGAGGCGAAGGACTCGTAGCGGGTGGTGCTGGTGGCCGCGGCGTCGTTGGTGAACGAGAGCCGGTAGGTGAGCACCGCGCGCTTCACCCGGTCCACGTCGGAGCCCATGCCGATGCTCTTGGAGGCCGCGGTGATGTTGGCCGTGGCCCAGGTGATGGAGGTGAAGCAGGTGAGGTAGTAGCAGCCGCCGATGGGCTGCGGCGTCGCCTCGAAGAGCACCTCCGCCCCGTTGCTCGCGGGTGACGGGGTGATGCGCTCGAGCTCGAGGTCTCCGAGCGCAGCGTAGGGCGACCCGGCGGTGATGCCGTGAAACAGCTCCATCGAGGCGGTGACTGCGTCGACGAAGGTGGTGTCGAGGGCCGTGAGGTCGAAGGCGACGATGCCCCTCATGCTGGTGGTCGTGGTCCCCCCCAGCGCGCCCACGAAGCTGACGGTCGCCGTGCTGAGGTCAGCAGAGTACGTCGACAAGCCGCGGACCGGGTTGGTGCGACGTACGCTCGGGGTGACCTTCATCGCTTCGATGACCTGCGTTTTCTGGTACGCGACGTGGAAGCTGAAGAGCTGCGTGGCCGCCAGGGTGTTGTTCGACAGGTCCTTCGCGGTGTTGCCCACCTGCCAGTTCACGGTGCCGCCGATGGGGAAGGTGCCGGTGACGATGACCGTCAGGGTCTTCTTGTCGGGTGACCACGCGAAGCTCGAGGGCGGGTGCGCGGCGGGGGTGGCCACGGTGAAGGCGGCCTGGGCCGAGGCGAGATCCATCGGCTCGCTGAAGGTGATGGTGAAGCGCGTGTCTTCGTGCAGGCCCTTGCTGTTGTTCCCCGGCGTGACCGAGACGATGGTGGGGCGGGTGGTGTCGGGCACCGCGGAGCTGGTGAAGTGGAAGGTGTTGGGGCCGCTGAGCGCGTTGCCGGCGGCGTCCTTCGCCTTGGCCCGGTCGAGGGTCACCGTGTAGGCGGTGGTGGCGGCGAAGGCCTGCGCGGAGTGCTTGCACGTCAGCGTCACCAGGTCGGCGTCGAGCACGCACAGCGCGGTGAGCGCCGGGCTCAGGCTCAGGGAGGTCAGGGTGCTCACCGGGTCCATCGCCTCGCTGAAGGTGACCTGGAGGTCGGAGGTCACCCCCACGCCGGTCGCCTGGTCGCCGGGCTGGGTGGCGATGAGCGTAGGCGGCGTGGTGTCGGGGGGCAGGCGGGTCTGGAACCCGAAGGAGCTGCTGGCGGCGTTGATGGCGTTGCCCGCGAGGTCGGTGCCGCTCACGTTGACCTGGTACAGGGTGTTGGGCCCGTAGGTGCCGGCGAAGGTGGCCACGGTGCCGGCTGCGTTCCACGACGGCGGCGCGAGCATGGCCTGGCTGACGACCTGCACCGAGCTCTGGTCCATCGGCTCGGAGAAGGTGAGCACCACGCCTGCGTCGAGCTCGACGTTCATGGCCCCTTTGGCTGGCACGGACACGAAGGTGGGCGCGGTGAGGTCGGGCGGCGCGGCGGTGGTGAAGGTGAAGGCGTACGGGGCGGTCATGCCGTTGCCCGCGGTGTCCTTCGCCCCGGTGACGGTGACCGTGTAGTCGGTGCTGTAGCTGAACTTGTTGGCCGCCGCGGGCTGGCAGGTGAGCACGGTGTTGGTGGTGTCGAAGGTCGGGGTGCAGGGCACTGCGGGGGTGATGGACAGCACGCCCGCGGTGGTGCGCTGCATGGTCTCCGAGAAGCCGATGGTGATGGCCGAGTCCACGGCCACGCCGCTGGCGCCGGTGTCGGGCTGGGTGGCCACCACGGTGGGCGGCGCGGTGTCGGGCGCGCTGGTGGTGGTGAAGTGCACCGTGGCGCTGGAGGCCGCGAGCGCGTTGCCCCCCACGTCGGTGGCGCTGATCACCACGGTGTACCCGGTGCTGCCCAGCAGCGAGACCGCGCGCATCTCGAAGCGGGCCTGGGTGTCTTGCGCGGCCCAGGTGACGGCGCCCCAGTCCACCGGGGGCTGGGTGGTGACGGTGAGCGAGGCGGGGTTCATGGCTTCCGAGAAGACGAGGATGAGGCTGGTGTCCACGCCCACGCCGGTGGCGCCTTCGGCCGGGGTGACCACCACGGTGGGCGCGCCGAGGTCGACGGCGCTGCGGGTGGTGAAGGTGAACTGCGTGGGGCCCAGCGCGACGCCCTTCGCGCTCTGGCCGGTGACGGTCGCGGTGTAGCTGGTGGCGGGCGCGAGCGGCGCGGCGGTGGTGAAGCTGGCCGTCAGCTCGTCGCTGAAGGTCGGGCCGACGAGCGCGACGGCCGGGCTCAGCGAGAGCGTGACCGAGGCGCGGTCCATCGGCTCGGAGAAGGTGAGGGTGAAGCCCGTGGCCAGCTCGACCTGCGCGGCGTTGGCGGCCGGGGTGGAGGAGACGAGCGTGGGCAACACCTCGCCCTCGCAGGCGCCGGCGGCGGCGCACTGCGCGCGGGCGCCGGTGAAGTCGAAGCAGCCGCTGAAGGCCACGAGGCCGGCGACGAGGACGATGCGCTTCATCAGAAGACCCCCGAGAACCCGAGGCCGACCTGGCCCGGGGCGAGCGTGACGGTGGCGGTGACGAGCTCGTCACCTCCGAAGAGGAACATGCCGGCGGCGGCGAGGAGCGCTGCGCCGCCGACCGAGACCCCGATGAGCCCCAGGGTCTGCTGCGTGCGGCCGGTGCTCACCAGCAGGTCGGCCTGCGACGAGCTGAGGAGCGGCATCTGGGCCGTGGTGAGCCGCGTGTAGTTGCCACTGGCGAGCACCAGCTCCACGGTGCCGAAGGCGGCCGCGGCGACGCCGAACACCGCGGGGATCCACGAGAGCCGCTTGACCCGCGTGCCCGAGGTGACGATCTCCGAGGACACCGTCGGGGTGAGCGCCCGGCCCAGCCGCGCCGAGACCTGCCGGGCGAGCTGCTGCGCGAGCACGGGCAGGGTGCCGACCAGCGGGTCCTGGCTGGCGTCGGCGCTGGCGTTGGCGAGGATGGCGCCGTTGCCCGGGGCGATGATGCGGGTGTCGAAGCTGTAGCCGCGGGGGCCGAAGGTGACGCTGACGACCACCAGGCCGTCGACGGCGAGCAGTTGGCTGAGGTTGGCGCGGCATTGATCGTCCGGGCAGCCCAGGAGCTCCTGCTGGCGCTGGTGGCCGATGATCACCTCGAGGTCGCCTTGCGTCGCGGTGACCTGCGCCCCCTGGGAGCGGAGTTGCTGGGCGAGCCGTGCCTCCCAGGCCTCGGTGAGGTGGGCGTCGACGTTCACGACCTTCAACGGGAGCACCGCGAGCTTGATCGGCTCGGGCGCCGCGCTGAGGAAGAGGGCAACCAGGGCGAGGGAGACCATGAGCCCGCTGTCTAGCCCACTTCGGGGGCGCGTCGGGCCCATCGCTCAGTGCACGTCGAGCGTGGCGAGCACGAGGCCGGTGCAGGCGCAATTGAGCATCATGGTGATGCCCCCGGCGATCAGCAGCCCCTTCACCGCCTGGTGTTGGCCTTGCGGCGAAACAGCACCACCGCCGGCACGAGGTAGAGCCATTGCGCCAGGCCCGCGAGCGCGCGCCCTCGGGCAGTCGGCGCGCGTGGCCCAGCGCGAGGGCGAGCACCGCGCAAGCCCCTCTCCCCTCCACGCTCCCTTCAGGCTGTAGCGACGGCCCACGTTGACTTGGGCAGGATGCGCGCTCACCGCGCATCCTGCCCATCTCAAACTCGGCGCTGCCTGTGACATGGTGACGGCCATGTGGGCACGGCGTGATGCTTGGGGCGTGTTGGTTATTTTGGGCTTCGCGGTCGCGTGTCTCCCGGCGCCAACCCCTGGCCCATCGTGCCCCTCGATCGTACCGTTCATGCTCGACGCCCTGTCGCCGAGCGCCCCGGGGCCCCAGGTGGTGCACCTCTGGCTTCCACCCGACGCCGGCGTGCTGCGGTTCTCGCTCCGGCTCGTCAGTGAAGACGGAGGCGTCATCTCTTAGAGCGAGGGCGCGGCCACCGAGCAGGTGCTCTCCACCAGCGACGTCTCCGAGCCCGGCGAATACCGACTGGAGCGCTCTCTGCTCTGTGAGGGCCGCGTGCTGGACAGCAGCGCGCAGCAGATCCAGGTCTTCGCGCCCGTCGTCTTCACGCACGTGATGCCCCGGCACTGTGCCCGGCTCACCCAGCTCTCTGCCCAGTGGCTCGACTGCGACGGCGTGGTGGTGACGGCTGATGGGCCGCCGGTGCCTGGCTTTGCCGCCAGTGCGCAGAGCCGTCCGGTGTGGAACGACGGCGGCTTCGTGCGCTGGCTGCGCGATGCGGGCTTCGACCACCAGGAGCCGCTGGAGTTGTGCGCCGCGAGCAGCGACGCGCGGGGGCGGGCGGTGATGAGGTGCGCGGTGCCATTCTCCGTACCGCTCGCTGGCGGCGCCGGACCCGGTGCGCTGAGCGCCTGCGAGCTGGGGCTCATGGGCGTCGGTGCGTGCGTCAGTCACGAGGGCGGCTTCGTTCGTCGCGAGGTGCCCTCGGGCCTGGTGCTGACGGGCACCACGCAGCGACTCCAGTGGGTCGATCTCCTGTCCGGGCTCAGCGCCGAGGCACCCATCGCTGCCCGCGCCGAGTTCCAGCGCCTGAGCCTCGAGCGTCTGCAAGCGGGAGACAGCCCGCTGCTGTTTCCCAACGCGATGGCGCAGGTGCTCTTCGTGCGCGGGCCCTCCACGCGGTGGCTCCTCGCTCCGCCCGCGACGCGCGCGTCTTCGCAGCTCGCGTGGCTCAGCGACGGCGGCGCGACGGCCTGGGTCGAGCTTCCCTGAGGGCCTGGGAGAGACCGCCTCCGCTCGAAGAGAGCGCCGGTCGGCTCTGCCCGCGAACCGGGCGGCTTCGTCGCTGGCGTGGCGGCCTCGGCCGAGTTGCCCTGCGCGCCTCCTCTCGCGTTGACCTGCGCAGGATGCACGCTTCACCGCGCATCCTGCGCAACTCAATCTCGGCGCAGCACGAAGTTGAGCCTGTTGGGCGGCTCACCCCCCCGCGGGCCCCAGCGCCCTCACCTCACGCGTAGCGGCCCGCCACGTACAGCGCGGTGCGTTCGTCTTTGGGCGCGGTGAAGAGCTGCTCCGTCGGCCCGCGCTCGATGATCTCCCCCATCAACATGTACACGCAGGTGTCACTCACGCGCCGCGCCTGGGCCATGCTGTGGGTGACCATCACGATGGTGAACTCGCCCTTGAGCTTTTCGATCAACGCCTCGACCTGGGCCACGCCCTCCGCGTCGAGCGCCGAGCACGGCTCGTCCATCAACAGCACCGACGGCTTGAGCGGCAACAACCGCGCGATGCACAGCTTCTGCTGCTGCTCGAGGCTCAGCTCCGTGCCGTGATGGTCGAGCCGGTCCTTCACCGCGCTCCACAGCCCCACCTCGGTCAGCGCGCGCTCCACCGCCTCGTCCAGCCGCGCCGCGTTCAGCTCCGCCCGCGGCACGTGCGAGCGCAGCCCGAAGACCACGTTCTCGCGGATGCTCAGCGGCAGCGGGTTGGGCCGCTGGAACACCATGCCCACGTGCCGGCGCAGCGACGCCAGGGACACCGACGGCCCCAGCACGTCTTCCCCCAGCAACTCCACCTCGCCCTCCAGCCGCACGCCTTCGGCGCGCTCCACGAGCCGGTTGAAGGTGCGCAGCAGCGTCGTCTTGCCGCAGCCCGAGGGGCCGATGAGCGCGGTCAGCGTGCCCGGCTCCACGTCGAGGTCGATGTCCTTGAGCGCCTGGAACGCGCCGAACCACAGGCTCAGCCCGCGCACCCTCACGCTCGAGGCGCCCGTGGTCACCCGATGGCCCCCCCGAGGTAGCGCGAGGTGAGCATCACCCGCGGCCGCTCGAACATGCTCACCACGTCGCCGACCTCCACCAGCTTCGCCGCGTTCAAGAACACCACCTGGTCCGCCAGCCGCCGCGCCTGCTGCACGAGGTTGGTGGCGAGGATGATGGTGGTGGTGCGCTTGAGCTCGTGCAGGACCTCCTCGATGCGCATGGTGGTCACCGGGTCGATGGCGATGGAGAACTCGTCGAGGCACAGCACCTCGGGCTCCATGGACAACGCGCGGGCCAGGGTGAGGCGCTGCTGCTGGCCTCCCGACAGCCGCGTGCCCAGCAACGCCAGCCGGTCCTTGACCTCGTCCCACAGCATGGCCTGGCGCAGGGCGCGCTCCACGATGACGTCCAGCTCGGCCTTCGCGCGGACCCCGCGGCTGCGCGGCGCGTAGGCCACGTTGTCGTAGACGCTCATCGGCAGGCCTACCGGCAGGGGGAAGACCATGCCCACCCGGCGCCGCAGGCCCAGCACGTCGCGCAGCTTGGAGACCGCCGTGCCGTCGAGCAGCACCTCGCCGGTCACCTTCGCGGTGTCCACGAAGTCGATGGTGCGGTTGAGGCACTTGAGCAGCGAGCTCTTGCCGGAGTTCGCCGGGCCGACGATGGCGCAGATGCTGCGACGCGGCACCTCGAAGGACACCTCGTCGAGGGCGCGCACCCCGCCGTACGAGACGCTCAACTTCCGGCATTCGAGATGGGCCGTCATGACGTCACCATTTCCTGTGCTTGCGAAGGCGGAGCCGCGAGACGACCGCGACGCTGTTGATGAGGAGCACCAACGTCACCAGCACCACCGCGGTGGCGTACGTGCGCTCGGGCGGCATCTGCGAGACCTGGGTGGCGATGACGTGCAGGTGCATGGCCAGGGCCATGAAGGGGTCGTCGAGGCCGTAGGGGGCGAGGCGCGCGGGCACCCCGTCGGGAATGGCGCGGAAGAAGACCGCCCCGGTGAAGAGGATGGGCGCCGTCTCCCCGGCGGCGCGCGAGACGGCGAAGATGACGCCGGTGAGGATGCCGCCCAGCGAGTTGGGCAGCACCACGGTGCGCAGCGTGTGCCAGCGCGACGCCCCTAAGTTCCAGCACGCCTCGCGGAATGCGTGCGGCACCGAGCCCAGGGCCTCGCGCGCCGAGGCGATGACCACCGGCAGGTTCATCACCGCGATGGTGCACGCCGCGGCCTGGAGGCTCGCCCCCAGCCCGGCGAAGAGCACGAAGGCGCCCAGGCCGAAGAGCGCGTGCACGATGGAGGGCACGCCGGCGAGGCTGGTCACCGCGAGGCTGATGACGCGCGTGGTGGGGCCGGGGCGCGCGTACTCGTTCAAGTAGATGGCCGCGGCCACGCCCACCGGCGTCACCAGCAGCACGCTGAGCACCACCAGCCACACCGTGCCGATGAGCGGCGCCCACAACCCGCCGGCCTTGCCCTTGTCGGCCGGGTTCTCCCACAGCAGCGCGCCCGACAGCGCCGGCGCCGCGCGCACCACCAGGGTCACGAAGAGCGCCACCACCACCAGGCTCAACGCCACGGTCGCCGCCAGCGTCACGGCGTGCGCGCGGGCAGTGACCGCCTCCTTGTGGCGCTCGTGGGCGGTGGGCGCGAAGGGACTGGGGCTCATGATCTCCCCCTCCGGCGCACGCCCTTGACCACCAGCTCGGCGGCGAGGTTCAGGGCGAAGGTGAAGACCAGCAGCACCACCCCGAGCACGAAGAGTGCGCGGTAGTGGTCCCCCCCGCGCGGGGCCTCGCCCAGCTCCGCGGCGATGGCGGCGGTCAGGGTGCGCACCGGGTCCACCAGCGAGTGGGGAATCTGGTTGGCGTGGCCGGTGGCGAGCAGCACCGCCATGGTCTCGCCCACCGCGCGGCCCAGGCCCAGGAGGCAGGCGGCGAGCAGCCCGTTGCGCGCCGCGGGGAAGAGCACCCGGTGCACCAGTTCCCAGCGGCTGGCGCCCAGGGCGAGCGCGGCCTCTCGGTACGAGTCGGGCACGGCCCGCAGCGCGTCCTCGGCGATGGACACGATGACCGGCGCGCTCATCAGGCCCAGCACCAGGCCGCCGGTCAGCAGGTTGGTGCCTAAGGGCGCGCCTGTGACCTCGCTGACCACCGGGCCCACCAGCATCAGCCCGATGAAGCCCCACACCACCGAGGGCACCGCGGCGAGCAGCTCGATGGTGACCTTGAAGAACTCCCGGGCGCGGCGGCCGGCGAACTCCGAGATGTAGACCGCGGCGGCGAGCCCGGTGGGCACGGCCACGAGCATCGCCACCAGGGTGGTGGTCAGGGTGCCCACGATGAGGGCCAGGGCGCCGTAGTGCGGCTCGTTGCCGCGGGCCGGCGCGGGGATCCACCGGGTGGAGGTGAAGAACTCGTGCCAGTCGATGCGCGGCACCACCGGCGCCGCCTCGCGCAGGAGGAAGAGGGTGATGGCCGCCATGCCGAAAATGGCGCTCCACCCGCTCAAGAAGATGAAGGCCTCGATGAGGCGCTCACCGATCCTGGCGCGCGAGAGGTTCATCGCACCGGCACGTAGCCCTCGCGGGCGACGATCTCCTGGCCTTCATCGGACGACACCCACGCGAGGAAGGCGCGCAGCTGCGGCGTCGGCTCGCCCGCGGTGTACACGTAGAGCTTGCGGGCGATGGGGTAGTCGCCGGTGCGCGCGCCCTCGGCCGAGGGGAGCACGGCGGCCTCTCCCGGCTTGCCCGAGACGCCCAGCCACTTCACCCGGTCGGTGCGGTAGCCCATGCCGCTGTAGCCCAGGGCCAGCGGCGCGCCGGCGATCTTCTCCAGCACTTCGCTCGAGCCGCTGAGCTCCGAGACCCCGCCGCGGAACTCGCGCCCGTGCCCGTCGGCCCCCACGCCGCACACCACCTCGCGGAAGTAGTCGTAGGTGCCCGAGCTGTTCTGCCGGCCGATGAGCACCACCTTGCCGCGCAGGGCCGGCGTGAGCTGCGACCAGTCGGTGAGGGTGCCGTCTTCGGCCCACAGCTCGCCCAGCTGAAACAGAGAGAGCGCGGTGAGCGGGTTGTCCCGGTGTACGAAGATGGCGAGCGCGTCGGAGCCCACGAAGAGCTCGTGCACCTCGAGGCCGCGGCCCTGGCGGATGGCCTCGCGCTCGCGCGGCTTGATCTCCCGGCTCGAGGTGGCGACGTCGACGGTGCCCTCGATGAGCCCGGCGAGGCCCACGCCAGAGCCGCCCCCCGAGGCGTCGACGGCCACCCTCGGCTCGACGACCGCGTAGCGCTCGGCCCAGCCCGTGGCGACCTGCACCAGCGTGTCGGAGCCCTTGATGGACAGCGTGTGTTTCCCGGGCCGCCCCGGCGGGCACCCGGCGAGCACCGCCGCGAAGAGCAGTGCGATGTGCTGAGGCTTCGCGAGGCCCATGGGCTCGTCATAGGCCCGTCGATGCGTCGATGCGTGACGCCTCGGTGTCACTTTCGTTGCGCGCAGAGCCGCAACGGTTGCGTCATCAATGATCTCGCGTGTTCACCGGCAGGGTCTCACGTCATTCGGATGACGGGCACGCTCCGTATTCACACCAGGGAGCGAAGGGCGAGGAGGCGCCACATGAAAAGTGAGTTCGAGCTCGCCATCTCTTAAGGGGCTTTCATGAAGTACCTCGTCGTCAGTGCGCTGTGCGTGTGGAGTGCAGGAGCGGCTTGGGCGCAGGGCGCAGAGCCCGATGCGGGCGTGGTCGCCGAGGCGCCGAAGGCGGAGCCCGTGGTGGTGAAGATCGCCATGGGGAAGGGCCTCACGGTCTCGAAGGGCGAGGGCCTCTCGATGAACATCCGGGCGCGCATCCAGCTGCGCGACGTGGTCTCGGTGCAGGGGGCCGCGGTGGCCAACGAGCTCTCGCTGCGCACGGCGCGCCTCTTCATCAGCGGCAAGGTGCTCTCTCCCGACGCGGGCTACTTCGTGCAGCTGGCGCTGGGAGCCAACGACTTCGAGACGGGCATCTCGAGCCCGGTCTTCGACGCGTACCTCGAGTACACCGGCTGGCGCGACGTGCAGCTGCGGGCCGGCCAGTTCTTCGTGCCCTTCGACCGCGCGCGCACCATTCGCGAGGTGGCGCTGCAGATGGTGGATCGCCAGCAGGTGATCACCGAGCTCGCGCTCGATCGCGACCTGGGCATCGTGATCAGCTCGCAGGATCTCTTCGGCTGGGGCGGGCGGGTGACCTACGCGCTCGGCTTCTTCGGGGGGCAGGGCAAGAACCGGGTCACGCCGGAGAAGAAGCCCGGCTTCCTCTACTCGGCGCGCATCGCCATCAAGCCCATGGGGGCCTTCGATGACGACGTCGAGGCCGACCTGGACCGCACGCCGCACCCGCACCTGGCCATCGGCGTGGCCGCGGCCTTCAACCAGGACACCTCGCGCCAGAAGAGTCTCTCGGGCACGGTCTTCACCCTGGGCGGCTTCGACACCGTGCACCTCGCGGCCGACGTGGTGTTCAAGTTCAAGGGCTTATCGCTGCTCGCCGAGGCGCTGATGCGGCAGGCGACCGTGGCGATGCACGAGGGTGAGCTCAACGGCGCGCCCCTCAAGGAGTACTCGCGCTCAGGCTGGGGCTACCTGGTGCAGGCGGGCTACCTGGTGACCTCGCGGGTGGAGATCACCGCCCGCTGGGACCAGCTGCGGTTCCTCGCCGGTGACCCGGCGCTGGCCACGCTCGTCGCGCAGCAGGGTCGCGAGCTCGGAGTGGGCCTCAACGTGTACCTCAACGGGCACCAGGGGAAGATCCAGGGTGACTACTCGTTGCGCTTTGGCGAGGGCTCGGTGGCGGCGACGCACCTGGTGCGGGTGGCGCTCGACGTGTCGTTCTAAGGGGGCGCGCGGTCAGGGCGCGCGGGCCTGGTCGAGGGCGGCGGTGAGCCAGGTGGCCACGGCGGCGCGCATCGGGGCGGAGATCTCGTGGCCGGCGTCGAAGGACTGGAATTCGTACGGCACGCCGGCGGCTTTCAGGGTGGCCTCGGTGGCGAGCGCGTGGCGGTACGGGAGCACCTGATCCGCCGTGCCGTGCAGCAAGAGCACGCGGGGTGAGGGGCGCCCGGAGACGGGCTCGAGGTCGGGCAGCACGCGCCCGGAGATGGCCACCACGCCCTTGATCAGCCCCGGCTCGGTGAGGGCGATGGAGAGGCTCATGATGGTGCCCTGGCTGAAGCCCAGCAGGTACACGTCGGCGCCGGTCTTCTGGAGGTCTTGCAAGAAGGTGATCAGCCGCAGGCGCGAGCGCTCGGCCTCGGCCGGGTCGTGCGTGGGGCCGTCGGGGGTGAAGGTCAGCGGGTACCAGGCGAAACGCTCGGGGCCGAGGGTCAGCGGGCCGCGCAGGCTGTAGAGGTCGAAGCGCGGGTCGAGGCTCGCCCCGAGGCCCAGGAGGTCGCGCTCGTTCGAGCCGAAGCCGTGGAGCAGCACCAGCACCGGGGGCCTGGCGCTCGCCACGCGGGTGGGCAGGAAGACCGAGGTGAGCGGGGGGGTGGTGGGCGTCTTCGTGCAGGCCACGAGCGAAGACAGGACGAGGAACAACGGCAGGCGGTTCAAAGGTGGGCTCCCGTGGAAGATCCTCCCGATTTCCGTCACTGTTTTGATCCTGCACACGGCGCGCGACCCCGGTGTCAGATATGCGCCCCCCCCATGCGCCAGCTCCGATCCTTGTTCGCCCTGATGCTGCTGTCCGCGACCGCCTTCGCCGCAGCGCCGACCGCCACCACCACCGCCGCCACCAGCGTCACCGCGACCTCGGCGTTGCTCAACGGCTCCGGCAACCCCGGCAGTGAAGCCACCATCGGCTGGTTCCGCATGGGCACCACCAGCCCCGGCGCCTGCAACGACACCTTCGGCACCCGCGTGCCCAGCAGCAGCGGCACCTCGCTGGGCGCCGGCGCCGTCGCGGCCACCTACTCGGTCTCGGCCACCGGCCTCCTGCCCGGCACCACCTACTTCTACTGCGCCATCACCCAGAACCCCTCGGGCACCGCGCTGGGTGGCCTGCTCACGCTGACCACCCCGGCCCTCGCCCCCACCGTCGCCACCTCCTCGGCCACCGTGGTCACCAGCTTCTCCGTCACCCTCAACGGCACCGGCATCCCCAACGGCTCCGCGAGCACCGGCTTCTTCCGCTACAGCACCGTGAGCCCCGGCGTTTGCAACAACACCTTCGGCACCCGCGCCCCGCTCACCCTGGGCACCGACCTCGGCAACGGCAACGCCTCCGTGCCGTACAGCGAGGTCGTCTCCGGGCTCCAGGCCGGCGTCACCTATTACTACTGCGCCATCGCCACCAACGGCGTGGGCACCGCGTTTGGCAACCTGCTGCAGTTCACCACGCTCGTCGCCGCGCCCGCGGTGCTCACCACCGCCGCCACCTTCATCACCGGCACCTCGGCCAACCTGAACGGCACCGTCAACCCCAACGGCGCGTCCACCGTGGGCTGGTTCCGCCTCGCCTCGTCGGACCCCGGCTCGTGCAGCGACGCCTTCGGCACCCGCGTGCCCGCCTCGGGTGGCACCGCGCTCGGCGCCGGCAGCGTCAACACCACCTACGCCCAGAGCGCCGCCCTCAACCCCGGCACCACCTACTACGCCTGCGCCATCTCCCAGAACTCCGAGGGCGTCACTCTCGGCGCCCTGGTCTCCTTCATCACCCCTGACGTGCCCACCGTGTCCACCAGCGCGGTCACCAGCCTCACCGCCACCTCGGTCACCTTGAACGGCGCCGCCACGCCCAACCGCGACTCCACCACCGGCTGGTTCCGATACTCCACGCTCAACCCCGGCACCTGCAACGACAGCTTCGGCTCCCGCGCCCCCGTCAGCAGCGGCACCGGCCTCGGCGCCGGCACCGTCCCCGTGGGCTTCACCCAGTCGGTCACCGGCCTCACGCCGGGCACCACCTATTTCTACTGCGCCATCGCCAGCAACACCGTGGGCACCGGCTTCGGCTCGCTGCTCACCTTCACCACCCCGGCCACGGCGCCCCTCGTCAGCACCAACACCATCACGTTGATCACCGGCACCACCGCCACGCTCAACGGCACCGCCATTCCCCGCGGCGACGTGGCCACCGGCTTCTTCCGCTACTCCACCGTGAGCCCCGGCACCTGCAACGACACCTTCGGCACGCGCGCCCCGGCCAGCGGCGGCACCAACCTCGGCAGCGGCAACGGCTCCATCGCCTACCTCGAGCCCCTCACCGGGCTGACCGCGGGCACCACCTATTACGTGTGCGCCATCGCCACGAACTCCGTGGGCACCGGCTTCGGCTCGCCGTCCACCTTCACCACGCCCGCCGTCCCCACCGTCACCACCACCGCGGCCAGCGGCGTGTACGGCAACGGCGCGCAGCTCAACGGCTTCGCCAACCCCAACCTCGGCACCACCACCGGCTACTTCCGCTACGCCACCACCAACCCCGGCACCTGCGACGACGTCTTCGGCACGCGCACCCCCACCACCGGCGGCACCAGCCTCGGCGCGGGCAGCGGCGCGGTCTCGTACGCGGCCAGCCTCGGCACGCTGAACCCCGGCGTCACCTATTACTTCTGCGCCATCGCCTCGAACCTCGTGGGCACCGGCTTCGGCTCGGTGATGAGCTTCACCACGCCCGCGCTCCCCTCGATGACCACGCTCGGGCCGTCGCCCATCACCGCGGTCAGCGCCACGCTCAACGGCACCGGCAACCCCAACGGCGCCAGCACCACCGGCTACTTCCGCTACAGCACCACCAACCCCATGCTCTGCGACGACTTCTTCGGCACGCGCTACCCCGCGGCCGGCGGGGTCGTCCTCGGCGCCCTCAACGCCCCCGTGAGCTTCAACCAGGCGCTCACCGGGCTGGTGCCCGGCACCACCTACTACGTGTGCGCCATCGGCCAGAACTCCGTGGGCACCGGCTTCGGCAGCGTGCTCACCTTCGCCACGCCGCCCACCGCGCCCCTGGTCATCACCAACTCGGTCAGCGTCATCACCGGCACCACCGCCACGCTCAACGGCCAGGCCAACCCGCGCGGCGCCGCCAGCACCGGCTGGTTCCGCTACAGCACCAGCAACCCCGGCGTGTGTGACGACGTCTTCGGCACCCGCGCCCCGGCCACCGGCGGCACGGCCCTGGGCACCTCGAACACCTACCAGCCCTCCGCCGAGAGCCTCGTGAGCCTCACGCCGGGCACCACCTATTATTACTGCGCGCTCGCCAGCAACTCGATGGGCACCTCGGTGGGCAGCGTGGGCAGCTTCGTCACCCCCAACATCCCCGCGGTCACCACCACCGCGGCCACCGGCGTGGGCGGCACCTTCGCCACGCTCAACGGCACCGGCAACCCCAACAACGCCACGGCCACCGGCTGGTTCCGCTACGCCACCAGCAACCCCGGCACGTGCGACGACGTGTTCGGCACGCGCACCCCGGCCAGCGGCGGCACCAACCTCGGCGCGGGCACCTCGCCCGTCGCCTACACCAGCTCCGTCGGCGGGCTCACCCCGGGCACCACCTATTACTTCTGCGCCATCTCGCAGAACCTCGTGGGCACCGGCTTCGGCAGCATCTTGAGCTTCGTGACGCCGGCCATCCCCACCGTCACCACCGTCGCGCCCACGCTGCTGACCGCGACCTCCACCACCTTCAACGCCACCGCCGTGCCCAACGGCGCCACCGCCACGGGGTGGATGCGCTACGACACGGTCAACCCGGTCACCTGCAACGACAGCTTCGGCCTCCGGCTCCCGGCGATCAGCGGCGGCAGCGCGCTCGGCGCCGGTGTCACCCCCATCAACTACAGCCAGCTCTCTGGCGCGGCGCTCCTGCCGGGCACCACCTATTACTTCTGCGCGCTCGCTTCGAACTCGGTGGGCACGGGCTTTGGCAGCGTCATCTCCGTCACCACGCCGCCCACCGCGCCGCTGGTCACCACCAACTCCGCCACCAGCGTCACCGCCAGCAGCGCCACGCTCAACGGCACCACCGTGCCCCGCGGCGACGTGACCACCGGTTGGTTCCGCTACGACACCACCAACCCCGGCGGCTGCAACGACAGCTTCGGGTTCCGCGTGCCCTTCGCCGCCGGCACCGCGCTGGGCAGCGGCAACACCTCGGTGCCCTTCAGCCAGCCGCTGACCGGCCTCGCGCTCGCCACCACCTACTACTACTGCGCCATCTCGCAGAACTCGGTGGGCACCAGCTTCGGCGCCATGGCCAGCTTCGTCACCTCGCCCACCGCGCCGGCCGTCACCACGCTGGCGGCCACCAGCATCACCACCACCGCGGCCACCATGAACGCCTCGGTCACGCCCAACGGCTCGGCCACCACCGCCTGGGTGCGCTACTCGACGACCAACCCCGGCACCTGCAGCGACACCTTCGGCACGCGCGCGCCCTCGTCGGGCGGCACCACCCTGGGTGCGGGCACCAGCGCCATCCCCTTCAGCATCACCCCCACCACGCTGACCCCCGGCGCGACGTACTACTTCTGCGCCATCGCCCAGAACGGCGCGGGCACGGGCTTCGGGGCGGTGCTCACCTTCACCACCATCTCCACCCCGCCCACGCTCAACACCCTGGCCGCGACGGCCATCGGCGGCACGGTGGCCACGCTCAACGGCTCGGCCAACCCCAACGGTGACGCCACCACCACCTGGTTCCGCTACGCCACCTCGAGCCCCGGCACCTGCAACGACACCTTCGGTACCCGCGTGCCCGTGGCCGGCAACAACCTGGGCAACGGCATCTCGGCCGTGGCCTTCGCCGAGCCGCTCACCGGGCTCACCTCGGGCGCGACCTACTACTTCTGCGCCATCGCCCAGAACTCGCTGGGCACGGTGTTCGGCCTGGTGCTCTCGTTCTCCACCCCGCAGTCGCCCACGGTGGTGAGCAACGCCGCCTCGCCGGTGACCGCGACCTCGTCGACGCTCAACGGCACCGCGACGCCCAACGGCACGTCGGCCACCGGCTGGTTCCGCTACGGCACCACCAACCCCACGGCCTGCGACGACACCTTCGGCACGCGCACCCCGGCCACCGGCGGCACCGCCCTGGGTTCGGGCACGCTCCCTCAGTCCTACGCGCAGGCGCTCTCGGGCCTGCAGCCGGGCACCACGTATTACTTCTGCGCGCTGGCCTCGAACCTCGTGGGCACGTCCTTCGGGGCGCTCTTGAGCTTCACCACGCCGCCGTCCGCGCCCTCCATCGCCGCGGCGCCGGCGACCAACGTGGGCTCCACCACGGCCACCTTCAACGCCTCGGCGAACCCCAACGGCTCGGGGACCACGGGCTACTACCGCTACTCCACCACCAGCCCCGGCACCTGCAGCGACAGCTTCGGCACGCGCGTGCCGGCCACCGGGGGCAGCAACCTCGGCGCGGGCACCTCGGTCACCGCGTTCCTCGAGAACGTCACCGGGCTCCTGCCGAACACCACGTATTATTTCTGCCCCATCGCCGCGAACGCGGTGGGCACGTCGTTCGGCGGGGTGCAGTCGTTCATCACCACCGCGGCGCCCACGGTGCTCAGCGCGGCGGCCACGGTCATCACGTCGAGCGGCGCGACGCTCAACGGCTCGGCCAACCCCAACCGCGACGCGGCCACGGGCTGGTTCCGCTACTCGACGACCAACCCCGGCACCTGTGACGACACCTTCGGCACGCGCGCCCCGGCCACCGGCGGCACGGCGCTGGGCAACGGGAGCCTCGCCCTCGCCTACAGCCAGGCGCTGACCGGCCTGGCCCAGGGCACCACCTATTACTTCTGCGCCCTCGCGCAGAACGGCGTGGCCCTCTCGGCCGGCGCGGTGCTCTCCTTCACCACCACCAACGCGCCCACCCCGGTGACGGTCGCGGCCAGCGGCGTCACCGGCACCACGGCCACGCTCAACGGCAGCACCAACCCCAACGGCGCGACGGCCACCGCCTGGTTCCGCTACGCGACGACCAACCCCACCACCTGCAACGACACCTTCGGCACGCGCACCCCGGCCACCGGCGGCACGGCCCTGGGCGCGGGCACCGCGGCCGTGGCGCACACCGCCGCGCTCACCACCCTGGTCGCGGGCACCACCTATTACTTCTGCGCCATCGCCTCGAATGCGGCGGGCACCAGTTTCGGCGCGGTGCTCTCCTTCACCACGCCCGGCGCGCCGACGGTCACCACCACCCCGGCCACCGCGCTGACCACCACCACCGCGACGCTCGAGGGCACGGCGAACCCAAACCTCGGCGCGGCCACCGGCTGGTTCCGCTACGCCACGGTGAACCCGGTCACCTGCAACGACACCTTCGGCACGCGCGCGCCGGCCACCCTCGGCACCACCCTGGGCAGCGGCAGCACGCCGGTCGCCTTCACCCAGCCCATCACCGGGCTCGTCCAGGGCACCACGTATTACTTCTGCGCCATCGCCAGCAACGCGGTGGGCACGCGCTTTGGCAGCCCGCTGAGCTTCACCACCCAGTCGGCGCCGGTGGTGGTCACCAGCGCGGTCACCACCCTGGGCAGCACCACCGTCACCCTCAACGGCACGGCCAACCCGCGCAGCGACGCGACCACCGGCTGGTTCCGCTACGCCACGGTGAACCCGGTCACCTGCAACGACACCTTCGGCACGCGCGCCCCGACGACGGGCGGCACCTCGCTGGGCGCGGGCGCCGTCGCGGCGCCGTACAGCCAGGGCCTCACCGGGCTCAGCCTCGGCACCACGTATTATTTCTGCGCGCTGGCCAGCAACGCCAACGGCACCTCGGTGGGCACGGTGCTCAGCTTCACCACCACCAACGTGCCCACGGTACTCACCTCGGCGGCCACGGCCATCGGCGGCACGGGCGCGACGCTCAACGGCAGCGGCAACCCCAACGGTGACGCGGCGACGGGCTACTTCCGCTACGCCACCACCAGCCCCGGCACCTGCAACGACACCTTCGGCACGCGCAGCCCGGCGACCGGCGGCACCAACCTCGGCAGCGGCACCGCGGCGCTGGCCTTCTCGGCGGCGGTGACGGGCCTGAGCCCCACCACCACGTATTACTTCTGCGCGCTGGCCACGAACTCGGTGGGCACGTCGTTGGGCCTGGTGCAGACCTTCACCACGCCCACGGCCCCGGCGGTGACCACCACGGCGGCGAGCCTGGTGCTCTCCACCACGGCGACGCTCAACGGGAGCACCAACCCCAACGGCCTGACCGCCACCGCGTGGTTCCGCTACTCGGCGACGGATCCCGGCGTGTGCAACGACACCTTCGGCACGCGCGCGCCGCTGACCCTCGGCACGGCCCTGGGCGCGGGCAGCGCGGCGGTGGTCCACAGCCAGGCCCTCACCGGGCTGGTCTCGGGCACCACGTATTACTTCTGCGCCATCGCCTCGAACTCGGCGGGCACCTCGGTGGGCGGGCTGTTGAGCTTCACCACCCCGGGCGCTCCGGTGACCACCACCACCGCGGCCACGGCAGTGACCAGCGCGGCGGTGACCCTCAACGGCACGGCGAACCCGGCGGGCAGCGCCACCACGGCCTTCTTCCGCTACAGCACGGTGAACCCTGTGACCTGCAACAACACCTTCGGCACGCGCTTCCCGGCGACGGGCGGCACGGCCCTGACGGCCACCTTCACCAGCTCGCCCTTCTTCGAGAACCTCACCGGGCTCGCGGCGGCGACGACGTATTACTCCTGCGCGTTGGCGACCAACGCGTTCGGCACCACCTTCGGCGCGGTGCTCAGCTTCACCACGGCGGCGGGCCCCGCGGTGGCCACGTCGGCGGCCTCGGCAGTGACCAGCACCACGGCGACGCTCAACGGCTCGGCGTCCCCGCGCGGGTTGGCGGCCACCGGCTGGTACCGCTACGCGACGGTGAACCCCGTCACCTGCAACGACGCCTTCGGCACGCGCGTGCCGGCCACCGGCGGCACCTCGCTGGGCGCGGGCACCACGGCGGTGGGCTTCGTGGAGAACCTCACCGGGTTGACCCCGGGCACCACCTATTACTTCTGCGCGGTGGCCTCGAACTCCGCGGGCACCTCGACGGGCACGGTGGAGCTCTTCACCACCCCCGGCCCGCCGAACATGGTGAGCCTCGCGGCGACGGCGGTGAGCTCCACCGGCGGCACGCTCAACGGCGCGGGCACGCCCAACGGGGCGGCCACCACCGGCTGGTTCCGCTACGCCACCACCAACCCCGGCCTGTGTGACGACGTCTTCGGTACCCGCACCCCGGCGACGGGCGGCACGGCCCTGGGCAGCACCAACACCGCGACGCCGTACGCGCAGGCGCTGACGGGCCTGGTGCCCGGCACCACGTATTTCTTCTGCGCCCTGGGCAGCAACGTCAACGGCGCGCGGCAGGGCACGGTGCTCAGCTTCACCACCCCGGCGGCGCCGGTGGTGACCACGGTGGCGGCCTCGGCCGTCGCCGGCACCTCGGCCACGCTCAACGGCACGGCCAACCCCAACGCCTCGGCGAGCACCGGCTGGTTCCGCTACGCCAGCACCAGCCCCGGCGCGACCTGCAACGACACCTTCGGCACGCGCATGCCGGCCACTGGCGGCACGGCCCTGGGCGCGGGCATCACCGCCGCCGCCTACACCCAGCCGCTCACCGGGCTCACCCCCGGCGCGACGTATTACTTCTGCGCGCTGGCGAGCAACGCGGTGGGCACGGCCTTCGGCCTGCCCCTGAGCTTCACGGTGCCCGCGGCGGTACCGGTGGTCACCACCGCGGCGCCGACGTTGATCAGCGGCGTGGGCGCGACGCTCAACGGCACGGCGAACCCGGGCGGCGCGACGGCGACGGGCTGGTTCCGCTTCTCCACCACGAGCCCCGGCACCTGCAATGACACCTTCGGCACCCGCGCCCCGGCGACGGGCGGCAGCGCGCTGGGCGCGGGCACCACGGCGGCGAACTACGCGCAGGCCGCGACGGGCCTGAGCCCGGGCACGACCTACTTCGTGTGCGCGGTGGCCTCGAACTCGGCGGGCACGGGCTTCGGGCCGGTGCAGACCTTCGTCACCCCGGGCTTGCCGGTGGTGGCGACCTCGCTGGCCTCCGCGGTCGGGGGGAGCACGGCCACGCTGAACGGCAGCGTCAACCCCAATGGGGCGGCGGCCACGGGCTGGTTCCGCTACGCGACGACGAGCCCCGGCAGTTGCAACGACACCTTCGGCACGCGCGCGCCCACCACGGGCGGGCTGGCCGTCGGCGCGGGCACCACGGCGGCGCCGCTGACCGTCAACGCGCTGGGCCTCACGCCGGGCACCACCTACTACTACTGCGCCATCGCCTCGAACGTGGTGGGCAGCGCGGTGGGCACGGTGCAGACCTTCCGCACCTCGGCGGCCCCGGCGGTGATGACGTCTTCGGCGTCGAACGTGGCGGGCGCCCTGGCCACGCTCAACGGCGCGGGCACGCCCAACGGCGCGGCGACCACCGGCTACTTCAGGTACGCGACGACGAGCCCCGGCGCCTGCAACGACACCTTCGGCACGCGCGCCCCGGCGACGGGCGGCAGCGCGCTGGGCAGCGGGATGAGCCCGGTGAGCTTCGCGCAGGCGGTCTCCGGGCTGCTCCCGGGGCAGACGTATTACTTCTGCGCCATCGGCTCGAACGCGGTGGGCACGGCGTTGGGCGAGGTGTTGTCCTTCTCGGTGGTGGCGCCGCCTCCGACGGTGACCACGCTGCCGGCGACGGACCTCGCCACGCGCGACAGCACCTTCAACGGCCGCGCGAACCCGCGGGGCACGTTGGCCGAGGGCTGGTTCCGCTACAGCACCACGGCGCCTTCGATGTGTGACGACACCTTCGGCACGCGCGTGCCGGCGACGGGGGGCACGCCGCTGGGCTCGGGCACCGTCGACGCCCCGTGGAGCGCGGCCATCACCGGCCTCAAGCCGGGCACGAAGTACTCCGTGTGCGCGGTGGCCTCGAACCAGGGCGGTGCGTCGTTCGGCGCGGTCGAGACGTTCACCACGGCGGTCACCATCCCCACGGTGCGCACCGGCGCCTCCACCATCGACAGCACGGACGTGACGATGAACGGCACGGCGAACACCAACGGCATGGCGGGCAAGGGCTGGTTCCAGGTCACGCCGGATCGCCCCATCGTGTGCACCGCGAGCATCGGGCAGCGCTTCCCGCCCGAGGGCCTGCCGCTGGCCGACGTCGACGGCGACGTTGCGCTCAAGCACACCATGACCGTGCCGGTGGGCGCGTTCTTCTACTGCGCGGCGGTGGAGACCCCCGGTGGCCTGGTGTTCGGCGACGTGCAGACCTTCAAGCGCGAGGAAGCGGCGACGGGTTGCGGGTGCTCCAGCGGTGGCGAGCTGGGGTTGCTGGCGCTCGGGCTGCTGTGGTTCGCGCGCCGGCGTCGCCAGGCCTGAGCTGAACGATGCGAGGGTGGTCTCCGGCACGCATGGACGCGACCTTCCGCATCGACACGCTCCCGCTCGGGTTGCCGAGCGGGCTGGGGCTGTCCCGGCTGCCGGGCTACGAGCCGGGGACGCTGGGGCGTGACGTCGAGCACGTCCACGCGAGCGGCTTCCGGATGGTGGTGTCGCTGGTGGACACGAAGGAGCTGCACTGGCTGCCGGGGCTCGATGACGCGCAGACGGGGCTCTTTGCGGTGCTTCGGGCGCGGGGGCTGACGCACCTTCACTTTCCGATTCGCAACCTCGGCGTTCCGGAAGACGCGCAGGCGCTGGTGCCGGTCATCGATGCGGTGCTCACGTCGCTTCGCGAAGGCCAGCCGGTGCTGGTGCACTGCATGGCGGGGCTGGGGCGCACGGGGTTGTTCGCGGCGTGTTGCCTGCGGCGCCTGGGCGTCGGCGCGTCGGAGGCGCTGCGGGTGGTGCGCACGGCGCGGCCGGGCACGGTGGAGACGCCGGAGCAGGAGCTCTTCGTGGCGCGCTTCGAGGCGCGCTGAAGTTCACGCTCCGTGTTCTCTTCGCGCGCAGGACCGGGCTGCGCCTGCTGCTCGTCGTCCCCTTCCTCGCGGCGGGTGGTGCGCGCAGTCCGTCATCCGCTGACGGTGGGTTGCGGTCGTGCCCGAGCGCAGCCGGCGGCACCTGCTTCCTGCTGACGCCCCACGAGACGGGCCTTTCGGGCGAGGGCGCGGACGTCGACCAGTACGCGCTGCGGCCCGCGGGTGGTGCGCGGGGGCGGCTGCTGGTGTTCCTCAACGGCAGCGGGGGCTCGCCCGAGGGTGGCGCGCGCGGGGTGCAGGACTCCTGGTACGGCGTGGCGCGCGCCGAGGGTCTGCACGTGCTGGGCGTGAGCTACCGCAGCGGCGCGGCGGTGGGGGCCCTGTGCCGCGGGAACGACGCGTGCTTCGAGCCCACCCGGGTGACGCAGCTCACGGGCGTGTTCCAGCCCGGCGCCGCGAGCGAACTGCGCGACGTGGTGACCGACGAAGGCATCGAGGTGCGCCTCGCGTCCGCGTTGCGGGTGCTGGCCGAGCGCGATCCCGACGGCGGCTGGAGCGACTTCGTGGAGACCGACGGCGGCGTGCAGTGGGCGCGGCTCTTCGTGTCTGGGCATTCCCAGGGGGGAGGGCACGCGGCGCTGCTGGGCAAGCGCCACGCCGTGGAGCGGGTGCTGATGCTGGCCTCACCGTGCGACGCGCTGACCGACGGGACGCCCGCATCCTGGCTCCGTGACTCGATGGGCTGGGCCACCGCGCCGGCGACGCAGTTCTTCGGGCTCTGGAGCCAGGGCGACCAGACGTGCCCCGCGGCGCCGGCCAACTGGCAACGCATGGGCCTGCCCGAGGCGGCGCGAGACTCAGTTGCGCTGCAGTGTGCGGGGGAGACTGAGCACGGGGCGCCGCTGGCCTGCACCAACAACGGCGAGCGGTGGAAGGTGATGTTCCGCTGAGGTCACCTCAGGTGGTCGAGGCCATCGCTGGCTCAGGCTGCCCGTCCATTCGACCTCTGCGAGATCGGCGCTCACCGGCTCAAGGGTGCGGCGTGACCGACGCGGAGTTCGATGAGCGCCAGCGCGAGGGCGGGGACGACGCATCGGCCACCTATGACGAAATGTCGGTCGGCACGGCGTTGCGCTCCGAATTCCAGCGCCGCACTGCCTGAAGAGGGCGCAGGGCTTCGGAACTGAAGTGGCCGCGGAGCCCGCACCCGAAGCTCCGTCGCCTCCGGGGGTGACCTGCATTTTGTCATAGGTGCTCGAACCACCCGGCCCAGGGCGGCTGCTCGCTTCGGAGGCTCGCGTCACAGGGCCTCGAGCGGATACAACCGCGGATTCCCCGAAAGGTTGCCCATGTCTGCCCGCCTCATCGCTTCCGCGACGTCGTTCCTCGTCTTCTTCGGCTGCAGCATGGCCTCGCCGCTCACCGCCGACGCCGGGTTGCTTGATGCGGGGCAGGTCGACGCGGGCCCGGTCGATGCGGGTGCGCCGGTCGCCACGGCGCGCGTGGGCGCGACGGGTGGGGTGCTGGTGCTCGACGGCTTGAAGCTCGACGTCCCTGCGGGCGCGGTGGCGGCAGACGTGCAACTCGAGGTGCGCCGCACCACGGAGGCTCCGCCCACGCTTCCCGGGGTGACCGCGCTGAGCCCGGTGTACGACTTCGGCCCCGACGGCACGGTGTTCGCCGAGGGCGTGTCGGTGTCCTTCGCGCTCACCTCGCCGGGGGCCGGGCTGCCGCTCATCTTCTGGACGCAGGCCGATGGCACCTTCGCCCCGCTGCCGAGTTGGTGGACGCCCACCGCGACCCACGCCGTCACCATGCACCTGAGCCGGGCCTTCGTGGGGCGCATGGACACCGCGCCGAACGCGTTCCTGTGCTGCAACGGGGGGACGTGCGGGGCGAGCGGGGTGTGCCTGGTGCGGGAGCCGCTGGCGAGCGGGAAGCTCCTCACCGACGGGCAGGTCTTCATCAGCAACGGCATGGACGTGCGGCTGACGGCGGTGCATGCGCCGGCCGTGGCGCGAGGGCTCGAGCAGCGCGAGACGCCGGTGCGGCCGCGCGACGAGGCGCGGACCTTCACGGGCCCGGTGTTCGACCTCACGATGATCCCGTTCATGACCGGCGACGTGCTCGAGGTGTGCCTCGACGCCAAGGGTGCCTCGCCCGACCCGGGCACCTGCCTGGGGTTCTTCGACGAGGCGACGTCCACGTGGAAGTGCCAGGACGAATGCCTGAAGAAGAACACCAAGGGCCAGCTGTGCGGCAACACCGACCACCTGACCACGTTCGCCATCCTGCTGACCGGCGGCGGTGATCGCACGCAGTGCCCCTGAGCCGCGTTGCTCCGGGCGAGTCCCGGTGGAATATTGCGCCCGCTCCCCCACCCCCAAGCCGAGGTCTCGCATGAGCGAAGGAACCACCACCGAGCACCTGGACGCCGCGCCGCCCATCAAGCCGGAGCTGCGCGCGAAGATCCTCTCCGACCCGAACGTGGCGAAGATGGCCGCCGAGCTGGGCCTCACCGTCGACGAGTTCGTGAACCAGATCGGCTATTTCATGAACAACCCGGACACCGAGCCGGGGTTCCTCATGGTGACCGACGAGAAGCTGCGCGAGATGGGGGTCGAGCCGCCCTCGGCGGAGGCCCTCGAGGCCAACGTGCGCGCGTCCGTGGCGGTCATCCAGGCCGGGCAGGCCCCCAGCGGCTTCGAGGCGGCCCGCAAGAACGCCGTGGACATGCCCTCCACCGGCGGCGAGGCCCTCAAGTCTTCGGCCTCGAACCCCGACCTCGACGACGCCATCAAGAAGGCCCGCTACCCGCGAAAGGGTTGATCTTCCGGGGCTCGGCGCCCCCCGGCGGCTGATCCGCAACTTGTTCTCTCAGCCGCCGAGAACCCTGCACGTCGTACCTTTCCCCTTTCGCCACACAGGTCAAAAACCCCATGGGCTTCCTCAAGAGCATCGGCAACGCCTTCAAGTCGGTCGTCAACTTCGCCAAGAAGGCCGTCAGCTTCGCCAGCGGCATCCTCAACGGCCCCCTGGGCACCATCGCCTCGTTCATTCCGGGCATCGGGCCGTTCGTGGCGGGCGCGGCGAAGATCATCGGCGCGGCAGACGCGGTGCTCAACGGCAAGGGGCTCTCGGGCATCGTCAGCGGCCTGGTGGGCAGCCTCGGTGGTGGCCTGTTGGGCAAGGCCGGCTCGCTGTTGAGCAAGACGGGCCTCGGCACGGCGTTGGGCTTCCTCAACAAGGCCGGTGACTCGAGCCAGTTGCTCGACATGGTCAAGACCTTCATCGCGCCCCGGCAGAACGACACCTCGCTCGGCGCCCAGGGTGACCGCTTCAACCTCCAGCAGATGGCGGCCTACAAGATGGCGCAGCTGTTCACCGGCGCGCAGGCCTGATCAACCCGCCTCGCGCGGTCCTGCTTTGAAGAGGGCGCACCTTCGCTGGTGCGCCCTTTTTTGTTTTCCGCGGGCCCGGGCGCCCTCAGGACGCGAGCCCATGACCCGCGCGCTCTTCATCCACTCCACCGGCACAGGCCCCTTCATGTGGGACTCGGTGCCTGACGAGGTGGTGCCCGAGGCGCTGCGGGTGATGCCCTCGAACCTCGGCTACCCGCCCTTCGCGCCGGTGCCGGTGACGCTGGTGATGACGGAGCGCAGCCCCGCGGAGGCCCACGAGATGGTGCGCGGGCTGGCCCGCCGGGCGCCGCACGCGAAGGTGGTGCAGCTCGCGGGCACCGGGCACATGGCGCCGCTCACGCACGGCCCGAAGGTGCACGCGGCGTTGGCCGAGCACCTCGCGTCGCGCGGCTGAGGCTCAGGGCTCGAAGAGGAACTGCAGCTCCTGCAGCTGGTCCTCGATGGTGTCGGGCACCGCCTCGGCGAAGGCGTGGAGCCGGATGAGGGCGTTGACGTTCGCGTCCTTCGGGGCGGCGGCGCGCAGGCGCTTGGCGAAGGCCCGGTTGACGACGCTGGTCTGCCGGTAGTTCTCGGCGAGGCCTCCGAGCGTCCAGTCGGGCGTGCCGCCGCGCTTGCTCACGAAGTACTGGCCCAGCAGGTACATCGAGGTGGAGCGCGCGAGGGTCTCGATCTCCGCGGCGAAGGGGAGGTGCAGGCGCACCATGGGCCGCATCTTCGAGAGCAGCGGGCACCCGCTGGTCACCATGTACACGCCCAACAGCGAGCTCAGCGCGCCCTGGGCCGAGACGTTGTCGGCGATGTACGCGCGCTCGGGCACGGTCACCTTCGCGGACACGCGCTCGAAGGAGAAGACGTGGGCGAACTCGGTGACCACGTCGCACAGCTGCAGCGCCACGGGGCAGCTGGCGCAGTCCTTGGGCTTGAGCGGGCAGTTGGGGCACTGCTGGAACTCGAGCCTGGTCCACTCCGGCGGCGAGGCGGGCGGCGGCGCGAGGTTCGCCAGCGTCTTCGGATCGAGGTTCACCGTGAACTGCGCCTGCTTGCCTTCCGGCAGGGTGAACTCGTAGCGGATGAACCAGGGCTTGCTGGGCACGGGGTGATGAGGCCACGTCGGCCGCCCGGGAGCCACTTCCTTGAAGCCAGAAGAGAGGCCCCGGGGCCCCACACTGCGGGCTTCTCCCCACACGAATCCCGGGGGTGGCCGCGCGATTGGCCTTGGTGGAGGCCGTGGTGTCAGCGTTGCATCTGCCCCCACCATGCAAGCCGTTCGACTCGGGCTGTTGAGCGCGCTCCTCGCGTGCGCCGCCCACGCCCAGGACCAGTGCCAGAAGCCGCCGGTCTCCACGGAGCCGCCGAAGGACACGCTGACGGACACGCGGGTGCTGCGGCGCGTCTGGCTGGCGCTGACCGGCACCACGCCGAAGGCCGCGAGCTACGAGGCGCTGGTGGCGACGCCGGTCGAGCAACGCGCCGCGGCGCTGGACGCCGAGGTGGACACGCTGCTCGCCTCGCCCCAGTTCTACGAGCAGATGGTGCGCTTCGGGCACGAGTGGCTGGCGGTGCCCGCGTACACCAAGGGCGCGCTGGGCGACGCGTACCAGGGGGACATGTCGGGGCACCTCTTCAAGTGCGCCGGCACGACCGCGCACCCGGGCGCGCTGTACTCGGTGGGTGAGAACGCCTCGCCGGGAATGCAGTGCGACTCGACCACCGTGGAGGTGAACGCCGTCGAGCCGTGGTGGGCGCCGGGCACCTCGGTCGCGGTGTTGGGCAAGGCGGGGACGCCCACAGCCACGGTGCTCGATGCCATGGGCCGCACCGTCGACTGCGGGCTGGCGAGCGGTGGGTACTACGACCCCACCATCGCCGCGGGCTGTGGGTGTGGGCCGAACCTCGCGTGGTGCGCGCCGCTCTCGGGCCTCAACGCGGGCAGCAACTACGACCTCTTCAACGCCCAGCGCCGGCACCCCTTCGAGGAACCCGCGCGGCTGCTGGCGCACCTCGCGTGGCACGACCGGCCCTTGAGCGACCTGGTGGTGGGGAACTACTCGGTGGGCACCAACTGGCTGCGCGCGCTCTACGTGAGGGAAGGGCGGCAGCAGGGCGCGACCGACGTGCCGGTGAACTGGTGGAAGGCCAGTGCCGACGCGAGCCCGAGGGACCCCGTGCATCCCACGCCCGAGGATCCGCAGGCGTGGCGCGAGTTCGTCGTCGAGTCGCTCAACCCGTACCTCCTCGCGCGCCGCGACTACGCGTTCGATCCCCGCACCACCACGCAGGCGCCGGAGGGGCTGCCCGCCGCGGGGGTGTTGACCATGATGGGGCCGCTCTCCGCGTTCCCCCGGGAGCGCGTGCGCGCCGCGCGCTTCCTCGAGATGTTCGCGTGCTCGAGCTTCACCCCTCCGCCTTCGGGCCTCGTGTTCCCCCCGTACGAGGGCGACCCCGCGAAGGGCGGCACGTGCCTGCACTGCCACCGCGCGCTCGACCCGGCCGCCATCTTCTTCAAGCGCTGGGACTTCGGCGCGGGCAGCTACTACGTGCCCTGGCCCTTCATGCCCGGCGTGGGGCGCTGGCGCGTCGATGCGGCGTGGGTGTCGGGGCGGTACCCGCACAGCGCCGCGGACAACTCGCCGGGCTTCCGGTGGAAGAACGCCTTCGTGCCCGGGACGGTGATGACCCCCACCACGGCGGCCGAGGCAACGGCGAACCCCGAGGCCCTGCTGCTCGACACCATGCCCGCGACGTACTCGCTGCTCGGCGCCACCAGCGACGGCACCATGGGCCCGCTCGGCTTCGGGAAGCTGTTGGTGACGTCCGGCTCGTTCGACCGGTGCGCGGTGCGGAAGTTGTACGCGCGCTTCGTGGGGCGCGAGTTGGATCCGACGGTGGAGAGCCCGTACCTCGAGGCGCTGACCCGCGAGTTCGTCGCCGGAGACCGCAAGGTGAAGCCCTTCGTGAAGCACTTGATCAGCCAGCCGGAGTTCAGGAGGGGCCTGTGAGAGTCCTCCTGCTCCTTCTCCTGCTCGCGGGCTGCGTGGGGAAGATCTCCGGCACGCCCGGGACCAGCGACGGTGGGTGTCCTCCCGAGGGCAAGAACGACGAGATCCGCCTCGCCCTCGCGCCGGCCTGTGCGAGTTGTCACACCACCGGCAACAAGCCGTACTTCGCCTCCCTCGAGGCCTTCGAGAACGGGCTCGTCTACGACCCGAAGTGGGTGAACAAGGACGACCCGGAACGCTCGGGGTTGATCCAGCTGCTGCGCGGCACCGCCCCCGGGAGCTACCCGCAGATGCCCCCCGGCGCGCCGTGGGCTGGCTCCATCGACGACCTCCTCGCGTGGATCCGGGACCTGCCCGCGCGCGGCGCCGTCAACGAGGGCCCGTCACCAGCCGCGTTCACCGTGCGCCGCCTGCGCGCCGACGAGATGGTGGTCTCGCTCATGGACCAGCTGGGGCTCGGGCCGGAAGACTTCGTCGACACCTCGAACCCCGACTGGCGCAACCAGGAGTTCACCGCCCGTGGAGGCCGGCTCTTCGTGTGGCCTACCGACTGGGCGCCGGGCATCTCGCAGCAGTACGTGTCCGACAAGCGCGCGACGGAGCGCTACGAGACGCTCGGGGGCGCGGTGGTGCTGCAGGGCCGCAGGAAGGACGTGGGCCTGGGGCCTTCGGCGGTGCAGACGCTGGTGCAGATGAGCCAGGCGTGGTGCGGCCTCGCCGTCGACAAGCCGGGCAACACCGCGGTGCTCCGCCACGTCACGCTCGCCGACAAGAGCGCCACGAAGGCCGCGCAGATCCACCAGAACATCGCCCAGCTCTCGTTGCGCATGCTCGGCGACGTGCCGGCCGAGGCCGAGGTCACCGAGTTGTACGAGCAGGTCTACCTCCCGCTCGAGCCCGCGAGCACCAGGGCCGCGTGGGTGGGCGTGTGCGCCGCGCTCGTCCGTCACCCGAAGTGGCTGAGCTACTGACCCATGAACTCCTCTCGACGAACGATGTTGAAGTGGGCCCTGGGGGCCGGGCAGGTCGCGTTGCTGGACCGCTTCGGGCTGTTGCGCCCGGGCGTCGCGCACGCGGCCCCGGCGGATGCGCCGAGCCGCCTGTGCGTCATCTACGTGCCCGGTGGCTTCCGGCCGCAGTACCACTTCTGGCCCCTGGAGGACGCCGACGTGGACCAGTGCGTCCCCGCGCCCGGTGACTTCGCCGGCGAGCCGGTGTTCTTCCGCAAGGAGAAGCTCGTCGACCTCGCGGCGCCGAACGGCAACTACAAGCCCCTGCGCGTCTTCCAGTCGTGGGATGCGGCGAACCCCGCCAACCGCGCGAGCGGCTTTTCCCCGGCGATGTATGGCTTCACCCACTTCGGTCTCGCGGACCAGGTGGCGGTGCTGCACGGAGTGGATCAAGGCACGGCAGATCACGGCAGCGCCTTCGTGTCGGCCATGTGCGGCGTGGCGAGCCCCGACTTCCGGGCGCCGGCGCTGCACGCAGTGGCCGCGAACTTCCTGCACACGAAGTACGCGTCGACCCGGCCGCTGCCCTTCGTGGTGGTGACCAGTGATCGCGGGACCCCCGTCGCCCAGGGCCTGCCGTCGCACGCCGCGCCGGTGCGCGTGCCGTCCATCGAAGCGCTCGCGCCGCAGATGTCCGACGACCCCACCAAGAACCCGTGGTGGTCGCAGTTGAACGTGCGCGTCGACCGCCCCGAGACCAACGCGAAGGGCGAGCCGCTGGGCTCGATGCTCAAGACCACCGCCCTCGAGCAGCACACCCTTCTGCAACCGGGGAAGTACCTCGGCCGCTCGAGCGCCAACGTCGACGGGTTCCTCGAGGGGTTGCATGGCTCGCTGCGCAGCGTGAGCCGGGTGCTCGCGGCCGACGTGGTCTCGGTGCTCGAGGCGCAGAAGGGCACCGACGCGCTCATCACCAACCGCCCTGCGTACCTCGCCAACTACCTGAACCAGCCCTTCAGCTACTCGTTCGGGCCCGCGAACTTCCACATGACCACCCTCGAGCCGCGCCTCGACATGGCGCTGCGGTTGCTCAAGTCAGACCTCACCTCGGCGGTGCACGTGAGCCTGTCGCTCGACTTCGACACGCACTCCGGGCTGGGGCATGGGTTCAGTTGTGCCCACGGCCGCGCGCAGATGGACCTGGTCGCGCGCTTCCTGGGAGAGCTCAAGTCCACGCCCGCCCCGGGAATGCCGGGGAAGACGATGCTCGACGACACGCTGGTGGTGGTGCTCTCGGAGTTCGGCCGCTCGTGGGCCTCGCCGAGCAGCGCGGGGGGCTTCAACCTTCCCGATGATCACCACCCGTACACCAGCGTGTTGTTCGCCGGCGGCAACGTCGCGGGCAACCGGCAGGTCGGCAGCTACGACCGGCGCGGCTTCGGCGTGCCCGCGGAGCTGGTCGAAGAGAACGGCCAGGCCAGCCAGCGCGTGCCGAGGTCCGCCGACGCGGTGACCACCGCGATGCGGATCATGGGCCTCGAGTTCAACGAGTTCTTCATCCCGGGCGGGTACGGCGAGGTCGTGGGGGTCCGGCGCGGGTAGTCGCTGAAGGGACAGGGCCCAAGGTTCCTGCCCCCGCGCATCAAGGAGGACGCCCGGTGCGCCGCAAGGTTGACCGGGCATCGTCTCGGCGCTGGAGCGGGGCGCAGCCTCAGGGCGCTGGGCTGGAGAGCTCCTTACGGGCCACCGGGATCCCTTCCTCCTCGGCCCCCGCGCCCGCCTCGCCCGCCGCCACGGCTTCCGCCTCCCCCGGGGCGACCGCCGCCGCCCGACGGCTGACCGCGGCCACCCGACGGCTGACCGCGGCCACCCGACGGCTGACCGTGCGGCTGCTCCTGCCGGCCGCCGCTGCCACCGGGACGTTGGCCGTCCGGACCGCCGCTCTTCCGCGCACCTTGCCCGCCGCGCGCTCCGCCTCGTCCGCCACCGCCGGGAGGTCGTGCGCGGGGACCCTTGTCCTGGTCCTCGTTGGGCGCTCGCGGCGGCAGCGCTGGCGTCAGGGCGACGGGGATCTTCTGTTTCGTCAGCCGCTCGATGTCGCGAAGGAAGTCGCGCTCCTCCCCCTCTTCGCAGAAGGACCACGCTTCGCCCGACTTTCCAGCGCGCGCGGTGCGACCGATGCGGTGCACGTAGGTCTCGGGCACGTTCGGCAGGTCGTAGTTGATGACGTGCGAGATCTGATCGACGTCGATGCCGCGCGCAGCGACGTCCGTCGCGACGAGGACGCGCACGCTCCCGGCCTTGAAGCCGTCGAGCGCCCGCTCGCGCGCGCTCTGCGACTTGTTGCCGTGAATGGCCTCCGCCGAGATGCCTGCCTTCTCCAGGTGCTCCGTCACGCGGTTCGCGACGTGCTTCATCTGCGTGAACACGAGCGCGCGGGTGACCGACGGATTCTCCAGCAGCTTCACGAGCAGCGAGCGCTTGTCGGCGCCGCGAACGAAGAAGACGCTCTGTTCGACCCGCTCCGCGGTGGACGAGACGGGGGTCACCGCCACCCGCGCCGGGTTCTTGAGCATGCTCTTGACGAGCGACTGGATCTCGTCAGGCATCGTCGCGGAGAAGAAGAGCGTCTGCCGCTGGGTCGGGAGCGCCGTGATGATCTTCTTCACGTCATGGATGAACCCCATGTCGAGCATGCGATCCGCCTCGTCGAGCACCAGGACCTCGACGGCCTGAAGCGACACGAGCCGCTGATTCATCAAGTCGAGCAGCCGACCCGGCGTCGCGACGAGGATGTCCACGCCCTGGCGCAGCTCCTTCACCTGCTTGTCCTGGCCGACGCCGCCGAAGACGACCGTGACGTAGAGGTCCAGGCCGCGCCCGTAGGTCTCGAAGCTCTCGGCGACCTGGGTGGCCAGCTCGCGCGTCGGCGTCACGACCAGGCAGCGGATCTTCGGAGGTCCCCCGGGGGTCGACGCCGCCAGCCGCTGGAGCGTCGGCAGCGCGAACGCCGCGGTCTTCCCCGTCCCGGTCTGCGCGCAGCCGAGCACGTCGCGGCCTTGCAGCACGTACGGGATCGCCTGCACCTGGATGGGCGTGGGCGTCGTGTAGCCCTCCGCCTTCACTGCCTGCACCAACTTCGGATCAAGCCCAAGCTCGTCGAACGTCATCGTCCGCGGAGGCTAAGCACGCCCGGCTGCGCCGCGTCGACGAGATAGAGCGGGAGATAGGAAGAACAACCCCACAAAGTCGGTGCGGAGCAGACCCGATTCGGTCTGCAGTCCATGCAAGCCAGCCCGTTCGGGCCGGACGCAGAGGGCTCCACGCCGCCCTTGCAAAGCCCGTCCGAATCGCCGCGACCACGGCGATGCGGATCAGGGGCCTCGGGTTCAACGAACTCCTCATCCCCGGTGGCGATGGCGAGGTCGTGGGGGCCAGGCGGACCTGGAGTCATAAGTTCGCGTGGCGCTGCGAGGTCGTGTCGTTAGCTTTCCGAACACCTCGAGTTCGCCCAGTCGCCGCTCGGCGTCGTCGAGGCGATCGTCGATCAGGCTCCGGTGCTCGAGCGCGGACTTGATGCCCGCGCCAGCATCACCATCTGCTGTGCGAGATCGCGCAGCGTCGTCTCCACGACTTCCGCGCGCTGGTCCATCTTCTCGAACCGCACCTCGCTCTTCTGCGAGGAGCTGCGGACTTCGTCGCGGATCTCCTGCAGCAGCCGCACGGTGAGGTTCTCGGGTTCCATGGGCTGGCACCGTACCAGTCCCCACTGACACAAACTCGGGTGGTTCGGCGATGCTCCGCGCCCGCCCCTCACCCCGAGAGAAGTGACCTCATGAATCGCAGCCCCACCGCTCGCTCGGCCCAGCTCCGCGCCCTCGCCACCGAAATCCTCTCCCGCATCGCGCAGCGCGGTGACTGCGTGGCCATCACCGGCTCCGTCGCGCGGGGCACGGCGCGCGCCGACTCGGGGCTCGACCTGTGGGTGCTGGGTAGGCGTCGCGGTTGCTTCGTGCAGTTGGTGGGCGGCGTGGCCGTCACGCTGATCTGCCAGACCCCGGGCGAGGCGATGGACCTCGAGAACCTCGCCCACTTCGAGGTCGACGCGTTGTTGTTGCTCGACGACACCACGGGCGCCTTCGAGCGGCTCCGGGCGCAGTGGCGCAAGCAACGCCGCCGCGTGCGCGCCGAGGTCCTCCGCGCCACCGAGAGCCAGCTCCGCTACGAGCTCGATCGCGCCGACACCGGGAGCGCGTTGCAGCGCGCTGCGTACCTGCGCCTCGCCGCGTGGCGCCTCATGGGCTTGCGGCTGTTCATCGACACCGGCTGGCGCGTGGCGCGGCTCCAGTTGCTGCGCGAGGAACTGCCCGCCTCCCTCGGCCGCCGCCTCGACGCGGCCCTCGCGATGCCTTCCCCGGCCACCTGTCGCCGCGCGGTGAAGCTGATGCCCGCGGCGGTCAAGGAACTCCAGCAACTCGGGGTACTCGACGGCTACGTGCTGCCCGACGCCGTCACCGGGAAGGCCGCCTTCGCCCCCGTGGAGGCTGCCTTCCTCGCGCGCAAGGAGTTGCTCGTCGAGTTCCTGCCGCGCCTCTTCCGGCCGTACGGCATCACCGACGTGCGCGGCGTCGAGTTGCTCGGCAGTGTCGCCCCGAAGACGCGCGAGGCGTTCCTGCTGCTCGAGCCGAAGGCGACCGCGGCGACGGTGAAGCAGTTGCGCGCCCACGTGACGGCGCTGCGCCGCTCGCTCTGAAGTCGCAGCCACCTGTCGTTCAAACCGGAAGTAGAACGGCACCAGGACGACTGACGACCGGGCCCTGGTTGAGTGGAGCAATACCCTCGTCGACCTCGTCGCGCTGCTCGCGGTGGAGACCTTCCGTCTCCACGTCATCTGCGAAGACCTGGGTGAGCACGGTGACGCCAACATGGACGACGACGGCGCTCCGAAGCAGACGCCGGCGTCGCTCGAGAAGTTGCTCGCGGCCTCCAGGAAGGCGCTGACCGCCGAAGCGAAGCGCGCGAAGGCGAAGCTCCCTGCGGCCTGGAAGCACGTGAGTTGGGAGGCCTTGCTCGAGCTGCTCTCGTCACGCGGGTCTTGAGGTCGAGGCGCGAGCCTGCGGACAAGAGGGAAGAGACGAAGGTCGAGCGCTGGTCGGGAACGGCCCCTGGGGTGCGCGGGCGGGGCATGGGTCCCTCGCCCTGCTCGACCCGGCCAGCCTCGCGGCGCCGACGCTGCGTGACTGGGGTGACGCACGCTTCGAGGCCCCCGGGACCCGCGGTGGGCCTCGGGTCCATCATCAAAGTTGACAATCGCTGCGGTTGAAACTGGACGTTGTCAATTTTGATGATGCGTTGCGAGATCCCAGCACCGTCCGCGCACCCCAGGCCCGGGACGCGCGCGCGCCGGCGTCGCGGGGCACGCTCGTGACCAGCGCGGCCGAGGCCCTCGTCCACCCGCCAGTTCGGGGTGACGATTTCTTGCCTCTGGGCTGCGACATTTCCGGCCCCGCGCGTCCTCGGTGCACGACCGCCGCCTCACGCTTCGACCGCGCCACGCCGCTCTTCATGTCGGCGGTGTTCGGCCTGCTGCGGGCCCTGCTGGTCGGCACGCAGGGAGCCAAGGCGTTCATCGCCCAGGGACAGGCGCAGCAGACCTCGACCTGCGCTGCGTTCATCGCGGCCAGCGACCGCCCCCGGTGGGTCCGCCTGTCCGGGTGCCGCGTGGCTCCTGACGAGGCCATCGCGCGGGTCCGCGATACCCCCCGCTCGAAGGAGGCCCGCCTCAGCGAACTCTTCGTGCCCATCGCGGCCCTCGGCGACGAGGCCTCCCAGGTGCGCCTGGTGCTGCAACTGCGCAGGCCCGACCGCGCCGGACCCAATGCCCATGGGGCCTGGGTCGCCGAAGCGCTGACCCGCCTGGAGCACCCCGAGGTCCTCGAGGGCTGCGTCGAGCCGTTCACCTCGGCGCCGCGCGCCTCGCCCGACGCCGTCGTGGTGGCGGAGTGGATGACGCCTTCCGGTTCGTGGAGCGGCGTGCTCCTCGCGCTCGGTGGCTTGATGCTGAGCATCGCGGTCGTGTTGTTCCTGGGGCCCCGCCTCGGCTCCTGGCTCCGGGAACGCCTCGCCAACTGGATGCGCCCCCGCACCTCATGAAGCCCGCATCGACGCGCGTGGCCAACGACTGGAACGCGGTGGTCACCTTCACCCACCACTTCGGGGACTACGGCCTGGGCGCTGGCGACCTGTTCGACTTCTCGTTCCAGTCGACTGGGCCGGTGTTCGACACGGCGACGCGCCTCGCAGCGCCCCGCTCATGGCGATTCGCTGAGAACCGGCGCGGTGGGATAGGGGTGCACCCCATGTTCAAGACCCTGGGACCCCTCGGCGCACTCACCCTGCTCATCGGCGCCGTGGGCGTGACGTTGGCCGTCGTGACCCTCGTGCGCGTGGCGATGAAGCGGCCGGCCGCGCGGGTGACCGGGCTGCTGGGCCTGCTGGCTTCGGGGGCGGCGCTCGGGCTGGGCGCGCTCAGCCACGGGCTGGCGATGATCCGCGTCACGGCGGCCCTGGGGAACGTTCCGTTCGACGTGAAGGCCGAGCTGCTCCTGCGCGGCACGATGGAAGCCCGGGAGTTCCTCCTGGTCGCGGTGCTGGCGGCCGCGCTCCCGTGGGTGGTCGGGTCGATCGCCGTGGTCGTCACGCGTTCGCCCGTGGGCATTGGCGTGGCGGTGCTCGTGGCCGCGGGGCTGGCGTGGAGCGTGATGGGCTACGCGCAGCCGCTCCCTTCCGGGAAGACGACGCTCGCTCCCGTCGAGGGGCTCCGGTTGCCGAGCTCGACCGCACGGAGTCACCCCGGCGCGCAGCCGCTGCTCTCGCTGACGCCCGACGGGCTCTGGCTCGAGGACGTCAAGGCGCCGAGCGTCGCCTTCGCACTCGAGGACGCGCGGGTGCTCGCGCAGAACCCGGACGCGCTCCCCCTCGCGGTCGATGGGCGGGTGTCTTTCGCTGCGCTGGCCGACGTGCTCGAGGCGGCCGGAGGCTTGAAGCGGCACGACTTCGACCTGGTGGTGCAGTCAGCGTCGGGCGACCTCTCGGTCATCCGGGTCCGCAACGCCGAGGACCTCGTGATCGATCCGTACGCGACGCCGCCCCTGCGGCTCACGTTGCGGGTGACGGGAAAGGAAGCCCAGTTTGCAGCGAGGGCCGGCGCGCTCGACCCGCTCCCGCTGGATTGGCGCGCGGTCGGTCAGCGGGCGCAGGAGATCAAGGCGAGCTTCCCCGGCGAGACGAACCTGCGCGTGACCGCCGACGCCGAGGTGTCGATGGACGTGCTGGTGAAGGCGCTCGACGCGACGCGGGAAGCAGAGGACCACAAGCTCCTGTTCCCGGACGTCGTGCTTGGTCGCTTCGACGCTTCGGTCACGGAGAGGGATTCCGACACGGGCACGGGGGACCCCCACCCGTACCTCCCCGACATGGAGATTCACCTGCCCCGGCCCTCCGACGAGGGGGTCGATCGCGAGAAGCTGGCCGCCTACGTGCGCGCGCGCCGGGCCGCGATCCAGGGGTGCTACGAGCGGGAGCTCCGACGGAACCCCACGCTCAAGGGCAAGGTCGTCACCCGTTTCAACATCAGCCCCTCGGGCCGCACCGAGGAGATCGAGATCGAAGAGAACACCCTGGGGACCGAAGCGGTCGCCAGCTGTCTCAAGCTCTTGATTCGCGGCTGGGTGTTTCCGTTCAGGCCGAGCGCCTCGGTGCCGATCGCGTACCCCTTCGTCTTCAGTCCTGCCTCCTGAGCCGTCGCAGTCGCGGCCGGGGTCCCCTGACGAGGGCGGTAACCGAAGGCGCGCTGCTGCGTACCGGGGGTACCTCTCGCCCTGGAGCTGCCCCTGTCCGCCCTCGCTCGCCTCGTTTCCCGACTGCCGCCGTTCGCTGACGCCACCCGTCCCGCGGCGCAGGTGCTGGTGCGCCTCGTCGTCGGCACGGTGTTCCTCACGTCGGGCTGGGGCAAGCTGCAGGGCCTCGAGGGCGTCACCGAGTACTTCCGCGACCTCGGCATTCCCTGGCCGGAGCTGCAGGCGCCGTTCGTGGCCGCGGTCGAGTTCGGCGGGGGCGCGTTGGTGCTGCTGGGCCTGGGCACGCGGCTCATCGTCGGGCCGCTGGCGGTGACGATGCTCGTGGCCATCGCCACGGCGAAGTGGGCGGACCTCGAAGGGTTCGGGAGCCTCGTGCGACTCTCCGAGGTCGACTACCTGGTGATGTTCGCCGTGTTGTTCGCCTTCGGAGCGGGCCCGTGGTCCGTCGAGGCCCTCGTCGCGCGGAGGTTCGCGCCCGTGGCCGCCGCTCCCTGAGTCCGGTGCCGCCATCGCTGCTGCGCGACTCGGCGATGAAGCCACTCGAGAAGTGCGTCACCTTCGCGGTGACGGTGTCGCCCTCCTGCGTCGAGGCGATCTCCTCTGACTCGGTGGAGCTGCCCTTCTTCGTCCAGAAGGGCGCGAGCTTCGAGCCACGCGCGACCGTGGTCTTCATCACGATGGTCACCGGCACCGCGAAGTCGAGCCCCGCGGCCTCGAACACGAACACCGGCGAGAAGCCGTCGAACTCCTCCGGGGCCGGGTTGGCGCCCCCTGCTCAGGGGACGGTGAGCACCGGAAGTTGGTTGAGCTCGAAGGAGAGGTTCGCGTTCGAGCCGCTCCCGGAGTCGCCCGCGTTCTGGTCGCAGTAGGTCCAGCTCACGCCCTGGTCGAGGCTGAAGCGGTAGGCGTAGCGGTAGCCCCCGGTCGTGGGCGCGGTGAACGACGCCTGGTACTCGTCGTTGTTGCCGGTCTGCACATTGAAGGTGGCGTTGGTCCACGTCCAACCGGCGCCGTACTGCGGGTTCACGCTCGGCAGGCCATAACCGAGTTGGGCGCGGACGTTGGCGTTGGCGCCCGCGGCCTCGGTGGTGCCGGTCTCGAACAGCTGTCCGTAGACCACTGCCGTGACCGCACCCGCCGCGGTGCTCAGGGACAGCGGGAACTGCACGGTGCAGTAGTCGGCCTCGAGCGCCGCGTTCGATTCGTTCTGCGCCGAGCAGCTGCAGAGGGCGTTCGCCGTCGCGCTGTTGCGCGGCGCGGGCAGGAGTACCGCGAAGTCAGAGGCGTTGCGGTTGACGTCACCGCAGCCGGCCTGCACGCGCTGCGCGGAGGTCGTCGCGGAGAGCGCCGGGATGGCCGCGCTTCCTTCAGAGCAGTTGGCCGTGCCGTAGCCGATGGAGTCGATCGTCAGCGCCGCGTCGGGGCAGATGGCGACGGCCAGGCCGAGGGTGCTGTTGACCAGCGCGAGCTTGCCGTTGCTCCCCGAGAGGTCGAGCGTTCCGATCTGGTCGGCCGTGGGCAGCGTCGCGCCGATCGCCGCGGTGCTCGCGAGTTGGACGAGGAAGTACCCTCCGGCGGCGACCGAGCCGGTGAGGTTGAGCTTGGCGCCGCTCCACGTGTTCCCGGCGGTCGAGGTGTACTGCAGCGAGAGGCCTGCGAGGCTGATGGCCGTCGTCCCGCGGTTGTGCAGCTCGACGAAGTCATTCTTGTACGTCGCGCCGGTCAGACCGCCGCCGCCGTACACCTGGCTGATGACCAGCGAGCCGTTGCACAGGTTGGGGCTGGTGGTGATGAAGCCAGTCGCGTGGGTGAACTGCGCCGCGAGCGCCAGGCCGGTCGCGCTGCTCGCCGCGGTGGTGACGCGGAGCTTGTAGAGCTGGTTGACCAGCAGGCTGGGCGCGGCCGTGAGCGTCGCGGTGGTGTTGCCGCCCGACATCGTCGGCGCCGCCGTCGAGAACGCGATGCACGAGGCGAACCCGTCCATCGAGACCTGGAGGGAGCCGGAGCACGCGCCGGCGGTGGTCTGGCCGGTGAGCGTGGCCGGGTTCATGGCGACGTTGAAGGTCACCGCGATGGCCGGGGCGGCGATGGGCATGGCGCTGTCCGCAGGGGAGGTGCTCGCCACCTGGGGCGGCAACACGCAGCTGCCCGAGCCGTCGCAGACCGTGCCGCTGTTCTGGTTACAGGGCTGCCCGAAGCTGAGGACCGGGTTGATCGGAACGCCCCCGGCGCACACGTCGTCGGTGCACTGGTTCGAGTCGACCGGCACGTCGGTGTCGAGCGCCACCGTGACGATCGCCCCGGCCCCGTTGCACTGGGACTGCCGGCAGTCGCCGCTGGTCTGCGCCGCGACCGCGACGCCCGACGCGGTGAAGCTGAAGCCGCACGCGCCGGCGGTGCAGGCACGCACCTGGCACTCGGCGTCGGCGCCCGGGCACTGGCTGGCCACGTTGCAGGCCACGCACGTCGCGCCGGCGGAGCACACGGAGCCGCCCAGTTGGCTGCAGGGCGAGTCGATGGCGAGCGCGGGGTGTGAGGGGACGCCCGCGGCGCACACCTCGGTGGTGCACTGGTTGCCGTCGTCGGCCGGCACGTCGGCGCTCGAGGTGGCCGTCACCACGTTCCCGCTGCCGTCGCACTGGTTGAGCTGACAGTCGCCCACGGTCTGCGCGGCGAGGCTGGTGCCCGCGGGGGTGAAGGTGGTGCCGCACGCGCCGGCGGTGCAGGTGCGGGCCCGGCACTCGGTGTCGGAGCCGGGGCACTGGCTGGCCGTGGTGCAGCCCACGCACGCGCCCGAGCCGCTGCAGAACGAGCCGCCGTTCTGGTTGCACGCGGTGTCCACGGGCACGAAGGGGTTCCCGGGCACGCCCGCGTTACACACCTGCGCGGTGCACTGGTTGCCGTCTTCGAGTGGCACGTCGCTGTTGTCGATGGCGTTCACCACGGCGCCTGCGCCGTCGCACTGGTCGAGGCGGCAGTCGGCCGCGGTCTGCACCGCGAGGGGGGACCCGGCCGCCGCGAAGCTGAAGCCGCAGACGTTGTTGGTGCAGGTGCGCGCCTGGCACTCGGTGTCGCTCCCGGGGCACTGGCTGGCCAGGGTGCAGGTGACGCAGGCGCCGACACCGTTGCAGAGGCTGCCGCCGTTCTGGTTGCACGCGGTGTTGGAGGGCACGAAGGGGTGGCTGGGCACGCCCCCGCTGCACACCTGCGCGGTGCACTGGTTTCCGTCGTCCAGCGGCACGTCGCTGTTGTCGATGACGGTGACCACGGCGCCGGCGCCGTCGCACTGGTCGAGGCGGCAGTCGGCGGGGGTCTGGACGGCGATGACCGAGCCGGCCGCCGCGAAGCTGAAGCCGCACGCACCGGCGGTGCAGCTGCGGGCCTGGCACTCGGTGTCGGTGCCGGGGCACTGGCTGGCCGCGTTGCAGGCCACGCACGTCGCGCTGGGCGAGCACACGCTGCCGCCCAGTTGGTTGCAGGGCGAGTCGACCGCCAGCGCGGGGTGGCTGGCCACGCCCGCGGTGCACCGCTCATGGGTGCACTGGTTGCCGTCGTCGGCCGGCAGGTCGCCGTTCGCGATGGCGGAGACGACGTTGCCGCTGCCGTCGCACTGGTTGACCTGGCAGTCGCCCGCGGTCTGCGCGGCGAGGCTGGTGCCCGCGGGGGTGAAGGTGGTGCCGCACGCGCCGGCGGTGCAGGTGCGGGCCCGGCACTCGGAGTCGGAGCCGGGGCACTGGCTGGCCGTGGTGCAGCTCACGCACGCGCCCGCGCCACTGCAGAACGAGCCGCCGTTCTGGTTGCACGCGGTGTTGGAGGGCACGAAGGGGTGGCTGGGCACGCCGGCGCTGCACACCTGCGCGGTGCACTGGTTGCCGTCGTCGAGCGGCACGTCGCTGTTGTCGATGACGGTGACCACGGCGCCCGCGCCGTTGCACTGGTCGAGGTGGCAGTCGGCGGGGGTCTGCACGGCGATGACCGAGCCGGCCGCCGCGAAGCCGAAGCCGCAGGCGCCCGCGGTGCAGGTGCGGGCCTGGCACTCGGTGTCGCTGCCGGGGCACTGCGTTGCGCCGGTGCAACCCACGCAGGTGCCGGCGCCGTTGCAGAAGCTGCCGCCGCCCGGACCGCAGGCCGAGTTCACGACCGTGGGGGGGAAGCTCGGCGCGCCCGCGACGCAGGCCTGGCTCGTACACAGGTTGCCGTCGTCCACCGGGAGGTCGGTGTTCTGCGCGACTGCCACGATGGCGCCCGCCCCGTTACAGCGGTTCTCCTGGCAGTCGTTGGGCGTCTGCGCCGTGGTCACGAAGCCCACCGCGGTGAAGCCCAGGCCGCACACGTTGTTGGTGCAGGTGCGCACCTGGCACTGGGTGTCGCTGCCGGGGCACTGGGTGGCCGCGGTGCACGCCACGCAGGCGCCGGCGGTGCTGCAGAAGGCGCCACCATTCTGGGTGCAGGCGGTGTTCACCGCGACCGCGGGGAAGCCCGGGGCGCCGTTGGTGCACACCTGGCTCGTGCACTGGTTGCCGTCGTCGGCGGGGAGGTCGGCGTTGTCGTTCTGGTTCACGACGTTGCCGCTGCCGTCGCACGCGTTCTGCTTGCAGTCGTGGAGCGTCTGCGCCGCGACCGCGGTGTTCGCCGCGGTGAAGCGCACGCCGCAGACGTTGGCCACGCACGTGCGCGCCTTGCACTCGTCGTCGGTGCCGGGGCAGTCGGTGGGTGCGTTGCAGCCCACGCACACGCCGGCGCCGCACACGCCCGCGGTGCCGCAGGAGGTGCCGTTCGTGGCGTTGGTGAAGGTCGGGGTCCCCGAGACGCAGGTGTCCACGGTGCAGGCGTTGTTGTCGTTGGGCAGGTCGGCGGCGTCGGGGGCGAGGGTCACTGCGCCCGCGCCGTCACACACGTTCTTCTGGCAGTCGCGGGCCGTCTGCGAGGCGACCGGCGTGTTCTGCGCGGTGAAGGCCACGCCGCACACCCCGGCGGTGCAGGTGCGCTGCTGGCATTCCCCATCGGTGCCGGGACAGTCGGTGGCGGCGACGCAGGCCACGCAGGCGCCGGCGCCGTCGCACAGGGTGCCCGTGCCTTCGGTGCAGGTGGTGCCGGCCGTGACGGGCGGGTTGGACGGCACGCCCGCGGTACACACGTTGCGGGTGCAGGTGGTGGCGTCGACGCGCACGTCGGCGTCGTCGGCGACGCGCTCGGTGGCGCCGGCGCCGTCGCACTGGTTCACCTGGCAGTCGCCGGCCGCCTGGGTGGCGAGCGCGGTGCCGCGGGCCGCGTTGTTCGCGCCGCAGGTGCCCGCCACGCAGGTGCGCGCCTGGCACTCGGACGAGGCCCCGCAGTCGGCGGGGGCGGTGCAGGTCACGCAGCGGCCCTGGCCATCACACTTGAGCAGGCCGCCGGCGCCGCAGGCCGAGGCCGTGGCGCGGGGCGGGTGCGAGGGCACGCCGGCGGTGCAGACGTCATCGGTGCAGTCTTCGGCGTCGACCGGGAAGTCACTGTCGTCGTTCGCCGCGGCCGCGTGGCCAGCGCCGTCGCACTGGGTCACCTTGCAATCGCCGGCGAGCTGGGCGCCGACGCGCGTGCCCGCCGCGACGTTCGCCGTGCCGCACTGCTGGTTCACGCAGGTGTTCTCCACGCACGTGTCCGGGGCCGCACCGCAATCCGCGACGGTGGTGCAGGGCGTGCCCTGGGGCTCGGGGGTACAGGACAGGCCGCCGACGGTGAGCGCGGTGAAGAGGACGACGAGTCCGGCACGGATGGGGGAAGTCACGCGGCTCCTCTGGCTTGCCCCTGACCCCGAAGCAAGGCGCATTGCGCTACGAGCTACGAGCTACGAGCTACGAGCTACGAGCTACGAGCTACGAGCCACGAGCCACGAGCCACGCGCCACGCGCCACGCGCCGGTGGCCGCGCGCGGTGAGGGCGTCCGGCGACGCCGACGTCATGCGCCTGGGTTCGAGGCGCCTGAAGTCGAGCCGTGCTCCGACTCAGCTCCGGGGGGCGGTGAAACGTGCAGGCGCGAGCGCCTCGTGAAGCGGGTGCGACTGTCCGAGCACCGCGGCGGCGACGACTTCGCCGAGTGCCAGCCCGCAGGTCATCCCTCGCCCGCCGAGCCCCGCGGCCCAGAACACGCCCGGCGCCCGTGGGTCCGCCCCGGCGAGGAAGTCGCGGTCGGGCGTGAACGTTCGCAGGCAGCCCCAGAAGCGGCGCACGCTGGAGGTCGCCAGCCGGGGCTCGAAGTCGTGCAGCAGCTCGGCGAGCGACTGCAGGGCCTGTTCGTCGCTGGGCACCTCGCCCAACCCGGGCTGCCAGTCCGTCTCGTCGCACGGTGAAGCGAGCGCGCCGCCGGACTCGGGCCGGAAGTACACCTCGCGGCCCTCGTGGAGCCGCCACACCACGGGCGCCTCCAGGCCCGACGGGGTCTCGAGCAGCACGAGGTGTCGTCGCCGCGGCGTCAGCGGCACGGGCGCGCCGACCAGCGCCCCGAGGCCCGCGCCCCAGGCTCCACCGGCGAGCACCAGCTGGGCACCGGAGAGCTCGCTGCGCGGCGTGGTGACGCGCCAGCCGTCGTCGCCGCGGGTGAGCGCGGTGACCTCCGTCGAGGTACGCACCGGGACACCAGCGCCCTGCAGCGCGTGCTGGAGCGCCTGCACCACGCCGTGAAGGTCGATGACCCCGTCGGAAGGAATGAAGACGCCCGGCCCGTCGCTGGCGAGGTGGGGCAGGCGCACCCGGAGCTCGGCGCGACCCCAGCGCTGTGCGGTGACGCCGACGGCGGCGAGGTGCACGGTGGCCTCGTCGAGGCGGTGCGCGTCGGCGAGGTAGAGCGCGCCCGTCTCGCGGACGAGCGGGGTGGCGGAGAGCTCGGCCATCAGCGCCCGGCTGCGGTGCGCGAGCTGCACGCCGGGTCGGTCGAAGTCGAGCTGGCGGAAGATGGCGGCGTTGAGGCCCGAGGCGCGCGTGGCGCAGGCCCAGTCGCGCTCGAGTACGCACACCCGGCGGTGCGCGCGCGCCAGGTGCCAGGCGGTCGAGAGGCCGGCGATGCCCCCACCGACCACGATGACGTCGAAGTGTTCCACGAGGCCGTTCTTTGTCACCGATGCCCAGGCGCCGCTATTGCGGCCAGCGCATCGAGACCGGGACTTCATGGCGCTCGGCGACCGGTGTCTGCAGCTCGAGCGGCGACTCGGTGCCGCAGGCGAAGGTCTCGAGCTTCGGCGAAGCGCACGTCATCTCCGCGGAGTACTGCGAGATGACCACGTGGCGCCCGTCGAGGCAGGTCCACACGTAGACGTCATTGCCGTGCGTCGCGCTGGGCTCCCGGTACTGCACGTCCGGGGGTACCTTCGGCGCGTCGCTCAGCGACCACGGCTTCGCGCAGCACCCCGACAGCGCCAGCAGGACCAGCATCGAGGTTCGCATGGCGCGCGTTGTCGCAGCAGCGTGGCTCCCTCGCAACCCGTGACGTGTCCACGGCGATGCGGCTGATCAGCCTTCAGTCTTCGGAGAACGAAGACCACTGCAGCGTGGTGGACGAGGTCGCGAGCCGCGCGCGCTGGAGGTCACGGCCGCACACGCCAGCCCGAGGCCGAGGTCACCCAGCGCCGACAACAAGCCGGTGTCGAAGGTGAGGGACTCCTCCCCGCCGACGACCTGCGCGAGGACCAGGGTCTTCTTGAACCGGTCGCGCGGGCTGAAGCACTTCGCGGCGGCCAGCACTTCGACCTCGCGACGCGTCGCCTCGAGGAGCGAACCGTCTTCCGTCGATTCCTTGAAGAGCAGGGTGCCGTGCAGGCCGCGCTCTTCGAAGAAGGTCCCCAGCGGGTGCGGGTAGCGCGCGCCCGGCAGGTGGCCGAGGACGAGCGCGCCGAAGAAGCCGTCGTCCCGCAGCGACGGGAAGGGCGAAGAAATCGCCTCGGGCCTGCTGCGCATCACCGGTGCCTCAAGATGGTGCCCGACGCGCCGACCGCCCACACCGAGGAGCCGACGCCGAAGACCGCGGTGAGATCGCGGCCCGTGCCCACGTCCACCCACGACCACGCCTGGCCATCCCAGTGCATCGCCTCGCCGTGGTCACCCACCGTCCACACGTCGTTGCTGCGCTTCCCCCAGACCCCGCGCACCGAGACGAAGGTCAGCGAGGGCCCGTCCGACCAGCGCGTGCCGTCCCAGTGGTGGGCCTTCGAGATGCCGCTCGGCTCGAGGATGTTGTCTTCGAAGGACCACAGGTCGTTGGCCGCCACGCCACCGAAGGCGCTCATGTTCTTCGCGGGCGTCTCGCGGGCCCAACCGAAGCCGTCCCAGTGACGCAGGCCCTCGGCGCTGTTGAGCCAGGCGTCGTGCGGGCCCGCGCTCCAGCCGCCGTAACAAAGCCAGTCCCCCAGCGTGACGGAGACCCAGTGCGCGCCGTCCCAGTGCAGCGCCTCGGTCTGCTGGCCGGCCACCCAGACGTCGTTGGGGCCGCTGCCGAAGACGCAGCTCAAGGTTGCGTTCGCGAGGCCGGGCGTCGAGGTCCAGCTCACGCCGTCGTAGTGCAGCACCAGGCCCGCTTCGCCCACGGCCCACACGTCGAGCGGGCCCGTGCCCCACACGCGGAAGAGCTCGTTCGAGGTGCCGCTGGCCACCGGGGCCCAGTCGCTGCCCGTGGAGTGCACCAGCGTGCCGTGCTCGCCGACGGCCCAGAGGTCGCCGGCTCCGCTGCTCCAAACGTCGCGCAGCGCGTTGCCCTGGGGCAGCGGGTTCTGCCATTCCCACCCGTTGAGCGTGCTCGCGACCGCCGGCGTGCCCGCGTCGACCGGCTGCGGCGCGGCGAGGGTCACGGTGAAGGTCGCGGCGTGCCCGTGCGCCTCGCGGAAGGCGACGTAGTACATGCCGGCCGTGCCGAGGGTGCGCGTGAGGTGTGCGTCGGTGACCGCCGCGGCCGTGTCGCTGACCAGGGTCTGGAAGTTGGAGCCGAGCAGCCAGGCCTGGGCGTCTCCGTTGGCCGAGCGCACCCAGAGGTCCACGCGCTGCCCCGCCGTCACGGTGAGCCGGTAGGCGCGGTACCGCGGCGTGCCCGAGTGCGTCGTGGTCTGCGGCACGCCAGCGACGAGGTCCCCCACCACCTCGGCCGCGGTGAGGGCGCGGAGTTCGCCCTCGACCTGGCCCACGCTGTCATCGCCTTCGACCGCGACGCCCTCGGCCACGCCACAGGCCGCGAACACCAGGACCGCACTCAGCAACAGGCTCGCTCGCGTGCCCCCCAAGACTCGCGGGGCCTACAAAGTCGCGCCTGTTGTTTTCCTGGGTGAAAGCAGTCCCTTACGGCTTCAGGTGTGGGAGGTGGCTCTTGATCTCCTTCACCGCCTGCTTCACCGGGGTGGTCACCTTCTTCGCCAGCGAGGTCGAGTGGTGCCGGCGCGAGCGACGGGTATGCAGGCGCTTGCGCTGACCCTTCACCAGGGCCCCCAACTTCTTGCTCGAGCGGCGGCGACGTCGCTGGGCGGTCACCAGGCGGCGGCTGGCGTGGGTGCGCGGCCGGCGGTGGTGGTGGCGGCGGGCGGCCTTCGGGGGCCTGGGCAACGCGTCGATGGCCTGGCCGACGCCCACGCGGAACGTCTTCGCGTCGGCGCGCACCTCGGCGGCCACGGAGCCGGGGGTGAGGGCGGGCCCCGGGAGCGGGCGCCGGGCCTCGAAGGCGTCGGTCACCCGCTTCGGCGCGGGCTTCGGCATCGCGGGCGCCCTGGTCGACGCCTGCGCGGTGACCTGCTGGACGACCTGCTTCACGCTGCTGCCAAGGGTTGGAAGTTTCATGACACTCCCAACGCGCAGGGACGCGGAAAAGAGGCTCAGGGCGGGTCTGCGCCGCTGTCACTCGACCTGCGCCTGCTGCATAACGGCGCCTCGACGACGCTGACGCTCTCTTCGACCGAAGGAATGTGACCGTGAACAAGCGACTGCTGACGATGGCGCTGGTGCTGGCTTCGAACGTGGCCCTGGCCCAGGACGTGACGATCAAACTGGCGACCCTCGCCCCCCAGGGCAGCACCTGGCACACGCTGCTCAAGGAGCAGGCCGAGAAGTGGTCCGAGGCGTCGGGCGGCAAGGTGAAGCTCAAGATCTACGCCGGCGGCACGCAGGGCAGCGAAGGCGACATGGTGCGCAAGATGGGCGTCGGCCAGCTCCAGGCGGCCTCCATCACCAACATCGGGCTCCACGACATCTCCCCCGAGTCGATGGTCTTCTCGGCGCCAGGCCTCTTCGATGAGCGCGACTTCCGCGACACCTTCCCCAAGCTCGAGGCCCAGCTCACCGCCGCGCTCGAGGCCAAGGGCTACATGGTGCTCTCGTGGGCGCAGGTCGGCATGGTCAGCATCTTCTGCACCAAGCCCTACGCCACGCCCGAGTCGGCCGCCGACGCGAAGTTCTTCGCCTGGGACGGCGACCCCGCGGCCGTGGAGGCCTACAAGCTCAGCGGCTTCCGCGCGGTGGTGCTCTCGTCGACCGACGTGGTGCCCTCGCTCCAGACGGGGATGATCAACTGCGTCGCCCAGGTGCCCGCCTACGTGCTCACCGCGCGGCTCTTCGACAAGGCCAACTTCATGATGGACTACCCGTGGGCCTACCTCGTGGGCGCCACCGTGGTGCGCAAGGAAGCCTGGGAGAAGGTGCCCGCGGACCTGCGCCCCAAGCTGCTGGCCATCGCCAAGGACATCAACGCCCGCATCGACACCGAGGTGAAGCGGCTCAACGAAGACGCGGTGAC
>CAIVGN010000174.1 GCA_903905455.1 uncultured Archangium sp.
AAATGTCGAAGGTGACGTTCGACTGCGGCGCGCTGACTGCAAAGGACGGGGAGACGATGGTCTCCCAGCTCGGGAGGTTGTCGGTGTTGTTGGTGTTGCGCTTGGCCGTCACCTTGTACGAGCCCGGGTAGAGGCTGACGCTGAAGGCCCAGGCGGCGCCGGTGGTGTTGCAGCTCGCGTAGACCGAGGTGTTGAAGCGGGTGTCGGTGAGGTGGGTGAACTCCAGCAGCTCGCCGTAGCTGGTGCTGTTGCAGTAGGTCGCCGCGGGGTTGATGCCGTTGCGGGTGACCTTGCCGGCGACGACGTGCTGCACGGGCACCGGAATGTCGAAGGTGACGCTCTGCAGGTTGCCGCCGGTGCAGCTCCCACCCGAGCAGGTGAAGCCAGTCGGGCAACTGCCGATGCACGTTGCGCCACAGGCGTTGGCCGTGCCAGCGCCACCGCAGGTCTCGAAGCCGCTGCAGGTGCCGCACGACAGCGTGTTGCCGCAGGTGTCGTTGACGGTGCCGCAGGTCGCGTTGAGCTGCGGGCAGGTCTTCGCCGTGCACGAGCCGACGCCGCACACGTTGGACGTGCCCGAGCCGCCGCACGACTGGCCCGAGACGGTGCAGGTGCCGCAGCTCAGCTGGCCTCCGCAGGTGTCGTTCACGGTGCCGCAGTTCTTGCCCAGGTCGGTGCAGCTCTTCGGCACGCACGCGCCGTGGCCACACACGTTCATGGTGCCGCCACCGCCGCAGCTGTCGCCGGCCACCGAGCAGGTGCCGCACTGGAGGAACGCGCCGCACCCGTCGCTCACCTGGCCGCAGTTCTTGCCCAGGTCGGTGCACGTCTTCGGGACGCACGTGCCGGGGGCGCAGACGTTGGCCACGCCGCCGCCGCCGCACGATTCGCCCGCGGTGGTGCAGGTGCCGCAGGTGAGTTGCCCGCCGCACCCGTTGAGGATGGTGCCGCAGTTCTTCCCCGCTGCCGAACACGTGGTCGGCGTGCAGGTGGGGGCCGCGATGCAGGCGCCGAATTGGCAGGTGTCCGTGAGGCCGCACGCCCGGCACGCCACGCCCAACTGGCCGCACGCCTGCGGGAACGCGCCCTGCTGACACTGTCCGTTCGCGTCGCAGCAGCCGGAACAGGAGCTGGGGGTGCACTGATCAGCCGCCGGTGAACAGGCAACGACTGCAAGAGACAGCGCGCCGAGGAGCACCAGACGATTCATGGACGGTCGATAGCACGGCGGGGTGTCCAGCACGCCGTCCCCGGGTAACCTTTCGTTGCGATGTTTCTCATCCACCTCACTGGACCGTCCTTCGAGCTGCGTCGCGAGTGGTTCGACACAGCGCACCCCGCGCTGGCGCCGCACACCAACGACCTCCCGCCGCGCCGGGGGCACCGGGGCTCGATCATTCCCCCGCTGCGCTTCGGCTCGGCGTCGATGCACGAGGTGGTGTTGCCGGGGCTGGCGCGGTTGCACCTGCTGCTCGAGCAGCCCCAGCCGGGCGAAGTGCGGGTGCGCGCGGTGGTCCCCGAGAGCGGGCTCTTCGTCGACGAGGTCCCGGTGGTCGACCCGGCGCCGCTGCGGCCCGGCTCCGTGCTGCGCTTCGCGTCGTACGAGCTGCGGCTGACGCGCACCGCTCCCCTGACGGCAGCGCAGCAGGCGCGCTTCGCGACGTTGACCCGCGACGACGTGGCCTGGCGGGTCTTCGCCGACGAGCTGGCCGAGGCGGGGAACACGGCGCTCGCCGAGTGGATGTACCTCGAGCGGGCGGTCACCGGCGCGACGCCGGCACAGCGGGCCCAGGTGACCGGCCCTTCACGCTCGGAGCTGGAGCGGGCGGGTCGCGAGGTTCCCCTCTCTTCGCGGGCGGCGGTCGCCAGCTCGAAGCTGCTGGGCTGCACCTCGCGTCAATGCCCGGGCTCGTGGCCTGCGCTCGGACTCACTCCAGAAGCCCGCTTCCGCGACTGCGCTGCGTGCGGGAAGTCAGTCGCCTACTGCGCCGATGACGCCGAGGGCTCGCGGCTCGCGCTCCGGGGCATCCCCGTCGCGCTCGACGCCGGCGCCGAGGGGCCGCGCCCCGGGCAGCCGTGGCCGCTGGTGCCCGTCGGCTGAAGGCAGGTCAGCCCTTCGACGCTCGCAGGTCCTCGTAGGCGAGGTCGAAGCGGGCGAGGTACTTCCGCAGCTGAGCGCCCAAGGGCTCGCCCCCCTTTCCATGAAGCGCGTCAGAACCGCCGTCAGGCCCCGCCTTCCCCGCGCATCAGGGGTGGCACGTCGGCTGCTTTGGAGGTCCACCATGGAAACGAACGCTTCGGGGTACCAGTTGATCGAGAACGCGGGTGGCGCGCCGGTGAAGGCGTGGACCCGCGGCGTGCCGGTGGATGCGCGGGCCTTCGAGCAGCTCCGTCGCACGGCGTCGCTGCCCATCGTGCATGGCTGGGTCGCGGCCATGCCCGACGTGCACGTGGGCATCGGCGCGACCGTGGGGAGCGTGGTGCCGACACGCGGCGCCGTCATCCCCGCGGCCGTCGGCGTCGACATCGGCTGCGGCATGAGCGCGGTGTGCACCACGCTCACCGCCAACGATCTGCCCGAGTCGCTCAAGGGCCTGCGCAAGGCCATCGAGATGCGCGTGCCGGTCGGTCGCGGCTCGTTCCGCAAGGCGCCCGACGCCCAGCTCGAGACGTGGGCGCGCCTCGGCCCGCGCTACCAGAAGCTCCTCGCCGCGCGCCCCTCGCTCGCCTCGAAGGACCCGGCCACGCAGCTCGGCACCCTGGGCACCGGCAACCACTTCATCGAGGTGTGCCTCGATGAGGCCGACCGCGTGTGGTTCATGCTGCACAGCGGCTCCCGGGGCCTGGGCAACCGCTTCGGCTCGGTCTTCATCGAGCTGGCCCGCGACGACCTGCGCGCCCACGACGCGCGGCTGCCCGACGAAGACCTCGCGTACTTCAAGGAAGGCAGCCCGCACTTCGACGAGTACCTCGAGGCGGTGACGCTCGCGCAGGAATACGCGGCGCAGAACCGGCGGCACATGATGCTGGCGGTGATCGACGCGGCGCAGAGCACGCGCGTCCTGCGGCCCTTCGAGGCCACGGTGCGGGTCGTCGACTGCCACCACAACTACGTCGCCCGCGAGCACCACTTCGGGGCCGAGGTCCTGGTCACCCGCAAGGGCGCGGTGCGCGCGGCGAAGGGGCAGCTGGGCATCATCCCCGGCAGCATGGGCGCGCGTTCGTACATCGTGCGCGGCAAGGGCAACGCGCAGAGCTTCGAGAGCTGCAGCCATGGTGCGGGCCGCGCGTTCTCCCGCACCGCGGCGCGCGCGCAGTTCACGCTCGCCGAGCACGAGGCGGCGACGAAGGGCATCGAGTGCCGGAAGGACGCGGGCGTGCTCGACGAGACGCCGGCGGCGTACAAGCCGATCGAGGCAGTGATGGCCGCGCAGACCGACCTGGTCGACGTGCTGCACACGCTGCGACAAGTGGTCTGCGTGAAGGGGTGACGACGATGCTGCGCATTGATGGTTCGGCAGGCGAGGGTGGAGGCCAGGTGCTGCGCACCGCGCTCGGCCTCTCCCTCGTCACGGGGAAGGCGTTTCACATCGACCACATTCGGGGCGGGCGCGCGAAGCCGGGGCTCCTGCGACAGCACTTGACCTGCGTGCAGGCCGCGCAGGCGCTCGGTGAGGCCGAGGTGTCGGGCGACGTGCTCGGCTCGTCGGCGCTCACCTTCCGCCCGCGCGCGCTGAAGGCCGGCCGCTACGAGTTCTCCATCGGCTCCGCGGGGAGCACCACGCTGGTGCTGCAGGCGGTGCTCCCGGCCCTGCTGCGCTCGACCGCGCCGACGACGCTGTGCATCGAGGGCGGCACGCACAACTCGCTGGCGCCCCCGTGGGAGTTCCTCGCGCAGAGCTTCCTGCCGGTGCTGGCGCGCCTGGGCGCGAAGGTCGAGGCGCGGCTCGTGCGCATGGGCTTCGAGCCCGCGGGTGGAGGCCGCCTCGAGGTGACCGTGACGCCGTCGGCGCTGCGACCGCTGGAGTTGGTGCAGCGGGGGGCGCTGGTGCGGCGTGAGGCGCGGGCCATCGTCTCGGCCGTGCCGAATTCGGTCGCGCATCGCGAGCTCGCGGTGGTGCGGGAGGAACTCGGCTTCGAAGAGACCGAGCTCCACCTCGACGAGGCGCAGGCGCCGGGGCCGGGCAACGCGCTCGTGCTCACGCAGGCCTACGAGCAGGTGACCGAGGTGTTCGTCGGCCTCGGGGCCCGCGGCCTCACCGCAGAGAAGGTGGCGCGGCGCACTTGCGGCGAGGTGCGGCGGGCCCTGCGCACCGACGCGCCGGTAGGCCTGCACCTGGCGGATCAGTTGATCATTCCCCTCGTCCTCGCGGGTGGCGGCGTGTTCCGTACGGTCGAACTCACCGAGCACACGCGCACCCAGTTGGAGCTGGTGCCGCGCTTCCTCGAGGTCGAGCTGCGGTGCAACCCGGAGCCGACGGCGAACACCTTCCGCATCAGCGCGCCCTGACGCGCCCGCGTGGTCGTGGCCCCCTCCTTGCTATGTGGGGCCGCTGCCTCGCTGCGGCGCGGTCGAGAGGCCACACTCCCATGCGTCGTCAGACCCCGTTCCTGTTGCTGCTCGCCCTCGCCGGGTGCTCGACGCCGGCGCCTCCTCCTTCCGAGGCGCTGCACTGGTGGTCGTCCGCTGAAGGGTGGAGTCAGAAGGCCGAGCAGGATCGCCGAGAGCGTGAACTCGCCGAGCGCAAGGTGAACGAGGCCCGCGCACAACAGGCTGCAGCGGTGCGTGAGCAGGCCCGGGCCGCTGCGCAGGCCGCGCTCCGGAAGCAGCAGGAGCACTGCTTCAAGCTGGGCGCTGCGATGGACGCGCTCCAGCCCATTCCGAGCGAGCCGGCCGAACACGAAGCGCGAGTGCGGGCCGTCCACGAGCTGGCCGTCTCCGTGGAGGCGAAACCTCGGCGCTTCCCCGTGAAGGACCTGAGGATCTTCTCGCGTGACTCGGGGGCCTTGCTCCGCTTCATCCCCTTTGAGGTCCTGCACGAGGTCGCAGACTGCGGCGAGGAGCGCGTGCTGGTCGCGCGGGTGGTCACCAGGAACGAGGGCGACTTCGTGGGCTCGCGCTTCTTCGAGTTCGCCGTGGTCCCGCGGGCCGACCTCGCCGCGGCCCCGCCCACCACCTGCGAGGTCGTCTCGCAGTGGGTGCTGGAGGACGCGTCGTTGATTGCCCCGCGCTACGGCCCGCGCCCCGAGTGGCCGCGCCGCGCCGTCACCGAGGAGTCGGTCGCCGTGCGTGTGGGACCCTCGCCCCAGCAGCGGGCGCTGCAGAAGCTCGGCTTCGGGACCGAGCTGTCGGTCGCCAGCGAGGCCTGTCCGGGGTGGCCGCTGGTGATGACTCCGTATGGCGCGGGCTTCGTGCGCGACGACGAGGTGCGCGCGGAACTCCCTGACGATGCCGCGTTGCAGGCCCGGCAAGAAGCCGCGACCTCGCCTCTGTTGGCGCTGCGCTGGGCGCTCATCCGGGCGCAGCGCCATCCCACGGAAGCCAACCTGCAGACGGCCCGGGAACTCCAGCGAGCAGTCGGCGCGCACCCTGAAACGCGCGCCCCATGCGAGCAGTTCTCCGGAGGCTGCGCGGCGTCGCTCGACGAGAGCCGCCGCGAGTTCACGCCGCACCTCGACGCGGTGCCGACGGGCCCGTGGTGGGTGCTGCCTTCGGAAGCGGAAGCGGCAGTCATCGGGCTCTTTCGCGCCGCGTGGCTCATCCCGCGGGCTGGCTGCGCCGGCAGCGGCCCCGAGTGCGGACCTTCACTCCGGTTCTCTTTCGAACGCCTGGGCGCTCATATTCCCACCGAAGTGGTCGCCGCCAGTCGTCGCCCCGACCCCTCGTGGTTCAAGTCCATGCCGACCGCTGGCTGTGCCACCGCGGAAGCGAGCGCGCGCGCCTCGGCTCGGTGGGCGGTGCCGCTCTTCGGTAATGATGCCGCCAAGCCAGCACGTGAAGGCGCCGGCCGATGTGTGGCGGCCCCCAACGGCGGCGTGTGGTGGATCCAGGAATGGCGCCACCCCGAGATGAGCGAGATGGAGTCGGACACGGTATTGCGCACGTACCGCGTCGTCGCGGGGCGAGTCGTCGAGGTGGCGAGACTCGCGCAGACCTCTGGGAGTGGTCTGGTTTCCCTGGCGCAATCCGCGTCGTTGCCCCCGCCGTGGCGGGTGGTTCGGATTCGCTGAACGCTCACTGCACCGCGAGCATCTGCCGCACCATGACCTTGACCGACGGAGCCCCCGGCGCGCTGACGACGACCGAGGTCACCAGCTCGACCTGGTCTCGAGGAAGCATGGTGGTCGCCGGCAAGATCATCTCGCCGACCGAGGGGCGCTCGAAGGCCGAGGCGAGCTCGGTGACCGGCGCCTGCGTGCGCTGCAGCACGGCGCTGGTGGCCGTCGGCGCGACCGGGCTCGCCCAGTTGAGCCGCAGGCTGCCATCCGAGGTGGGCGTGACCTGCCACGCGAGCGCCGAGAGCGAGACGGGGTAGCTGAACCGGGTGTCGCCCACCTGCAGTTCGAGCGGCGCGTCGAGCAGGGCGCGGTCGAGCACCAGGCTCCGGGTCGCGCGCGGGGCCACACAGGCGAGCGAGAGGGTCGTGCCCTCGCAGGTGCTGCCCGCCGAGCACGCGGGACGGGTCACCCAGCCGAAGCGCCCCGACTCCTGCACCGCCAGCGCGTGGCCGTTGAGTTCGGCCGTGAAGGCCGAGGCCACCACCGGGCAGCCCGAGAGCGAGTCGAAGAACATCGCCACCTCGACGTGCTGGGCATCCACCTCGAGCTCCAGGTGCTCGACGCTCGCGTTGCCGTCGACGAACCGGGTGCTCTCCTCGTCGGACTCAGACGAGGCGGAAGACTGGGGGCCGCACGCGGTGGTGAGGGTGAGCACGAAGGCGGGCAGGAGCGAGCGAAGGAGCGTCATGGCCAGCCCGGTTGAGCAACCGATGTACCGGGGCCCAAACCCTCGAAAACGCAGCCATGTGCCGCGAGGCTGTGCACCGGGCTGCACAGCGTCCGTGTGCTGCGTGCACACATGGTCCCAGCACCTGCACAGTGGCCTTCCGCCGCGAGCCCTGGGATCGCCTCAGCGCGAGCGCGCAGCGAGGTCGAGCATCACCGTGCGCGCCTGCAGGAGGCTCACGCACGCGCGTGACCACGACGGCGCCTCGAGCAGGAACCCTCGTGCCTGCTTGCGGAACATCACGTCCGCCACACCCAGGCCGAGGGCGAGTCCACAGAAGCTCGAGAACGACATCACACCTCCCCCGGGGCGCTGCTCATGGCGAACGAAGCGCCCCCCAGGACCCGTGTCACGCCCCTCAGGCCTGCTTCCGCGACGTCGCCTGCTGCGCCTGGATGGCAGTCAGGGCGATGGTGAAGACGATGTCTTCCACGAGACACCCGCGCGAGAGATCGTTGACCGGCCGGTTGAGCCCCTGCAGCAGCGGCCCCATGGCCACCACGCCGGCGCTGCGCTGCACGGCCTTGTAGGTGACGTTGCCGGTGTTGAGGTCGGGGAAGATGATGACCGTGGCCTTGCCCGCCACCGCCGAGTTCGGCGCCTTGGCGCGCGCCACCTCGGGCATCACCGCCGCGTCGTACTGCAGCGGGCCGTCGATGAGCAGCTCGGGCCGCCGCGCCTTGGCCAGGGCCGTCGCGCGCACCACCTTCTCGACCTCCTCGCCGCCGCCGGAGCTGCCGGTGGAATACGAGAGCATCGCCACCCGGGGCTGGATGCCGAAGGCCGCCGCCGTGTCCGCGCTCTGGATGGCGATCTCCGCGAGCTGCTCGGCCGTGGGGTTGGGCACCACCGCGCAGTCACCGAACACCAGCACCTGCTCGGGCAGGCACATGAAGAACACGCTCGAGACCAGGTTGCAGCCGGGCACCGTCTTGATCAACTGCAGCGCCGGCCGGATGGTGTGCGCCGTGGTGTGGATGGCGCCCGAGACCAGGCCGTCGGCCTCGCCCTGGGCCATCATCATCGTGCCCACCATGATGCTGTCCTGCAGCTCTTCCTCGGCGCGCTCGCGGGTCATGCCGCGGGCCTTGCGCCGGTCGATGAGCGACTCGAGGTACTTCCCGGAGAGGGTCGCCGGGTCGATGATCTCGATCGACGGCGGCAGCTTCACGCCCAGCTTGTGCGCCTGCTCGTTGACCGCGTCGGGCGCGCCCAGCAGCACGCAGCGGGCAATGCCGCGCTCCTGCGCGATGGAGGCCGCGGCGATGGTGCGCGGCTCGGTGCCCTCGGGCAGCACGATGCGCTTGTTGGCCGCGCGGGCCTCTTCCACCAGCCGCTGCCGGAACGCCGGGGGCGAGAGCCGCTGCGCGCGCCGCGAGGCCACCACGCTGCGCAGCCACGCCGGGTCGATGCGGTCGGCCACCACGTTCATCGCCAGCTCGACGCGCTCCTTGTCGTCGGTGGGGATCTGCCGGTCCACGTTGCCCACGCGGGTCGCGGTCTGGAAGCTGCCCTCTTCGACTTCCAGCACCGGCAGGCCCATGGCGAAGGCCGGCGCGCACAGCTGCATCACGCGCTCGTTGGGCGTCACGCCGCCGGTGAGCACCAGGCCCGCGATGCGCATGCCGCCCATCACCGCCAGCGCCACCGCGAGGATGATGTCGTCGCGGTCCGCGGGGGTGATCAGCAGCCGGTCCGGCGCGAAGACCTTCACCGAGTTGGGCACGGTCATCGCGCACAGCCGCACGTCGCGGTAGCGCCGGTGGTTCATGTCTCCGGCGTGGAGCACCCGGGCCTTGATGGCCTCGGCGAGGTCCTTCACGCGCAGCGCCGAGAGATCGTCGCGCTCGGGCACCAGGGCCACTGGCGTCAGCTTCTCGGCCGTCACCGCGGCGGCCCACGAGGCGAGGCGATCGTCGTCGGCGGCCGGCACCCGGTTGACGATGCAGCTGACCTGGCGCGCCTCGCTCAGCTCCCCGAAGCCGCGGGCCGAGATGGCCAGGCTCTCGGCCAGCTGGGTGGGCGTCTGCTCGATGGGCGCGGCGACCAGCACCAGCTCCGCGTCGAGCGCGCGCAGCATCAGCGCGTTGAGGCGCATCGAGTAGGCCGCGCCGCCTTCGGGCACCATGCCTTCGACCACCAGCACGTCGGCGCCTTCGGCCGCGTCGTTGCAGAGTTCGACCACCTTCTCGAGCAGCGTCTGCTCATCACCCGACGAGAGGAGATCTTCGACCAGGGTGCGCGGCAGCGGCTCGGGCGGCTGCAGCGGCGAGCCCAGCTTGAGCAGCGCGATGCTGCGGTCGGCGGTGCGCGTCGAGATGGGCTTGGCGAAGGCCACGCGCACCCCCTGGCGATCGAGGGCGCGCACCAACCCGAGGGCGGCGGTGGTCAGGCCGACGTTGCGGCCGGCGGGGGCGACGAAGAGCGTACGGGGCATGGGGAAGCTCCTTCAGGAAGTAGAGACGAGCTGCGCCGTGTCGATGGCGATCATCAGCTCTTCGTTGGTGGGCACCACGAGGGCCTGCGGCGTGGTGCTGGAGGTGATGCGGCCGCCCTGGCCGCGCACGGCCTTCAGGTTGGCCACCGGGTCGAGGGCGAGGCCGAGGAAGCCGAGGTGGCCGAGGACCGCCTCGCGCACCAGCGTCGAGTTCTCCCCGATGCCGCCGGTGAACACGAGCGCGTCGAGGCGCCCCAGGCTCACCACCAGGCCCGCGAGCTGCCGGGCGAGCACGAAGCAGAAGACCTCCAGCGCCAGCCGCGCGCGCTCATGGCCCTCGGCCGCGGCCGCCTCGAGCGTGCGCATGTCGTTCGAGAGACCCGACAACCCCAGCAGGCCCGACTTCTTGTTGAGCGCGTCGAGCACCTGGTCCGCGGTCTGGCCGCTGGCCCGGGCCACGTGGCCCACCAACGCCGGGTCGACCGAGCCGGAGCGCGTGCCCATCACCAGGCCCTCGAGCGGGGTGAGGCCCATGGTGGTGTCCACGCTCTGGCCGTTGAGCACCGCCGTCGCCGAGCAGCCGTTGCCCAGGTGCGCGATGAGCAGCGCCCCCTGGTCGGGGTTCACGCCCAGCAGCGCCTGCGCGCGGCCGGCCACGTAGCGGTGGCTGGTGCCGTGGAAGCCGTAGCGCCGCACCTCGTGCTGCGCGAGCCACTCGAGCGGCACCGGGTAGGTGTACGCGCGCGCCGGCATCGTCTGGTGAAAGGCGGTGTCGAAGACGGCCACCTGCGGGAGGCTCGGCAGCAGCTCCTGGGCGACGCGAATGCCTTCGAGGTTCGGCGGGTTGTGCAGCGGCCCGAGCGGAATGCAGGCCTCGATGCCCTTGAGCACGTCGGGCGTCACCCGGGTCGAGGCCGAGAAGCGAGAGCCGCCGTGCACCACGCGGTGCCCCACGCCGGCCAGCGAGGCGGTGAGGCCCGCGGCGCTCATCTGTTCCAGCGCGGCGCGCAGGGCCACGCCGTGGTCGGCGCCGGGCAAGGGCCGCGAATGCTTCTGCCCGCCGTGCTTCCAGTCGAGCGTCGCTTCGTTGGAGTTGAGGCGCTGCGCGTTGCCCGAGAGGTGCTCTTCGCCCGTGGCCGCGTCGAGCACCGCGAACTTCGCCGAGGAGCTACCGCAGTTGAGGACCAGTACGTTCATGGGGACTCCGGTGTTTGCTGCAGTGCGTCGCTATCATGTTGCACTGCAGCATCAAGCGACGACGCGCCTCACGGCACCTGAACGGTGATTCACATGGCTTCAGGGGGCGCGAAGCCTCGCGCAGCCCGCACGTTCTGCGCGGTGGCCCGGGCTCAGCGCCGCAGGCGCGCCCGCAGGTCGATCAACTCCACCTGCGTCTGCACCCGCCGCAGCAGCAGGGACAGGCCGACGGGCTTGGTGACGCAGTCGGCGCCCCCGACCGCGACGCACCGGTCCTCGTTGCTGCGGCTGGTGTCGCCGGTCACGAAGATCACCGGAATGTGGGCGGTCGCGGAGTCGGCTTTGAGCCGGGCGCAGACCGTGTAGCCGTCCATGCCCTGCAGGGTGACGTCCAGCAGCACCAGGGCCGGGCGGTCGTCGGAGCGGCACATCTCCAGCGCGCGTTCGCCCGAGATGGCGACCCGGACCCGGTACGTCGGCGAGAGCGCGTGCACCAGGATGGCGAGGTTGTCGGGCGAGTCATCAGCCACGAGGATCGTCAGGCGTTCAGTGGGCATGGGGCGGGGCGGTGAGCGGGAGCAGCGGAGGAGGGGCGAGCGCGGAGCGCAGCAGCTTCGAGGCCGCCTCGAAGTCGAACTGGCCGATCGCCTCGTCGATGGCGGGGAAGGCCTCCCCCAGCCCCTCGCTGAGCATCACGCGCTGCTCCCGGACGAGCTCCACCGAGTCGGCGTCGTCGGCCGCGAGCAGGGCGTCGAGCTGCTGGCAGACGGCCTCGAAGGCGCGCTGGTCGGCCGTCGGCGCGGCGGGCCCCTCGTCCGGGAGCTGCAGCTGGAGCGAGGAGATGAAGGGCACGAGGCACTGGCCGAGGCCGACGATCAACGGGTCGAGCTGGTCCCGGGGGGCCTGGGCGTCCAGGGCGGCCTCGAGCACCGCGGCGGCCTGCACCCCCTGCTCGAAGCCGATGTTGCCGGCCGAGGCCTTGAGCGTGTGGGCCAGGCGCCGGGCCTGCTTCCAGTCACCGGCCGCGAGGGCCACGCGCACGTCGTGGGGCACGCGCTGCGCCTCCACGAACCGGCGCAGGAGCGAGGCGTAGAGGGCCGTGTTGCCTCGCAGCCGCCGCAGCGCACCGGCCATGTCGAGCCCTGCGACTTCCGGGAGCGCGAGCGGCGTGAGGCCGCTGACCTGCCGGGGGGGGGGCGTTCCCCCGCGAGCCCGCACCCAGCGGGAGAGCACGCCGAAGAGCACGTCGGGCTCGATGGGCTTGGTGATGTGGTCGTTCATGCCGACCTCCTCGCAGGCGGCGCGCTCCGAGTGCATCGCGCTGGCGGTCATGGCGATGACCGGCAGCCCTGCCAGGGGCGCCCGGCGGCGGATCTCCCGCGTGGCCTCCAGGCCGTCCATGACCGGCATCTGGAGGTCCATCAGCACCACGTCGAAGGCCTCGGCCTCGAGCGTGCGCAGCGCCTCCTGCCCATCGCGGGCCACCCGCACCTCGACGTCGGCGTCCGAGAGCAGCGCCACCGCGATCTCCTGGTTCAGCTCGTTGTCTTCGACCAGCAAGATGCGCGCGCCGCGGAGCGCCGACAGGTCCACCGCCGGGGCGCTGTGCAGCGGCGCGGGGCCCAGCTCGAGGGCCCGGGCGAAGGAGGCCCTGAACCAGAAGGTGCTCCCCTGGCCGAACTGGCTCTCCACGCCCACCTCGCCGCCCTTGAGCGTCGCCAGCTGCCGGCAGATGGCGAGGCCCAGGCCAGACCCGCCGAAGCGCCGCGTCGTCGAGTCGTCCGCCTGTTCGAAGCTCTGGAAGAGGAGCGTCTGCTGCTGCTCGGTCAGCCCGATGCCGGTGTCGGTGACCCGGAGTTCGAGCGCCACCGAGTCTGCGTCCTGCTTCGCGGCCTTCGCCCGGAGCACCACCGTGCCCCGGGTCGTGAACTTCACCGCGTTGCTCAGGAAGTTGACGAGGATCTGGGTGACGCGCAGCGGGTCGCCCATCAGCGCGTCGGGGACGTCGGGGTCGATGGACACCGAGAGGGCCAGGCCCTTGGCGACCGCCTTCTGTTCCACCTGGGCCACCGCGTCGCGCAGCACCTTCTCGAGCGAGAAGCGGATGCACTCGAGGCTCAGCTTGCCGGCCTCGATGCGCGAATAGTCGAGGATGTCGTTGACCACGCCCAGCAGGTGTCTCGACGAGGTGCCGATCTGGTTGAGGTAGCCCCGCTGCTGCGTCGAGAGCACCGTCTTGAGCACCAGGTGGGTCATGCCCATGATGGCGTTGATCGGCGTGCGGATCTCGTGGCTCATGTTCGCCAGGAAGGAGCTCTTGGCGCGGCTCGATTCTTCGGCCTGCTCCTTGGCCCGCCGCATGTCGCGCTGCGTGGACAGGCGCACCTGCAGGCCCGCCACCGCCCCCTGCAGCGCCGCCACCTCGGTGGTCTCGACGAGCCGCTCCCGGGGCCGGTGGCCCACCGGGCTCTCCCCGATGGACTGCAGCACCTCGACCAACTGCCCGATGGGGTTCGCCAGCCAGCGCGCGAACACGAAAGAGAGGAGCAGGCTCGCCGCGAACGCCGCCAGCGTCAGGGCCACGATGCGGGTCCGCGTGCGGCGGACCTCCTCGTCGATGTGCTCCATCGGGAGCAGGGCCACCGCGCGCCAGTTCGCGTTCCGCAGGGCCACCGGAACCGCCAGGGCCCGGACGCGCTGGCCGGCTTCGTTCAGCCCCGTGGTGGCCGCCGGGGCCGGCGCGCGCTGCGCGTAGATCTCGGTGCTGGCGAGGTTGCTCATCGAGCGCCGCAGCGCGGGGTCGGGGTGCCAGATCACCTTGCCCTGCTCGTCGAGCAGCACCACCCTGATGAGTTCGGTCGTCGACTCCACCTGCGCCGCGACGCGGCCGAGCATGTCGAGCTCCAGGGCCACGCCGAGCATGCCCTCCAGGGCCCCGTGCTCGTCGAGCACCGGCACCCCGAAGTGCGCGTTGGGCACGCCGCTGCGCTTGCCGAGCATCACCCCGCCCAGCGCGAAGGCCCGGGTGCGTTGCACCTCCTGCACGTAGGGACGGTCGGCGTAGTTGGTGCCGGCACCAGGGCGGCCGTCAGCCCCCGCCGGTGGTTCCGCCACCAGGGCCACGCCGTCCGGGTTCATCAGCACCAGGTAGGAGAAGCCCCCGTAGCTGTTGCGCAGGGAGTGGAGCTGCCGCTGCAGTTGCTCCAGCGGCTGGTGCTGGAGGCTGACGCTGAGGGCGAGCGTCTCGGTCGCCCGGCGGTGCCCCTCGACCACCGAGAGCGTCTCCCGGGCCATGGAGCTGGCCGCCAGGAGCAGCTCCGCGTCGTGATGGTCGGCGACCTCTCCATTGATGCCCTCGAAGCGACTGCCTTCCAGCACCAGCAGCGGCGCCAGCGACGCGAGCGACATGCACGCCAGCAGTGCAGAGAAGAGGCCTGGCCGGAACGTGCGAATCGCCATCGGAGATCAGCCTCCTAGGCTACTCCGGATGCTCCCGACCCCTCCGCCCCACGAGGGTTTTTCGCCCTTGCGTTCGGAGCGCCGCTCACTCCTTGCGGGCGGGCCCACCCATCACCGCGCCCACGGAGCGCTGGGTGTAATCCCTGGGCAGCTCGAACTTGTCGGCGCCCAGGGCGGTCTTGGTGAGCGACTTGAGGGTGGTCTCGCTGGTCACCGCGCCGGTGTCGTCGACGAGCTTGCGGTACACGGGGAAGCCCGGGGCCGAGGCCTGGCCCTCGAAGGCGCCGGCCATGGGGCCGCTGGTGGCGCCGGTGGGCATGGCGCGGAGCATGGTGGCCTTGAACTCGTCGGCGGTCAGGCCCGTGTCCTTCCAGGTCATGAAGCAGCCCTCGCCGTGCACCTTGCCCTCGCGCTTGATGACGTAGTCCTGGCACGAGAAGCCGTTGACCTTGCGCGCCGCGCCCTTCTTCTTGTCGAAGGTGAAGACCGCGGGCTTGGCCTCCGCGAGGCCGACGCCGAGCATGGTGCTCTCGGCGCGCGCGCGCTGCTCGGGCGCCATCTTCTCCAGCTGCGCCTGCATCTGCGCGCGGAACTGGGCCTGCTTGAGCTCGAGGGCCTTGCTGTCGGCCTCGGTGATGACGGTGATCACCTTCTTGGCGTGGTCGACCAGGAAGAGCTGCTTGCTGTCGGCGTCGCGCATCATGGTGCGCAGCGGGGCGTCGGCTTCCTGCAGCTCGAAGTAGGCCTTGTTGGCCTTCGTCGACAGGGTGACGGTGCGCGTCTTTCCACCGGAGACCGTCTCGCTGACCATCGTGAGGTCGGCGAGGGCCGCGGTGGAGAGACACAGGACGAGAGCGGTGAGGAGGCGGTGCATGCCGCGCACCCTACACCCGACTGGTCAGCTCTTGGCGCCGGCTTCCTGCTTGGCGCGGGCGGCCGCGACCTCGGCCTTCACCTTGTCCATGTCGATGCCGCGTACCTGCTCGATGACCTTGTCGAAGGCGTCGGGCGGCAGCGCGCCGGGGTTCTGCCCCAGCAGGATGCCGTCGCGGAAGATGGCGAGGGTGGGGATGCTGCGGATCTCGAAGGCCTGCGCGAGGCCCTGCTGCGCCTCGGTGTCCACCTTGGCGAAGGTGATGTCGCCGTGCTTGGTGGCCGCGCTCTCGAAGGTCGGCGCGAAGGCGCGACAGGGGCCGCACCAGGCCGCCCAGAAGTCGATGAAGAGGATGCCCCCCTTCTTCAGCGTGTCTTCGAAGTTGGCCTCGGTGAGCTCGAGCGTGGCGGCCATGCGGGAATCCTTTGTTCAGCGGGTGTGGCGGGTGAGGGGCGCGGTGTAATCGCTCCGGTTCCAGAGAGCCAGCCGCCGGCGCTGGAGGTTCAGGGGGGGGCCGTGTGCTCGACCAGCTGCACGTTTCGCCAGCTCCCCGCCCTGAAGCGCAGGAACACCGCCAGGGCCAGCAGCCCCAGGTAGGCCACCAGCCACGAGGTCGCGCCGATGTCGCCCCAGCCGAAGTACCGCACCGAGAAGTAGCTGCCGGGCACGAAGACCAGCCACGCGATGGCCACCCGCGCCGCCATGGGAAAGAGCGTGTCGCCGGCCCCGCGCAGGGCCTCGGCCATGGACATGCCCACGGCGTCGAAGAGCTGCCACGCCGCGGACACCATGAGCATGCGCGCCCCGATGGTGGCGATGGCCGCGCCGCCCTCGCCGGTGGCGAAGGGCGCGATGAGCACCGAGGGCGCCAGCAGGGACAGCACGCCGACCGAGCCTTGCCAGACGAGGGTGGCCTTGACCGTGAGCCACACGATGCCCGGCACGTCGTCCTTCTGGTTGGCGCCGATGGCCTGGCCCACGAGGATCGAGCCCGCGCTCGCCAGCCCGAAGGCGGGCATGTAGCTGGCCGACGTCAGCGACATCACCGAGTTCATCGCCGCCAGCGCCGGCGTGCCCAGGCCCGCCACCACCACGTTGGCGAAGAAGACGAAGGCCAGGAACTCGAAGAGCCAGTTGAAGCCCGAGGGCAACCCGAAGCGCAGCATGCGCCCGAACTCGCGCGGGTCGAGCTTCGCGCGCGCGTCGGGCCGGCCTTCGCGGAAGAAGAAGACGAAGAAGCCGGCGAAGGCGATGCACGTGGACAGGGTGCTGGCCCAGGCCGCGCCCGCGACCCCGAGGGCCGGCGCGCCGAGGTTCCCGTCGATGAGCAGCCAGTTCGCCCCGACGTTGAAGACCATGGCCACGAGGTTGGCCACCATGCCCGGGCGCGTGCGGCCCAGGCCTCCGTAGTAGTTGGCCAGCGCCTCGATGCCGATGGCCGCGCCCCCCGAGAGGAGCCGGATGCGCATGTACGCGCCCATGAGCGCGCGTACCTCGTCGGTGTACGAGAGCTGCGCCAGCGCCGGGTCGATGAAGGGCCAGCTCACCAGGCACAACCCCAGGGTGGCCGCGGCGACGATGAGCCCGTACCAGCCGTAGCGCCGTGCCCCGACCGCGTCGCCCTGGCCGTAGAGCTGGCTGGCGAAGGTCGAGACGATGAAGGTGATCCCCATGGGCAAGATCATCAACGTGAAGGCGTTCATGCTCCCGGTGGCCGTGGAGGCCAGGGCCGCCGCGCCGAGGTGCGCCACCATCAACGTGTCCGAGAGCCCGACGATGGTCTGGCTGGCGCGGCTGATGACGATTGGCCACGCGAGCGTGAGCAACGTGCGGAGGGTGGCGGGGGGCTGCGGGGTCTCCAAGGTCGCCAGGCTTCAAGCACAGTTGCGCGCGACTTCCTTCAGTTCCGCACGCCCACCCGGCAGTTCGCCGCACGCCGTGCGTTGCCTTGCGTTCGTGAAAATGAAAGCATCGTGGAATGAAACGAAAGCACTCGGAGGTGCGATTTCACCAGCTCTCCGTTCGGCGGGTGACCTCGGAGCTCTCGAGGCGGCTGAACGGGCTCCGCCTGAAGCGGAAGCAGAGCCTGAACCAGACCGTGCTCGACCTGTTGTCCGAGGCCGTGGGCCTGCGTCCCGCACCGTGGACGGATCGCTACACGCAGGGCTCGACCGCTGACGCGCGCTCGCTGCAAGGAGCCCTGAAGGACATGCGGAAGGTCGACCCGAGGGACTGGGTCTGAAGCTCGCGCTCGACACTTCGGCCTGGAGTTGGTTTCGGAAGAACGAGCCGCGGGTCGTCGCGCTGCTTCAGCGCGCCTCGGTGATCTTCGTGCCGGCGACCACCATCGGTGAACTGGAGGCCGCGTTCCTGCGGGGCACCCGGGTCCGCGAGAACCAACTGCTCCTGGATGCCTTTCTCGAGGAACCCCTGGTTCGTGAAGTGCAGGTCGACCGCAAGATCGCCAAGCGGTACGGCGCGCTGTTTGCGAAACTCCGGTCCGCGGGCACGCCCATTCCAGTCAATGACGTGTGGATCGCGGCGACGGCGATCGAGGTGGGTGCACGGCTGGTGACCTTCGACGGCGACTTCGAGCGCGTCCCGGGCCTCGGTGTCGAGCTGCTGGCGCCTCCGCGCGCCTGAGCGAGGACGCTGAGCCTTCAGTAGCGCACGCCCACCAGCACCCGCATGGTGAACCCGGACAGCGGCATGCTCCCCAGGTTGACCTGGCTGGTGGCGATGGCGTCGACCGCGGGCTTCTCCGGAGGCGTGGCCCCCAGGGCGTCGAAGTGGGGCACCTGGCGCAACACCGCGCCCGCGCCCACGTCGAACACCAGCCACGGCGCGCGCACCAGCTTCTCGCCGCCCATCTTCACCCCCAGCTGCACGCCCAGCAGGCCCACGCCGGACAGCGCGCCCACGGTCTGGGTGAGGCGCTCCTCGCTGAAGAGGGTGAGGCTCGCCCAGTCGTAGCCGCCGGCCACCTGCGCGTAGGGGCTGAACCACGGCCGCACGGGCACGCGGTACGTCGCCGCGAGCTGCAGGCCCTTGAGCGCGAAGTCCACCGGCACCGTGCCGTGGGCCAGCGTCCTGGTGCCACCGGTGGCGAAGCCCAGCTCGAGATCGAGGGCGCCGAAGGGCAGGGTGAAGCCCGTGCCCACGGCCACGCGCCCCTGGTTCAAGTTGTCGTTGAGGTTCACCAGGTCGAACTGCCGCGCGGTGAAGACCTGCGTCGCGTAGCCCACGCTGGCGGACAGGGTGGGCACGTCGGCCTGCGCGAGGCCCGAGACGAGGAGCGCGGCGATGAGAAGGGTACGCATGGTCACGGCGCCTCCGCGCGGGTGAGATCGTCGGTGAACAGGTAGTCGGTGAAGCGCTGCGCCTGGCTGCGGTCGACCTCGCCCGCGGGCCACACCGTGACGTCACCGGTGCCCTCGGTAGCGGCGTTGGTGGCCGCGAGGAAGTCACCGTCGGCGAGGTGATGCAGCGCGGTGGTCGCCACGTCGAGCGGCATCTCGGCCAGCTGCAGCGTGGCCAGGTCGAGAGCCACCACCGCGCTCGAGCCGGTGACCGAGAAAAAGAGCCGCAGCCCCGCCTCGTCGAGCGTCGAGGTCTGCACCGCGCGCGACAGCTGGATGCCCTGGAGCCGCAGCCGCAGCCGGTTCGTCTCGTCGGTCACCGTCACCGTGGACAGCGACGGCCCGCCGCTGGTGGTCGACGCGTGGAAGAAGAGCGCCTTGCCCATCGCCGGGACCAGCGTCGGCGTGCCGGTCGCGCCGTCGAGCACCGAGCTCCCGCTGCGCCCGTCGGCGAGATCCCACGCCACCACGCCCTTGCTGCCGCGCGGATCCCACGCGAGCACCTTCGTGCCCCCCAGGCGCGCCACCGCGGTGATGGCTTCGGGGGACACCAGCTTGCGCGCGTTGTCCTGGATGCCGCGCGCGTCGAGCAGCCACAGCTCGCGGCTCGTCGCGTAGACCGCGAGCACCGCGTCCGGGAAGCCCACCGGCGCCGCCTCGAGGTCCGTCAGCCCGCGGCCTCCGGAGACGAAGTTCAGCGACGCCGAGACCGGCGTGCCCACCTCGGCCCCCAGCTCGATGGCGATGACGTCGTCGAGAGCGCTGGCGCGCAGGAAGAGCCACTTCGCGTCGACCGAGAAGAGGGCCTCGATGACCGAGGTCTCGCTGCTGCTCCCCGGGGGACGGATGGTGATGCGCCGCGGCGCCACGTCGGGGTGCAGCGCGTCGAACAGCGCCACCCCGCGCTCGAGCGTCACCGCCACCAACTGCCGGTTGGCCTCCGTCGGGCCGTAGAGCACGCCCCGCGGCGCGAGCGATTCGGTGTCGAGTTGCAGGCGAGTCAGGGTCCGCGTACCCGTGTGCAGCAGCGCCACCTCGTTGAGGTTGCGCGCCACCAGCGCCGCCGTGGTCGAGGTGGCGTCGTAGGTCAGCACCCCGAAGCGACCGTCGGGGCTGAAGGTCACCGCGTCGAAGTAACCGGGCAGGGTGAGGGTCTGCACCTCGTTGGTGGTCAGGTCGAGCACGTCGAGCGTCGGGCTGCGCGGCGTGCCGGTGAAGACCACCACCGCGTCCGCGTGGGGAACGCGCTTCGCCAGCCGCGCGCCGGTCGAGAGGGGCAGCGAAGTGGGCGTCTTCGTGCCCGGGCGCAGGAGGATGGCCCGGTTGGTCTGCGGGACCACGTGCACCAGCGCGCTCGAGGTGGAGAGGATGGGCAGCGGCTTGAGCGGGGTGTTGAAGAGCGTGCCCTGGCCTCCGCAGGCGGTGAGGAGGGTGCTGAGGGCCAGGGTGAGGATGAGGGTCAGGGCGGGCCTGGGAGCTTCGTTCGGCCCCTCACCCCGGCCCTCTCCCCGCTGGCGCAGGGCGAGGGAGCTTGGCGTCGTGGCGTTCATCAGTTGATCTCCCCGTTCAAGGTGAAGCCCGTCGCGGTGCGCACCTGGCCCGAGTCGAGCTGGATGACGCTGATGCGCCCGGCCGGGTGGTCCTGGCTCACGAAGACGCGGTGCGGGGTGATGCCCGGCGCCTCGGGCACCGTGCCCATGAACAGCGGCGTCGACGGCAAGGGCAGCGTGGTCGAGACCAGCGTGCCGAGGTTCACCGCCATCAGCTGGTACTTCTTGAGCGCGTCGTCGCGCAGCGCCACGCCCACGTAGCCACCCGCGGGGGAGAAGGCGTAGCGGCTGGGCCGCGTGGTGCCCGTGCGCTGCAGTTGCCAGAAGCCCGTGGCCACGTCGAAGACCGAGAAGCCCTGGTCCCTGTCCACCGCCGCCTCGTAGGGATCGGTGGCCGTGGTCGCCGGGTCGGCGTGGTGGAGGATCAACGCCGACTTCCCATCGGGCGAGAGGGCAATCTCCTCGACCTGCTTCTCGAGCGCGTAGCGCGTCACCACGCCCGAAGGCAGGTCGACGCGGGCGAACGACTCGGCGCTGCCGGTCGTCGAATACACCATCGCGAACATGCCCCCGGCCGGTCGCTGCGGGGGCAACGCCACCTGGCCCACCACCCCGCCATCGAGCGAGATGGTGTCGATGCCCGTGGGATCGATCAGGTCGGCCGGCACCTCGATGTACGCCACGCTGCCCGAGCTGCGCAGGGCCGCCACCGCCGCCGTGCCGTCGGGCACCAGGTCGAGGTCGGTGGCGATCTCCGGGAGCGGGATGGTGTCGATGCGCGTGCCGTCGAACGACGCGAGCTCCGGCGAGACGGTGCTGCGCAACATCACCACGCGGCCGTCGGCGCTCGAGACGACCTCGCGGCTGTTCACGTCGGCGGCCATGGCCGCGGGCAGGGGCAGGCGCACCGGCAGCGCGTCGCCCGTCACCAGGTCGAAGGTCGAGACCGTCGACTTGGCGAAGACGTACAGCGCCGTGCTCACCAAGGCCTCGGTGCGGAACACCACGTCGGTGATGCGGTAGCCGCCCGCGCGTTCGGCCACGGCGCCGCTGGTGCCCGCGCGCACCTTCACCAGGTCGACCAGGGCGAAGATGCCCTCGGCGCCCGAGGCCGGCGCGCTCGAAGGGTCAGGCCAGGCCACCGCGTACTTCCCGTCCGGCGAGACCGAGAGCTTGCTGTACTGCCGCTTGAGCGAGACCCGCGTCACCTTCGTGGGCAACGTCGTGCTGTCGAGCACCGAGAGCGAGCCGTCGCCCACGCAGAGCACCACCGCGGCGTCTTCCTTCGGCAACGCCGAGAGGCCCACTGGCCCCGCGCCCACCGGCACCGCTTCGATCTGCAGCGACGTGGGGTCGATGCGCGCCACCGAGGCCGCCGTGGGGTTGAGCGCGTAGACGTAGCGAGGCGTGGCCACGGGGGGCGCGTCACCGAGCCCGCGGTTCGTCTCCACCTCCGGAGCCACACACGTGCCGAGATCGCAGGTGAAGCCCGGCGCACATTGTGCGGCGCTGGTGCAGCCGGACGCGCTGCCCCCCGCGCTCCCGCCCGAGCCGCTGATGAAGCCCCCGCCCGTGCCGCCGGTGCCATTGGGCACGTCAGCGCCGCGGTCGTTGAAGGGCGCGGATGCCGCGCACGAGGCGACGACGGCGATGCCCACGCCGATGGTCAGACCATGAATGAACCGCATGTGGACCCGCTCCCTGCTTCCGTCCGGCCCCGCGCAGGGCCCGTGAGCAAAGGTCGGACCAGCCCCGCCCGCTCGGGGAGTTCGGCGTGGAGCATCGATGCTCCGGGGGAGATCGCGGCAGCCGTGTCGCACTCCGACGCCGGTCAGCGGTGACTCGATGTTCGCGGCGGCGTGCGGTGGTACGGGGGGAGCCACATGGCGCGAACTCGGGGGAGAGCGTGGATCCTGGGGTGGCTCTGGTTGCCGCCGGTCGAGCAGTCGCGCGAGCGGGTGTTCGCCATCACCGCCTGGCTGGCGCTGGCCTTCACCAGCTTCTCGGCGGTGCTGGCCGCGGGCTCGTCGCTGGTGGTGCTCGCGGGGCTCAACTTCGTGGCGGTGCTCTTCTCGGCGGTGACGCTGCGGCGGCTGAGGCGGGGCGACCAGCCCGAGCCCCTGGTGCGCACCTTCTTGTGGTTCTTCAGCTTCATGGTGTCCCTCGGCGCGCTGGCCACCACCCCCATGGAGCCGACGATGTTCGGCTACCTCTTCGCCATGCCTCTCGTCGCGGCCACCATGCTCGAGGGCTCCGAGACGCAGCGCTGGTTCATGCGCGCGGTGGTGTTGGGCTCCGTCTTCACGCTGGCCGGGCGCGCGGGCCTGGTGGTGGCCCAGGTCGACCCCTTCCCCGTGGGCAACCAGGTGTTCAACTTCGTCGCCGCCCTGGTGTCGTGCATGGCGTTGGTGCAAGCCCTGGGTCGAGACCGCGATCGCTCCGAGGAGTGCCTGCGCGAGGCCGAGCGCACCAAGAGCGCCTTCTTCGCCAACATGGGCCACGAGATCCGCACGCCGATGAACGGGGTGCTGGGCATGACCGACGCGCTGCTGATGCGCCCGCTGGGCGACGAAGAGCGCGAGATGGCGCAGACCATTCGTTCCAGCGGCGGGCTGATGCTCACGCTCATCGACGACCTGCTCGACCTCTCGAAGCTCGAGGCGGGGCGGCTGGTGCTCCACGAGGCGCCGGTGGGCCTCGAGGCGTTGGCCGCCGAGCTGCGCGCGCTGTGGACCCCGTTGGCCGCGAAGAAGAAGCTGGAGTTCACCGTGGTGCTCGACGCCGCGCTCCCGAAGGCGGCCCTGCTCGACGGCGTGCGGCTGCGGCAGATCCTCGGGAACCTGATCAACAACGCGCTCAAGTTCACCGAGGCCGGCCACGTCACCGTGACCCTCGCCGCCCACGACGGCGCGCTGCAGTGCACGGTCGAAGACACCGGCATCGGCATCATCCCCGAGCAGCAGCAGCGCCTCTTCACCCGCTTCTCCCAGGCCGACGACGCGCGCGCGCGGCGCTTCCAGGGCACGGGCCTGGGCCTCGCGCTGAGCCGCGAGCTGGCCACGCACCTGGGCGGCACCCTCGTGGTGCAGTCCACGCCCGGGGCCGGGAGCCGCTTCACCTGCACGCTCCCCCTCGTCGAGGCCCCGCTCCCGGTGCAGGCGCCGCCCAGCGCGCGCGAGCTCCCCCCGGGGTTGCGGGTGCTGGTGGTCGACGACAACGCCATCAACCGGCTCGTCGCCCAGCGCCTGCTGGATCGCAGCGGCTGCCAGGTCGAGGTGGCCGTCGACGGGCAGCAGGCCCTCGAGGTGCTCGAAGCGCACCCCTTCGACGTGGTGCTGATGGACGTGCACATGCCCCACCTCGACGGCCTCGAGGTGGCCCGGCGGGTGCGCGCGAAGGGGGGCCGCGGGCCGCGCATCATCGGGGTGTCGGCTTCAGCCGAGAGCTCCGACGTCGCCAGCTGCCGGGAAGCGGGCATGGACGACTTCCTCTCCAAGCCGGTGACCCGCGAGCGGCTCCTCGAGGCGCTGCTGCGCCAGGCGTGAGGTCGCTGTCCCAACGGGAAACACCGCGGGCCGCGCCCCTCTTCCTGGAAGAGGAACCGCGGCCCGGGAGCACTGCAGGTGGATGCTGCGACGGCGAACTTAGACTTCGCCCGACGCCTTCAGCTCGGCGTACACACGCTCGATGCCGCGCACGTTGATGATGCGCAGACCGTGCGCCGACACGCGCAGGGTGATCCACTTCTTCTCGTTCGCGATGAAGAACCGGTGCTTCTGGAGGTTCGGCAGCGAACGGGTCTTCGTCTTGTTGTTGGCGTGGCTGACATTGTTGCCAACCATCGGGCGCTTACCCGTGACCTGACACACGCGGGACATGGTGATTCTCCTTAAAAAGGGTTGGGGCTTACCAGCTCGCCTTGACGACGCCGGTCAGCTCGCCCGCGAGAGCCTTCTCACGGAACACGATGCGGGACAGGCCGAACTTGCGGAGGTTGCCGCGGGGACGGCCCGTGACGGCGCAACGCACAGTCACGCGGATGGGGTTCGCGTCGCGGGGCTGCTTCGCGAGCTTGATCTGGGCGGCCGCACGATCTTCACCCGTGGTGGTCGGGTTCTTGATGATGGCCTTGAGTTCCTTGCGACGCGCGGAGTACTTCGCGACCGTCAGCTTACGGAGCTCGTTCTTGTTTACGGAGGACGTCTTCGCCATGGTTGTTGGAGCCTGCGGAAAAAGGGAATCGCTCCTTACTCACAACGGACCGTCGCGATCAAGATCATCGAGGTGGATCATTGCTTTTCCCCCGCCGGGTGGGGCATAGAGCGGCCTCTTTCGCCACACAACCTCTCGAAAGCAAAGAAAACCCCATGGGCACCTTCCAGACCTTCCTGTCGTCGAAGAGCATCACTCCGAAGCAGCTTGCGATCACCAGCCGCCGCATCGAGACGTTCGATGAGCCGGCCCGCGCGCTGATGCAGAAGCGTTGGGGCAAGCGCCACAACAAGGAGCTGGCGACCAAGAAGTACGCCGAGCTCGAGATGGCCAAGCCGGCGTCGCTCGGCCGTGGCGTGACCGAGAAGCAGGTCCTCGCGGCGTCGAAGGACGCGCTGGTCACCCGCAAGGTGCGCACCAAGATCCTGCGCGCGGTGAACACCATCCTCGTGAAGAAGGGCCAGCCGGCGGCCGACATGAAGACCCTGTTCGAGGGCACCCCGGCGCGCGTGGGCAAGAAGATCGTCGTCGAGAAGAAGAAGTAAGACTCTCTCGCTGAACGACCAGGACCCCGCAGTGTCCACAGTGATGGACGCGCGGGGTCGTTTCATGTCCGCTGGGCGCCCCGTGAGCAGTGACGACCCGACGCAGTTGTCCCCCCGCGAGAAGGCGCAGGCCCTGCTGGGCATGTTGCTGGCGATGTTCCTCGCCGCGCTGGATCAGACGGTGGTGGCGACGGCGGGCCCCGAGATGCAGCGCACGCTGCACATCGACGCCTCGCTCTACACGTGGATCACCACGGCCTACCTGGTGTCCTCGACGGTGTTGGTGCCGGTGTACGGCAAGCTGAGCGACGTCTTCGGGCGCAAGGTCATCGTGGTCTTCGGGGTGGTGGTGTTCCTCGCGGCGTCGGCGCTGTGTGGCTTGTCGCAGACCACCGCGCAGCTCATCGCCTTTCGCGCGCTGCAGGGCGTGGGCTCGGCGTCGCTCTTCACCTCGGCCTTCGCGGTGGTGGCCGACCTCTACCCGCCGTCGGAGCGCGGCAAGTACTCGGGTCTCTTCGGCGCGGTGTTCGGCGTCAGCTCGCTGGTGGGCCCTTTGCTGGGCGGCTTCATCACCGACACCTTCGGCTGGCACTGGGTGTTCTTCATCAACCTGCCCATCGGGGCCATCGCCCTGGCGTTCATCGTGCTGCGCATGCCCCCGCTCAAGCCGCGGCGCGTGGAGCACCCCACCATCGACGTCTTCGGCGCGGTGTTGCTGGCGCTGGGCGTGGTGCCGCTGCTGGTGGCGCTCACCCTGGGCCGGCCCGAGGTGCACGAGGGCGAGCTGGGCTACCTGTGGGGGGACTGGCACGTGCTGTCGTTGCTGGGCCTGGCGCTCGTGGGCGCGGCGGCGTTCATCGCCTGGGAGCTGCGCGTCAAGGAGCCGCTGGTCGACCTGCGGCTCTTCAAGAACCCCAGCGTGGCGCTGGGCTGCGCCACGGTCTTCGTGATGGGCGGCGCCTTCCTGGGGCCGATGGTCTTCTTGCCGCTGTTCATGGTGAACGTGGTGGGGGTCACCGCGATGGCCAGTGGGCTCACCGTGAGCCCGTTGGTGCTCGGGGTGGTGGCGGGCAACGTGCTCTCGGGGCAGCTCGTCTCTCGGCTCGGCCGCTACAAGGCGTTGATGCTCGGCAGCCTGGTGTTGCTCATCGTGGGCTTCACGGTGATGGCGCTGACGTTGACGGCCTCGAGCACGCAGGGCGAGGTGACGGTGAAGATGGTGCTGCTGGGCCTGGGGCTGGGCCCGTCGATCCCGCTGTACACCATCGCCATTCAGAACGCGGTGCCGCCCCGGCAGATGGGGGTGACGACGTCGATGGTGACGTTCTTCCGCCAGATGGGGTCGACGGTGGGCATCGCGGTGGTGGGCAGCCTGTTTGCGACCACGCTGTCGGGGCAGCTCACGCACCGCCTCGCTGATGCCACGAAGGACCTGCCGCCGGAGCTGGTGCAGCGCTTCACCGCGCGAGGGCCGGCGAACGAAGAGGGCGGGCCGATGACGCGCTTCGAGCCCGAGGTGGTGAAGGCGAAGGTGACCGCGCAGCTCGACGGGGCGCTCGCCGTGGCCACGCGCGCGCTCGAGGGTGAGGCGCTCGCGGGGCAGTTGGTGATGAACAGCGCGTTCGCCGACGAGCAGCTCAAGGCCGCGGCCGAGGCGGGCGGCATTCGTGCGCTGGTGCGGGCGCGCTACACGGTGACGCGCTCGAAGCTGCGGCACGCGTCGGGGGATGACCTCTCGTGGGGCGAGCTGGTGATGCAGGCGGAGGGCGTGTCGTTGCCCTCGCAGCGACCTCTCGACGAGGCGGCGCTCAGCGCGCTCGATGCGCAGTTGGAGATGCGCGGGGCCCAGGCGGCTGACCAGGCCTTCGTGCAGGCCGTGGCGGGCGTGAAGGCGGGCATCGACGCGCAGAAGCCGAAGGTCTTCGCGGCCATCGACCAGGTCTCCGTGGCGCTCAAGGA
>CAIVGN010000175.1 GCA_903905455.1 uncultured Archangium sp.
GATGGGCACGCTGTGGATCGACACCACCATCTCGCTCACCCAGTCGCTCCTCGGAGACCTCATCGTGCCCATGGGCGTGACCCTCACCATCGCGCCGGGCGTGATGCTCACCGCCGCCACCTCGGACCAGATGCAGGCCGGCAACGACACCTCGCACATCGAACTCATCGTGCGCGGCACGCTGACCGTGGCGGCCTCGGGCAACCCGGTGACCCTCACCTCGTCGGGCGCCAGCGCCGGCGCGTGGACGGGCATTCGCGTCGAGGCCACCGGCGCCGCGACCCTCACGGGGATCAACGTCTCGAAGGCCACCTACGGCGTCGACGCGCTCTCGAACGTGAACCTCACCGAGGCCGCGCTGACCAACAACACCTACGGCCTGCGGACGAGCGCCGGCTCGAGCCAGGTCTCGCGCTCGCTCTTCACCGGCAATACCTTCGGCGCGTACGGCATCAGCGGCTCGCTCTCGCTGGACCACTCGACGCTCGTGTCCAACACCTACGGCATCTACTCGTCGGGCACGTCGGGCTCGGTGAGCCTCACCAACTCCGTGGCCACCGCCAACAACTACGGCCTCTACCAATACAACACCATCACCCTCGCCAACTCGTTCAACGACGTCTGGGGCAACACCACGGCCAACTACACCACCGCGACGCCGGGCACCGGCAGCATCTCCGGCAACCCGCTCTACGTGGCCACTGGCGCGACGCCGTACCGCCTCACCTCGAACTCGCCGGCGCGCAAGTCGGACTCCACCGCCGGTGACATGGGCGCCTTCGCGTACACCACCGACCCCACGGTGGGCCTGCTGGGCACGCTGTGGAGCAACACCACCCTCAACACCACGCAGGCGCTGCTGGGCGACCTCACCGTGCCCCCCGGCGTCACCGTCACCGTGGCCGCGGGCGTCACGCTCACCGCCCCCACCTCGGACCAGATGCAGTCGGGCAGCGACACCTCGCGCACCGAGGTCATCGTGCAGGGAACGCTGCAGCTCTCGGGCACCGGGGCGAGCCCCGTGGTGCTCACCTCGTCGGGCGCCAGCGCCGGCTCGTGGACGGGCGTGCGCGTGGTCCCCGGGGGCACGGCCAACGTCAACTCCGCCACGCTCTCCAAGGCCTCGTACTGCCTCGACCTGGCCGGCGCGGCCACCGTCACCGCGTCGCGCTTCACCGCCTGTACCTACGGCGTGCGCAGCACCGCGGGCACGCACACGATCACCTTCTCGGTCTTCGACGCCAACACCACCGGCATGCAAGCCAACGGTGGCACCGACACCCTCGACCACCTCACCGCGTACTCGAACTCGTATGGTGTCTATTCTGCGGGCACCTCGGGCAGCGTGGGGGTGACCAACTCCATCTTCAGCGCCAACACGTATGGCCTGTACAAATACAACACCATCGCCATCACCAACTCGTACAACCTGTTCTTCACCAGCCCCCTGGGCACCGTGACCCTCGGGAGCAACTCGACCACCACGGTCGACCCGCTGCTCGTCGCGCCTGCCACCGGCGACTTCCACCTCCAGTCGACCTCGCCGGCGCGCATGGCGGGCACCAGCAGCAGTGACCTGGGCGCCTTCCCCTTCGCCCCCGGCGCGGTGGACCACGTGGTCATCGCGCCTTCGAGCGCCACCGTCAGCGCGGGCGGCACCTTCACCTTCTCGGCCACCGCCTATGACGTGGTGAACAACCCCGTGCCCACGGCCACCATCACCTGGAGCGCGCTGGGCACCGCGGGCGTCATCACCCCCGGCGGCGTGCTCACCGCGTCGTGCACCCCGGGCACCATCAGCGCCGGTGTCACCGCGACGTCCAACGGCAAGTCGGCCAGCGCGAGCGTCACCATCACCACCGCGCCCATCGCCAGCCTGGTGGTCACCCCGAGCAACGCCACCGTGAAGTCGCAGCAGACGCAGGCCTTCACCGTCACCGCGCTCGACGTCTGCAACAACCCCGTCAGCAGCCCGGCCATCACCTGGTCGGTCACCGGGAGCGCGGGCATCGTGGACCCCGTGGGCGTCTACACCGCGGGTTGCTCGCGCGGCGCCTTCCCCCTGGCCGTCGTGGCCACCGCGGGCAGCATCGTCGGCCGCGCCTCGGTGACGGTGGACCCCGGCGTGTTGTCGTCGGTGAGCATCAGCCCCACCACGGCCTCGGTCGCGGTAGGCGGCACGCGCCAGTTCACCGGCACCGCGGCTGACGGCTGCGGCAATCCGCTGACCCCGGTCATCACCTGGGCGAACTCCGTCACCGGGGCGAACATCAACACCAGCGGCCTCTTCACCGCCGGCACCACCCCGGGCACCTTCAACGCCGGCGTCACCGCTTCCGCCAGCGAAGGCGCCGTCAGTCGCTCGGCCTCGTCCACCGTGACCGTCACCGGCGGCACCGTGGCCACCGTGACCGTGATGCCCGGCACCGCCACGCTGCAGCCCGGCGCTACGGCGAACTTCTCGGCCGTGGCCGTGGACAGCTTCGGCAACATGGTGCCCGGCACCGCCACCTGGTCGCTCGTCTCGGGCGGCGGGTCGATCAACGCCGGCACCGGCGCCTTCACCGCGGGCACCACGGCGGGCACCTTCGCCAACACCGTGCGCGCCACCATCGCGGGCGTCAACGGCACGGCCACGGTCATCGTGCAGCCGGGCCCCGCGACGCGCGTCACCGTGTCTCCGGCGATGGTCACCCTCGCCCCCGGGGGCAGCACCACCTTCACCGCGCAGGCCTTCGACGCGAACAACAACGTGGTGACCACCGCCATCTCGTGGGCCGCCAGCGCCGCGTCGGGCACCATCAACCAGGGCGGCGTGTTCACCGCGGGGTCCATGTCCGGCAACTACCCGGCGGCCATCACCGCCACCGCCGGCAGCTTGAGCGGCTCGGCGAGCGTGAGCATCAACGCCGGCGCGCTCTCGCAGCTGAGCCTCACCCCGTCCGTCGCCACCACCCAGGCCGGCGGGACCCTCGCCTTCACCGCCACCGGCCGCGACGGGAACAACAACACCGTCGCCGTCACCCCCACCTGGAGCGTCGTCGCGGGCGGCGGCACCATCTCGCCCACCGGCATCTTCAGCGCCGGCACCACCACCGGCACCTTCGCCAACACCGTGCGCGCCGAGTCGAACGGCGTCACCGCCTTCGCCACCGTCTCGGTCACCGCCGGGCCGCTGGTGCTCCTCGAGCTCAACCCCGCGTCGGCCGACCTGCTGGTGGGCGCCACCGCGCAGTTCGCCGGCACCGGGAAGGACGCCTTCGGCAACACCGTGCCCGCGAACATCACGTGGACCACCAACCCCAACGCCGGCGCCATCACCGCCGGTGGGCTGTTCACCGCCGGTACGCTCGCGGGTGACTACGCCGACGGCGTGCGTGCCACGGCCGGGGCGGTGAGCACCACCGCCAGCATCCACGTGCGCTCGGCGACGGTGATCGACGCGGGCGTGGTGGACGCAGGGCCGGTGGAGCCGGTCGATGCGGGCCCCATGCTCACCGATGCCGGCACGATGACCGAGGCCGACGCCGGGACGATGACCGCCGCCGATGGCGGTACGGGGCTCATCCAGGGCGCCACCGGGTGTGGGTGCAGCCAGGGCGATGCGCTCGCGCCGTTGATGGGGTTGCTGGCGCTCGCGCTGCGCCGCCGTCGCAGCTGAGCAGATCGTTCCGGGGGGCCGCCCGTTGAGAGGGCCCCATGGTTCCGTTCCGCGCGCTCACCCTCCTCGTCGTGTTGTTCCTCGCCCCCGCAGCCCTCGCGGGGCCCCGGGTCTTGATCCTCTGGGATGTGCGCAACGAACAGACCAGGGCCCTCGCCACCTCGCTCACCAACAGCGGCGCCGAGGTCGTCTTCAGTGACACCAGCGGCCCGGGCTTCAACGGCGACAACCCGTCCCTGAAGACCTTCGACGTGGTGGTGCACCTCAACGGCACCACCTGGCAGTCGGACATGCCCCTCTCGGGTCAACGCGCGCTGGTGCGCTTCGTGGAGAACGGCGGCGGGTACCTCCACCACGAGTGGAACGCCTACCAGCTCTCCGTGGGGCAGTTGCAGGCGCTGCGGCCGTTGATCCTCTTCGACCGCAGCTCGGGGTACTCGGGCGACATCCAGCTCCAGCGCGTCGAGAGCGCGAAGGTGCACCCGGTCATCTGGGAGGTGCCGAAGACCTTCACCATGACCGGGGGCTGCAACGTGGGGCACGTGCACGTCTTCGACGAGGAGCCCTCGGTGGTGCTCGCCCGCGACGCCCAGGGGAATGACGCCATCGCGGTGCGGGAGCACGGGTTCGGCCGCATCGTCGGCTTCCATCACGGGGGGAACTGGTCGTACTCGGTGCCCGGCGCGCTGATGAACAGCAACGAGGCCCGGCGCATGTTCGTCGATGGCGTGCGTTGGGCGTACGGGTGCGACCCCACGTTCCGCGAGGGGCGCCGAGAGAAGATGTGCGTGGAGATCGCGAAGCGGAAGGGGAAGTGACCGGCGGGGCTACGGCCCGGGGGAGGCGGTCGGTCCGGTGTGTGCGGGGGCACCGCTCGGCTCGGGCAGCCTCGCGATTCCGGCCGCTGCGTGACTCCAGGCGCTCGGACTTCGTGAAGAGGGCCGTCGTCGCCGGCCGCCTCGCGACTCAGCGCTCCTTGCCGTACGCGCGCTCGACCCGCGCCACGCGCACTTCGTAGTCGGCGTACCAGGTCTCCCTGCCCTCGCGCTGCGCCACGCGGTGCTCGGGGTGCGCTCGCCACTGCGCGATCGCCGCCTCGTCACGGAAGTACGCCACCGTGATGCCCACGCCTACCTCCCCGCGCACGCTGTCCATCCCGAGGAACCCCGGCTGCCCCTCGGCCAGCGCCACCATGCGCTCGGCCATCGCCTCGTAGCCGCGATCTCCCTCGGTGCGCGCCGAGGTGAAGATGACCGCGAGGTACGGAGGCGCCGGCGTCTTCGCCAGGCTCACCCCTCGCACCAAGCCCGCGCGTTCTCGAAGAACCGCAACCACGGGCTGTCGTCACCCCACGACCGCGGGTGCCACGAGAGCTGCGCAGACCGAATCACCCGCTCCGGGTGCGGCATGAGGATCGTCACCCGCCCGTCGGCCGTGGTCAGCGCCGTCACCCCGTCCTTCGAGCCGTTGGGGTTGAGCGGGTAACGCTCGGTCGGCGCCCCGCTCGCGTCGGCGAAGCGCGCGGCCACGGTGAAGGCGTCCGTCCCGTCCAACTCCACGCGCCCTTCTCCGTGCGCCACCGCCACGGGCAAGAGGCTGCCTTCCATGCCCGCGAAGAACAGCGAGGGGGACTTCTCGATGTGCACCATCGAGACCCGCGCCTCGAACTGCTCCGAGCGATTGCGCACGAAGCGAGGCCACGCCTCGGCCCCGGGGATGAGCGCCTTGAGCTGCGCCATCATCTGGCAGCCATTGCACACGCCCAACGTGAAGGTGTCGGGCCGGTGGAAGAAGGCGCGGAACACCTCGCGCGCGCGCTCGTTGAAGAGCACCGACTTCGCCCAGCCCCCACCCGCGCCCAGCACGTCGCCGTACGAGAACCCACCGCACGCCGCCAACCCGCGGAAGCTCGAGAGATCGAAGCGCCCCTCGAGGAGATCGCTCATGTGCACGTCCACCGCCTCGAAGCCCACGCGGGTGAAGGCCTGCGCCATCTCCAGCTCGCCGTTGACCCCCTGCTCGCGGAGGATCGCCACCCGCGGCCGGTGCGGCTTCACCGGCGCCCGCACCACGGGGTCGAAGGTCAGCGACGCCGTCAGCCCCGAGAACGTCGAGTCGGTGCGCAGCGCGTGCTCTTCGTCCGCGCAGCCCGCGTCGTCACGCAGCCGGTGCATGCGCCAGGTGGTGTCGGACCACAGCGCCCGCAGCTCGGTGCGCGTCGCGCGGTAGTGCGCCCCCAGGGTGATGTGATCGTCGGACCGCGGCGTCGCCACCACGTGCGCCCCGAGATCCAGCGCCTGGCACCGGTGCAGCAGGTCCGCGACGTCCGCCGTGCGCACCTGCACCACCGCGCCCAGCTCTTCATTGAAGAGGAAGGGCACCAGGGTCTTCCCCTCGTTGGCCACCAGGTCGAAGCCACACTTCGAGGCGAATGCCATCTCGAGCAACGTCACCACCAGGCCGCCGTCGGAGCGGTCGTGGTACGCGAGCAGCTTCCCCTCGGCGTTGAGCGACTGGATCAACGCGAAGAAGTCCGCCAGCTCGCGCGGCGAGTCGACGTCGGGGTGCTGCGTGCCCACCTCGTTGAACACCTGCGCCAACGCGCTGCCGCCCAGCCGGTCCTCGCCGTGGCCCAGGTCGATGAGCACCAGCGACGTCGGCCCGAGGTCGAGCTGCAGCTCCGGGGTCAACGTCTGGCGCACGTCGGACACCGGCGCGAACGCGCTGACGATGAGCGACAGCGGCGCCGTGACCGACTTCCCGTCCCACACCGTGCGCATGGACATCGAGTCCTTGCCCACGGGGATCGCGATGCCCAGCGCCGGGCACAGCTCCGCGCCCACCGCCTTCACCGCCTCGTAGAGCCGCGCGTCTTCACCCGGGGCCCCGGCCGCCGCCATCCAGTTCGCCGAGAGCTTCACGAAGCCCAGCTGGTCCACCCGCGCCGCCGCGAGGTTGGTCAGCGCCTCGCCCACCGCCATGCGCGCCGAGGCCGCCGCGTTCAACACCGCCAACGGCGTGCGCTCGCCCATGGCCATCGCCTCGCCCGTGGTCACGTCGTAGCTGGTCATCGTCACCGCCACGTCGGCCACCGGCACCTGCAGCGGCCCCACCATCTGGTCCCGCGCCACCAGGCCGGTGATCGAACGATCGCCGATGGTCACCAGGAAGCTCTTGTCACCCACGGTGGGCAGCAGCAGCACGCGCTTGAGCGCCTCGCGCAGCTCGAACTCGGGCAACGGCTTGCCCGGCGAGGGCACCCGCTTCACGTCTCGGCGCATGCGTGGGGGCTTGCCCAGCAACACCTCCAGCGGCATGGCGATGGGCGTGTTCCCGAAGTGGGCATCGGTGACCTTCAGCAGCCCGTCGTCCGTGGCGTGCCCCAGCACCGCGAAGGGACACCGCTCGCGCCGGCAGAAGGCCTCGAAGCGCGGCAGCGACGCGGCGTCGATGGCCAGCACGTAGCGCTCCTGGCTCTCGTTGCACCACAGCTCGAGCGGCGACATGCCGTGCTCGTCGCTGGGGATCTTCCGCAGCTCGAAGGTCGCCCCACGCCGGCTCTCGTGCACCAACTCCGGCAAGGCGTTCGACAACCCGCCCGCACCGACGTCGTGAATCGAGACGATGGGGTTGGCCTCCCCCAGCGCGCAGCAGCGGTCGATGACCTCCTGGCAGCGCCGCTCCATCTCTGCGTTGTCCCGTTGCACCGAGGCGAAATCGAGATCCTCCTGGGACGCCCCCGACGCCACCGACGACGCCGCGCCACCACCCAGGCCGATGAGCATCGACGGCCCACCGAGCACCACCAGCGCTGCGCCCGCGGGAATCGCGCCCTTCTTCACGTGCCCCGGGCGGATGTTCCCCAGGCCGCCGGCGATCATGATCGGCTTGTGGTACCCGCGCACCGCGCCGTTCACTTCCTGCTCGTAGGTGCGGAAGTACCCCGTCAACGCCGGCCGCCCGAACTCGTTGTTGAACGCCGCGCCGCCCAACGGGCCGTCCAGCATGATGTCCAGCGCCGAGGCAATGCGGTTGGGCTTGCCGTGGTCGACCTCCCACGCGCGCTCCGCCCCCGGCAGCCGCAGGTTCGACACCGAGAACCCCACCAGCCCCGCCTTCGGCTTCGAACCCCGCCCCGTCGCACCCTCGTCGCGGATCTCGCCGCCGCTGCCCGTCGACGCCCCCGCAAACGGAGAGACCGCCGTCGGGTGGTTGTGCGTCTCGACCTTCATCAACAAGTGCACCGGCTCCGTGTGCGCGCCGTAGATGCCGTCGTCCGGGTTCGCGAAGAACCGCCCCGCCGCGTAACCCTCGATGACGCTCGCGTTGTCGTTGTACGCGCTGAGCACCCCACCCGGGCTCGCCTCCGTGGACCTGCGGATCATGCGGAACAACGAATCACCCTGCGCTTCACCGTCGATCACGAAGTCGGCGTTGAAGATCTTGTGCCGGCAATGCTCGGAGTTCGCCTGCGCGAACATCATCAACTCCACGTCGCTCGGGTCTCGCCCCAACTTCGTGAAGGCCGCAATGAGGTAATCGATCTCGTCGGGCGCCAACGCCAGGCCCAGGCGCGTGTTCGCCGCCGCGATCTCCCCGAGGGGAATGGTGGTGTACGGCCTCGGCTCGTGGCGCTCGAAGAGCTTCGCCGCGCTCGCCACGTCGGGCAGCACCGACTCCGTCATGCGGTCGTGCAGCGCCGGGGCGGTGGTGAGCTCCCCCTGGAGCGTCCACACGATCCCGCGCTCCAGCCGGAGGATCGCCGTCAACCCACAGTTGTGCGCGATGTCCGTCGCCTTGGAAGACCACGGTGACTTCGTGCCCAACCGCGGTACGACCACGAAGGCGCGCCCCTCGATGCGCCGCGACGCCTGCTTCGGCCCGTAGGTCAGCAGGGCCGCCAGCTTCGTGGTCTCGTCGGGCGTCAGTTCCCGCTCGACGTCCACCACGTGCACGTAGTCCGCCGTCGCGTCGCGCAGACCCGGGTTGCTGGCCTTCAACTTGTCGAGCCGACGCGCCAGCCGCGCAGGGGTCATCGCCGGGGTTCCAGGGAGCACGAGCATGGGGCCACTGTGCACCGGGCCCTGCCAGCGGGGAAGCCGTGGATGAACGGCGTACCTCCTCGGGCAGGGCGAAGGCAGGGAGGGAGGCCGTCTGGCCGGTCACCCCACGCCCCGCCTCGCTCCACCAGCCCCTCGACCCGGACGTCGTGACCCTCTTTTGCGCGGACTTCGGGGGGGTGGGCACAGGAGGTGACAGCAGCGTGTGAGGTGGCGCGTCCAATCTCACTTGTCAGACCCCTGAAGTACATCGTGGGGCCTGGGGGTGGCGGGTATGGGCGGGTTGAACGAACTGGAAGCAGTCGCGGTACGGCAATGGGGCCTCATCACCCGCGCACAGGCCGTCGCCGTCGGGCTGTCCCCCGTCGCGCTGCGCTGGCGGGTGCAGACGGGCGCCCTCGAACGCGTGCACTCCGACGTGTTCCGCTTTCGCGGCGCCCCCCTGTGCTGGCGCCAACAGGCCCTCGCGCTCGCGCTGCAGTGCGGCCCCGGGAGCGCCGTCTCACACCAGAGCGCCGCGTTCCTCTACGACCTGTGGGGCATCAGCGACAAGAACCGCACCCCACCGCGGCCCATCGACGTCACCACCTCCCGCAGCCGAAACCCCGGCCACCTCGAGGGCGTCAGGCTCCACCGCAGCCGCGGCGATTTCACCGTGGAAATGCGCTCCGGGGTTCCCGTCACCTCGGTCGCCCGCACCCTCGTCGACCTGTGCGATGTGCTCTCCGAAGAGAACCTCGCCATGGCCCTCGACTCCGCGCGCAAGGGACACCCGCTCATCGCGCCCCAACTCCACGCCCTCGCGGCCACCCTGACCGGGCGCCCCGGGATGGGCACGCTGATGCGACTCCTCGGCCAGCGAGAAAGTCCCCTCGACTCAGGCCTGGAGATCCGCCTGGAGCGCGCACTCGCGCAGTACGACCTCCCTCGCCCCGTTGCCGGCTATTCCGTCTTCGAGAACCGCCGCTACATCATGAAGGTCGACTTCGCCTGGAAGGACCAGCGCGTCGCACTCCACGCAGACAGCTACGACTTCCACCGACAACGCCAACACTTCGAACGCGACGCGCGACAACGCAGCCTGCTCACCGGCGCCGGCTGGCACTCCCTCGTCGTCACCTCGAAGGCCGTCAACGAATCCTGGTGGGTCGAGGCGCTCCGTCACGCGCTCTCGCCGTCCTCCCGTGCTTGAGTGCCGCCCGTGTCTCGCCGCGCTCGCGTGTTGATCAGCCTGCCCTTCGTCTTCTTCGCGCTGCTGCTGTGCGCGTGGTTCCTCTTCACCCGCCACGTGCCCTGGCCCATTCCCCCACAGCACCAGGCGCCCGCGAGTTGGCGCGTGCAGGGCGCAGGGCTGACCCTGCGGTCCCTCGGCGTCTCCGGCTTCGAGCTCAGCGACGGCACCACCACCGTGCTCCTCGACCCCACGCCCACCCGGCCCGACCCCGTGGCGCTGATCACCGGCCGCATCGACGCCGACCCGGCCCTCGGCGAGAAGTGGTGCCCCAAGGCCGACCTCATCCTCGTCAACCACACCCACTTCGATCACGCCCTCGACGTGGGGGCCATCGCGCAGCGCACCGGCGCCCTCGTCGTCGGCTCGCAGAACACCGTCAACCTCGCCCGCTCGCGCGGCGTGCCCGCGGAGAAGACCCGGGTGGTGCACTCCGGCGACTCGTTCACCGTCGGCGACTTCACCGTCGACGTGCGATTGGCCCACCATACCGACCTGCTCGTGCCCCAGCCCATGAGCGGCACCGTCGCCACCGACGCCGGCCCGATGTGGTTCTGGAACTACGCCCTCGACGAGACCCTCGCCTACCGCCTCACCGCCCACGGTACGTCGATTTGGTTCCACCCCACCAGCACCTATGCCGCGGGGGAACTCGGGGGCCTGCGCGCCAGGACCCTCATCGTCGGCGTCACCGGAGAGAAGCAGACCCGCGCCAAAGTCGACGGACTGCTCGGCGAGTCACAGGCCACGCGGGTGCTGCCCACGCACTTCGACAACTTTTTCCAGCCCCTCGACCGCGGCCTCGCCCTCATGCCCGGCCTCGATCTCGACGGCGCCCGCCAACTCTTCCTCGACGCCAACCCGAAGCTCGAATGGGGCGTGCTCGACTACGGGCAGACCGTCACCCTGCCTCCCGATTCGCCCTGATGGTCTTGCGACCGAACGGTCACATCATCTAGAAAGCCGGACACCATGGGCCCCAACCTCATCGCGCTGGCCATTCCGCTGTTCTTCCTGGGCATCGGGGTCGAGCTCGTCGCCGCGAAGGTGAAGGGGCGCCGGGTGTACCGGCTGGGCGACGCGATGAGCGACATGGGGTGCGGCATCGCGCAGCAGCTGGTGAGCCTCTTCGTGTCCACGGCGGTGTTGACGGGCGCGTACAGCTGGCTGTCGCAGTTCGCGCCGGTGAAGCTGCCCACCGCGTGGCTGCCGTGGGTGGTGGCGGTGTTCGCCGTGGAGTTCGCCTACTACTGGTGGCACCGGCTCTCGCACGAGGTCAACCTGCTGTGGGCCGCCCACGTGGTGCACCACCACAGCGAGGACTACAACCTCGCGGTCGCGCTGCGGCAGTCGGTCACCACCTGGCTCACGAGCCTGCCGTTCTACCTGCCCATCGCCCTGCTCGGCGTGCCGGTGTTCCCCTTCGCCGTCGTGCTGGGCCTCACCACGCTGTACCAATTCTGGATCCACACCGAGCTGGTGCCGCCGCTGGGCGCGCTGGAGAAGTTCTTCAACACCCCGGCGTTGCACCGGGTGCACCACGCCATCAACCCGCGGTACCTCGACAAGAACCACGCGGCGACGTTCTCGTTCCTCGACCGGCTCTTTGGCACCTGGGAACCGGAGACCGAGCCCTGCGTGTACGGCACCACCCGCCCGCTCGAGTCGTACAACCCGCTGTGGGCCCAGGTGGAGCTGTACGTGGACCTGGTGCGCCTGGCCCGGCTCGCGCCCACGCCCGTCGACGCGGTGAAGGTCTTCTTCGCCTCGCCCGGTTGGCGCCCCGCGTGGATGGGGGAGGCCCCCCGGCGCGACGTCGGCAAGAAGTACGACCCACAGGCCTCGCCGGCCACGCACCGCTACGTCCTGGCCAACTGGGTGCTGCTGCTGGGCGGGGTCTTCGCCTTCCTGATGTGGGGGACCTCGTTGCCGCCCCTGAAGCAGGCGGTGACCGTGGGGGTGCTGGTGCTGGGGCTGCTCTCGCTGCCCGCGCTGGTGGAGGGCAGGTCGTGGGCCCGGCCTCTGGAGCTGGCGCGGGTGGTGACGCTGCCGGGCCTCGTGGTGCTGCTCGCGTTGGGCTGAGGGCGGTTTCGGGCTTGGAACCGGAGCGGCACAGACCTACAACCGCCCGTCCATGCGCTCATCGTTCTTCGCGGCCTTCGCGGCTGTCGCCCTGCTCAGTGGCTGTGAAAAGAAGACCACCGAGACCTCGAAGCCCGTCGAACCCAAGGTCGTCGAGGCCGTGAAGGTCGCGGCGCCCACCGAGGGAGACACGCTGCTGCTGGGCGAGGTCGGCTCGTTGACCGGCAGCGAGGCGGCGTTCGGCATCTCCACGCGCAACGGCATCGAGCTGGCGCTCGAGGAGGCCAACGCGGCCGGCGGCGTGAAGGGCAAGAAGATCGCGGTGCGCGTGTACGACGACCAGAGCAAGCCGGAAGAGGCGGCCTCGGCCACCACCCGGCTCATCACCCAGGACCACGTGATCGTGATCCTCGGCGAGGTGGCGTCGTCGAACTCGCTGGCCATGGCGCCCAAGGCCCAGGAGGCCCAGGTGCCGATGATCTCGCCCTCGTCCACCAACCCCAAGGTGACCGAGGTCGGCAACTACATCTTCCGCGTGTGCTTCATCGACCCGTTCCAGGGCTTCGTGATGGCGCGCTACGCCCACGACACGCTCAAGTTCCGCCGGGTGGCGATCCTCACCGACAAGAAGAGCGCGTACTCGGAGGGGCTCACCGACGTCTTCAAGAAGAAGTTCACCGAGATGGGCGGGACGATCATCGCGGTGGAGGCCTACGCCAACGGCGACACCGACTTCCGCGCGCAGCTGACCAACGTGAAGAAGCTCAAGCCCGACGGGGTGTACGTGCCGGGCTACTACCAGTCGGTGGCGGTCATCGCCGAGCAGGCCCGCGAGCTGGGGCTGACGGCGCCGCTGATGGGCGGTGACGGGTGGGACTCCGACAAGCTCTTCGAGCTGGGTGGCGCCGCGGTCGAAGGCAGCTACGTGTCGAACCACTACTCGGCCGACGACCCGTCGCCCCGCGTCCAGGACTTCATCAAGAAGTACAAGGCGAAGTTCGGCGGCGTGCCCGACTCGCTGGCGGCCCTGGGCTACGACTCGGCGCGGGTGGCCATCGACGCCATCAAGCGCGCGCCCGACACCAGCGGCCCGGCCCTGCGCGCGGCCATCGCCGAGACGAAGGACTTCCCCGGCGTGGCCGGCACCATCACCCTCGACGAGAAGCGCAACCCGGTGAAGCCGGCGGTGGTGCTCAAGGTCGAGGGCGGCAAGTTCAAGTACGTCGACACCGTCTCACCGTAACGGGCGGCTGCGATGTACGAGTTCATCCAGCACGTCATCAACGGGCTCGCCGCCGGCACCATCTACGCGCTCGTCGCGCTCGGCTACACGATGGTCTACGGCGTGCTCAAGCTGATCAACTTCGCCCACGGCGACGTGATGATGCTCGGCGTCTACGTCGGCTACGCGGTGGCCTTCCTGCTGGGCCGCGAGCACCTCGGCACCATCTCCGGCGCGCTGCTGGTCTTCGCCGTCTCGCTCACCGCCTGCGCGGCCTTCGGCTTCTTCATCGAGCGCTTCGCCTACCGCCCGCTGCGCGACAAGCCCCGCCTCACCTCGCTCATCACCGCCATCGGCATCAGCTTCGCGCTGAGCTACGGCTTCCAGTTGGACCTCGCGGTGTCGGTGGGCGGGCACTCCATCACCCTGCTCCCCGGCGCGGCCTCGCGGCGCTTCCCGGCGATCATCACGCCGACCGAGTGGGCGGTGCTGGGCGACAACGACGTCATCATCTGGAACTGGCAGGTCATCTCGTTCGTCATCGCGCTCACGCTGATGGGGGGCCTCCAGTACCTCGTGTTCCGCACCCGCTTCGGCAAGGCGATGCGCGCCGTGTCGCACGATCACCGCGTCGCGGGGCTCCTGGGCATTCCCGTGGACACCATCATCGCGGGCACCTTCATGCTGGGCAGCGCGCTCGCGGCCGGCGCCGGCATCCTCTACGCCATCAAGGACAAGTCGATCCAGCCGCTGATGGGCGTGATGGTGGGCCTCAAGGCCTTCGTCGCGGCGGTCATCGGCGGCATCGGCAACCTGCCCGGCGCGGTGGTCGGCGCGCTGCTGCTGGGGCTCTGCGAGGAGTTCATCGTCGGCTACACCGCGTCGAGCTGGCGTGACGCCGTGGCCTTCGGGTTCCTCATCGTGGTGCTGCTCGTTCGCCCCGAGGGGCTCTTCGGCCGCGCGCAGGCCGAGAAGGTCTAACCGCTCTCATCCCGGAGTCGTCATGCGTCTCGCCCTGTTCGCGGTGGTTCTCCTGCTCCTGGGCGCCTGCGGTTCGGCGAAGCCCGACTGCGGCCCGGCGTCGTGCACCGGCTGCTGCGCGCAGGACGGCAGCTGCCAGCTCGGCAACCAGAACGTCGCCTGCGGCGCCCGGGGCGGGCTGTGTGACGTGTGCAACTTCACCTCGCGCTGCGAGTTCGGCGCCTGCTTCGCGGTTCAGCCCGGCGGCGGCGGTGGCGGAGGAACTGGCGGCGGCAACGCGATGACCGGCGGCGGCGGCGGCAGCGCGATGACCGGCGGTGGCGGTGGCGGCGCGGTGACCGGCGGTGGCGGCGGCAGCGCGATGACCGGCGGCGGTGGTGGCGGCGCGATGACCGGCGGTGGTGGCGGCGGCGCGATGACCGGCGGCGGAGGTGGCACCTTCGTCACCGACGGCGGCACCCAGATCTTCGTACGCGGCACGATGGATGGCGGCACGAACCAGGCGGTGTACCGGCTCTTCCCCGTGGGCGTGGGCCTCAGCCAGTTCTCCACGACTGGGCGCCGGGTCAGCGGCCTCGACGTGAGCCCCGACGGCACGCAGGTGGCGCTCAGCTACGACGGCACGGCGACCGACGAGCTGGTGGTGGTGACCTCGGGGGCGGGGTCGGTGTCGGTGCACACGTCGGCGCCGGGCCTGAGCCTCAACACGCCGGTGCTCTCTCCCAACAAGCAGCAGGTCGCCTGGCTCGAGGGCTCGAGCACCGCCGACGCGGGAGGCTTCGACTGCTTCGTGGCGCCGGCCAACGGCACGGGAAACCCCACGCTCGCGTCGGTGCCGCACCCCACGACGAGCAACCTCTTCAACGCCAGCATCGCCCGCTTCTCGCCCGACTCGCGCTACCTCGCGACCCGCGGCGACTTCAACGTCAACGGGGCCTTCGAGTTGGTGGTGCTCGACACGCAGACGGGCGTGAGGACCCCCCTGGTCATCTCGACCGCGGCCACCTCGGGCGGCGTCACCAACTTCGGGTGGACCAACACCGGCGCGCTCGTGCTCCACGCGGCGCTCAACGGCAACCCCGAGCGGCTCCACACCTGCACCGTCTCCGGCACCTGCGCGCTGCTCACCGGGCCGGCGCTCAACGCGACCATCGACTCGGCCGCGGTCTCTCCCGACGGCACCTTCGTGGTCTACACGTCGAACGAGCGCGGCGGGCAGTACGACCTGTACCGCGTAGCCTCCACCGGCGGCACGCCGATGCGCCTGGTCTCGGCCGACGCGCCGGCGGGCTGGCGCGTCATCACCGATGGCCTCGTCATCAGCCCCAACGGCCAATGGGTCGCCGCGCTCACGACCACCGGGGTGCTGCACGTGCTCTCGACGACGGGCAACACCAACCTCGTGCCGCTGTACACCGCGGGGACCAACGTCGGCGTGCTCAACCTCGGCTTCTCGCCCACCTCCGGACAGCTCGCCTTCCGCGCCGACCTCGCGGTCAACAACGTCTACGATCTGCACCGCCTCGCCGACTTCACCACCGCGGCCCAGGTGCCGGTGCTGCTCCAGTCGGCCAACGGCGGCACCTTCTCTGAGTTTCGTTGGACGTACTGAGTCGCAGCGCGCCAACCCAGCGGAAGTGCGACGCGCGCGCGACGGTGTGGGGCTTGCTGAGGTGAGCCCCGCCCCATGCGTTTCCTCAAATTTCTGAGCCTCGCGCTCACCCTGTTCGGCTGTCGTGACCCGCTCCTCTCGCAGGCGAGCGGTGAGCTGTTGGTGGAGCCGGGGCGCTTGAACTTCGGCCGGGCCTGGGTGGGCCTGCGCAGCACGCAGGGCCTCGACCTGCAGAACACCTCGCGCCAGGCCCTCGAGGTGAGCCTCTCCGTCGGCGCGCCCTTCGACGTGGTGCGCTCGGTGCGTATCGCGGGCGGCGAGCGCGTCGCGGTGGTGCTGGGCGTGGTGCCCCTGCGCTCAGGCGCGCTGGGGGACACGCTGCTCGTGAGCTGGAACGGCAACACCCGCGAGGTGCCGGTGGAGGCCGACGCGGAGAGTCCGCCCCCCTGCCCTGAGCGCGACTGCCGCACCTTCACCTTCGACCCCGGCACCGCGAACTGCCTCGAGACCGTGCTCGCCGATGGCGCAGGCTGCGGGGCGAGCAACCAGTGCCTCACCGGCGGCACCTGTCGGGCGGGCACGTGCGTGGGCCAGGCGCGCGACTGCAACGACGCAGACGCCTGCACCACCGACGCGTGCGACGTGGCCACCGGCTGCGTGCATGACGCCGTGGCGTGCCCGGGCTCGGACAACCCCTGCGAGGTGCCGCTGTGTACCGCGACGGGCGGCTGTGGCCTCACCCCCGCGCTCGATGGCGCCTCCTGCGGCAGCAACGACTGCGTCACCGCCCACGTGTGCATCACCGGACAGTGCGTGACCCGCGCGGCCCCCGACGGCTCGCAGTGCGCAGCGCCTACCGTGTGCCGTGGCACCGGGCTGTGCCGGGCGCAGGTGTGTGAGAAGCCCGCGCCCACGCCGCTCCAGCCCCGCTGGCGCTACACCCCGGAGCCCGGACACGACGTGGTCTTCCTCGGGCACGTCGACGAGCAGGGCAACCTCTACGCGACGGAGACGTGGACCGGCCCCGCGCAGGCCAGGGCCACGGACCCGGCGCCGCGCGCGGCGATCCCCGGGGCCGCCTCCGACGTCGCCGGCGTGCCGCGGCAGCGCCCGCCCGACGGACCGGTCGCCGCGATCCTCTCGCTCACCCCGTCGGGCGTGGTGCGGTTTCGCGAGCCGGTGGTCTTCGGCTGCAGCGCCTGCGCGTGGGGCCTGGGCTTCTCGGTGGACAGCGCAGGGCACCGCCTGTTCTTCAACGCGCTCGGCCAGACGCAGGCGCGAAGCACCGATGATGGGCGGCTGTTGTGGAAGGTCGACGCCACTGCGGGGCTGCCGGCCCTCGATGTCCGGGCCGACGGAGGCGCGGTGTTCTCGACCTCGCCGCCGCTCCTGGTGGGTGACGACGTGGTGGGCGTACCGGTGCTCGAGGGGGAAGACGACCACCACTCGTACGTGCAGGGCTTCGATCGCGCGACGGGCGTGGCGCGCTGGCAATTTCACCGCAAGGGCCACCTCTACGGTGCCGGGGTCGCGGCCAGCGGAGAGCTGTGGACCTCGTCGGCGAACTGCTGGGCGGTGGCCGGCGAGATGGTGCGCCTCGCCCCGCTGACCGGGCTGCCGCGGGCCCAGAAGTTCGTGGAGTGGATCCCCTCCCTCTACGGCGACGACTTCGCCCTCGGCACCGCGAGCGGCGCGCTGCACCGCCTCGACGGCGCGCTGGACCTGCACTCACTCTCCACGCTGACCACCGCGAGCGCCGGGGCCTCGATGCTCGTCACCGGCCCGCAGCTCGTCCTCTGGGATGCCCCGGTGCGCGCGCTGCACTCGGTGAACCTCACCAGCGGCGTGACGGCCTTCACCTTCCACGGCGTCACGGGCACGGCGCCGGACTTCGAGCTCCTGCGCAACGGCGGCGTGGCGTGGACCTCACCTTCGACCGATGGCGGCGTGCTGGGCGCGGTCGATGGCCGGGGCGAGGAGCTCTTGCAGTGTCCGATTCTCACCTCGGTCGACAGCCCCACGGCGCTGGTGCGCGGGCGCGCGTACCTCCAGGCCGAGGGCTCGCTGGTCGGCTTCGAGGTGCCCGGCCTCGACGTCGCGCCGCACGGCTGGGTCTCGCGGGGCGGTTCGCTCGCCCGCGGCGGCCGGGCGCGCTGAGCGACGCCTAGACTCAAGCCCATGTGCCGGAACATTCGTACGCTGCACCACTTCGAGCCGCCGGCGACGCGCGATGAACTGCACGCCTCGGCCCTGCAGTTCGTCCGCAAGCTCTCGGGGCAGCAGAAGCCCGCGAAGGTGAACGAGGCGGCCTTCAACCGCGCGGTGGAGAAGGTGCTCGCCGCGACCCAGGAGCTCTTCGACGCGCTCGAGGTGCACGGCCCGCCGAAGGACCGCGAGGTGGAGAAGCAGAAGGCGCGCACCCGGGGACAGAAGCGCGACGAGCAGCTCCGCGCCCGGCTCTTGGCCGAGCGGTGATCACGGCCGCAGCACGCGCACCGAGAACAGCGCCACGCCGACCAGCACCGCGCCGACCGCCGGGCTGAGGCCCACGCTCCACGCGGCGACCTCGGGCACCACCTCCGCCACGCCCAGCGCGCCCAACCCCAGGCCGAGCACCACGCCGAGCCCCTGCACCAGGGGCAGGAAGCGGGAGCGTCTCCGGCCCTCGACCTCGAGGCGCTCGCGCAGGCTCGTGCGTCGCTCGGCGAGCAGCCGCCGCGTGGCCTCGAACAACCGGGTCTTCTCCTTGAGCAGCAGGCGCTCGGCGTCGTCGCCTCCGAGCGGAGGCTCGGTGCTGCGGTACCGGCTCCACAGCTCGGCGACCTCCTGCTTGAGCGTCGACAGCTCGGGGGGCGGGTCCTGGGGCACGGGCTTCATCGCTTCCCCCACGAGAGCATCGCCACCAGGAGCACCATGGCCCCGAGCCGAGCCGGGTCGTCACCGCGCGCCGCCGGCGTCATCACCACCACCCCCGCGACCCACAGCAGCGCCGCGAAGGCCAGGGCCCCCCCGCGCACCAGCCCGCGCACCGCGGTCCACACCGGGGGCGTCGCCACCCCGGCCCGGGCCACGGCCTTCTCGAGGTGCGCCACCTCCAGCTCGAGCCGGGGCAGCTCGCGCTCGAGCAGCGCGCGTCGGTGTCGCAGCGCCTGCACCGGCCCGTCGCGTCGTCGCTGGGCCACGTCGGCGCGGCGCGCCATCCACGTCTTGAGGAGCTGCGCTTCGGTCTTCAGGGAAACCATCAAGACCTGTGTCCGGTCATCCACACGCATCGGCATGGCTGGTGGAGATTGCAGCGGCCATGCCCGCGACTGAGGCCGCGGCCGTCAGCGTCTCGACTTCTTCCGTCGCGCGCCCGGCAGCGGTCCCTCGAGCCAATCCAGCGGGCGCTCGAGCACCGAGACCTCGGTGAGCACCACCCCGCGCGAGACAGTCGCCTTCGCGGGGTCGAGCAGCCTCACCTCGCCGCTCTTCTCGACCTGCGCCACCAGCCATTGCCAGCCATAGCGCGCGCCATCGGCGTGCATGCGGTCCCACGCGGGCTTCGGAAACCGCAGCGGCAGCGGGCTGCGCTTGACCTGCACCGCCAGCACCCGGGCCCCGCGAGTCGCCAGCAGGTCGAAGGCGCCGCGCGAGCCGCGCGATTGGTACACCAGCTCGAAGCCGAGGTGCACCAGGCGCTGCGCGACGGCGAGCTCGGCCTCGTCACCGACCAGCTTCATGGGCAACACCGAGCCCCCGGGCTGCCGCCACTGAAGCCAGAGCGCGAAGGTCGGGTCGGCCAGGCGCCACTGGCCACCCTCGTCGCGCACCACCGCGTCGCCCAGGCGTTGCAGGTAGCCCACCGCCGCCGCGGGGGAGGCGCCCATGGCCTTCGCCACCCCGCCCAGCGCGAGGGGCCCCGGCGCCAGCGCGTTGAGGGCCGCCGCGAGCGTCGTGGCGCGCCCCACCAGCCGTTGGAACTCGTTGAGGAAATAGAGCGAGAGGCGCCCGGTCTCCGAGAACAACACCCGCTGCAGGGCGGCGCGAAGGCGGGCGTCGGCGCGGCCGGGTTCCTCGGCCAGCACCTCGCCGAGCACCTGGAGATAGAAGGGACTGCCTCCAATCACCTCGAACACCCGCCTGGCCAGGGGGGCCGCGATGGCGTGGGGCCCCTCGGCGCTCGCGCCCACCAGCAACTCGACCGCGTGGGCCTCGTCGAAGCCACCGACCTCCATCACCTCGAAGTGCTGGAAGAAGGGCGAGCGCTCGGAGGTCGCGAGTTCGAGCAGCGTGCTGCGCGCCGAACCGGAGACCACGTAGGTCGTCCGCCGGTGCCGTTGCCACACGCTGCGCAGGACCGCCATGACGTCAGGCGCCTGCTTCGCGGTGGAGAGCGCGGCCAACTCCTGGAACTCGTCGAGGGCGATGACCAGGTGCTCCCCCAGGGCCTCGGCGAGCCGCTCGGGGAGGTTGAGCATCGCACTCAAGGACGGGCCCTCGAGCGGCGCCTGGGGGAGCTCCCCCAGCGCGGTCTGCAGGGCCGCGGGCAACGCGCGGAACCGCGGCGACTGCACCAGCGCCGCGCGCCAATCCGCGGGGACGTCGGCCTCGGCCGACAGCGAGCGCCCGGCGTCGCGGGAGAGCAGCACCTCGACGGACTGCACGGCGATCAGCCGGAACACCTCCAGGGAGACCGGCATCGACTCGAACACGTCGACCACCACGAAGCCCGGGGCGCCGGCCTTCGCGCGCACGCGGCGCTCGACCTCGCGGAGCAGGCTCGTCTTGCCCACCTTGCGTGGGCCGACGAGACACAGCCACTTCGGTACGCCGCGCGCGAGCTTGTCGACCACGCCCTCGAGGCGCGCCAACTCGACGGTGCGGTTGAAGAACCCCTCGGGCGAGGCGGGAATGCTGGCGGAGAACATGGAGACCCCGGAGCGGACTTAGCAATCTTGCTAAGTAGCAGACTTGCTAAGTAGCAACCTTGCTACTCGGTCGTCAACGCGGCCCCCGGCTCAGGGCTCGGGAGGAGCGCTGGTGTTCTGCGGATCGCGGCTGGCGCGGGTCACGAAGTCTGCGCCGTTGTCGTTGGTGTCGCGCCCGTTGCCCTGCAGCGCCTCGGCACCCGACATGGTCGCGGTGGTGGAGCTCGCCGACGCCTTGCGTTCGATGGACCCCGTGCCCAGCGAAGCCCACGCGCCGACGGGGGCGGTGGTGGCCTCGGGGTAGCTCGCGTTGCCGAAGGCGAGCACGTCGCTGATCGCCGGGTCGTTGTTCGCCAGCACCGTGGACGCGCCCGGCAACCCCAGGCGCACGTGGGCCCCGGTGCCGGAGAACCCGAGGGTCTTGAGCTGGCCGGCCGCACCGTGCGCCTCGAAGTCGGGCGCCACCGCGCCGGCGTACCCGGTGACGCTGACCATGGAGGTGATGAGGTAGTAGCCGCGCGCGGAGATGCCGGCGCCCGCGGGCAACACCGTGGACAGTCCCCAGCTCGAGCCGGTGCCCGCGGCGCGGTAGTGCAGCACCCAGCCCGCGAGCGACACGGCCTGGTTCGACGGGTTGTAGAGCTCGACGAACTCGTCTTCGGCCGAGCCCGGGCCCGCGGCGGCGAGCTCCGAGATGAGCACGTCGCAGACATCGCCCTTGCCGTCGGCGTCGACGTCGTCCTGGTTCTGGCTCGAGACGGTGGGGCAGTTGTCGCAGGCGTTGCCCCAGGCGTCGGCGTCGTCGTTGGCCTGCGCGGTGTTGCTCACGGCCGCGCAGTTGTCACAGGCGTCGCCCTTGCCGTCACCGTCGCCGTCGAGCTGGGTGGGGTTGGCCACCGAGGCGCAGTTGTCGCAGGCGTCGCCGCGCCCGTCGGCGTCGGCGTCGGCCTGGGTGGCGTTGGCGAGGAGCGCGCAGTTGTCGCAGGCGTCCCCCTTGCCGTCGCCGTCGCCGTCGAGCTGGTTGGCGTTGGCCACGACGAGGCAGTTGTCGGTGGCGTTGGGCACGCCGTCGTTGTCCACGTCGGCGTCGCAGGCGTCGCCCAGGCCATCGGTGTCGGCATCGGCCTGGGTGGGGTTGGCGACGTTGAGGCAGTTGTCGCAGGCGTCGCCGCGGCCGTCGTGATCGACGTCGCGTTGATCGACGTTCACCGCCAGGGGGCAGGTGTCGCAGGCGTCTCCGAAGCCGTCGGAGTCGGTGTCGGTCTGCACCGGGTTGGCCACGGTGGGGCAGGTGTCACAGGGGTTCGCCACGCCGTCGGCGTCGGGATCGACCTGGCTGACGACGCAATCGGAGCCGTCGCCGACGGCGTTGCAGGCGAGCACGCCGCACCCCGGACCGCCGAGGGTGCACCGCGTCCCGAGCCCCGCGACGTCCGCCAGCCCGCAGGCGTTGCAGTTGTTGCGCGCGGGGCCGCCGCACACCGAGCTGGTGCCGGCCCGGTTGCAGGACAGCGTGCCCGCGCAGCCGCCGGTGCTGCAGGTGTCGCCCAGTCCGTTGACCGCGCTGGCGCCGCACACGCCACAGTTGTTCTTGTTCGCGGCGAGGCAGCGGGGGGTGGTGCCGGCGTCGGGACAGGCGAGCGTGCCGGGGCAGCCGTTGCCGCCCACGCACGCGGTGTTGAGGCCGACCACGTCAGGGAGATCGCACGCGCCGCAGTTGTTGAGCCGCCCGCCGCTGCACCGCAGGGCCTCCTGCCCGGCGCAGCTCCAGGTACCACACGGGGGGCAGGCCTCGCCCGGGGCGTTGGCCAGCGGGGTGCAGCCGCCGCAGGCGTTGGTCACGCCCTCGTCGACCTGGCCGTCGCAGTCGTTGTCGTCGCCGTCGCACAGCTCCATGTCGGGCGTGCTCTCGCCCTCGCAGACGCCGAGCTTCCCGGCGGCCATGCACAACGCGCTGCCCTTGCGGCAGATGCCGACCCCGTCGGTCGCGGCGGGGCCGGAGTAGCAGGTGTACGACTTCCCCGGCTCGCACTCGGCCGCGGGGGTGCCGCACGCGCTGACCAGCACGGCGAACGAAAGGCCAAGCAGGGCGCGGGGCAGCATCAGGCTGGTGATCTGCCCCACCTGCGCGCGGGCGCAAGTCGCGGGCCGGTCACAGCCGAAATCTGGAGTTCTGCAGCAGAGTGATCAAGCCCTCGAGCGTCGGCGCCTCGAAGACGACCTGCCCCGTCGGCTCGCTCAGGAACTCGGCGTGCTCGGGCATGAAGGTGCGGTGCTCGGCGACGTAGGCGGCGACCTTCTCTTGCGGCAGGAAGAGCGCGCGCACCCGGAAGACGCCCTCTTCTTCCACCACGGCGTGCGAGTGATGCGGCGAGCCGAAGCGCACCGGCGTCACCGCCAACGTCGTCGCGCCCTGGCGGACACGGGACAGCAACTGCGCCATCGATTCGGAAGCTCGAGGAGCCATGCCCCTGACCTTCGCGCAAAATCGGGCTACGCGGAGGGATGTCGATGAACGCTCCTTCTACTTGCGCGCTCCTCTTCCTGGTGGCCTGCGGCAGCCCGGGCACGCCGACCACCACCGGCGAGACCTTCGGCCCCACGCACGCGGGCAGCTACCACCCGGGCCCCGTCGACTGGGCCCAGAGCCAGTGGAGCAACTCCTGTGCGCCCTACCCGCCCGCGGTGCAGGCGCTCGAGGGTGAGTACCTGGCGGGCGTCGACGCCTCGCTCAACGGCGACGGCAGCCTCTGCGACGCCTGCGCGCTGGTGACCACGCGCCTGGGCAAGTCCCTGCTGGTGCGCATCATCACCACCGGCGCGTCGAACTCGGCCGGAGACATGGACCTGAGCCTCGCGGCCTACGACGCGCTCCACGAAGACGACCCGCAGGGCACGCCGTCGAACCCGCGGCCCATGACCTGGCAGCTCGCGAAGTGCCCCGCGGCCGGGGGCCGCATCCAGCTCCAGTACCAGGCGGGCGCGCACGTGGACTGGACCAGCCTCTGGGTGCGCAACGCGCGGCTCCCGCTGGCGAAGGTCGAGGTGCAGGGAGGGCACCACGCCGACTTCTTCGCCCTGCGCCGCGAAACCGACGGCACCTGGAACGACGACAGCGGCTTCGGCGAGGGCCCCTTCACGCTGCGGCTGACCAGCACCTCCGGCGCGACGCTCAGCCAGCGCTTCACCGCGCTGCAGCCGGGCGCGGTGGTCGCCACCGACGTGCAGTTCGAGTGACGCGCGCACGTTGACCCACAGCCGCGGCGAAGAGCGCGGGAACCCGATTCCGCTCCGGGTGTCTCGGGAGCCATGGCACGTGCACTGCGGGTCGCCTTGATTCAGTCGGGTCGCATCGTCGAAGACCGCACCTTCACCGGGCGCGCGAAGATCAGCGTCGGCAGCGACCCGAAGTGCACCTTCATCGTGCCCCTGGCCGACGTGCCCACCAGGACCCCGGTGTTCGAGCTGTCGAAGCGCGGCGCCCGGTTGGTTTTCGAAGCCCATCGCGAGGGGCAGGTGTCGCTCGAGGGCACCGAGGCTTCGCTCCAGTCGCTCGACGGCCTCACCGAGAAGAAGGGCGCGTGGCGCTCGCTCCCGCTGACCGAGAAGGCGAAGGGCCGGTTGTCGGTCGGCGAGGTGTCGCTGCTCTTCCAGTTCGTCGAGCCGCCGAAGACGCCGGCGCCGGCCGAGCTGCCGAGGGGCTCGCGGGGGATGATCGCCCAGGTCGATCGCTCGTTCCTCGTGGTGCTGGGGCTGTCGCTGGCGGCGCACTTCGGCGGGGTGGGTTGGATCTCCTCGCAGCCGGTGCCCGTGGAGCGCGACTTCACCCTCGAGGACCTGGAGGCGGATCGTTTCGCGCGGGTCATCCTCCCGCTCCCCCGGCCGAAGACGCCGCAGGGCGAGACGAAGGTGCCCGGGGAGGCGCTGACCGACGCGCCGAAGACGCCGGCTGCCACCCCGTCCCGGCGGCCCGCGGTGGCCCGGGCCCCCAGTGCGGACACCGTGCGCGAGCGCATTCGCCACATGGGCATGATCGGCGTCATCGGCGCGAAGGGCGACGGCCCGGGCGCGTTCGGCGACATCTTGAAGGACACCGGGGTCACCGACATTGCCCAGGCGCTCCAGGGGGCGCGCGACGGGCTGGCGGTCGCCTCGGTGGACGACGCCACGGCGGGCCGGCGCAAGGGCGCCGAGCAGGGCCAGGTCACCGGCATCGAGACCCTGGGCACCGAGGGCGTTCGCCAGGTGGGCCTCGACGAGAAGGGCCCCGCGTCGGTGGTGGGCCGCGTGCAGACCGAGAAGCTCGAGATCGACACGCCCGACATCGACGAGCGCGCGCTCAGCCGCTGGCTCAACCAGCGCAAGCCCGCGGTGCAGAGCTGCTACGAGCGCGAGCTCAAGCGCGCCCCGACGCTGCAGGGTCGCATGGTGATCCGCTTCGCCGTCGACGTTCGCGGTCACGTGGCGCGGGTGGGCTTCGAAGACGACACCCTGCACAGCCCCGCGGTGCAGCAGTGCATCACCACGGTGATGCGGGCGTGGGTGCTGCCCTTCCAGCCCGAAGACGAGGTCCCGGTCGCGCTCCCGTTCATCTTCACCGCGAGCAGCTGAGCCCGGGGTCGCGCCCCCTGAGATCCCGCACCCTTGGCAGTCGCGTCCGGCGGCCTGAGGACGTCGCCCAGCGCGCGGGAGTGTCGGCTGCGTGACGACATTGCAGGGCGCAGGGAGATCGGCCAAGGGGGTCGCCATGCGATGGTCCTCTCGGCTGGTCGTCTTCGGGTCGGTGGCGGTGGTGGCGGCGTGCTCTCCTTCACCCGTCGTGACGCAGACCCTCGAGGTCACCCCGACGACCCTCGCGCTGCAGATCGGTGAAGCCCGGCCGGTGACGGCGGAGACGGTCAGCGGCACGACCCGAAGCGCGGCGACGGGCGCCACGTGGACCTCGAGCGACCCGGCCATCGTTGCGGTCAGCACCACGAACGCGGGCAGCGCCACCCTGCAAGGTGTCTCGGCGGGGGCGGCGACCGTCACCGCGACGCTCAAGGGGAAGAGCGCCACGATGGCCGTGACGGTCAGCGCACGCCCGGTGACGCTCAGCCGCATCGAGCTCACGCCAGCCAACGCCACCGTGGCCAAGGGCGGCACGCTGCAGTTCACCGCGACCGGCGTCTTCTCCGACGGCACCACCCAGGACTTCACGGCGAGCGCCACGTGGGCCTCGAGTGACGAGACGAGGGCGACCGTGAGCACCGCGGGCCTCCTCAGCGGGTTGGCCCCGGGCACCACGGAGGTCACCGCGGCGAAGGACGGATTGACCGGTCGCCTCACGGTGAGCGTCACCTCGGCCGCGTTGCTGGGCCTCGACCTGACGCCCGCCGCCCCCACGCTGAGCGTCGCCGCGAGGCAGCAGTTCACCGCCACCGCGCGCCTCTCGGACGGCACCACGCAGGTGGTGACCAACGAGGCCGCGTGGAGCAGCGCCGAGACGACGGTCGCCTCGGTCGACGGCGCCGGCATGGTCACCACCCACGCCGCGGGCACCTCGGTGCTCACCGCGACCCTCAACGGCCTGACGGGGACGACGACCCTCACCGTGTCTGCCGCGACGCTCACCAGCCTCGAGCTGAGCCCCGCGGCGCCTTCGCTCGCGCGCGGCAGCACCACGCAACTGACCGCCACGGGCCGCTACTCCGACGGCAGCTCGCGCGACGTCACCGGCCAGGCGACGTGGCTCTCCGCCACCCCGGCCGTGGCCAGCGTCTCGTCGACGGGCCTCGCCACCGCGCTCACCGTGGGCACCTCGTCGATCTCCGCCACGCTCGGCAGCCTCAGCGGCAACGCCACCCTCACGGTCACCGCCGCGACCCTCGTGGCTCTCGCGGTCACGCCCGCCGCGACCTCGCTCGCCAGGGGCCGCACGCAGCAACTCACCGCCACCGGCACCTACAGCGACGCCTCGATGCAGGACCTCAGCGCGCAGGTCACGTGGACCAGCGGGACGCCGGCCACGGCCACCGTGAGCGGCACCGGACTGGTCACCGCCGCGGAGGTCGGGACGTCCACCCTCACCGCCACGCTCGGGGCGAGGAGCGGCACGGCCACCCTCACGGTCACGCCGGCGGAGCTCGTCTCCATCGCCGTCTCGCCCGCCACGGCCTCCATCGCCCGGGGCCGCACCCAGGCCTTCGTCGCCACGGGCACCTACTCCGACAGCTCGACGCAGAACCTCAGCGCGACGGCGACGTGGACCAGCGGGACGCCCGCGGTCGCCTCGGTGACTTCGACCGGCGTCGCCTCGGGCCTCGCCGTGGGCACCTCGCTCGTCACCGCCACGCTCGGCACGGTGAGCGGCAACGCCACCCTGACCGTCACCCCCGCGGTGCTGGTGTCGCTCGCGGTCACCGCGTCGAACCTCTCCATCGCCCGGGGCCGCACGCAGCAGTTCGTCGCCACGGGCACGATGTCCGACGGCACCACGCAGAACGTCAGCTCGACGGCCACGTGGACCAGCGGCACGACCGCCACCGCCACCGTGAGCACGACGGGCCTCGCCACCGCCGTGGCGATCGGCACCTCGCTCTTCACCGCCACGTCCGGCGCCGTGAGCGGCAGCGCGACGCTGACCGTCACCATCCAGGAGCTGGTGTCCATCGCGGTCACCGCCCCGAGCCTCTCCATCGCCAGGGGTCGCACGCAGCAGTTCGTCGCCACGGGCACGTACTCCGACAACTCGACGCAAGTGCTCACCTCGGTGGCCACCTGGGCCACGGGCACGCCGGCGACGGCGACGGTCAACCCCACGGGCCTGGTCACCGCGGTGGCCGTGGGCACCAGCACCGTCACCGCCACCTCCAACACGGTCACCGGCTCGGCGATCCTCACCGTCACGGCCGCGGAGATCGTGTCCATCGCGGTCACCGCCTCGAGCCTCTCCATCGCCAAGGGCCGCACCCAGGCCTTCGTCGCCACGGCCACGCTGTCTGACGGCACCACCCAGAACGTGAGCACCACCGCGACGTGGGCCAGCGGGACGCCCGCCACGGCCACCGTGAGCAACGTGGGTCTCGCCACCTCCGTCGCCGTGGGCACCTCGCTCGTCTCGGCCACGGTCGGCGCGGTGAGCGGCAGCGCCACGCTGACCGTCACTCCCGCGGAGCTGGTCTCCCTCGCGGTGACCGCCTCGAGCCTCTCCATCGCCCGGGGCCGCACGCAGCAGTTCGTCGCCACGGGCACCCTGTCCGACGCCACGACGCAGAACCTCACCGCGACCGCCTCGTGGACCAGCGGCACGCCGGCCACCGCGACGGTGAGCAGCACCGGGCTCGCCACCGCCGTCGCCGTCGGGACCTCGCTCGTCACCGCCACGCTCAACTCGGTGAGCGGCAGCGCGACGTTGACGGTCACCCCGGCGGAGTTGGTCTCCATCGCGGTCACCGCCTCGGGCCTCTCGGTCGCCAGGGGACGCACGCAGCAGTTCGTCGCCACGGGCACGCTGTCTGACGCCACCACCCAGAACCTCACCGCCACCGCGACGTGGACCAGCGGCGCGCCCGCCACGGCCACCGTGAGCAGCACGGGCCTCGCGAGCGCACTCGCCGTGGGAACCTCGCTCATCACCGCCACGTTCAACGCGGTGAGCGGCAGCGCCACGCTGACCGTCACCCCGGCGGCCCTCGTGTCCATCGCGGTGACGCCCGCCGGCCCGGTGCCGTTGAACCAGGGCACCACGGTGCAGTTGACCGCGAACGGCACCTATTCGGACGCGACGGTGGTCAACATCACCGCGCTCGCGACGTGGACCTCGGGCACCCCCGCCGCGGTGACCGTCTCGAACCTCCTCGGCTCGCAGGGCCTGGCCACCGCGGTCGCCGGGGGCTCGTCCACGGTGAGCGCCACGCTCGACGGCGTCAGCGCGAGCACGGTGGTGACGGTCACGGTGAAGACGCTGGTGTCCATCGCGGTGACGCCGGCCACCAACACCCTCGCGGGAGGCACCACGCAGCAGTTGACCGCCACGGGCACCTACTCTGACGCGACGACGCAAGATCTCTCGACGAGCGTGACCTGGGCCTCGACCGTCACCAACACTGCGACCGTCTCGGGCACCGGGTTGGTGACGGCGGTGAACGCGGGCAGCACCTCCATCAGCGCGACGCTCAACGCGATCTCCGGCAGCGCCGCGGTCACGGTCACCGCGCCGGTCACGCTGACCAGCATCGCGGTCACCCCTGCCACGCCGTCCGTCGCCAGGGGCCGCACCCAGCAGTTCGTCGCCACGGGCACGTACTCGGATGCCTCGACGCAGAACCTCACCGCCACGGTCACCTGGGCCTCCTCGGCCGCGGGCACCGCGACCATCGCCGCCGCCGGCCTCGCCACGACGCTGCTCGCCGGCACCACCACCATCTCGGCCACGCTGGGCGCCGTGAGCGGCAGCACGCTGCTGACCGTCACCGCGCCGGAGGTGGTGTCCATCGCCGTCACGCCCGCCACGCCCACGCTCGCGAAGGGCCGCACGCAGGCCTTCGTGGCCACGGCGACGATGACCGACGCGACGACGGTCAACGTCTCGGCCACCGTCACCTGGGCGTCGAGCGACCCGGCCACGGCGACCATCACCGCGGCGGGCCTCGTCACCTGCGTGGAGGTGGGCAGCAGCACCATCAGCGCGACCCTGGGCGCGGTCCTGGGCAGCACGCCGCTCACCGTCACGCTGGTGGCCCTCGAGAGCATCACGCTCACCGGCCGCACCACGGTGGCCACCAACGGCGCCGTGAAGCTCACCGCGACGGGCACTTACTCGGACGCCACCACGTCCGACGTGACCAGCACCGCGACCTGGGCCAGCGACAACGCGGCCGCGGGCGTGTCGAACCTCGCCGGCGTGCGCGGCGTGGTGAAGGGGCTGGCGGCGTCGACCACCACCCCGAACATCACCGCCACGCTCGGAGCCGTGGTGGGGACGCTCGCGGTGCGCGTGCGCGACACCAACGCGGCGCGCGTCGGGCGGTGCGGCCCGGGCGTGGTCATCAGCCAGATTTACGGCGGTGGCGGCAACGCGAGCGCGACCTACCGCAACGACTTCGTCGAGCTCCACAACCCGGGACCGAACACCGTGAACCTCGTCGGCCTCTCGATCCAGTACGCGAGCGCCACGGGCACGAGCTGGAGCCCGCTGGCCTTGACGGGCTCCATTCCGGCCGGTGGCTACTACCTCGCGCTGCTGGCGACCGGCGGCGCGGTGGGCCTGGTGCTCCCGACGGCCGACATCACCAACACCACCATCAACCTGTCGGGAACGGCGGGCAAGGTCGCGCTGGTCAACGGGACGGCGGCCCTCTCGGGCGCCTGCCCGACCGGCAACCTGCTCGACCTCGTGGGCTACGGCGCCACGGCCAGCTGCGTGGAGGGCACGTTCGCCGCGGCTCCCACGGCCAACACCGCCTGGATGACCCGTGGCGCCTCGGGCTGCGCGGACGCCAACGCCAACAACCTCGACTTCTCGGTGGGAACGGTCACCCCGCGCAACAGCGCCACGCCCGGCATCCTCTGCAGCTGCTCGGTCAACGAAACCTCGGTCGCCGAAGAGCTCCACTACTGCAACCTCCAGTTCCCGGCCTCCACGGGCCCCGCGGCGGGCACGGTGAGCGAGGGCATCTACGCGCGGGTCTTCCAGGCGGGCGTCACCGAGCCCGCGGGCTTCGACCCGAGCATCACCGTCGAGGTGGGCTTCGGCGGCGCGGGCGTCGACCCCACGGCCTTCACCACCTGGAGCTGGTGGCCCACGAGCGCCAACGTGCAGGTCGGCAACGATGACGAGTACCAGGGCGTCTTCGTCGCGCCGTCGAGCGGGAGCTACAACTACACGTCCCGCGTCACCCGCGACGGCGTGAACTGGACCTCCTGCGACCTGAACGGCGCCGGCAGCAACGCGGGCAACGACTTCCTGCCCTTCGTGGCGGGCCAGTTGGGCGTGCTCACGGTGCCGTGACTCAGGGCAGGCCGAGCTGCCGGGCGAGGAAGGTCCACGCCATGGCGTTCATCTGCGCGCGCTGCTCGTTGTTGGCGGCGCCGCCGTGCCCGCCCTCGATGTTCTCGTAATAGAGGAGGTCCGCACCCTGCTCGAGCAGCCGCGCCACCATCTTGCGCGCGTGGCCGGGGTGCACCCGGTCGTCCTTCGTCGAGGTGGTGAAGAAGGTGCGCGGGTACTTCAGGCCCGGCTTCACGTTCTGGTACGGCGAGAACTGCTGGAGCGCGAGCCACTCGTCGGGCTTGCCGGGGTCGCCGTACTCCTCCATCCACGAGGCGCCGGCGAGCAGCAGGTGGTAGCGCTTCATGTCGAGCAGCGGCACCTGGCAGACGATGGCGCCGAACAACTCCGGGCGCTGGGTGAGCATCACGCCCATCAGCAGGCCGCCGTTGCTGCCGCCCAGGATGCCCAGCTTCTTCGACGAGGTGACCTTGCGGGTGATGAGGTCTTCGGCCACCGCCGCGAAGTCGTCGTAGGCCCGCTGCCGGTGCCCGCGCAGCGCCGCCTGGTGCCACGAAGGCCCGTACTCGCCGCCGCCGCGAATGTTGGCCAGCGCGAACACCCCGCCCCGCTCGAGCCAGGCCGCGCCCACCGTGGGGTCGTAGTAGGGCGTCAGGGAGATCTCGAAGCCACCGTAGCCCTCGAGCAGCGTGGGCGTGGTGCCGTCGAGCACGAGGCCCTGCCGCGAGACCTGGAAGTACGGAACCCTGGTGCCGTCCTTCGAGGTGGCGAAGTGCTGGCTGATCTCGAGCCCGTCGGCCTTGAAGAACGCGGGCGTGGTCTTGAGCACCTCGCGCTTGCCCTTGCCCACCGTGCCCAGGGAGAGGGTGGAGGGCGTGGTGAAGCCGGTGTCCCAGAAGAAGAAGTCGTCGCTGACGTCCTGGTCCCAGGCGATGACGCTGAAGCTGCCGACGGCGGGCGTCTCGAGCTTCTTCTGTTCCCAGCCCTTCTTGCCGCGCGTGGCCACGGTGATCACGCTCTTCACGTCTTCGAGCACGCCGATGAGGATCGCGGTCCGGGTGTCGGCGAAGAACTCGATCGAGGTGTTGGGCTTCGGGTCGAAGAGCACGGTGAAGTCGCGCTTGCCGGCCTTGAAGCCCTCCATCGAGGTCACCAGCAGTGAGCCGGCCTTGTAGATGTTCTCGTTGATCACCCAGTCACTGCGCAGCTGCAGCAGGGCCTGGTCGTCCCAGGCGGTGACGGAGGCGTCGTCGGGCTTGTCGAGCTTGAGCAACTTGTCGCCCTCGCGCAGCCAGGTCTCGTCGGTGAAGAAGGTCTTGTTGCGGCTGAACCAGTCGCGCGTCTTCCCGTGGTCGAACTCGCGCAGGCCCGAGACGCTCACGTCGGTCGCCTCGCCCTCGAGCACCAGGGTCGCGGTACCCAGCGCCGTGCCGCGCTTCCATTCCTTCACCTGGCGGGGGTAGCCCGAGTCGGTCAGCGTGCCGGGCCCGAAGTCGGTGCCCACGTAGAGGGTGTCGAGGTCCTTCCAGGAGACCTGCGACTTGGCCTCGGGCAGCGAGAAACCGCCGTCGACGAAGGCCTTCTTCACGAGGTCGAACTCGCGCACCACCACCGCGTCCGAGCCGCCGGGCGAGAGGCTCAGCAGGCAGCGCTCGTACTTCGGAGGCAGGCACTGCTCGCCGTGCCACACCCAGCTCTGCTTCTCGGCGGCGCCCAGGGCGTCGAGGTCCAGCACCAGCTCCCACTTCGGTGCGGGCTTCTTGAACTCGGAGAGCGTGGTGCGGCGCCACAGGCCGCGCGGGTGCGCCTCGTCCTTCCAGAAGTTGTAGAGCGACTTGCCCAGCACGGTGGGCGAGGGGATGCGGTCCTTCGAGTCGTAGATGCCGCGCAGGCGCGCGCGCAGCTCCGCGAAGCCCGGCTGGCCCTCGAGCTCCTTCTGCGACACCGCGTTGCGTTCGCGCACCCACGCCAGGGGCTTCTCGCCGGTGACGTCTTCGAGCCACAGCCACGGGTCTTCGACCTGCATCGGCGGCGGCGCGGCGACGGCCCGGGGAGCCGGGGTCGCCACGGGAGGAGGCGCGGTGGTGGCGCTCTTCGTGGAGGTGCAGGCCAGGGTGCAACCGAGCGCGGCGGCGAGGAAGGGCGTTCGCATGGCGCGGACCATAGCGCGCCGTGAATCAGCGCCTCAGCGTCCCGCGCGATGCCGCTCCAGCAGCCCCTTCGACTCGAGCGTCTCCAGCAGCCCCGGCAACCCCGACGCGAGCTCGGGGAAGTGCGGCGCCATGGCCGCGGCCGAGAACGGAGTCCCCTGCTCACCGAGCCACCCCAGCACCTCGTGGAGGCTCTCGTCGGCGTCGATCTCGAAGGTCTCGTCGTCACCGACCGAGGCGAGCACCTTCCCGTCCTCCACGCGCAAGAAGCCCTCGGCCACGAGCTGGTACCAGGGCGCCTCGTCGAAGGCCTCGGTGATCTCCGAGGGCGAGAGCTGCTCGACCTCGCGCTGCAGTGACGCGAGCTTCTCGATCAGCGTGGCCTTGCAGGCCTCGGCCCGCGCCGCGTCACGCGAGGTGAGCCCGGTGGCCAGCTCGCGCCAGTCCCCGTCCTTCAGCAGGCGCCGCCGCAGGCCCACCAGCACCAGGTCGGCCCAGGTCGGCTGGCCGAAGGTGAAGTTGAGCGCCAGCGTGTCTTCGTCGGCCTCGGTGGAGTGCCAGGCGCCGCGGGGCACGAAGAGCACCGAACCGGGCTCCAGGTCGAACACCTCGGCGTCGTCGGGCAACTCGGTGGGCAGCGGGCCGTCGACGTAGCCCTGCAGCTCCTCCGACAGGCCCGTCTCGTTCATCGCCCAGCGATCGGTGGGGTGCGGCACGTGCCGATTGGGCGCCACCCGCCAGCGCTTGGTCCCGCGCAGCTGCACGATGAAGTTCGCGTTGGCGTCGAAGTGGGGGCTGTTCCCGGCGCCCGCGGGGGTGACGTAGATGATCGACCGCGGGTCGCACTTGAGCGGCAGGCCGAGCTCCTTGCGCAGCTCGTGCAGCCACTGGTCCACGAGAGGGAAGAAGCGCTCCACGCCGTTCAAGATGAGCGCCATGCCGTTGCGGTGCAGCGCGGCGGCGGTCATCGCGTCGACCTGCAGCGAGCTGTGCTCGTCGCGCTTGTCGGGCAACGCGATGCGCACCTTGTCGCGGTAGGTCCGCAGCAACACGTCGAGGTTCGAGAACGCCTCCAGCTCGGCGAGGGCCCCGAGACGCTCCAGCGGGCCGTGACACACCAGGTGTCGATCCGGCCAGTGCCCGTCGAGGAAGGCGTCGGGGGACTGGTCGCTGAAGAGCCGCGCGAGGCAGCCGGGCTCGAGGTCGTCGTTCATGGGGACTCCGCTGGGGTCAGCGTCGCGGTGAGGTGCGGCTTCTCGCGCTGGGCGTCGAGCAGGGTGAAGCGCTCACCCGAGATCTCCAGCACCGGCCGCGAGGGAAGGAAGAGGGGCAGCTTGAACTGGGCCTCGAGGGTGCACGCCCGCGCGGTGTCGAGCTCGGCTGCGCAGCGCGCCAGCGACCACATGCCGTGCGCGATGGCCCGGGGGAAGCCGAAGAGCTTCGCGGTGAGGTCGCTGACGTGAATGGGGTTGAGGTCGCCGGCGAGGCGGCCGTAGCGACGCCCCAGGCCCGCGGGCGCCTCGAACTCCACCGTCTTCGTCGCCGGGGGGCGCGGCTCGCGCACGACCTTCGGCTTCGCCCCGCCGCGGGCCCTTCGCGCGAGGAAGGTCGAGACCTCGACCCACGGCACCGCGTCGCCCACGCGCAGCTGGGTGTGCAACTCGAACTCCTGCCCCCGCTCGGTCTCGCGGTGCCCCTCGAGGGTCGCCACGAGGGAGCCGGCCATCGCCGGGTTCAGCGGCGCGCGCTGCTCGATGCGGTTGTGCAGGTGCACCAGGCCCAGCAAGCGCACCGGGAATTCGGGGGAGGACAACATCGACAGGTGGAGCCCGCTGGCCAGCACGTGCGGCCAGGTCAACGGCACCGACGCGTCGCGCCACCCACACAGCGCCCGGTACTGGACGAGCCGGGGCCCGTCGAGGCGCACCCCGTCGAGCGTGGCCTCGAGGCGCGGCACCGCGTGGCCTTCGGGCACCAGCCCGGGCTTCCGGGCGAAGAGCACCCGCGCGTACAGGCGGGAGAGCGAGGGGGCGCGGGTGAAGTGCATGGCCTGCCCTTGTGCCCGAGCAGTGATTCAACCCGAAGCGCAATGTTCGTTTACGCTGCGCGCCGTGAAGCGTCTCGTCCTCGTCCTCCTCGTGCTCGGCCTGCTGGGCGCCCTCGGCGTCGGTGGTTTCTATTTCCGCATGCACTCGCTCTCCATTGCGCCCGGCCCGGGGGGCACCGACGTCGAGCTCGAGGTGCCCAGGGGGGCCAACGCGCGCAGCGTGGGCGTGTTGCTCCGACAGCAGGGCCTGGTGCCCGACACCACCGTGTTCCGCTTCGTGGTGTGGCAGCGCGGTGGGCTCTCGCTCAAGGCCGGCAAGTTCAAGCTCTCGCGGTCGCTGTCCCCCATGGAGCTGGCCACCGCGCTCGAGAAGCCGCCGCTCGCCGAAGACGAGCCCTTCGTGGTGGTCGAGGGCTGGCGCCTGCGCGACGTCGACGAGGCGCTCGCCGCCGCGGGCCGCGCCGACGCCGGGGCCTACCTGAAGGCCGCCTCGTCGCGCGTGGGCTACACCGCGCCCTTCACGCTCCCCGAGGGCACGCTCGAGGGGTACCTGTACCCGGAGACGTACCTGCTGCCCAAGGGCCGCGTCGACCCTCGGGTGCTGGTGCAGAAGCAGCTCGACCAGTTCGCCGCCCGCGTCTTCACGCCGCTGGAGTCCGAGGTGAAGGGCTTCAAGCGCTCGCTCCACGAGCTGGTCACCATGGCCTCGATGCTCGAGCGCGAGGAGCCCACGCCCTCGAACCGGCCCATCGTCGCCGGCATCCTCTGGCGGCGCATCGACCTCGGGTACCCGCTGGGCGTCGACGCCACCAGCCGCTACGAGCTCAAGGAGTGGAACGACCGCGGTGCCTTCCTGGTGAAGCTGCGCGACCAGAACGACCCGTACAACTCGCGCCACAAGAAGGGCCTGCCCCCCACGCCCATCGGCGCGCCGACGCTCTCGTCCTTCGAGGGTGCCTTGAAGCCCGTGCCCGGGGACTTCATGTACTACCTGCACGACGCTCAGAAGCAGCTGCACCCCTCGCGCAACGCCGAAGAGCACGAGGCGCTGCGCAAGAAATACGACGTGTACTGAGAAGCGGTCACTTCGCGCCGAAGCGCACCGGCACCGCGAAGCAGCGGCCCGAAGCCTCGGCGGGGAACGGCGCCGCGCTGTCGACGACGCAGCCCCGCGCGGCCGCGTCGCGGAGCTCGGCCCCGCTGGTGTGCGTGACTTCGCTCGACGCGGCCGCGCCGCGGGCGTCGACGCAGAAGTGCAGCTCGACGGTGCCCCGCTGCTGGAAGCGCCTCGCCGCAGGCGGGTAGCAGCGCTCGGCCATCGCCGCGAGGCGGGCGTGCACCAGGCCGGTGACGTCGATGCGGGGCTCGGTCTTCGGCGGCTCCGGGGTTGGTGCGGCCGGCGAGGCGAGGCCGTCGCCGCGCGCGCCGTCCCCCGGTTCCGTGCCCGTTCCCGTTCCGGCGGAGGGGCCCGCGGGGGCTCCGGTTCCCTCGGGCGCTTCGCCGTCACCTGCCGCGGGGGCGGGTGACTCGAGGACGCGGGGCGCCTCGGGAGACTCGGGCGCGGTGAGCACGCGCGTGGTGGGGCGCGGCGCTGGGGCCACCGGGGCCTCGGCGCGGGACGGTGGGGCCGCGCGCGAGGCGAGGGACACGCGGGTGAAGACCCCGGTGGGCCGTCCCCGCTCCCCGACGCGCTCTCCCGGCGGAGGCGCGGGCGGACTGGTGAGAGACCAGAACCACAGCGCGTGCACCGCCAGGGACCCCAGCAGCGCCCAGCGCCAGGCCTTCATGGGCCGTCCCAGCGGGGCACGTAGACGCGCTCGGCGTCGGTGGCGAGGTGCATGGGGATGGAGAAGAGCGAGGAGAGCCGCTCGGGGGTCAGCACGTCGTCCACCGGCCCCTGCGCGAGCACCTGCCCGTCCTTGAGCAGCAGCGCGTGCGTGGCGACGTGCACCGCGAGGTTCACGTCGTGCAGCACCGCGAGCACGCCCAGCCCGTCGCCCAGCCGGCGCTTCACCGCGCGCAGCGTCTCCACCTGGTGGCGCACGTCGAGGAACGCCGTCGGCTCATCGAGCACCAGCAGTCGCGGCGCCTGCACCAGGGCCCGGGCCAGCCACACCCGGCGGCGCTCGCCCCCGGACACCTCGGCCAGGGGCCGCGAGGCGAGGTGCTCCACGCCCAGCTCGCGCATCACCTCGCGCGCCTTCGCCTCGTCGCCCGCGCCCGGCACGCCCCACGCCGAGAGGAACGGCGCGCGGCCCATCAAGGCCAGCTCGAGGCCGGTGAAGCGCGTGTCGTCGTCGAGGGTCTGCGGCACCCACGCGGCCACGCGCGCCAGCTCGCGGGCCGACGTGCCCGGCACCGGCAGCTCGACGACGTGCACCGTGCCCGAGGTGGGCGTCACCAGCCCCATCACCGCGCGCACCAGCGTCGACTTGCCCGCGCCGTTGGGCCCCAGCACCACCCACGCCTCGCCGGGTTTCACCTGCAGGCAGACCTCGCGCAGCACCGGCGTCGGGCCGTAGCCCGCCGTGAGGGACTGCAAGTCGAGGAGCGCCGTCGTCGGCATGGCGCCTTCCTACTGCTGCTTGGAGAGCGCGGTCTTCACCTGCGCGTGCAGGGCTTCGACCTTCTTCACGAAGACCGGGTCTTCACCGCGCTGCAGCACCTCGCCCTCGAAGGCCGAGACCTGCAGCCGGAACTTGCGCTGCACCGCCTCGTCGACGAGGCGCTCGTAGTCGGCCTGCAGCGCGCGCAGCGCCACCTCGCCGGGCGTGCCCCCGGCCACGGCCTTCTTCACGGGCGCCGGCGCCTTCTTGCGGGGCGCGGGGTCGGCCACCGGGGCCGGCTCGCTGGGCGTGGGGTCGGCCTCCGGCGCGGGCTCCTTCACCGGGGTCACCTCGGCGGGCGGCTCGGCGGCGAGCTGCGCCTCGGCGGCCTCTTCCGCGGCCCGCTGCTCACGCAACTGGCGGTCACGCAGGACGTCCCAGGCGATGAAGCCGGTGACCGCGGCGATGGTCAGCGCGGGCAACACGAACCACACCCACTTCGACCCGCCCCGCGGCGTGGTGACCGGGGCCAGCTCACCGGCCGGGGTGTCCGCCACCGGGTTGCGGATGATCATCGTGTCGGTGCGCTGGGGCCCGGCGGGCGGGCGCACGGCCCGGGGGCGCTCGGCGGTGCGCTCGGCCTTCGGTTCCCGGGGCTTCGGCTTCTCGGACGGCGGGCGACCCCGGGCGGGCTTCTTCGCGGCCTCGAGCTTGCCCAGCGAGGCCTTCGAGCTGCGCGGCGCGGGGGCCACGCCCTGCTGCGCGGGCATGTCCAGCTCGGTGCGCACCGGCTCGGAGGGCAGCCCGTCGATGACGATGGACGGCAGCGGCTCGGGCTCGGGCTCGGCGATGGCGGGCGTGGCGGCCTCGGTGGCTTCCTGGTCGAAGCTCTTGGCCAGCACCCGGGCGCGAATGGGCAGCGAGCCTGCGCTGGAGGCCGGGGCCCCGCGGGGCGGCGAGGGCCGGGTGGCGATGGCCGGGTGCGTCTCCTTCTCGTGTTCCACCGCGCCCTTGCCGCGCGGGGGCGTGGCGCTGTTCGCCTTGCGCGTGGGCGCGAAGGACAACGCCTCGGGGTTCAGGCCCAGCTGGCTGGCGGCAGGCGTCAGGTCGTCCATCAGCACCGCGGGCACGGCCAGCGGCGTGGGCCGGGGCGCGAAGGGCGAGGGCGCGTTGTCCACCGTCTCTTCGCTCGCCTCGGCGTGCACCAGGTCGTCGGGCTGGAGCGCCCGGGCCTGCTCCTTGACGGTGGTGAGCATCTTCCGCTCGGCGGTGTACTCGGCGGCGAAGGCGTCGCGCATGAAGCGCGAGGTGCTCTCGGCGCCGGCCTGCGGGTCGATGTCCTGGAGCAGCAGCTGCAACTTGCCGCGGAACTCCTCGGCGGTCTGGAAGCGCTGCGCGGGGTCGACGGAGAGCACCTTCGCCACCACGTCGGACAACACCGCGGGGCACAGGGGCTCGACGCTGTTGAGCGGGGGAATGACCGGGCTCGCCACCCGCGCCATCAGCTCGCCCTGGGGGACGTCGTCGAAGGGGTTCTTGCCGGCCACCAGCTCCCACAGGCACAGGCCCGCGGCGTACAGGTCGCTGCGGCGGTCCACCGTCTTGTGCCGCGCCTGCTCCGGCGACATGTACATGAACTTGCCCAGCACGATGCTGGGGTTGGTCTTCGAGAGCGAGAGGGCCGACTTGGCCAACCCGAAGTCGATGACCTTCACCTCGCCCTCGTAGCTGATGAGCACGTTCTGGGGGCTCACGTCGCGGTGCACGAGGTTCAGCTCGCCGTCGTCGTCGCCGCGCTTGCGGTGCGCGTAGGCCAGGGCGTCGAGCACCCGGGTCATCACCGTGAGCACGAACGAGAGCGGCAGGGGCAGGTTGCGTTCCCGCATGCGCGAGAGCACCCGGCGCAGGTCCTTGCCGTCGATGAACTCCAGCGAGATGTAGGGCTCACCCTCGTTGATGCCCATGTCGAGCACCTGGGCGATGTTGCCGTGCGACAGCTTCACCAGGGTGCGCGCCTCGTCGACGAAGCGGCTGACGAAGTCGGGGTCTTGCGCGAAGTGCGGGAGGATCTTCTTGATGACGCACAGCTTGTCGAAGCCGTGCGAGCCCTGGAGCTGCGCCAGGAAGATCTCCCCCATGCCACCCGTGGAGAGGGGCATGAGAAGGGTGTACCTCCCAAAGACCTGGGGCTTGAACGGCCTCAAACGCTGGCTGGTCTGGCCCTGGTTCATGGGATCAAGAGTGCGCGGATTGAACACCCAATGGCTCCGCACCGCACCAACCAACATTCTCGCCGCACGATGCCTCGCAGTTGCTTCTTCAGCTCGACCAGCGCACGCGGAAGGTGCCGCCTGCCGCGTCTTGCGAGACGAGCTCGACCTTCACGTCCTTGGCGCCCGACAGCTCGACGCCGCGGCCGATGATGCCCACGTACCAGCCCGGGATGATCACTTCGTTGACCCACAGGTCGAACTCGCAGGGGCCGCGCTCGGTGAGCCGGGTATCTGAATAGTTGTTGCCCGTGCGGAACTGCCGGGTGACCCGCTCCAGGGTTCGCCTGGGGCCAATGAGGCGGATCATCGCCAGCATGGCCCGGCCGACCATGGTCTCGCCGTAGCCGTCCATGAAGCCGCGGCCGATCTGGGTGATGGCCGCGTCGACGGGCAGCCCGGGGTGCAGCTCGCGGGCGAGGAAGGTGATGACCGCGGTGAAGTCTTCCTTGGGGTACGCGGGGAGCAGGGGCTTTCCGGGATCGACGCCGCGCTCCTTGAGCCCGGCGGCCAGACGTGGCGAGATCTTCCCGCCGCCCAGCGAGCGCAGGAGCCCCTCGAACGTCTGTGAAAAAATCAGCTTCTCTGCCATCACCCCTCGCCGGAGGCCTAGTTAGCGCGATGAACGAGCCCACGCACCTGCCCACTGGCGCGATCGACCGATTGGGTCGGGGTCCGGGCGCCTGGTGAGGACCGCGGTGGCCGAGGCCTGGGGCCGGTGGCTGAGCCCGGGCATTCGCGCGTCGCCCGAAGGCCGCCGCAGCGCGCTGGTCATCGCCGGCGGGGCGTCGTTCGCGCTGGTGTTCGTCACCGCGCACCTGCTCACCTCGATCGTCGCGGGGCACCTCGACCGCACCGTGCCGGCGCTGATCTTCCTCACCGCGCCCGTCGCCTGCTTCGCCCTGCTGCAGCTGCAGGCCACGACCCGGGCCGCGGGGCAGGTGCTGATCGGCGCCTCGACGCTGCTGATCAGCGTGGCCATCGCCGGGGAAGACCTGCTGCAGGCCGGCACGGTGGCCTGGTACGGCGTGGTGTGCGCCCTGGCCATCATGAGCCTCGGCCTGCGCACCGGCCTGCGGTGGCTCGCCTTCGACGCCGTGCTGGTGCTGGGGCTCGAGCTGTTGAGGGCCCGGGGCCTCATCACCCCCTGGCTCCACCCGGGCCCGATGTTCACCCTGCTGCGGGGCCTGGGCCTGGTGCTGGCCTTCGTGGTGCTCGCCGCGCTCTTCGAGCGCACCCGCCAGCACGGCCTGGCCGACGCCGAGCAGCTCAACCAGAGCAAGTCGAACTTCCTCGCCAACGTCTCGCACGAGCTGCGCACGCCGATGAACGGGGTCCTGGGCCTGACCGAACTGCTGCTGCGCTCGAACGTCGACGCCGAGCAGCGGGAGCACCTCGAGTTGTTGCAGCGCAGCAGCCGCAGCCTGGTGGTGTTGCTCAACGACCTGCTCGACATGTCGAAGGTCGAGGCGGGCAAGATGCAGCTCGACCCCACGGACTTCGAGCTGGAGCCGCTGCTCAGGGATCTCGCCGCGCTGCACGGGCCGGTGGCGCGGGCCAAGGGGCTCGAGTTCGAGCTCACGCTGCCCCCGTCCATGCCCCGGGCGGTGCGCGGCGACGCGATGCGGCTGCGCCAGGTGCTGACCAACCTCCTCGGCAACGCCATCAAGTTCACCCCGAAGGGCCGGGTGCAGGTCACGGTCGCCCTGAGCGGCGAGCACTACGACTTCGCGGTGAAGGACACCGGCATCGGCATTCCCCGGGCCACCCTGCCCTCGCTGTTCACCGCCTTCGCGCAGGCCGAGGCCGGCACCACCCGGCGCTTCGGCGGCACGGGCCTGGGCCTCGCGCTCTCGCGGCAGCTGGTGGAGCTGATGGGCGGGACGCTGGAGATCGAGAGCCAGGAGGGCGAGGGCACGACCGCCTCGTTCTCGGTGACCCTGCCCCCGTCGCTGATGGCCCTGGTGGAGACCGCGGCCACCCCGCCGACCGAGGCCCTGACCACGCTGCCGGTGCTGGTGGTCGACGACAACCCCATCAACCTGAAGGTGGCGTGCGGGCTGGTGCAGAAGTGCGGCTACCGCACGCTGGTGGCGCACGACGGGGCCGAGGCCCTGGAGTTGGTGCAGCGCGTGCCGGTGTGCCTGGTGTTGATGGACTGCCACATGCCGGTGATGGACGGCTTCGAGGCGACCGAGAAGATCCGCCAGCTCGACGGCGACGTGGCCCTGGTACCCATCGTGGCGCTGACCGCCTCGGCCATGCCCGAGGAGCTGGCCCGCTGCCTCACGTCGGGCATGAACGACACGCTGATCAAGCCGGTGACGCTGGAGCAGCTCGCGCGCACGCTGCAGCAGGTCAACGCGCTGCGCGAGCTGATGACCGTGCTCACATGAAGTCGTCGCAGGGCGTGCCCAGGCGCTGGCTCGAGTAGGGCCCCAGGTCCATGTAGATCATCCGGCCGGTGTCGAAGCGCGAGAGGTCCACTTCCAGCAGCGTGGTGCTGCGCTTGCCCTGGAGCCACTTGCCCTCGAGCTTGCCCTCGGCGCTGGTGACCAGCCGCAGGTCGCCGGTCTTCGTCTCGAGGATCATCCCCTGGTTGTCGTCGACGATGTCCTTGAGGGGCAGCTGCTTCATCGCGCCCTTGCGGCCCACGAACACCCGGAAGTCGCGGCGGTCGCTCGGGTCCTTCGAGCGGAAGCGGTCGACGAGGTAGTACACGCCGGTCTCGTCGCGCAGCAGCTTCTCGGGCTGCCGCGTCCACGTGGGCTCCACGAAGGTGGCGGCGGCGAACACGACCTTCGCCTCCTCGGCGGGCACCGGGGTGAGCGCGGTGTCCTTCCGGGCGCACGACACGCTGTAGCGCTTGCCCGACTCGCGCATGTCCACGCTGGCCAGCGCGTTGCCGCCGTGGCGCACGCGGGGGTCCCAGATGGCCACGCTCCACTGTTCGGTGCCGGTGCTCCCGCCGCCGATGACCGGCACGCGGGCGAAGAGCGTGCCGTCACCCGAGCTGAAGAGATCGACGCCGAGGGGGTTCGCCGGGTCGACGGCCACGTAGTGCTTCTGGCCGTCGGTGAGCAGCAGCAGCCGGTCGCGCAAGACGCCGGCGTCGACGACCCCGGGCGCAGACTGCGCCAGCGCGAGGGTGAGCAGGGCAGTGGAGAGCATGGTCATGGGGAACGCCCAATCTGCGATGAACGGTTCCCGAACTCCAGCGACGGCGGGCGTGTATGGTGCCCGGCGCCATGACCGAAGCCACTGCGCCGCTCTCACCCGGCGTCGTCATCGCAGAGACCTACGAGATCGAACGCCAGCTCGGCCAGGGAGGCATGGGCGAGGTGTGGTTGGCCACGCACCGAAGGCTCGCCGGCAAGCAGGTGGCGATCAAGGTGCTGCACGTCGACCGCCAGCTGCCCCAGGAGGCGCTCGCCCGCTTCAAGCGCGAGGCGGAGATCGCCGCCCGCCTCGAGCACCCGAACATCGTCCACGTCAGCGACTTCAGCACCCTGCCCACGGGCGAGCCGTACCTGGTGATGGAGTACCTGAAGGGCCAGAGCCTGGCCGCGCGGGTCAAGGGCAAGACGCTGCCGCTGGAGCAGGTGGTGCTCATCATGCGCCAGGTCGGCGCCGCGCTGCAGGCCGCGCACCGGGCCGGGGTGGTGCACCGCGACCTCAAGCCCGAGAACATCTTCCTCGTGCCCACCGCCCTGGGGGACCAGGTCAAGGTGCTCGACTTCGGCATCAGCAAGATGCGCGACTCGAACACCGTGCAGACCACCGACTCGGTGCTCATCGGCACGCCGCTGTACATGTCGCCCGAGCAGGCCCTGGGCAACAACAAGGAGGTCACCGCCCAGAGCGACCTCTTCTCGCTGGGCAGCATTTGTTACGAGCTGCTCACCGGAAAGGCGCCCTTCTCCGCGGACAACATCGCCAAGGTCGTCTTCCGCATCGCCTACGAGAAGCACCCGCCGCTGGCGTCCCTGCGCCCCGATCTCCCGAAGAAGGTGGTCGACGCCGTCGAGCACGCGCTGGAAAAGGACCGCGAGAAGCGCACCGCGGGCATCGAGGCCTTCGTCGAGGAGCTCACCGGCCAGGGCCTCGCCGAGGTGGCGCAGGACGAGTCGAGCGGCGTGTTCAGCCCCGGCATGTCGGCCACCCCCTCGATGGATTCCGGGAAGACCCGCGCCGCGCCGGTGACCGGGGCCCCGGGCTACGCGCCCTCGCCCATGGACAGCGCGGGCACGGTGTCGGGCAAGAAGGTGATGACCTCGCTGGTGGTCGGCGCCGTGCTGCTCGCGGCCATCGTGGTCAAGGTGCGCATGGACAACTGGGCCGAGCGCGCCGTGTACCGGGCGGGCATGGTGGACGCCGGCTGGGTGATGCTCGAAGACGGGAACTTCGTGCGCGACGCGGGGCCCATGGACGCCGGTGAGGCGCCGGCGGTGGTGGCGGCGGTGCCCGAGAACTTCGACGCCGGGGCTCCCCCCGACGCGGGCCTCGCGGTGGTGGCGCCGCTCAAGCCGAAGCCCGAGGTCCCGCCGACCGAGGCCGAGCTGCAGGTCCTCGAGCGGCTCCGGGGACTGGCCGCGAAGTCGGACTGGGACGGGCTGTGGGACTCGCGCAACACCATGCGCCTCAAGCTGCAGACGCCATCGGCCCGCAGCCAGGGGCTCACCCTGGTGATCGAGGCGGCCTGCGCGCGCCACGACAACGCGAACCTCCTGCCGCTGGTGGCCGAGCTGCGCCTCGTCACCCCGGCCGCGCAGGTCGCCCTGGCGAAGAAGAAGTGCACCGCGGTCTACGCCGACGCCGCCTCGTTGTGGTGAGGGCGGCGCTGCTGCTGGCGCTCGCGGGGTGCGGGGCGATGAGCACCGTTCCCGACGCGGCGGCCGACGACCCGTGGCGCGCCGTGGCCAGCAACCCCGCCGGGTGCCCGGGCGCCGAGACCAGCGGGTGCGTGGGCGACGGGTCCGGCGCCTGCCCCGCGGGCACCGTCTGCCGCTACGAGCGGAGCGTCGCCTCCGCCGTCGTCACCTGCGGCGGCGCCTGCAAGACCTACGACGTGAAGTGAGGCGCCCCACCCGGCTCGCCCCGCCTTGAAGCCGCAGGCCGGGTGCGCGTAGCGTATGCGCATGGCACCTGCGCATGGCGTGACTCGCCGGGCAACGAACGTGTCCGTCGATGCGGCGCTGATCGACGAGGCACGCAGTCTCGACGTCGATCTCAACCTCTCGCGGCTGCTCGAGGATCGCCTGCGCGAGGTGGTCGCCGAGGCGCGGCGGCGAAAATGGCTTCAGGAAAATGAAGCCGCCTTCGTCGCCTACGACCGCTTCGTCGAGCGTGCCGGCGTCTTCAACGAGGACGAACGCGAGTGGTGATCAATCGCTTCGACGTCTTCAAGAACCCCAGCGGCGCGAAGGACTGGCCCTGGGTGGTGGTCGTGCAGCATGACCTGCTGGACCGCCTGTCGACGAGGCTGGTCATTCCGCTGGCCCGGAAGAGTGCGCTGGGCGGCGCGGTGGTGACGCGGCTCAACCCGGTCTGGACGGTGGAGCGCGTGGCGGTGGTGTTGATGACGCAGCAGATGGGCGCAGTTCGAGCGGAGAAGCTGACCCAGCGCGTCTCGTCCCTGGCGGCGCACCGCGCGGAGATCCTCGCGGCGATCGACGTGCTGATCTCGGGCGTCTGAGGCCGGGCGTGCGGCTCACTTCGTCGGGGTGACCCGGGCCACCTTCAAGGTGAGCTGTTCCCCCGAGCGCGACACGCCGAGCACCGTGACCCGGTAGCCATCCTGCTCCACCGAGGGCGGTCGGTCTGGGCGCATGAGCTCGAGGTCGAGCTCCCGGGGCGTGGCCGTCACCGTGCCCACCGAGAGCCGCACCTTCACCGAGCCGGCCCAGATGCAGCGCGCGTTCTCCGGGCACCGCGAGTCGTTCACCACGCGCTGGTAGATGACGATGAACTGTCCGAACGTCGCCGCGCCCCCCAGCACCAGGGTGACGGGCGTCTCGAGCGTGGCCGCCACCGGGGCCGGCGGCGAACTGGCGAGGACCACGGACGACGCGAGGAGGCACGAGAGACCCAGGGCGCGGTGCATGGGTCCCTCGAGCCTACCCCCAGTCGACTCAGCTCAACTGCTTGAGCATGGTCTCGGCGTCGCTGACCTCGAACTTGCCGCCCTGCTCGACGTTGAGCTGCTTGATGACGCCGTCGGCGACGTAGAGCGAGAAGCGCTGCATGCGCATGCCCATGCCGAACGCCGAGAGGTCGCTCTCGAGGCCGAGCTTGTGCGCGAAGTCGGCGCTGCCGTCGCCCAGCAGGCGCACCTTGCCGAAGGCGCCCAGCTCCTTGCCCCAGGCGGCCATCACGAAGCCGTCGTTGACCGACACGCACCACACCTCGTCGACGCCCTTGGCCTTGAAGTCCGCGAGGTGCTCGACGTAGCCGGGCAGGTGCTTGGCCGAGCAGGTCGGGGTGTACGCGCCGGGCAGGCCGAAGATGACGATCTTCTTCCCCTTCGAGGCGACGGAGACCTGCACCTTCTCAGGCGAGAGCGGGCACGCGTCGCCAAAGGCGGTGGACTCGTAGAGGGTCGCGTCGGGGAGCTTGCTACCGATTTCGATGGGCATGGGGGCTTCTAGAGCCCACCAGCCCGCGCGGCGCAACAGAGTTAGCGGATGCCCGAGAGCGTGCCGGAGTCCGAGTCTTCGTCGAGCACCTCGAAGACCGCGACCTTCGCCTTGAGGCCCGGCAGCGTGCGCTCGCCCAGCGGCGTCACGTCGAAGCGCGCGCCGACGTGGGCCAGGGCCTTGCCGGTCAGCAGCAACTGCCCGGGGTCGGCCGAGGCCGCGACCTGCTGCGCGATGGTCACCGGCTCGCCCAGCAGCACCGAGTCGAGGCGCGCCTCGGTGCCCACCGCGCCGGCGATGACCCGGCCCGTGGTGAGGCCGCCGCGCACCAGGAACCGCTCCCTGGCGCCGCGCTTCAGGGAGAGCTTTTCCCACTCGGCCTTCAGGGCCATGCCCGCGCGCACCGCGCGGATCGCGTCGTCGCCGCGCGCGTAGGGCACGCCGAACACCGCGCGCACCGCGTCGCCGGACACGAAGTCGATGGTGCCCTCGAAGCTCATGATCAACTGCGTGGCGAGCCGCTGCCACTCGGCCAGCGTGTCGGCGAGGCGCTCGGCGGCCAGCTTCGGCGCGGCCGCGGCGAGGCCCGCGAGCTCGGCGTAGAGCACCGTGCCCGTGGCCTCGACCACCTGGTTGATGCGCGTGCCCGCCGCCCGGAGCTCGCCCACCTTGCGCTCGGCCACCTCGGGCGCGTGGAGCCGCTCGAAGCCCAGCTTGAGCTTGTCCACCGCGGGCCCGCCGGGCGCCGCCTGGAACTTCTGCACCCCGGTCTCGAGCAGCTGGGTGATGGCGGTGCACACGTCGAGCAGGCCCTCCACGGGCTCGGCGTCGGCGCGGGTGCGGTTCAGGTACAGCACGCCGGCGAAGGGTGCCCGGGTCCCGATGGGAATGCAGAGCACCTGGTCGATGCCGTAGAGCACCACCGAGTCGCGGCCGGCGAAGCGGCTGTCGTCGTGCACGTTGCCCACGGCGATGGCCTGGCCCTTCAAGAGCGCGGCCTCGAGGATGGCATCGGACACCGGCACCTCGCCGCGCGCGAGCTTCTGCTCGTGGCGCACGGCCGCGGGCACCATCACCCCCGAGCTGTGCTTGAGCAGCACCACGCCGGTGGTGGCGTTGACCCGCTTCATCACCAGGTCACAGGTCTCGTCGAGGAAGGCCTGCAAGGTGGGCGCGCGGGCCAGGTACTCGGCCACGCGGTACAGCAGCACCAGCGACTGCACCGCGACGCGCGAGGGTTCCTCGTCGAGCGGGTTCTCGCCGGTGTGGCCCTCGGTTTCGTCGGTGTCCGAGGCGCCGGTGCCGACCGGGGGCTCGGAGAGCTCGAAGGGCGCGAAGTTGTCCAGCGCGCGGAGCACCTTCGATTCCTTGATGTCGCGGGCCAGCATCACCGCTTCGTTGATGTCCACCCCGCGGCCGAAGCGCTTGACCTTGCCGCCGGCGCCGGTGTCGATCATCTCGGTGGTCAACGCCTCGGCGTTGCGCAGCCGCTTGAGCGCCAGCGCGTTCTCGCCAATGCCCACCACGTCCCCGGGCTTGAGCTCGACGGAGCCCACCACGGTCTCCTGGTTGAGCCGCGTGCCGTTGCGGCTGCCGAGGTCTTCGAAGACGACCCCCTCACCCTTGACATGGATGCGGCAGTGCTTGCGCGACACGAGATCGCCCGAGAGCACGATGTCGTTCTCGTCGGCGCGACCGACCTGCGTCACGCCCTCCGGGAGGTCGTACGCGGTGTCGAAGTAGCCAGGACCGTTGATGAGCAGTTGCCACATGCGCAGGGCGCGCAAGATGCCACACTCGCGGGCCGGTTGAGCGCGCTGACGACGGGGCCCGAAACCGTGTATGCGCGCGGCCCATCATGGCCATCCGCCTCGTCGTCACCGACATGGACAACACGCTGTACTCGTGGATCGACTACATCGTGCCCGCCGTGGAGGCGATGGTGGACGCGGTGGTCGAGGCGACCGGCTTCCCCCGCATCAAGGTCGTGCAGTCGCTCAAGAACGTCTACACGAAGTACGAGTCGAACGAGTACCCCTTCGCCCTGCAGGAGAGCTCGATCTACGCCGAGTTCCCCGAGTTCGCGAGCTTCGACAAGTTGATCATCGACCCGGCGCGCACCGCCTTCTCCGCCGCCCGCAAGAAGTACTTGAAGCCCTACAAGGGCGTGGTCGAGACGCTCACCGCGCTGAAGGAAAAGCGGGTCATCGTGGTGGCGCTGACCGACGCCCCGCGCAATCCCGCCCAGCAGCGCGTCAAGCACATGAAGCTCGATGGCTGGCTCACCGCGCTCTACACCATGCCGGGCTTCACCTTCCCCGAGGGGCCCGACGGCTCGAAGCTGGTCGCGCCCGACATCCTCTTGAAGAACGAGCGTGGGGCCTACGAGGCCGCGTGCCCGGCCATCGAGCTGCCCCGCGAGTGGGAAAAGCCGAACCCGGCGGGCCTCAAGAAGATCCTCAGCACCTACGGGCTGCAGCCCCACGAGGTGCTGGTGGTGGGTGACTCGGTGAAGAAGGACATCGGCGTGGCCCGGGAGCTGGGCTGCCACGACGCCTGGGCCGAGTACGGGACCTACGTGAGCCACGAGTACCGCGAGCGCCTCGACATCATCAGCAGCAGCGCCATCACCAGGCGCCACGCGGCCCACGTCTTCGAGACCGGGCAGCAGGCGCTCAAGCCCACGCGCGCGCTGTCGAACTTCGCCCAGGTGCTGGAGCTCGTCGACACGCTGTAACCGCCCCCGCGCCCCGGCCCCGGGGCCTATGGTCCGCCCCCCGGCTCACCAGGAGTTCCCTTCGTGCAACCACAGTTGACCTTCCGCGCCATCGTCGTCGGCATGCTCATCGGCGCGGTGATGTGCCTGTCGAACATCTACGTGTTCTTCAAGACGGGCTGGTCCATGGGCGTGACGCTCACCGCCTGCATCCTCGCGTGGGCGGTCTTCAAGGGGCTCAACGCGGCGAACATCACCAAGGCGCCGCTGGGGCTGCTGGAGAACAACGCGCTGACCACGGTGGCCTCGGGCGCGGGCTTCATGACCGGCGGCGGGAACATGGCGGCCTTCGGGGCGCTGCTGATGGTGACCAGCGATCGCCCGCCCTCCATCCCCATCATCTTCTGGTTCGCGGGCATCGCGGCCCTGGGCGTGTTCGCCGCCATCCCCATCAAGCGGCAGCTCATCGACGAGGAGCAGCTCCCCTTCCCCACCGGCACCGCCACGGCGGAGACGCTGCGCTCGATTCACGGCGCGGACGCCGGGGGCGACCTCGAGGGTGGCAAGAAGGCCCGCGCGCTGGCCTGGGCCGCCGGCTTCGGGGCGCTGGTGGCGTTCTTCCGCGACGCGAAGGCCGTGTGGATGCCCTTCAACATCCCCGGGGCCATCGAGATCCCCCTCACCCTCGCGGGCCGCGCGCTCAAGGAGTGGACGCTCACCCTGAAGACCGAGGTGGTGCTGATCGCCGCCGGGGCGCTGATGAGCTTCCGCACCGGCTGGTCGCTGCTGCTGGGCGGCGGGCTGACCTACGTGGTGCTGGCCCCGGCGCTGCTCGCCCAGGGCGCCATCACCACCACCGGCTACAAGGGCATCGTGGCCTGGGCGCTGTGGCCGGGGGCGGCGGTGCTGGTGGGCAGCGGGTTGACCAGCTTCGCGCTCGACTACAAGAGCGTGCTGCGCAGCCTCTCGGGCCTGACGGCGATGCTCCCCGGGTTCAAGAAGGTCGCAGCGCCGGCGGAAGACCCCGAGGAGTGCCCCAGCTGGTGGTTCCCCGCGGGCTTCGCGGTGCTGGGCCCGGTGGTCATCTTCCTCATGGGCTGGCTGTTCCACATTCCCGTCTGGGCGGGGCTCATCGCCGTACCGCTCGCGGTGCTCATGGGCTTCGTCGCGGCGCGCGTCACCGGCGAGACCGACGTGACGCCCACCAAGGCCCTGGGGCCGGTGACGCAGTTGGTCTTCGGCATCCTCACGCCCGGCAACCTCGCGGGGAACATCATGTCGGCCAACGTCACCGGGGGCATCGGGCTCCACTCGGCCGACCTGCTCACCACGCTCAAGACCGGCAAGCTGCTGGGCGCCAGCGCGCGGCAACAGGCCAAGGCGCAGCTCTTCGGCGTGCTGGCCGGCGCGGCGGTGGTGGTGCCGGCCTTCAACCTGATCATCCCCGACCCCAGCGTGCTCGGTGGCGATGCCTGGCCGGCGCCGTCGTGCCTGGTGTGGGCCGGCGTGTCGAAGGCCTTCGCCAACGGCATCGGCGCGCTGCCCGAGTCGGCGCGCCTGGCGGCGGCGGTGGGCCTGCTGCTGGGCATCGCGCTGTCCTTGCTCGAGCGCCTCGCCCCCAAGCACCTCAAGGCGTACGTGCCCTCGGCCTCGGGCCTGGGCATCGCCATGGTCATCCCCGGGAGCAACGCCATCGCCATGTTCATCGGCGCGGCGATGGCCGAGTGGGCGCGGCGCAAGAACCCGGCGATGGCCGACCGGTTGGTGGTGCCGATCAGCTCCGGGCTCATCGCCGGCGAGAGCCTGATGGGCATTCTCATCGCGCTGCTGGTGGTGGCCGGGGTGCTCAGCAAGTAGCTTCCGCGGGATGAACCCGGGTGCGTTGCTCCGAAGACGCGCCTGCGTCGGCCTGCTGCTCGTGGTCGCCTCCACGGCGCAGGCGGACTTCTTCAACGGCCGCAACCTGCTGATCGGCGAGCGGGCCAGCCTGCTGGGCGGCGCCTTCACCGCGATCGCCGACGACGCGAGCGCCGGCTACTACAACCCCGCTGGGCTGGTGCAGGCGCCGGGCTTCACGGTGTCCGCGGCGGCCGACGTCTACGCGCTGTACGTGCTCAACCGCACCGAGCGGCTCAACGACCAGGGAGACCAGCTCAACCTGGCCTTCGTGCGCACCGTCATTCTCCCGTCGACGTTCGCCGTCTCGTACCGGGTGCACCCGCGGCTGACGGTGGCGGCCCACGTCTTCAGCCCCGACCGGTTCCGCATCTCCTCGCTCAACTCCATCGAAGCCCCGGTGGTCGCGCGCGCCATCGGCCTCGAGCAGACCTACGGAGGCTTCTCGCGGTCGGCCCGCTTCGACCAGCAGAGCACCCTCTACGGCGCGAGCGCGGGCTTCGCGGTGACCGACAGCTTCTCGGTCGGAGTCTCGCTGCACTACCACCTGGCGCAGACCAGCCAGGCCATCACCTCGACCTACTTCACTCCCGCCTCGGCCGATGGCTCGGTGCCGGCGGATCAGGCCACGCTCCAGTCCGACAACGAGGTGACCTCCGGCGGGCTCATTCCCCAGGTCGGCCTGCTGGCGCGCCTGCCGCGCGGCTTCCGCGTCGGCGTGAACTGGCAGTGCGAGACCATCGTGCTGCACAGCCAGAACGTGTGGGCCCTCACCTTCTCCAGCGCGGCCCAGGGCCAGGCGTTCGAAACGGGCACGGTCCGCGGCGACACCCGCTACCCGCATCGCTTCACCCTGGGGCTGGGCTGGCAGTCGACGGCGGTGACGGTGGCCCTCGACCTCATCGCCTACGCGCCGCTCGACTACGACGCGCCGCACGAGGTGCTGCGCACGGTGGGCGCCGGCAACCGCCACCGCGAAGACGCCCACGTCGACGCGTCGCTGGGCCTGGAGATCACCCTCTCGGACACCTTCGTGCTGCGCGGCGGCGTCTTCACCAACACCTCGAGCGCCTCGGCCCAGTTCATCGAAGAGCGCATCAACCTCTACGGTGGGGTGCTCGGACTGGGGGTGCGCAAGGACGGGCTCGAGACCGGCTTCGGGGTGATGGGCCAGTTCGGGAGTTCACCGTTTCAGCGCGAGAACGACCAGGGCTTCGACACGAAGTGGACGCGCGCGCAGTTGATGTTCGTCATGGGTGGCTCGCACCGCTTCTTCGAGAAGTGAGCCGCGCTGACGCGCAGGTCGGGTTCAGCTCGCGGACTGCGGGGCGATGAACCGGGAGTCCTGGCGCAGCAGCACCACGGCACCCAGCAGCCAGCACGCGGCGCTCACCAGGAACACCGCAGGCATGGTGAAGCGCCCCCACGGTTGTGGGAGCCAGAGCGCGGCGGCCCCCAGGCCAACACTCGTGAGGAACGCGGTCGCGGTCCACGCCCCGAGTTGCGCGGCCGGCGTCCCCCGCGCCTGGGCCCACGGCCAGACCAGGAGGAGCAGCAGCGGCAACACGCTGAGCCACGCCAACTCCGCGGAGAGGAAGGCGGTGCGGTCCGCCACGCCGGACGCCAGGGAGGCCGCCCCCTGCGCCGCCGCGGAGCTCACCAACAGCGCGCGAAAGGTGCCCCACACGCTTCGCCGCTCGGCGAGGAAGACCGTGCTGGAGGCGAGCAGTGCGAGTGCGGGGGAGAAGACCAGCAGCACCACGCGCTCGCGATCGAACCAGCCGACGCCGAGGCCGTGCGCCCAGGACCAGCCCCACCACGCGCCGTAGAGCAGCACCGTCAACCCGAGGCTCACCGCGAGCCCCCACGCGTGACGTCGAAGCGGCGACGCTGCCGCGCGACCCGAAGGCCAGAAGCCGTTCCAGAAGAGCGCCGCGCCCACCGCCCAGGCGCTGATCACCAGCACCGACCACGCCAGCGGGTTCCCCTGGTCACACTTGTCCTCCATCTCGGTGCCGAAGAAGGCCTGCTGCAACACCACGGGGAGCAGAACCACCCAGGCGCCACACAGGCCGCCGAGGTCCATCACCAGCCTCGTCGCGGCCCACCGCTGCACACCGCCCTGGTCGCTCACGGAACGCCTCCCTTCGAGTCGAAGTACTGGCGGTACGTCGGGGTCACGAAGCCCTTGGCATGAATGAACGCCTCGTAGGACTGGCGCAGCGACGCGTCGACCGTGCCCGTGACGCGCTCCCCGTTCCAGATGAGCGCGCCGAGCACCGGAGCGGCGTGAGGCGTGAAGTCGACAGCCGGCTCGGCCTGGGACGGCCTGCGGGAGAAGCGGAAGATGTCGGGTTGCGCCCCGCACAGCGACGCGGCGGCCACCGAGGGGAGTTCCTCGAACGTGGCGGCCCGCGGCTCGGTGACACGGTCGTTGTTCACCGCGAAGGCCTCGCCCTCGACCAGGTCGGAGACCGTCGCGATCACGTGCCCCTGCTTCGCGGCGTAGAAGACGTCGAAGCGCGGCGCCCCGTTGGGTTGCTCCACGCCCCCGAGGATGGCCTCGGTGAGGTAGGCGAAGCCCTCGCAGTCCACGAGCCGTCGACCCGCGGCGTCTTCGGGCTGATCAGAGAGCAAGGCGGAGAGCTTCCCAGCGCGCGCGTCGGGCGGCACCGAGGGAGTCCATTCCACGCCTTGACCCGAATGCGCGAAGGCCGCGCGGAGGTACGTCTGGAACTCCCGCGCCACCTCGCCCGTGTCGGCGCGACCGGAGAAGAGCCTGAAGTAGTCGCGGGCGGCGTGCACGTCGTGCAGCTCGACACTGCGGCCCAGCATCAGTTCCATGCGCCCGACTTGATCAATCTGCTGCAACCGCTTCTCGGCGAGCGAGCCCACGTTGCCCCGGAAGCCGAGCGAGTCGATGGTCGTCTTGTTGCCCAGCGGGGGGTGATCCACGATGTCCTTCGAGACCTCGTTGAAGTCGGCGTGGCTCTCCTTCCGGTCATTGACCAACTCTCCGAGCAGGTGCCGATCGCGGCTGGCCCAGGGCGCCTTCAGCAGCTCGCGGTAGAGCACCCCGGCTTCTTCGGAGCGCCCGGCCTTGAACTCCGCCGACGCCTTGCCTTCGAGGAGCGCGGTCCCGAGCTTCGGGCTGCGGCTCGCCAACCCGCGCGCGGCGTCGATGACCGGGCGCATCTTCTCTTCGGCCGTGGGCGGCAACGCCAGGAACGGGAGCGCACACGCCGGGACCGCTTCACAGGTGTCGGGGGCGGGCGCCGCGGGAAGGCCCGTGTCGGGGTGGCACGCGAGCACGTCGCGTGCGGGCAGCGGAGCCGCCGACGGCTCGTTCGCGGGCTCGGGACACACGGGGTCGACGGCGTTGCAGGTGAGGGGGGAAATGGTGGGCATGGGCGCCGCACTGGCAAGACGCGGGCCGGGGTCGCGCGCAGGGAGCCGGGCCACCCCACCGTGTGCCTCGGCGGACTGTGTCCGCGACGTGAGACAGGCGGTGCAGGCCTGCCTCGGCCCGCCAGGTCACGTCAGTTCTGGAAGCAGGACAGGCGCGGCAGGTGGTTGCAGCCGAGGGACGTGAAGTCACCCTGGAGGCGGGAGCGTCGCTGGCAGAATTTGCGCGTCATCGCGTAGCGCAGGGGCAGTGGCTTCTTGAGCGCGGCGACGAGACGGTCTTCCGCCCCGGCGCTATGGTGCGCGCCATGCCCATCAAGCCCGCCTTCATCGAGCAGAGCGCCATTCGTGGTCAGTCGCTGCAGCTGCGCGTGAAGACCGAAGATCTCGGCCACGCCAACCGCGGTGGCGCGCGCCTCTTCGATGCGAAGGGCCACACCCTCGACGTGCCACTGACGTTCACCAACAAGGCCGGCGCCGACGACGTGTTCACCGGGAAGATCCCCACCAGGGATCTCAAGGCCCGCGGCTTCGATCTCAAGACCCTGCAGGCCACCGCCTTCGTCGACGCTCCCGGCGCGCCGCGCATCTGGGAAGAGCACAACCACCCCGCCATCGTCTCCGCGAAGGACGACGCGCTGCGCGACCTCGGCCCCGGCAACATGCGCAGCGTGGGCAAGCAGTCGCTCCCGGTGTTCAGCGGCAAGCTCGACTTCGAGACCGTGCACCAGGGCGGCCCGATGACCGGCTCCCACACCGCGAGCTGGGAGACGGCCGTCACCGCCATCACCTACCGCGACGAGAAGAACTTCTTCGGTGGCGCCAAGACCGTGAAGCTCGAGCTGCACCCCGAGCACACCGTGGTGGAGATGGGCCCCCTCGGAGGCGCGGAGATCTCGCGGCCCGGCGTGGAGGACTTGAACGCCATGGCCATCGTCACCCTGCACCGCCAGGCCGACGGCAGCTACAAGGCCAGCGCACCGGCCAACAAGGCGTTCTTCAGCGCGTTCGGCGAGCAGGGCATGGCGGCCGACGCGCTGACCTCCATCAAGGTGGCCCTCTTCGACCCGAAGACGGGGAAAGAGGACAGCGCGTTCGGCCAGGATTACGAGCTGCGCTGATCAGCTCAGCTCGGGGAAGCGGCGGCAGTAGGACGCGCGGAACTCACCCGCGGTGATCTGCCCGTTCTTGTCGAGATCGAAGGTCGGGGATTGTTGATCTTCATCGCCTGACCTCAACCGACGGAGCCCTCATTTGGGTTCCACGTGTGCGAGTCTGCGGAAACGTCGGCATGCCGCACTTCGTCTTCACCGTGGCGCTGGGCGCCGTCCTCCTCTTCCTCGTGCAGCCGATGGTGGCGCGCGCGCTGCTGCCCTGGTTCGGCGGCTCGGCCGCGGTGTGGACCACGTGCCAACTGTTCTTCCAGGTGCTCCTGCTGGGTGGCTACGCATGGACGCATGGGCTGGTGCGACGGCTCACCCCGCGGCGCCAGGTGCAGACCCAACTGGCGCTGATCGTCCTCGCCACCCTTTCGCTCGGGGTGACCGCGGCGCTGTGGGGCTCGCCGGTGATTCCCGGCCTCGCGCTGCGGCCCGACTCGAGTGACGCGCCGATTCCGCGGCTCCTGCTGACCTTGATGCTCGCGGTGGGGCTGCCGTACTTCGCGCTCGCCACCACCGGGCCGCTCTTGCAGGCGTGGGCGTCGCGCAAGCAGGGCGCGAGCGTCTACCGGCTCTACGCGGTGTCGAACGCGGGCTCGTTGCTGGGGTTGCTGGCGTACCCCTTCTTGCTCGAGCCGCTGACGAAGCTGCGGGTGCAGGGCTGGCTGTGGGGTGTGGGCTTCGTGGCCTGGGGCGTGGGCCTGGCGATCTCCGGGCGCAGCGTGGCCGGGGACGTCGAGCGCGCCACGCCCAACCTGGAGCCCATGCACTGGGGACGTTGGCTGTCGCTGTCGGCCGGGCCGGTGGTGCTGCTGCTCGCGGTGACCAACCACCTCACCCAGGAAGTCGCGCCCATCCCCTTCCTCTGGGTGCTGCCGCTGGTGGCCTACCTCGCGAGCTTCATCGTCACCTTCGAGAGCGCGCGCTGGTACCGCCGCGCGTGGGCCCTGCCGACGCTCGCCGTGCTCTCGTTGATCATCGCGGTGCTGCGCAGCGTGGAGCAGGAACTCCCCCTGCCCTTCCGCGTCCTGCTCTTCCTCTCGTTCCTCTTCGTGGCCTGCGTCACCTCACACGGGGAACTCGCCGCCAGCCGGCCCTCGGCCTCCGGGCTCACCGGCTTCTACGCCGCGCTGGCCACCGGGGGCGCCCTGGGTGGCATCTTCGTGGGGCTGCTGGCGCCGGCCCTCTTCGCGGGCTTCTTCGAGCTCGAGTTCGGCCTCGTGTTCCTGCTGGTGACGCTCGCGGTCGTGCTGCGCGGGGGACGCCTGGGGCCGGTCTTTGGCCTGCTCGCCGTGATGGTGGCCGCGCTGCTCTCGGTGGGCGTCACCGCGCAGCGCCGCGGGGTGCTCGACGCGCGCCGCGACTTCTTCGGCGTGGTGCGGGTCGCGCTGTCCGGTGAAGGCGATGACGAGGCGCACCTGCTGATGCACGGGCGCACGGTGCATGGCGCGCAGCAACTGCATCACCGCGAGGCGGCCACCACCTACTACGCGAAGGAGAGCGGCATCGGGCACCTGCTCTCGCTGCCCCACGACGGGCCCCGCCGCGTGGGCGTCATCGGCCTGGGCATCGGCACGCTGGCCACCTACGGCCGCGCCGGGGACACCTACCGCTTCTATGAGATCAGCCCCGACGTCGTGGCCTTCGCCCAGGGCGAGGGTGGCTACTTCACCTTCTTGAAGGACTCGAAGGCCACCACCTCGGTGGCCCTGGGCGACGCCCGCACCGTGCTCGAAGGCGAGGCGCCCAACGGCTTCGACGTGCTCGTGCTCGACGCGTTCTCCAGCGACTCGGTGCCGGTGCACCTGCTGACGAGGGAGGCGATGGCGCTCTACCTCTCGCACCTCGCCCCGGGCGGCGTGCTCGCCTTCCACCTCTCGAACCGCACCCTGTCGCTGGTGCCGGTGGCCTCGCGGGTGGGCCGCGAACTGGGCCTCACGCCGGTGGTCATCGGCCAGAAGGCGTCGAGCTCGTGGGCCCTGCCCTCGCGGTGGTTGTTGCTGGCCCGCGATCCGGCCGCGTTCGGCGCCCTGCCGGTCACCGACCCGAACCCGCCCTCGTCGGAGCAACTGTGGACCGACGACTTCTCGTCCCTGTGGCGTGCCGTGCAGTGGTGATGGGCGCGGGGGAGGCCATGGCATCAAGATGACCTGGCGACAGCCGCAACCGGCCGTCGTTACGCCCCCGCGAGCGCGGCCCGGGAAATGCTGTCTGTCTCGCCATGAACCGCCCACTCTTGCTCCTCGTGTTCGCCGCCTGCGTCGCCGTGGGTCAGGTCCTCATTCCGGCACACCTCGAGTGCCCCGACGTGAAGGGCACGATGGTCAGTTCGGACGACATGAAAGACGGGGCGATGCTCTCGTTTCGCACGCGCACCGGCAGCATCATCGAACTGCGGACGGCCACCCGGCGGCTGGCGGACGAGCACAACCAGCGCATGCGCGCCATGACCGACGGCGGGGTGCCCCGCTCGGTCGCCACCGTGGAGCCGCTCGACGACGGCGCGCGCCTGGTCTTTCGCGTCGAAAACCCCTCGCAGCTCGATGAGCTCCGCGCGCGCGTACAGCAGCGGGCGCTGCTCATGAACCGCACCGAGTGCGACGTGATGATGAACGCAGACGCCGGGCGCTGAGCGTCCCGCGCGACGACGCTCGCTCCCTGGGCGACGCGTGCAGCGGGTCGACCAACCTTGCGTGGGGCCGCGCGAGCGCGCCGGGCGGTTCGGCGACCCTGACGCCGACGGCCTGGTGATCCGGGCGAGCGCGCCCTCTCGAGGAGTGGATCAGTTTCAGACCAGCGGGTGGCGCAGTTTCGGAGCGGCGGCCGTCACGAAGAACCACGGTGAAACGCACCTGGCGTGCGCGGCGCCGACCACCTCGGGCCGACCTTGCCCGAACGGTTTCGCGATGCGCTCGGCTTCCTGGGCAAGGCCCTGGCGCCACCAACACCCGACGACCTGGCGCTCGTCGCGTTCCACGAGCGCATCGCGAAGCTCAAGCAGGCAGCTGGCCTGGCGAGTTGAAGCCGCGCGACCTCGTCACTTCGGCGCGCCGGCCACCGGTGCCGGGCTCTGCGCCAGGCGCTTCCAGGTATCGATGACCGTGTCGGGGTTGAGCGACATCGAGCCGATGCCCTGGGCCATGAGCCACTGCGCGAAGTCGAGGTGGTCCGAAGGGCCCTGGCCGCAGATGCCGATGTACTTCCCCTTGGCCAGGCAGGTGGAGATCGCCCGCTGCAGCAGGAACTTCACCGCCGGGTCGCGCTCGTCGAAGCCGTCGGCCACCAGGCCCGAGTCGCGGTCGAGCCCCAGGGTGAGCTGGGTGAGATCGTTCGAGCCGATGGAGAACCCGTCGAAGTACTCGAGGAACTCCTCGGCGAGGATGGCGTTGCTGGGGATCTCGCACATCATGATCAACCGCAGCCCGTGATCACCGCGCTTGAGGCCGTGCTTGGCCAGCGCCTCGCACACCCCGCGCGCCTCCTTCAGGGTGCGCACGAACGGCACCATGAGCTCGACGTTGGTCAGACCCATGGTCTCGCGCACGTGCTTGAGCGCCTTGCACTCCATCTCGAAGCAGGTGGCGAAGCTGGGCGCGATGAAGCGCGACGCCCCGCGGAAGCCAATCATCGGGTTCTCTTCTTCCGGCTCGTAGAGTTCGCCGCCCAGCAGCTTGCGGTACTCGTTGCTCTTGAAGTCCGAGAGCCGAACGATGACCGGCCGGGGCCAGAAGGCCGCGGCGATGGTGGCCACGCCCTCGCCGAGCTTCTCCTCGAAGAAGGCCCGCGGGGACGCGTAGCCCCGGGCCAGCGCCTCGACCTTGCCCTTGAGCGTGGGCTCGAGGTTCGGGTGGTCGAGCACCGCGCGGGGGTGCACGCCGATCACGTTGTTGATGATGAACTCGATGCGCGCCAGGCCCACGCCCGCGTTGGGGATCGCCTGGAACTCGAACGCCAGGCTCGGGGTGCCCACGTTCATCATCAGCTTCAGCGGCAGCTCGGGCAGCACGCCCTGGGCGGTGCGCTCGACGTCGAAGGGCAACGCGCCCTCGTAGACGTTGCCGGTGTCACCCTCGGCGCAGGACACGGTGACGGTCTGGGCGTCGGTCAGGGTCTTCGTCGCGTCGCCGCAGCCGACCACCGCGGGGATGCCCAGCTCGCGCGCGATGATCGCCGCGTGGCAGGTGCGCCCGCCGCGGTTGGTGACGATGGCCGACGCGCGCTTCATCACCGGCTCCCAGTTGGGGTCGGTCATGTCCGTCACCAGGATGTCGCCGGGCTTCACCCGGTCCATCTCGTTGGGCGACGCCACGATGCGCACCCGGCCCACGCCGATCTTCTGGCCGATGGCGCGGCCCGTGGCGAGCACCGGCCCCTTGCCCTTCAACTTGAAGCGCTCCACCACGTCGGCGCCCTGGCGCGACTTCACCGTCTCGGGGCGCGCCTGGAGGATGTACAGGCGGCCGTCCTGCCCGTCCTTGCCCCACTCGATGTCCATGGGGCGGCGGTAGTGCGCCTCGATGGTGACCGCGTAGCGCGAGAGCTCGATGACCTCGGCGTCGGTCAGGGAGAAGCGGTGCTGGTCCGCCACGGCCACGTCCACGGTGCGCACGCGGCGCTGGGGGCCGGGGCCGGCGGTGAGGTCGAACTCCATCTTGATCAGCTTCGAGCCCAGCGAGCGCCGCACGATGGGCGCCTTGCCCGCGGCGAGCATCGGCTTGTGCACCGTGAACTCGTCGGGGTTGACCGCGCCCTGCACCACCGTCTCGCCCAGGCCGTAGCTCGAGGTGATGAACACCACGTCCCGGAAGCCCGACTCGGTGTCCATGGTGAACACCACGCCCGACGCGCCGAGGTCACTGCGCACCATGCGCTGCACGCCGGCCGAGAGCGCGACCTCCGCGTGCGTGAAGCCCTGGTGCACGCGGTAGGCGATGGCCCGGTCGTTGTAGAGCGAGGCGAAGACGTGGCGCATGCGCTCGAGCACCGCGTCGATGCCCACCACGTTCAGGAAGCTCTCCTGCTGGCCGGCGAACGAGGCGTCGGGGAGATCTTCGGCCGTGGCGCTCGAGCGCACCGCCACCGAGATGTTCGCGCCGCCCGCGAGCGTGGCGAAGTGGGCCCGGACCTCGGCCTCGAGCTGCGGGGGAAACTTCGCGTGCTCGACCCAGCCGCGGATCTCCGCGCCGGCCGCGGTGAGCGCGGGCACGTCGTCCACGTTGAGGCCCTCGAGGCGCTTGGCGATGCGGGCCTCGAGCTGGTTCTCCTGCAGCAGCGCGCGGAAGGCGTCGGCGGTGGTGGCGAAGCCGTCGGGCACGCGGATGTCGTGCGCGGCCAGCTGGCTCAACATCTCCCCGAGCGAGGCGTTCTTCCCGCCCACCCGGTCGACGTCCGTCATGCGCAGTTCACGAAACGGGAGAACGAACGGCCTTGCGGGAGCCTGGGTCATGGCTCACTGCTATGACAAACCGTCACCTCCAGCGCACGACCTAAGAAAGCCGGACCAGCGATGCCTACTTCTAGCCTCGAACGCAGCGTGTTCTTCGTCTCCGACGGCACGGGCATCACCGCCGAGACCATGGGGCACTCGGTGCTCACCCAGTTCGACCAGTTCCAGTTCCGCGAGGTGCGCATTCCCTTCGTCGACGAGCTGGGCAAGGCGCAGGCGGCGGTGCAGCGGATCAACGATGCCAGCGTGCGCGATGGCCTGCGCCCCATCGTCTTCACCACCCTGGTCAACCCCGAGATGAACCGGGTGCTGCACCAATCGCAGGGGCTGGTGCTCGACCTCTTCGCGTCCTTCGTGGCGCCGCTCGAGCAGGAGCTGCGCGTGAAGTCCACCCAGACCATCGGCGGCTTCCACAACATGTCCGACGCGGACGCGTACACGAACCGCATGGAGGCCATCAACTTCACCCTGGCGCACGATGACGGCCAGTCGTCGAAGGGCCTCAAGGAAGCCGACGTCATCCTCCTGGGCGTCTCTCGCAGCGGGAAGACGCCGACCACGCTGTACCTGGCCATGCAGTTCGGGCTCAAGGCGGCGAACTACCCGCTGATCCCCGAAGACTTCGAGCGCGACACGCTGCCCGAGGCGCTGCCCCCGTTCCGCGAGAAGCTCTTCGGGCTGACCATTCTCCCCGAGCGCCTCGCGGAGATCCGCCACGAGCGCCGCCCCAACAGCAAGTACGCCTCGCTGGCCAACTGCCGCTACGAGGTCGAGGCCGCCGAGAAGATGATGAAGCGGGAATCGGTGCGCTGGCTGTCGTCGACCACCAAGTCGATCGAGGAGATCGCCGCGACCATCATCGAGGAGATCAAGATCGACCGGCGCTCGTACTGACGCGGCGGCTCAGCGCTTGGGCAGGCCCGCGAGGAACGGGCGCAGCAGCTCCATGCGGCCGTCGGGCTTCCACACCGCGGTGATGCCCAGCTCGTTGGGGAAGCCGCAAAGCGGGCGCGACACGGCGCCGCGCGGCGCGTCTTGAATGACGTAGCTGCCCACCACGAAGCACCCCACCCCCTGCAGCACCAGCGGCACCCCGTGCTGCGGCTGCTGCACGTGGTGGGCGATGCGCACCTTGCGCCCGGTGCTGGAGATCAACCGCACCAGGTGATCGTAGGCGTGGGGGTTGATCGAGCGCTCGAAGAGCAGCAGCGGCTCCTGGGCGAGGCGATCGAGCGGCACCTCGCGCAGCGCCGCCAGCGGGTGCTGCGTGGGCACCCAGACCACCCACTGGCCCCGCACCACCGCGCGCGTCACCAGGTCGTCGGCCCGCGGCACCGGGCTCATGCCGAAGCCGATGTCCACCCGCCCGTCGCGCACCGCCGACACCGCGTCGTTGGTGGGCATCTCGATGAGCTCCACCAGCACCTCGGGCCGGGCGCGCTTGAGCGACTGGATGGCCGGCGGCAAGAACGCGTGGCTGATGTACTGGAGCTGCCCCACCTTGAGCGTCTTGTCGCGCAGCCCCCCCACGCGGCGCGCGGACTCGAGGGCGCGATCGAGCTGCTCGAGGACCGCGGCCGTGTCTTCCCGCAACGACTGGCCCGCCGGCGTCAGCGCCACCTTGCGGCGATCGCGCTCGAAGAGCCGGGCGCCCACCTCGGCCTCCAGCTTCGCCACGTGCTGCGAGAGCGCCGGCTGGGTCACCCCCACCCGCTGCGCCGCCTTGCGGAAGTGCAGCAGGTCGGCGACGGCGTGGAACGACCTGAGGTGCTTGAGCTCCATCGCGGGCGCCTTGTTAACCAGTTCACCTCACGGTCGCGTCAAGAATTTGTCGCCGTGGTGGCGCGGCGAGTTGGCCTTTAGTCCCTTCCTGTTGCGGTGCTTTCATCGCGACCCGCACCGGGGGTTCCACACATGCGTCGTCTCCGTTTCAACCGCCTGCTCACCGTCGCTTGCCTCGCCGGGGCCGTGGCCTGGGGCCAACCCGCGCGCAAGCAGTACTGCTCCATCTGCAACGACACCGAGAAGATCAAGGCGGTGCGCGAACAGACCGGCAGCTGCGCCGACTACGCGGACCGCTACGAGCAGCAGGTGCTGATGACGGAGCGGGACTACAAGCAGATCGACATCACGCCCCACCGCGCCCTGCTCGAGCAGTGCCGCGCCGACGTCCTGGCCGACCAGGACCGGCGCCGGGCGGTGACCTTCCCCGACGACGTCGAGCGCCTCTTCGTCAGCCACAGCCCCGACGAGTGCGTCACCGCGGTCACCGGCCCGTGCATGTTCGACATCCAGTTCGGGCAGCTGAAGGGCACGCAGGCGATCGCCCTCATCAAGGAGTTGGCTCACTCGCCCATCCCCGCCACGGCGGCGCGGTTCCAGAAGGCGCAGGCCGCGCTCGACGCGCTGCCCGCCAAGCTGGCCGGCGACATCGACCGCCTCGCCGGCCTCGCCAAGACCGCCCTCGATGACGCCAGGCGCTTCCGCAAGGACTCGCTGGTCGTCGCCTCCGACCAGGTCAAGCGCGGCCTCAAGGCCTGTGGCTACGCCCTGACCTTCGACCCGAACCACGCCGGGTGTCTCAAGCAGAAGGCGGCGCTCGAGGCACTGGGCGGCGAGCTGGCGAAGGAGCGCGAGGCCTTCTACGGCACCGCGTTCCACAAGCAGAACGTGGGCAAGGTGTTGTTCACCGCCGACGAAGGCAAGCTGGCCTCCGAGAGCGCGGGCGACTTCAAGGCCTCGTTCAAGGCCGGCGAGCCCCTGGCCGCGGTGGTGTACCTCGAGTACCCGGTGGGCATGATGTCCGGGGACGTCGCGGCGACCACCACGGTCTCGATCACCGTCGAGTCTGACGGCAAGAAGCTCGGCGCCGCCGCCTGGTACGTCGCGCCCGAAGAGGCTGCCCACCGCCAGGCCTGGACCACCTTCATCGCCATGCCGCCCTCGGTGAAGGACGTGGCCGACCTGTACACCACCAGCGATCTCGCCGCGGCCCTGGCCTCGTTGCCCGAGGGCAAGCACCAGGTGCTGGTGACGGTGGGCGTGCTCAACGCCGACGGCAGCAAGGGCGTGGAAGGCGCCAGCGGCACCTTCGAATACGACGCCACCGCCGGCCAGGACCAGGCGAAGGCCGTGTCCGACGCGCTCGCGGGCCGGGTGCTCGACGAGGCGCGCATGCCGAAGGCCGAGCTGAAGGACGCGAAGCTCGAGAAGGCGATGCTCGCCGACGCCGCCAACAACGAGTTCGGCGACAAGCCGCAGCGGCTGGTGATCACTGACAGGACCTTCGCCATCACCCGCAACTGGCTGGGCGTCATCTTGCGCCGCTCCATTCACACCGCCATCGCCACCAAGGGCAAGGACGGCTCGTGCATGGTGCGCCGCATGGAGTTCACCCAGCAGTCGCAAGGCAAGGGCTACGGGCCGCCGACCTCCAGCTACCCCTCGGACGAGTACCCCATTCGCTGCGAGAACGTGAAGAAGTAGCGGGCTGCCCGCGCTGGACGTCACTCGTAGTCAGGCAGCTCGAGCTTCTCGGAAGGCGGTGACCCGAAGCGGCTGAAGAGCGGCAGCAGCGTCGAGGCGACCTTGAGGCCGGTGTTGAACAGGGCGATGCCCAGGCGGGTCTTCGGGTTCGCCAACCCCGGCGCCCCCGGCGGGAGCTTCTGGGCCTCGTCGACGTACGGCCGCAGGAGGCGCTCGTAGGCCGCGAAGGCGTCGCGATGGTCGGGGTGCTTCGCGAGCTCCCCCGCCAGCACGTAGGCGCCCACGAGCGCGAGGCTGGTGCCCATGCCGCTGATCGGCGACGGGCAGTACGCCGCGTCGCCCAGCAACGCGCCGCGACCGCTCGACCAGCGCGGGGCACGCACCTGGCCCACGGCGTCGAAGTACAGGTCCTTCACCCCGGCGAGCGCGGCGAGTACCCGGGGCGCCTCCCAGCCGGCGTCGGCGAAGTGCTGTTGCAGAAACGCCTTCTGCTCCTCGAGACCCAACCGCTCGTAGCCGCGCGGTGGCGACATGAACGAGAGCGTGGCCCGCGTGGTGCCCTCGTTGTCGGGGCGCAGGGTGATGGTGCGGCTTCCCGGCGCGTTGAACCACCGAGCCCAGGCGCTGTCGGTCTCGGCGCGCGGAATGGTGAGGTACGCGGTGTAGAGCCCCACGTGCCTCACCTCGGGCTCGTCGCCGACGATGAGCGCGCGCGTGCGGGAACGGATGCCGTCGGCCGCGACCACCAGGTCGAAGTCGCGCTCGGCGCCGCGCTCGAAGGTGACGGTCACCCGGTCTTCATGCTCGTTGAGCGCCATCACCCGGTCACCGAACAGGTACTCGACCCCGTCGCGCGTGCGCTCGTAGAGGATGCGCGAGAGGTCCCCGCGGAGGATCTCCACTTCCGCGCTCAGGCCCCCGCGATCTGCCTGGCCTGCGGGGAACTCGGCCTTCGTGACGTTGGCGGCATCCACGAAGCGCACGCCCGCCTCGCCCGTGGTCGCCGCGCGCATCGCCGCTTCGATGCCCATGCGCCTGGCCACCTCGCGGGCCGCCCCGCGCACGTCGATGTTCTGCCCCCCGGTGCGCAGCGCGGGGGCGCGCTCGACCACCACCGCGCGGAAGCCGAAGCGCGTGAGCCAGAAGGCCAGCGCCGGCCCGGCGATGCTCGCGCCACAGATGAGGACGGTTCGTCGCTGCATCGCTCGCCTCTAGAGCAATGCAGCGGTTTGGGCACGCGGCGTGAGCGGTCGCGGATCAGATCTCCGAAGTGCTCACGATGTACGTGGGCTGCGACTCGTACTCGCAGCGCACGCCGGTGCGGGTCCCGGAGTCGAGCAGCACCACCCGGGCCAGCACGTGGATGTTGCAGGTCTCGCGGTTCTTCACGGCCTTCTTGACGACGGCGAGGCCCGAACCAGAGAGGGTCACGGTGTGCGGCAGGCCGCCACGCACCTGCTCCATGTTGAGCACCTGCTCGCCGTTCACCCACAGCTCGAGGTCGCGGATGCGGGTGTCCAGGTCGAACTTGTTGCCGGCGTCGTCGTAGAAGTCGAGCCGGTGGAGCGCGACCTCGACGCGGTTGACGAAGTGCACCGCCTCGCGGAAGTCCTTGATGGTGTCGTAGTCACCCTTGCCGATGATCTCCACGTCCTGGTCGAAGGTGAACTCGCAGCCGCCGGTCACCGCCCGCGTGGTCACCGTGTAGAGCTGGAGGCTGTCCTGCGCGGTGATCACGTCGCCACACTTGAAGGTGCTGGCCGCCGAGGTGTCGAGGTGTGCGGTCAACGTGCCATTGAGGGGCTTGGCGCCTTCGGCAGGGCCGATGCGAATCTCGACCGGGCCGCACGCCGACAGGGCGAAGGCGAGCAGACCGGGGACCAGCAGGGAGAGACGGGACATGGGGGGTTCCTTTGGAAAGGGTTCACCCCCCCTGTGCAATGGCCTGTCCAACGCGCGCCGGTGTTCAACCACCTCGATTGAGGGGGGGCCGGCCTGCGCGAGTGGTCATTCTGAAGGAGCCACCTTCAGTGCGATGAGCGGCTCACGCGGCGCCGAGCGCGTCGGCGGTCACATCATCCCGACGAGGCCGAGCCCTGCGCTGCCGGCGCCAAACGACATGGGCATCGGCAAGATCCACGGCCCCGACGCATAGCGGTTGCGCGTCAGTTGGTGGGTCGGTACCGCCAACCCGATGATCAACATCGCGGCCCCGCCTGCTTGAGTCAGGCCATCCAGCGCGAGGAAGAAGGTGTCCAGCGCCTGGAGGCTGCGGAACGTCCCCATGGCGATGAAGGGCCCCACGATCGGCACGAAGAGGGGCGCGGCCTGCCCCTGGTTGGTGTCGATGCCAATGGACGCGACCAGGGCGTTCAGGAGCCAGACGCTGCCGAACACCACGGCGCCGCCAATCACCAGGCCTTTTCGGAACTGGGTGGTGACGTGGTACCCCGCCGGAACGGGCTCACCGGGCTCCCACTCGAGCGTGCGGGGACCGGGCGCCGCGGGATAGAGCGGCTGGGGCGCCGCGGGATAGATCGGCTGGGGCGGAGGCGGGGCAGGAAGCGGCTGCGCAACGAGCGGAGGGGGCTGCGGCTCTGCTTGGTATTGAGGGGTCTGTGCAGAGGCGACCCCACCGGTGGCCAACACCAGGGTGGCCACCAAGGCCCTCGCCGGCCAGGCCGACACCCCTCGCTTCATCGACGTACGGTTTCGCATCACAGGCTCCTGAGTGGGACCGCCTGGTCGTGGCAGGGCACGGCACCAACCACCATCGCGGCAGAGGCGCGGACGCTACGCCACGCCCGCATGCCCCGTCGAAGGGAAAGCAGCGGCCCACCCGGTCGCCACCGCGTCGCCGCGTCGCCGCGAGCTCGCTGCGCACCGGCTGCACCGCAAGGAACGAGTGGAGCCTCACCGCCGCGGCAGGTCAGGCCACCGCAGCGAACCTCCACAAGCAGCTGCTCACGCAGGCCCACGGCGTTCACGTCGCGGCAGTGCCAAGCGCGCGCGACAAAGACCACCCCTCAGAACGTCCCCTGCACCTCGACACCGGCGAGCTTCGGCGGCGCCTTCAGGCTCGTGCTCCGCAGCCCCAGCACCCGGAGCTGCCGACAGGCCTCGAGCTCGGCCAGGTCGAAGTCATCGAGCGGGTTGCCGTCGAGCCACAGCTTCTGCAGCACAGGCAACTGGGCGGGGATGCCGCCCGCACGCCGCAGCCGGTTGTGCGAGAGCACGAGGTTGAGCAGCCCCGTGAACCGCAGCAACGCCGGCGGCACGCTCGAGAGCCCGCAGCCACTGAGCGACACCTCGGTCACGCGCTCGGGGTGCGGCACCGCGCCCAGCACGCGCGCCCAGTCGTCGGGCGAAGTGAAGGAGAAGTTCAGCGCAGACCCCGGCCGCGCCGCCGCTCCACGCACCAGGGCCGCGGTCACCTCGGCTCGCAGCGCCGCGACGCGCTCGACGAGCCCCTGCTCCTGGAGGTGGCGCAGGACTTCCATCGGGGCCTGGGTCAGCGTCTCGTCGGCATAGCCCGCGGCGTCGAGGGCCCGCGCGAGCACCTGCCACGCGAGATCGAGGGCGCGTGCGTCGTCGGAGGTCAGCTCGAGCGACGGCGTGCGGTAGTCCTGGACGGCCGGGTCGGGCGGGCCCGGGGTCATCGCCCCTTCGCGCCCGAGACGACCTGCGAGCGCCACGCCCGGGCCCAGCGCACCCGTCACGGTCACCGCCCGCGAGTAGTAGTCGCGGGGGTTCCCTTCCCACGCGCCCTCGAGGGCCTGCGCCCCGGGCAACGCCGCCAGCAGCGCCTGTCGCGTCGGGTCCGACCCACCTCGGTGTCGGAACGAAAGAGTCCAGGTGCGGCGCATCCTCAGAGCATGCAACCCAGGCGCACGAACTGCGCGTGATTTTGAGTGGTGCCGCGCGCGGGGCTGGCACACCATTTCAGTTCCACCTCACAAGGGAGCACCTGCTTGCACTTGACCCGTCGCTGGCTGCTGGCCGTCGCCGTCTCCGTGGTTGGACTCCCCGTGCTGGCCCAGACGGGAGTCGCGGCCGTTCCCCCGGTGGCCATCGCGCCCCTCGAGCCCGCCCTGGCCCGCGTCTTCGGCGGCGCCCAGGACGACGTGCTGTCGAGCATGCTCGTCGACGCCTCGGGCGCTGCGTACTTCGTGGGCGAGACCAAGAGCTTCTTCGACAAGACCTACAACGACGTGCTGGTGGTCAAGCTCAACCCCGACGGCGCGCTGGCCTGGGCCCGCACCTACGGCACCCCCGACGACGACCGGGCCAAGGGCTACATCGACGGCAAGCACGGCGCCTCGGCGCGCATGGCCGCGCTGGGCCCGGACGGCAGCCTCTACGTGACCATGGGCTCCATGGTGAAGGGCCGGCGCGAGCCCTGGGCCGCGGTGCTCTTCAAGGTGACCCCGGCCGGCGAGCTCGCGTGGTCGAAGGTGTGGCGCCCGGGCTGGGACAACATGGCCAAGTTCGGCGCTACCGGCAGCACCGTCGCGGTGGCCGGCGACCGCGTGTACGTGGCGGGCATGACGGGCGGCGGGCAGACCAGCGAGGAAGGCTTCTCGTTCCTCGGCAGCTTCGACGCCGCGACCGGGGCCCAGAAGGCGTTGGTGGCCTTCGACCCGTCGCCGGGCAGCAACGACCGGGTGTTCTCCATTCACGCCGACGCGAAGTCGGTGGTGCTCGCGGGGTGGAACGGGAAGACGAACCGCGGGCAGCTCACGCGCTTCGCCGTCGAGGGTGACGCGCTCAAGCTCGAGTGGTCGAAGAGCGCGCCCCTGGCCAGCACCGGCAGCACCCTGTGTGACGTGGACCGCGACGCCGCGGGCAACCTGTACCTCGCGGCCGACATTCACGGCACCGGCACCTTCGTGCAGGTCTTCAAGCTGGGCCCCGACGGGAGCTTCAAGTGGGGCCGCCGCTACAACCCCGGCGCGACCAACGACAAGAACAACACCCGCACCGTGCGCGTGCTGGGCGACAAGCTGGTGGTGGGCGGCCGCGTGGGCCTGATGGGCACCCAGACGCACGCCGATCGCCAGTTCGGCGACAGCCTGCTGCTCACCTACGATCTCGACGGCAAGCTGCTCAGCGAGCACTACCACTTCACCGGCACCGCCCAGGACGTGGTGGCCATGGACGCCGTCACCAGCGTGGGCGCGGTGGGCAAGAAGCTCTACGTGGCCGGCTATCTGTGGCCCTACGGGAAGAACCACGTCGGCGAGTGGCGCGACCCCAACGGCTACGCGGTCAACCACCCGGCCTCCGAAGACACCGCCGCCGACCTGGTGCTCACCGACGTGAAGGCCGCGCTGGTGGAGCTGCCGAAGACCGCCGCGCGCGACGCCAGCGAACTGGGCAGCCTCGCGTGGAAGGACGTCACCGCCGCGGTGACCAACGGCACCCCGAAGGAGCAGACCGACGCGCCCCACGGGCAGCAGACCCAGTTCTACCTGTTCGTGTTCGACGGGTTGCTCTGATTACGGAATCGAATCACAGGGCGTCGAACTGAACTCACAACTCGGGCCCCGGCTGACGCATTGAACCCCGCCGCGCTCCTTGCGGCGGGAAACCAGGGCTTCGACCATGTGGTTGGTTCGGCTGGCGCTCCGGCGCCCGTACACCTTCGTAGTGCTCTCACTGCTGCTCGTGCTGGTGGGCGTGGACGTGGTCCGGCGCGCACCGACCGACCTGTTCCCCGCGGTCGACATCCCCATCATCAACGTGGTGTGGACGTACCAGGGGCTCTCGGCGCAGCAGATGGAGCAGCAGATCACGCTCTTCAGCGAGTTCTCGCTGTCGGGCAACGTGTCGGGCATCAAGAAGCTCGACTCCACGAGCTTCGATGGCGTGTCGGTGATCCGCCTCGAGCTGCACGAGGGTGAAGACGTCGCCGCGGCCACCGCGCAGGTGACGGCCGTCTCCCAGACCATCATGCGGCGCATGCCCCCGGGCACCCAGCCGCCGGTCATCGTGCGCTCGTCGGCGACCTCGGTGCCCATCCTGCAGATCGCCGTGTCCAGCGAGACCCTGGGCGAGGCGGAGATCTACGACTTCGTGAACCTGCGCGTGCGCAGCCTCTTCTCGTCGGTGCGCGGCACGCGCTTCCCCCTGCCCATGGGCGGCAAGGTGCGACAGATCGTCGTCGACGTCGACCCCGAGCAGCTCAAGGCGCGCGGGCTGTCGGTCAACGAAGTGGCCTTCGCCGTGGCGCAGCAGAACCTCACGCTCCCCACCGGCAGCGCCAAGCTGGGGGACACCGAGTTCCGGGTGAGCACCAACGCCAGCCCCGAGGCCATCGACGCCATCAACGAGCTGCCGGTGCGCCTCAAGGACGGCTCGGTGGTGCGGGTGCGCGACGTGGCCTTTGCCCACGACGGCTTCGCGCCGCAGACCACCATCGCCCGGCACGACGGCCAGCGCGCGGTGGTGCTCTCGGTGCTCAAGACCGGCGACGCCTCGACCACCGCGGTCGCCCAGCGCATCAAGGACATGTTGCCCTCGCTGCAGGCCTCCGCGCCCCCGGGCCTCAAGCTGACGCTGTTGGCCGACGAGTCGCTCTTCGTGACCCGGTCGATCCACGCGCTGCTCGTCGAAGGGCTCATCTCCGCGCTGCTCACGGCGCTGATGATCCTCGTGTTCCTCGGGAGCTGGCGCAGCACGCTCATCGTGTTCGTCTCCATTCCCCTCTCGGTGCTGGCGGCGCTGCTGGTGCTGCGCGCCATGGGGCACAGCATCAACACCATGGTGCTCGGCGGGCTGGCGCTGGCCGTGGGCATCCTCGTCGACGACGCCACGGTGGAGATCGAGAACATCCACCGCAACCTCGCCATGGGGAAGCCGCTGACCCGGGCCATCCTCGACGGGGCGCAGCAGGTGGCGGTGCCGGCCTTCGTGGCCTCGCTGTCCATCGGCCTCGTCTTCGCCGCGGTCTTCTTCCTCGAGGGGCCGGCGAAGTTCCTCTTCGCGCCGCTGGGCCTCGCGGTCGGCCTCTCGGTCATGGCCTCGTACCTGCTGTCGCGGACGCTGGTGCCGACCATGGTGAAGTACCTCATCGCCCACGAGACCCACGGCGGTGACGGGCTCTTCGCCCGGGCCCACCAGCGCTTCGAGCGCGCGTGGGAGTCGTTCCGCCTGGGCTACGTGGCGCTCCTGCAGTCCGCGCTCTCGCACCAGCGCCTGGTGCTGGTGAGCTTCGTGATCGCCACCGTGGGCGCCGCCGCCCTGGCCACGCGCGTGGGCCGCGACTTCTTCCCCCGCGTCGACGGCGGCCAGCTGCGCCTGCACGTCGGCGCCCCCGCGGGCACGCGCCTCGAGGAGACCGAGCGGCACTTCGCCCGCGTCGAGGCCACGGTGCGCGAGCTGGTGCCTCCCGACGAGCTGGAGCTGCTGCTGGCCCAGCTGGGCCTCCCCTCGGGCTACTCGCTGGCGGTCAGCGACTCGACCAACACCTCGTCGTCCGACGGCGAGCTGCTCATCCGTTTCAAGCCGAAGCGCTCGCGCTCGACGCAGGAGTACGCGCAGCTGCTCCGCGAAGAACTGGGCCAGCGCTACCCCGAGCTGTCCTTCTACTTCGCGCCGGGCGACATCGTGACCCAGGTCATCAACTTCGGGTTGCCCTCGCCCATCTCCATCCAGGTCACGGGGCAGAAGCGCGCCGACACCCTGGCCGCCGCGCGGGCCATGGTGACGAAGCTCTCGCGCGTGCCGGGCGTGGTCGACGTGCGGCTGCACCAGGTGCTCGACGCGCCGCGCCTGCACCTCGACGTCGATCGCCAGCGCGCCGCTGACGTGGGCCTCACCTTGCGTGACGTGGCCAACGACGTGCTGCTCACCGTCAGCTCCAGCGCCCAGGTGGCGCCGAACTTCTGGACCGACCCCGTCACGCTCAACAGCTACCCGGTGGTGGTGCAGACCCCGGAGACCAGGGTCGACTCCATCGAGGCGCTGCGCGGCCTCGGGCTCGCCACCCCGCGGGGCACCCAGTTGCTGGGCGACCTCGCCACCATCTCGCGCAAGACCACGCCGGTCTTCACCTCGCACGTCGACGTGCAGCCCACCTTCGAGGTGCGCGCCGACGTGGCGTGGCTCGACCTGGGGAGCGTGGCGCCCGCGGTCGAGGCCATCGCCCACGAAGCCGAAGGAAAGCTGCCGCCCGGCTCCAAGGTGCTGGTGCGAGGCCAGGTCGACGGCATGCGCCAGGCCTTCGACGGGCTCTTCATCGGCCTCGCCTTCGCGGTGGTGCTGGTCTTCGGGTTGATGGTCATCAACTTCCAGTCGTGGCGCGACCCCTTCGTGATGATGCTCGCGCTGCCCGGCGCGGCGGTGGGCATCACCGTGGCCCTCTTCCTCACCGGCACCACCTTCAGCGTCTCGTCGTTGATGGGCGCGGTGATGGCCATCGGCGTGGCCACCGCAAACTCCACGCTGATGGTGAGCTTCGCCAACGAGGCGCTCAACGGCGGCCTGCCGGCGCTGGGGGCCGCGCTCGAGGCGGGCCGCACCCGGCTGCGCCCGGTGATCATGACCTCGCTGGCCATGGTGCTGGGCATGTTCCCCATGGCGCTCAACCTGGGCGAAGGCGGCGAGCAGAACGCCGCGCTCGCCCGCTCGGCCATCGGCGGCCTGCTCGGCGCGACGCTGGCCACCCTCTTCCTCGTTCCCGTGATGTACGCGGTGCTCAAGCGCCACGCGGTGGCGGCGGTCATCGACCCCGACCTCGCCGAGCCCTCCGACTCCGCTCCTTAAAGGACAGCACTCATGAAGAAGCTCGTCGTGGTCATCACGTTGGCGCTGCTCGCCGCGGGCGCGTGGCGCTTCTCGAAGCAGCACGAGGCCCTCGAGCACGCCCAGCAGCAGCCGGGTCCGTTGGCGGTGCGCGTGGCCCACCCGCAACCCGCGGCGACGGTGCTGCAGGTCGCCCTGCCCGGCTCGGTGCGCCCCAAAGACCAGGTCACGCTCTACGCGCGCACCAACGGCTTCCTGCGCAAGGTGGAGGTGGACCTGGGCGACCGCGTGAAGAAGGACCAGGTGCTGGTGCGCCTCGACGCCCCGGACCTCGCCGCGAGCCTCGCCACCACCACCGCGCGCCTGGACCAGGCCAACGCCAGCCTCACCCTGGTGCGCGCGCAGCACGAGCGCACCCTGGTGCTGGGCACCAGCGGCAACCTCTCGGCCCAGGACATCGACGCCTCGTCGCTGCGCCTCAAGTCGGCCGAGAGCGAGAAGGCGCTGGCCACCGCCGAGCAGCAGCGGCTCACCGCGCTCGTCAGCTACCTCACGGTGCGCGCGCCCTTCGACGGCACCATCAACCGCCGCTACGTCGACGACGGGGCCCTGGTCTCGGCCGAGCGCACCGCGCTCTTCGACCTCGCCACCACCGGCAACCTGCAGGTCGACGTGGACGTGCCGCAGTGGGCCGCCTCGCAGGTGAAGGTGGGCATGGCCGCCGCGGTGGTCTCCGGGGGGAAGTCGGTGCCCGCGAAGGTCTCGCGCACGGCCGGCGCCCTCGACCCCATGCTGCGCACGCTGCACACCGAGCTGCTGCCCGACGCCGAGACCACGGTGCTGGTGCCCGGGGCCTACGTGCGCGTGACCTTCGCCGTGCCGCGCGACGAGCCGGTGCTGCAGGTGCCCAGCTCGGCCGTGGCGGTGCGCGGCGGGGTGACCATGGTCGGCGTGGTCGGCGCCGGTGACCTGATTCACTTCGTGCCGGTGAAGCTGGTGCGCGAGCTGGGCCGCGACGTCGAGGTGCTGGGCGACGTGCCGCTCGAGGGGCGCCTGGCGCTCTACCCGCCGGCGGGCCTGGTGGACGGCGACCCGGTGAAGGCCGTGGAACCCGAGCCGAAGAAGGCGGCCACGCCGTGACCGCGCTGCTGCTGGTGATGCTCGCGGCGCAGCCCATGCGCTTCGAGGAGGCGGTGCAGCGCGCGCTCGAGACGCACCCCGCCCTGCGCGTGGCCCAGGCCGACGCCACGCGCGCCGCGGCGCAGGTCGAGCAGGCCCGCGCCGGCTCGCTGCCCTCGCTGGGGGTCAACGCCGTCGGTACGCGCCTCGACGCCGACCGGGTGCTCGGCGATCGCGTCATCGCCGGGGCCAACCAGCTCAGCGCCAACGTGCAGCTCCAGGTGCCGCTGGTGGCCGCGAACCGCTGGGCGCAGTGGAAGCGCGCCGACGTGAACGCGGACGCGGTGAAGGCCAACGCCCTCGACATGCGCCGGCAGGTAGCGCTGAACGCCGGGCGCACCTGGCTGCAGACCCTCGCCCAGCAGCGCGTGGTGCTCGCCGCGACGCGCGCCATGGAGGTCGCCGGCTCGCACCTCCAGTACGCGAAGGATCGCCGCGCCGCGGGCCTGGGCAGCGAGCTCGACGAGATCCGCGCCGCGCAGGAAGTGGCCGTCGCCCGCCAGCAGCGCGCCACCGCGCAGGGCACGCTGCGGCGCCTCGAGGAGGCCCTGGGCGTCGCCGTGGGCCTCGACGGCGCGGTCTCGGCGCAGGACGAGGAGCCGACGCTCGCCGTGCCCAGCGACGAGACGCTCAGCGCCGACTCGCGCACCGACGTGAAGGCCGCGCGCAGCCGCCTCGACGCCACGAAGGTCGGGACCTCGTGGGACTGGAGCGACTACACCCCGCTGCTCACCGCCCTGGTGCAGCCCGGCTACCAGAACCCGGCGACGCTCACCGTGCCCCTGTGGAGCTTCCAGGCGCAGCTGGTGCTCTCGCTCCCGCTCTACGACGGGGGCCTGCGCTACGGGCAGCAACGCGAGCGCCGCGCCCTCGAGACCCAGGCCACCGCGCAGCTCGAGGCGGTGCATCGCCAGGCCTCGTCGGAGCTCCGCGCGGCGCTGGCCCAGGTCAGCGAAGCCGACGAGGCCCTCGCCGCGGCCCAGGACGCGGCGGCCCAGGCGGCCCGCACCCTCGACCTCTCGCAGCGGGCGTTCCGCGCCGGGGCGTCGACCAACCTCGAGGTGGTCGACGCCGAGCGCCGCTCGCGCGACGCCGAGACCAGCGTGGCGCTCGCCGAGAACACCGCGCGCCAGGCCCGCCTCGAGGTGCTCGCCGCCAGCGGCCACTTTCCAGCCCCCTGACCCGCCCCGGGCTTTGACATGCTCGCGGCCATGAACGCGCTCTTCGACCCCGTTCGCCTCGGCCCGCTGACGCTGAAGAACCGCACCATCCGAGCGGCGGCCTTCGAGGGCATGTCGCCGGGCCACGAGGTCACTGACGCGCTCATCGGCTACCACCGCGCGGTGGCCGAGGGCGGCGTGGGCATGAGCACCGTGGCCTACGCGGCCGTCGAGCAGTCGGGCCTCGCCTTCGGGCACCAGCTCTGGCTGCGGCGCGAGGCGATGCCCGGGCTGCGCCGCCTCACCGACGCCATCCACGCCGGGGGAGCGAAGGCCTCCATCCAGCTCGGGCACTGCGGCAACATGGCCCAGCGCGCCACCGCCGGCGGCCGCGCCATCGCCCCTTCGGCGAAGTTCAACCTCTACGGCCCGGTGTGGCCCCGCGCGATGGACGCCGACGACATCGCCCGGGTGACCCGGAGCTTCGGCGAGGCGGTGCGCATCGCCCGTGACTCGGGCTTCGACGCCGTGGAAGTGCACGCCGGCCACGGGTACCTCATCAGCCAGTTCCTCTCGCCCTTCACCAACCGCCGCCGCGACGCGTACGGCGGCTCGGTCGACCACCGCCTGCGCTTCCTGCGCGAGGTGATGGCCGAGGTGCGGCAGGCCGCCGAGGGCCTCGCGGTGGTGGTGAAGACCAACCTGCGCGACGGCTTCCCCGGCGGCATGGAGCTCGAGGAAGGAGTGCAGGTGGCCCGCGCGCTCGAGGAGGCCGGGGCCGACGCGCTGGTACTCAGCGGGGGCTTCGTGAGCCGCGCGCCGATGTACCTGATGCGCGGCGACACCATCGCCCCCGAGCTCTCGCGCCGCATGAAGCCGTGGTGGATGCGGATGTTCCTGGGCGCCTTCGGGGGCCTGCTGATTCCCGCGGTGAAGTTCGAGGACCACTACTTCCTCGAGGACGCCTGCGTGGTGCGCGAGGCGGTGAAGCTGCCGCTGATCTACGTGGGTGGCGTCAGTTCGCGGCAGGCCGCCGACGAGGTGTTGGCCCGGGGCTTCGACGCCATCGCCCTGGCCCGGGCGCTGATTCGCGAGCCCGACTTCGTCAACCGCCTGCGCCGCGAGGAGCCGGGCGAGAGCCGCTGCGACCACTGCAACTCCTGCGCGGCGCGCATCTACACCACCTCCATGGGCTGCCATCACCTGCTGGGGAAAGACGCGCCGTGAGCCTCGCGCCGCGCGAGGTACCGAGGCACGCGCGGGCCTGATTGGCTAAAGAGGGCGGTATGAAGATCGCCGTCCTCGGAGCCTCAGGTGGTTGTGGTCAGCAGCTCGTCACGCTGGGGGCGCAGCGCGGCCACGAAGTGACGGCCATCCTACGCAGCGCGACCTGGCAGGCGCCCGCGGGCGTGCGCGTGGTCCGCGGCGATCTCACCAACGAGACCTTCCTGCGCGAGGCGATCCGCGGGTGTGACGCGGTGCTCTCGGGCCTGGGCCTGCGGCTCCCCGGGCTCGCGCCGTGGAACAAGCCCGAGCAGGCCGACTTCCTGCGGCGCTCCACCCCGGCCATCGTCGCCGCGATGAAGGCCGAGGGCGTCAAGCGCATCATCGCCATCAGCGCCGGCGGCGTGGGCGACTCGCGGCCGAAGGTGCCCGGCGTGTTCCGCCTGATGATCGCCACCACCGCCCTCAAGACCGCCTACGCGGAGCTGGAGAAGATGGAGAGCCTGCTGCTCGCCTCGGGCCTCGACGTGCTCATCGCGCGGCCCACCGGCCTCACCGACGGTCCCGTCACCGGCCAGGTGAAGGTGGTGACCTCGTTCCAGGGCCGCGCCACCATCAGCCGCGCCGACGTCGCCGGGTGGATGCTCGAGCAGCTCGCCCAGGCCGCGTTCCCCCAGGAGAAGGCGCCGATGATCACCGTGACCGGGGTGGCCTGACATGTTCGATCTCCTGATCAAGGGCGGCACCTGCGTCACGCCCTCGGGCCGGGTGCAGCAAGACGTGGGCGTGCGCGACGGCACGGTGGTGGCCACAGGCGCCCTCGACGCCTCGCAGGCGAAGGAGATCTTCGACGCGAAGGGCCTGCACGTGCTGCCCGGCGTGGTCGACCCGCAGTGTCACTTTCGCGAGCCGGGCCTGACGCACAAGGAAGACCTCGGCAGCGGCAGCGCGTCGGCGGCGCTCGGAGGGGTGACCACCTTCTTCGAGATGCCCAACACGCACCCCAACACCGACTCGGCCGAGCAGCTCGCGTGGAAGGTGCAGCGCGCCCGCGAGACCTCGGTCATCGACTTCGCCTTCTTCATCGGCGCCACCAACGAGAACGCCGACACCCTGGGCTCGCTGGAGACGCTCGAGGGCTGCGCGGGGGTGAAGATGTTCTGCGGCTCGTCGACCGGCACCCTGCTGGTGGACAAGCCCGAGAACCAGCGCCGGGTGATGAAGAGCGGGCGCCGCCGCATCGCCTGTCACAGCGAAGACGAGGCGCGGCTCCAGGCGCGCAAGGGCCTCTTCGCCGGCCAGGGCCCCACGGCCCACCCCGAGTGGCGCGACGAGGCGTGCGCGGTGCTCAGCACCACCAGCCTGCTGGCCCTCGCGCGCGAGACCCGGCGCCGGCTGCACGTGCTCCACGTCACCACCCAGGGCGAGCTGCCCCTGCTCGAGGCCAACAAGGAGCTCGTCACCTTCGAGGTCTGCCCCCAGCACCTCACCCTCGCCGCGCCCGAGTGTTACGAGCGCCTGGGCACGCTGGCGCAGATGAACCCGCCCATTCGCGACGCCCGCCACCAGGCCGCGCTGTGGGACGCCATCCGGTCCGGCCTCGTCGACGTGCTGGGCAGTGACCACGCGCCGCACACCCTGGAAGAGAAGCAGAAGCCGTGGCCCGCCTCGCCCTCGGGCATGCCCGGCGTGCAGACCCTGGTGCCCCTGATGCTCAACCACGTGAACGAAGGGCGGCTCACGCTCGAGCGCTTCGTCGACCTGACCAGCGCGGGCCCGGCGCGCGTGTTCGGCATGCTGCGCAAGGGCCGCCTGGCCCCCGGCTACGACGCCGACTTCACGCTGGTCGATCTCGCCGCGCAGCGCACCATCACCAACGACTGGTCGAAGTCGCGCTGCGGGTGGACGCCCTTCGACGGCATGCGCGTCACCGGCTGGCCGATGGCCACCATCTCGCGCGGCCGGGTGGTGATGCGTGACGGTGCGCTCGTCGGGCCGCCGATGGGTCGGCCGGTCACCTTCGAGCGCTGAAGCCCCGCGTCACTCTTCCTTCGCGGGCTCGTCGGCCGGCTCTTCGTCGGGCGGGGTCGCGTCTTCCGGCGGGGCGAGGTCGTCCGGCGGGGGCGCCGCGCGCTCGGCAGCGAGCAGGTCGATACGCTTACCGCCTGCTTCGATGACCAGGGTCTCGTAGTCCCAGTCGCCGCCGTTGCCGCGGGCCTTCACGACGAGCGTGCCCTTCCCCTTCGGGCCTTCGACCGGCATCGAGAAGTCGGCCATGCCCTTGCCGTTCTCTTCCTTCATGCTGCCGTTGAGCCCGAAGCCGGGGGAGAGGGGCGTACCCAGCGTGGCCTCGACCTCCGCGTTGGCGTTGGCCTTGACCATGGCCGAGAGGAACACCGGGCTGCCCTGGATCATCTTGCTCGCGCCGAAGTAGGCGACGGCGCCGAACACGCCGCAGCACATCATCGGCACGATGCACCCGACGGGGAGCAACCACTTCCAGTTGCGGGAGAACCAGTTGGGCTGCGCGGGGGGCGGGGCGAGGTTGGCGTTGGGGGTCATGGGGTCCTCAGACGGCGTCGAACTTCTCGAAGGGGTTCTCCAGCATCTCTTTGACGGTCTTGGCGAGCACGCCGGCGTGGAAGCCGTCGATGAAGCGGTGATCGAAGCTGGCGTTGAGGCTCATCACCTTGCCGGCCACCACCTTGCCGTCCTCGACCACGGGCATGTCGAGCACCGCGCCGGGGGCCAGGAAGATGGGCGTGTTGGTGTACGGCACCAGCGGCACGTAGGCGATGTCCAGGCCGAGGCTGCCCACGTTGGTGATGGTCACGCCGCCGAACGCGTCCTTGGGCATGCCCAGGAACGAGAGGTCGAGGTTCAGCGTGTACATCAGGAAGCCGAGCAGCTTGAGGAAGGTGTTCATGAACATGAAGGGGATCTTCTTGATGGTCCCCTTCGAGTCCTCGAGCGCCTTGTCCTTGCGGTTGCGCACCTTGTCCACGGCGTCCTGCATCTCGGCCGCCATTTCCTTGAGCGACTTCTTCTCGGCGTCGGCGATGCGCGCGGCGGTCAGGTCGACCTTGCCGTCACCCTGGTCGGCCTGCACCACGAGCACGGAGATGGTGATCTGGTCGCGCAGGTAGATCTTGTTGAAGCGGAGCACCGCGTTGGCATCGGGGCAGCGCTTGAGCCCCTCGGCGACGGCCTTGGCCACGAGGTGCGTCACGGTGAGCCGCACGCCGTGCACCTCGCGAAAGCGCTCGATGTACGTCAGCGCCTTGTCCATGCGGATGCGCATCGTGCCGTAGACCGTCGGGTCGTAGGCCGTCTGCCAGGTGCCGATGGCGATCTTGCGGAAGCTGGAGACGTCCTTCTTCGGAGTCAGAGACAGGTGGCCCATTGCGCGGATCGTCGCAGGCTTTGGGCTCACCCTCCCCTCAAATTCAGATGACGCGACGAGCCATCACCCCGGCGGCCACGCGAGCTGGCGCCCGGCGAGCATGTGGAGGTGTACGTGGAAGACGGTCTGGCCGGCGTCGCGGTTGGTGTTCATCACCAGCCGGTAGCCCGGCTCGGAGAAGCCCTGATCGCGCGCGTACTTCGCGGCGGCGACCATCAGGTGGCCGAGCAGCTCGCGGTCTTCGGGCGTCGCCTCGTTCATGCTGGCGAGGTGCCGGCGGGGAATGAAGAGCGCGTGGTGCGGCGCCTGGGGGTTGATGTCGAGGAACCCCACGCAGAGGGCGTCGTCGTGCACCAGCTTCGCGGGGATGGCGCCAGAGACGATGCGGCAGAACAGGCAGTCGGACATGCGCTGGTTCTACCTCACTCTGCGAGCACGTCGGCGCCCACCGCGAGCGTGCCTTCGGAGCGGTGCACGAGGTTCATCCCGAAGATGGGCCCCCGCCCGGGCATGGAGTGCAGCCTGGTCAGCGTGGTCAACGGCCGCTGGCCCGCGGAGCGCGCGCCGGTGCGTTGATCCGTGGTGATGGCCACGCAGCGCGCGCAAGGCTTAACCGCGTCGAAGCGCAACGCGTCGATGGTCAGCTGCTTCCACTCGTCTTCACGCCACGCCGTCTCGGCGCGGACCACGAGGTTGGGGCGAAACCGGTCCATCGTCAGCGGCACCTCGAGGACGGCGTTGAGCGCGTCGAGCGAGGCCTCGTTGGCGATGAGCAGCGGGTACCCATCGGTGAAGGTGGTCAGCGCGTTGCGGGCGTAGGCCGGGTCGACCGCGCGGCGCGCGTCTTCGGCGAAGGACACCAGGCGGCACGGGAGACCCAGTCGCGTCGACAACCACGCGGCGACCTCGTCACCGGCGTCCAGCGCGTCGAAGGTGTCCTTCCACACCGTCACCGCGCGGCGCGGCGCACCGCGCGCAGGCGTGGCGACGTCGAGCGTGGTGGATCCGTCGTCGAGGCGCAGGCCGCCGGGGAGCAGCGCGGGCTGCAGCCGCACCAGCGCAGGCGTGGAGCGCAGGGTGACGAAGCGGTTCGAGGCGTCGACCACCATCCACCGTCGATCCCCGACGAGGCCCTGCGCGTCGAGCGTCAGCGCGTCGACCTGCACCGGGCGCATGGACTTCACCGGGTAGATGAAGGCCGACAGCAGCTTCACGGCTGCGTCTCGAGCCACGCCCCGAAGTGCCGCATCACGCGCTCGTGCATGGCGGCCTGGGTGAAGCGGTAGAGGGGAAAGGGCAGCGCCGACTCGTAGCCCACCAGCGAGGCCACCACCGTCACCTGGTCGAGCAGCACGCGGAACTCGAAGCGCCCCAGCCCGCCCCCGCGGCGCACCAGGGCCCCGTTCGACACCTCGAGCCACGCGAGGTCGTCACTGGAGCGGCCCGGCACGTGGCGCAGCACCAACGCCCGCACCCCGGCGATGTCGATGGTGAAGGCCCCGGCGCGCTCGACGGTCTTCACCGTGGGCACGTCGCTGGGCAGCCACGTGAAGTAGGCCCGCGCGAAGTCGAGCGCCGACCAGCCCGCTGGCCGCACGTAGCGCTGCACCGAGCAGTTGAGGTGCGTGGGTTCCTTCGCTGCGCGCGCCGGCCCGGTCCACGCGGGGGTGGTCATCGACTTCGCGCCGGGGCCGGAGTTCACCATCGCCGCGAGCAACTCCACCGGGTCGGGGCCTCCGCCGCGCAGCACCGAGAGGGGCACGCCGGCGCGCTCGAGCAGCGGCACCCGCGCGTCGTCGTCGCCGCACGCGAAGTGCACGAGGTGCTTCACCCCGACGAGCTTCGCGGCCCGCGCCACCGAGTCGGCGAGGAGGAGGTCGAGGTCGGCCGGGGCCGCGCGCGAGAGCTTCGCCACCGGGCCGTTGGTGCGCGCGAGCATCACCACGGTCTGGGCGCCGGCGAAGGCGACCTCGGTCTCGTGCACGGTGGTGAGGTCCGCCTTTGCGAGCCGCACCTCGTGCGTCGCCTGGAGCCGGGTGGCGAGAGACTGACCTAAGGCACCTGCACCAGCGATGACGACGCGCGACATGGCGAGGGGCCATAGACCAACGCCGCCGTCTCCCCAACAGCGCTGAGGAGCTGTGGTATGCGCTTTCGCTGTGACGTCCCTCGTCCCCAGCTTCGTCGGCCTCGCGCTGGGCATGCGCCACGCGCTGGAGCCCGATCACCTCGCCGCCGTCTCCACGCTGGCCAGCGAAGAGCGCGGCGGCACCCGGGCGAGCCTGAAGCTGGGCCTGTACTGGGGCCTGGGTCACACCCTGTCGCTGGTGCTCGTCGGTGGCTCGTTGGCCCTGGTCGGGGCGCAGATGCCGGCGCGGCTGGAGCACGGCTTCGAGCTGCTGGTCGCGGTGATGGTGGTGGGCCTCGGGCTGCGCGCCGTCGCCCGCGCGGTGAAGGAAGGCCGCGAGGGTCTGGAGCACACCCACGCGCACGGCCACCTCGAGCACACGCACCCCGCGCCGTCGTCGCACTTGCACCTGAGCCAGTGGACGCTGGCCACCCGGCCGCTGCTCATCGGCGTGATGCATGGGCTCGCGGGCAGCGGCGCGCTGACGGCGCTGGTGCTGGCCGAGCTGCCGACCGCGGCCGCGCGGCTGACGTACATCGCGCTCTTCGGCGCCGGCAGCATCGTGGGCATGGGGTTGTTGACCGGCCTTGCGGGCGTGCCGCTGATGCGCCTGGCCCGGGCGCCGCGCCTGTCGGCGGGGCTGCTGCTGGTGACGGGGCTGCTCTCGACGGGCATCGGCGCCTGGTGGGGCGTGACCTCCCTCTCGCACCTCCTGGCATGACTCCCTCGCCCCGCAAGCGGGGAGAGGGCCGGGGTGAGGGGCCGAACCGGGCACCCGCGCCCGACTCCCGACGGCCTGGGGCCGCATGACCCCCGAGCATCGCGCCACCGCCCGCTGGCTCATCCTCGCGGCCTCCGTCTGGCTCACGGCCATGGCCATCACGCGCTGGAAGCACGAACCCGCACCAGCGCCCCTCCCGGCCTGGCAGCACCCCATCACCGAGCTGCCCCCCGCCCAGCACCACCACTACCTCCAGCTCCGCGAGGCGATCCTCACCGCCGAGCGCGCGCGAAGCACCGGCGCCTGGCCCACCACCTTCCTCCCCGGCTACACCCTTCGCCAGCAGCGCCTGACGATCAACTACGTGGGCGAAGCCGAGGGCCTGCGCTGGTTGGTGCTCTTCCTCGAGCCCGACCCGCGCGTCCCCCCGGAGCACGCGCCACCCGACGACGAGCACCACGCCCTGCCCGACGGCACCGCGCTGCACGTGACGGTGTGGACGCAGCCCCTGGCCGAGCCGGCTCCCGAGTCCGTCACCGCCTTCCCCGCGGCGGAAGGATGGGTGGAGCGCGTGCGGCGCTGATACACCGCGCGCGGCATGCTCTCCCTCCAGACCCTGCAGCGCCTCCTCGTGCTCTCCGCGGTCCTGTGGACCCTCTTCCCGCGGACGGGCGGCTTCGCGTTCGGCGCGACCTGGGTGCTGCTGACGCTGGGCACGATGAACCGCACCCGGCGCGCGCGGGCGATCCTCGAGACGCACCTGGGCACCACCCTGGGCGCGCTCACGCCCGAGGCGCAGGCCCTGGCGAAGCGTTTCCCGCTGGCGACGGTGTGGCCGTCGACGGCCGAGCGCTGGGGCGTGAGCTGGCAGTTGGCCGCGCTGCTCTCGCTGATCATGGGCGGGGTGTTCATGGCCTGGGCGCTGTTCACCACCACGCCCTCGTACCTGCTCTTCCTGCTCCCGCTCGCGGTGATGCTCGTGGGCGGCGGCACCATGTCGCGGGTGCTCAAGATGGCCGAGCGGGTGAAGGGCGATCTCAAGGACCTCCAGCCCGCGCACGACGCGCTGACCACGCTGGTGGCGCTCAAGACCGCGGTGGGGCAATGGCCTCCCGAGCCGTCGCCCGACCCCGAACCGCCTGCCCCGAAACAGCCATGAACCGACTTCTCTGCCTGAGCTTCTTCTTCGTGGCCTGTGCGTCGCCGGCCATCGTCGTGCCCGCGGCCTCGGCCGTGGCCCGCACCGAGCGCCAGGCGCGCGAGGTCGAGCTGTGCGTGCTGATGCAGGAGACGGAACTGCGCCCGCTCTCCATGGGCGTCGCCGAGTCCACCAGCGCGAAGTGGAAGTACGCCATCGCGTCGATCGCCGTGAAGCACCCCGCGGGGCTGCTGATCATCGACCCCGCGTTCGGCGAGTCGATCGCCGATGATCTCCACCGCGCGGGCCCGTTCGTGATGGCGGTGATGGGCACCGAGCACACCAAGACGCCCGTGGCGCAGGTGATGGAGCAGGCCGGGCTCCACCCCGCAGACGTTCGCTTCGCGGTGATCACCCACGCCCACTGGGATCACACCGGCGGCCTGGGCGATCTCCCCAACGCCAGGGTGCTCATCGCGCGCGCCGAGCTCGAGTGGACCCAGCCCTTCACCCGCTTCTTCGAAGGTGGCGTGATGCCGCACCACCTCAAGCGCGCCAAGGAGCGCATCTTCACCTACGACTTCAAGGGCCCCGCCATCGACGGCTTCGACGGCAGCTTCGACGTCTTCGGGGACGGCGCGGTGGTCGCGGTGCCCATGCCCGGCCACACCCCCGGGAGCACCGGCTTCCTCGTGCGAGGAAAAGGCGGCGTGACCTGGCTGTTCTCGGGAGACACCACGTGGACCTTCCGCGGCGTGGAGATCCCCGCCCACAAGATGATCCGCGCCTTCGACTCGGACCTCCCGGCGCTGTCGGCGTCCATCGGCCGGCTGCACTCCTTTCTGGTCAACCGACCCGACGTGAAGGTCGTCCCCGCGCATGACGGCGACGCCCTGGCCGCCCTGCCGCGGTGCGACGCCCGCTGAGGTCGCGTCACACCCGGATCGTTCATTGCTGCATTTCATCCCAGCCCTGCACGATGGGCTGATCAGTCATTGTGGCGGCTTGGAGCCCGAAAACCGCGGCCCGCGTCGTGCACACGTCCGCGGCATGCTCCAGATGCAAGACCTCCCGCTCGAGTCCTGTCTGGCAGTCGTCGGTACCACCTCGTTGGCGCGAGTCGTTGAACTCGCGGCGCAGTCCGGTGCCCGGTACGTGTTGGTGCGCGAGGCCACGGGTGACGTGAAGGGTGTGCAGCTGACCTCGGTCGCCAATTGGATGGCGACCCAGTCACCCTCGGTCACGGCAGAAGAGATTCCCCTCGTCGAAGGCGTGCAGGTCGAACTGGGCACCTCGTTGCTCGAGGCGCTGACCCTGCTGGCGTATTCCCCGGCCACGGTGCTGTTGGTGCGTGAACCCACCCTGGGCACCTGCCTGGTGGTGCAGCGCAACCTGCTGGAGATGACCGCGGGCCTCGAAGCGGCCGGCAGGCATCACGTCGAGCTCCTCAACTGAAACAATCCCCCCGGTAGAAAAACATCGGCCCGCGCATCCCCGTGAAGGGAGGCGCGGGCCGAAGCTCGTCGCACCGATGGTGGGATTACGGAGCGACGTAGTTCGCGGTCAGGGTGTAGCTGCCGGCCGTGTAGCCGTTGATGGCCATGTAGAACTGGGTGGCCGTCGCGGGCACGGTGACGGTGCAGGTCTCGGTGGCGCCGCCGACGTACGGGCGGCAGTCGAAGAGGGTCAGCGTCGGCGCGCCGGCGAAGCGCACGTAGAGGTCGGGGTCACCGGAGCCGGTCATCTTCACCGTCAGCTGAGAGCCGGGGACGACGGTGATGGCGTTGAACTGGACCAGCTGGCCCTGGGCCACGGAGCCCGTCGCGGTCGAGGTCTTCGCGGTGCCCGTGGTGGGCGCCGGCGTCACCGCCGTGCCCTTGGTGTACTCGACGCGCAGCGAGAACGTCGCCGCGGCGTAGCCCGTCACCGTGATGTACGCGCTGGTGGTCGTGGTGGGCACGGTGAGGTTGCACTCTTCAGCCGTGGTCCCGAGGTACGGGCGGCAGGTGTAGCTCGAGGCCGTCGGCGCGGCGCCGAAGCGCACGTAGAGGTCGGCGTCGCCCGTGCCGCTGAGCACCGCGCGGAACGTGGTGCCCGGCTTCACCGCGAAGGGGCCGTAGGCCTTGCTCGCCGCGGCGGCGACGGTGCCGCTGAAGGTCTCGACGTTCGGCGCGGTGGTGGGCGTGGGGGTCGGCGTCGGGGTCGGGGTGCTGCCCGGCGCGCCGTAGAGCGCCTGCGCACCCTGGGTGTCGAGGGCGGTGATCACCAGCGAGGTGAAGCTGCCCGTGCCGTTGCACTGCGGGTAGTGCATCACGGAGGCCGAGTCGTAGGTCGTCAGCGCGCGCCAGTTGTTGTCCTCGAAGCAGGTGCCAGCCTCGGGGCGGGTGTGCTCGTGGCGGAAGCCCAGCGTGTGGCCCAGCTCGTGGCGCAGCACGCCGGTCAACGAGACCGTGGGGTCACCGAAGGCGCTGTTGTCGATGAGCACGTTGCGGTTGGCGCGCGACTCCGCGGGGAAGAACGCGCGCGCCAGGTACTGGCCGTTGACGTTCACCGGGCTCACGTTGAAGAGCACGTTGGCGTTGCTCGCGGTGCAGCTCGCGTCCTGCGCCGGCAGGTAGAGGAACTTCACGTTCGCCGTGGCCGCCCAGGCCGCCGTGGCGTCGGCCATCGACTGCACCGCCGCCGCCTTGTTCGCGCCGAAGGTGCTCGACACGCAATAGGTGAGGTTCAGCTTCTGGGTGTCGCTCCACTTGTCGTCCGCGGTGCCGATGCGGTTGACGATGAGCTGCCCTTCGCGAACGTTGAGCTCGTAGAACTCGCGCAGCTGCTTCTCGCTGGTGAACACCGTGTCGCCGTCGGCGATGAACACCCCGGTCTCGGGCTCCACGAAGACCTTGGTGCTGAGGAAGGCTTCCCAGGTCAGGCCGCTGCCGGTGACCGTCGTGTCGTCGCCATGATCGGTGACCGTGCCCTGGCCCACGCCACAACCTGCCGCCAGGACCGCCAACACCGCGCTGAGAATCGACTTCTTCATGACCACTCCAGGGCGAAACCCCGACCCCCACCAGGCGGATTTCGCGGACTCACCCCAAAGCACGTGGCGCGCCAACGCTAACCACTTGAAGTCACAGATGAATTCAGGTGTGCGACAACGTGAGAAGAATCCATGTAGTTGTATCTGACCTTGACATTGTAATTTTCGACAGGCGCACATCACCCATGAAGATCAATGGGTTGGCTGCCATTCGCGCCGAGTGTCACGAGATCAGTCACCCTCTGAATTGCGACTGAAGTCGAGACAGTTGAGCTTCAGCTGACCTGATCGACGACAGGGGCCCTCGTCCTGTGATCCAACGGAGGAGGATCACCGACCCCGTGCTACTCGGCCGGCATGATCAAGAAGACCCTCGTCGCTGTGTCCGGCGCGCTGGTGTTGGCCGCGTGCCCCAAGAATGCGCAGACCGTGAAGCTGGAGCCCGCGCCTGTCGCGGACGCCGGCGTCACGGCCGCCCCGAAGAAGACGTACACCGCGCTGAGCCGCGTCGACTTCAACGCCCGCGCGCAGGAGCAGTTCGCTCCGCTCTTCTGGCGCCTCGACGCGAACCAGGACCACGCCCTCGATCCCGAGGAGCTCGTCCTCCTCACCGGGCCGTGGACGGCCACGCGCGCCGACTTCGTCGAAGGCACCGCCTTCACCGCGAAGTTCGACGCGCTCTACGCCGCGATGCAGGTGCCCGCCGACGACTCGAAGCTCAGCGCCGAAGAGAAGACCCGCCGCGCCGCGCTCAAGCTCGAGCTCGACCAGGGCAAGGCCACGCTCGTCGAGACCGACCTCACCACCGGCACCGAGGCCGACCGCAAGGCCTTCGAGCACTTCGCGAAGGCCGCCGCGCTCATCGAGAAGCTCTACGGCCTGCAGCACGCGACCACCGAGCAGTGGGCGAAGATCCCCGAGAGCGACACGCTCAGCCGCGCCGTCTTCCACCGCAACCAGTCGGCAACCTGCGTCGCGCCCAAGACCGACAAGGACCCCGCGTGCAACGCGCTCAGCCCGGCGCCCTCGCGCGCCGTGGGCCTCTACCCGGCCGACGTGCAGGCCGACCCGAAGTTCTGCGCGAAGCTCGAGAAGGAGAAGAACAAGAGCGCGCTGATGGATCACTTCTCGGCCGTGGTCGCCGACGGCAAGGGCTTCAAGGCCGTGCCCTACTCCGAGGCCTTCAAGCCGGAGATGGAAGGCGTGGCCGTCGAGCTCGAGGCCGCGGCGGCGCTGTTCGGCCCCGACGAAGCGGCGCTCAAGGCGTACCTCGCGGCGGCGGCGAAGGCCTTCCGCACCAACGACTGGGAGCCGGCCAACGAGGCGTGGGTGGCCATGGGGGCGACCAACTCCAAGTGGTACCTGCGCGTCGCGCCCGACGAGACGTACCACGAGCCCTGCAGCTGGAAGGCCGGCTTCGCCCTGCAGCTGGCGCGCATCAACCTCGCGTCGCTCGAGTGGCAGAAGAAGCTCGAGCCCGTGAAGGCCGACATGGAGAAGGCCCTCGCGGCCTTCGCCGGCGCTCCGTACAAGGCGCGCGACGTGAAGTTCAAGCTGCCCGACTTCATCGACGTCACCCTGAACGCCGCTGACCAGCGCAACCCGCACGGCGCCACCATCGGCCAGTCGCTCCCCAACTGGGGCAAGGTCGCCGAGAAGGGCGGCCGCACGGTGGTGATGACCAACCTCTACACCGACGCCGACAGCCGCGACGCGCTCGCCAAGAGCGTCTCCTCGCTCTACTGCAAGGCCACCTTCGACGGCTTCACCACCGAGCCCAACGCGGCGCTGCTGTCCGTGGTGCTCCACGAGGCCGCGCACAACCTCGGCCCGGCGCACGACTACAAGGTCAAGGGCAAGACCGACGACGACCTCTTCGGCGGCCCGCTCGCCTCGACCATGGAAGAGCTGAAGGCGCAGACCAGCGCGCTGTTCTTCACCTGGTGGCTGCTCGACAAGGGCCTGCTCACCGAGGCCGAGACCAAGCAGGCGACCCTGCGCGACGTGGCCTGGGCCTTCGGGCACATCAGCCGCGGCATGTACGCCTCGGACGGCGGCCCCAAGCCCTACAGCCAGCTGGCGTCCATCCAGCTGGGCTCCATGCTCAAGGCCGGCGCCATCACCTGGAAGGCCGAGGAGCTCGCGGCCAACGGCACCGACAAGGGCTGCTTCGAGGTGGACCTCGCGAAGTGGAAGCCCGCGGTCAACGCGCTCGCCGATCGCGTGCTCAAGGTGAAGGGCCGCGGCGACAAGAAGGACGCCGAGGCGATGAAGGCCAGCTTCGTCGACGCCAAGGACGCGTGGGCCACGCTGCGCCTCACCATCGCCGAGCGCTGGCTGCGCGCGCCCAAGGCGACGTTCGTGTACTCCGTGAAGCGCTGAAGGCGAACTCAGCCGAGGTGACGGGCCTGCCGCTTCGGCAGGCTCGCCTTCACCTCGGCGTTCACCACCTTCACCCATGGCTGCAACACCACCGGCACGTGCTGTCCCGGGCGGCAGAAGTCAGTCGCCATGCGCCGCCCGGCGACGTCACGTTCCCACCCCTGCCACACCAGGTACTCGAGCATCAGCTCGGCGAGCCGGGCGAGCGCCACGCCGCCCAGTGAGACGCGGTCGCTCAGCCAATCGCTGAACCCCAGCACCGCCTCGAAGGCCGAGCCCGAGCGCTCCCAGAGCATGGCCACCGAGTGGGTGAAGTTCCCGCGGTTGGCCACGAGATCCCACGTGCGGGCGAAGCGCTTGAGCCGCTGCATCTGGGGGAACGCAATCAGCCGGTTCGCGAGGATCTCGTAGGGCGGCTCGTGGCTCCACACCACCGCGTAGGCCGCGTCGTGGCGCGTGATGGGCGTGCCCTTGAGACGCTTCAAGATGCCCACCTGGATCTCCGTGGGTCCCGTGGCCAGCAGGCGATCGAACCCGCGCCCGAACGAGGCCGCGTCTTCGCCGGGGAGCCCCACGATGAGATCCGCGTGCACGTGCGCGCCGGTGCTCGCCAGCCACTTCAGGTTCGCCTCGCTCACCTCGTTGGCCTGGGCGCGGCTGATGCGCTGGCCGGTCTGAGCGTCGAAGGTCTGGATGCCCACCTCGAGCTGCAGCGCGCCGGGGGCAAACCGCGCGATGCGCTCGCGGAGCTCGGCCGGGAAACGATCGGGCACCACCTCGAAGTGCGCGAAGAGCCCCAGGGCGGCGCGGTCGAGGAAGAAGTCGAGCAGCGCGTGGCTCACCTTCGGCGAGAGGTTGAAGGTGCGGTCGATGAACTTGAACTGCGTGGCGCCCCGCGACACCAGCAGCTCGAGCGCCGCGAGCACCTTCTCCAGCGGGAAGTTGCGCACCTTCTCGTCGAGCGACGAGAGGCAGAACTCGCAGGAGAACGGGCAGCCGCGCGAGGCCTCGAAGTACACCACCCGGTGCGCGAGATCGTCGCTGGTGTACTCGTCGTAGGGCAGCGCGAGCGTCTTCACGTCGGGCTGGCCTCCGGGGAGGATCTTCGCGGGCACCGGCCGCCCCTCGAGCAACGCGGCGGCGACCTGGGCGAAGGCCACCTCCCCTTCCCCGGTGATGACGTGGTCCGCGAGCGTGAGCCACTCGGAGCCCTCGAGTTCATGCGAGACCTCCGGGCCGCCGAGGACGAGCTTGAGGTCCGGCGCGAGCTGCTTGAGCAGGCGCAACACCGCGAGGCTCTCCACCGCGTTCCAGATGTACACGCCCAGGCCGATGACCTTCGGGGCCTCGGCGAGCAGCGCCTCGACGATGTCGACGGGGCGCTGCGAGATGGTGAACTCGTGGATGGCCGAGCGGTCGCGCAGGGCCCCTAAGTTCGCGCGCAGGCAACGCAGGCCCAGCGAGGCGTGCGTGTAGCGGGCGTTGAGGGTGGTGAGGATCAGGTCCATGGCAGACGTCCCCTCACCGTGGAGCGATGAAGGCCGCGACCTTCTCGGCCACCACCGAGGGGTCCTTGAGCCAGCGGAAGTGCGGGTTCATCTTCCTGGGCTGCGCGGGCGGCGTGATGTCGGCCCACGTCACCTTCGCGTGCCGCACCTTGCGCAGCAGGGCCTCGGTCGCCGCGTGCGGGGCCATGGTGTCGCCCTGCACGTGCAGCGCGAGCACCTCGGGCGCCAGCGTGTCGAGCTGGTGTTCGAGCGCCCCGTGCACGTGGCTGCGGAACTCGCCGGTGCGCGCCGCGTTGGCCCAGTCGACGATGAGGCTGCGCCCCTGCAACCCTCCGAAGCCGAGCCGGTGCCCGGGGAAGTAGCCCAGCCCCCGCGCCACCACGTGCGCCAACTGCGTGCTCGCCAGCAGGCCGAAGCCGCGCAGCCCACCCCACGCGCGGTGATGCACGGTGCCCGAGGCGATGACGATCAACTTCCCACCCGGCTCAAACCAGCGCGCCAACCCCGCGGTCGCCAGCTGCCCACCCAGCGAGTGCCCCAGGATGTTCAGCGGGCCCACCGCGCGCTTCTTCAGCTCGGCGAGCTGCAGCTCCATGTCGTCGAGCAGCTCGGCGTAGCCGTAGTCCACGCCCCGCTTCGCCCGCACCGACGAGGTGTCACCCCCGCGATGCTCCGAGACGAGGGTGGTCAGGCCCCGCGCCGCGAGCGCCTGTCCGAGCCTGTCGTAGGCGCGCGCGTTGACGCCCATCGCCGGCAGCACCAGCAGCCCGGGCGCACCTTCGCCGGCCAGGAAGAGCCTCGCGTCAGACTTCGCGCCGTCGCGGCTGTGGATCTGAAGTGGCTCCATCGCTCCCTGGGGCCGACCTCATAGCCTCATGCGGCGCGCTGCGCCCACTGCGCGACCAGGGCGTAGAGCCGGCGCGGGTCGATGGGCTTCGAGAGGTAGTCGTTCATACCGGCCTCGAGGCACCGGTCGCGGTCGGTGAAGACGTCGGCGGTCAACGCGATGATCGGCGTGGCGCCGAACCCGGGCATCGCGCGCAGGCGCCGGGTGGTCTCGAAGCCGTCGAACTCCGGCATCTGGAGATCCATGAACACCACCTGGGGCCGCCCCCCGCCCTCGACGCAGGCCAGCGCCTCCCGGCCACCGGCCGCGAGCAGCACCTTCACGCCGTGCCGCTCCAGCAGCCGGCGCGCCACGAGGAGGTTGGTCGGGCTGTCGTCGACGAGCAGCACCTCGAGGCCCAGCAGCACCGGCGGCGGCGCCTCGACCGCGGGGGCCGGGGTCGCCTCGGTTGCGGGCAGGAGGCCCACGGTGAAGAAGAACCTCGACCCGCGGCCCAGCTCGCTCTCGAGGGACAGCTGCCCACCCATCAGGCCCACGAGGCGCTGGCAGATCGACAAGCCCAGCCCCGTGCCTCCGAAGTGGCGCGTGGTCGAAGCGTCGGCCTGGGTGAAGGGCACGAAGAGCGACTGCGTCACATCGGATGAGAGGCCGGGCCCCGTGTCCTCGACGGAGAACGACACCTGCACCTGCCCGCCCACCACGGGCGCCGCCCGCACCTGCAGCCGCACGCCCCCGCGCTGGGTGAACTTCACCGCGTTGCCCACGAGGTTGCCCAGCACCTGCATCAGCCGCAGCGGGTCACCCACCACGCGCGCGGGGAGCCCGGCGTCGAGCTCGATGGCCAGCGAGAGTGCCTTGGCCTGGGCGCCGGGCCCGAAGAGCACCTCCACGCGAGACAAGAGCTCCGAGAGCGAGAAGGGCACCTGCTCGAGTTCCACGCGGTCGGCCTCGAGCCGCGAGAAGTCGAGGATGTCGTTCAAGATGCCCAGCAACGACAGCGCCGACTGGTGGGCCCCCTCGACGTACTCGCGGGACTCGGGCGGCAACGTTCCCTCGCGCGCCAACCCGAGCAGGTTGATCACCCCGTTCATCGGGGTGCGGATCTCGTGGCTCATCGTCGCCAGGAAGCGCGTCTTCGCGCCGCTCGCCGCCTCGGCCTGTTCGCGCGCGCGTCGCAGGCTGTCTTGCAGGCGCACGTTGACGAACTGGCCCACCGCCACCGGGAACCACGTCTGCAACAACACCGCGTAGGCAAACGGCAGCGTGAGCGGCAACGACTTGAGCCCGAAGAAGTCGCCCTTCGGCCCAGAGGCCAGCACGCCCCAGGCGCGCACCAGGTAGACGACGATGCCCAGGCCGAAGACCAACAGGGTCACCATCGCCGTCGGCCGGTGCATGTGGCGCAGCTTCCACACGGGAAACAGCGTGGCGCTCAAGACGACGACGAAGACGCCCGACATCCACAGCATGCGGGCGCCGACGTCCTCGTCGCGATCCGAGTACCGCGCCATCACCAGCGCGGTCAGCAGCCCCACGACCAGCATCCAGCGTCCGCGATCCACCGCCCCCGTGAACCGGCGAAAGCCGACGTGCACCGACGAGATGGACATCGCCAACACGCTGTTGCCCACCACGATGGACACGAAGTCGGAGATGAATCCCCGCCCGCCCAGGAACAGCACCCCCAGGGTGATGCCCAGGGCCCCCAGCGCCCACGGCGCGAAGGCGCTCTCGCGAGGGAAGGCCCGCCACAGCATGGTGGTGGAGATCGACATCATCAGCGCCGAGAGCACCGAGAAGACGATCAGCGTGCGGAGGTCGAACAGCGGTGCCACCTTTCAGAGATGCGCGGCCGGCCCACCTCTCGCCCGGCTTCCCGCCCGTCAGCTTCCTGACGCGAACACGTTACCCCACCCCGGCCGGGGGTCGAAGCCGCTGGGCTTGATGTCGCCGAGCCGAACCCCGCGCCGCTGCTGCTCCACGAGGAAGCGCGCCTCGCCCCGCTCCACCACCTGCGCCTGAAGCGGCCCCAACTGCCCCAGGTCGCGCGCGTAGCGGTAGTGCAGGGTCTCGCACAGCCGCTGCTCGAGATCGGCGGCCAGGTGCCCGGGCTGCTTCGCCCCCTCGACGTACACCACGTAGCGCGGCGGCTCGCCCAGCTCCGGGGCCACCAGCGCGAAGGTGGCCGGGTGCTCGACGAGCACGGCGCGCACCGCGGCCTCGACGAAGGCGGCGTTCAACTTCTCGCCCCGCAGGTCGCTGCCGCGATCCAGCCGCCCCTCGAACTGCAACAGCGGCGCCCGCCCGTAGAAGCCCACGCAGCGCACCACGTCGGCGAGCCGGTAGCGCGCGAAGCCGCCGCGGGTGGTGAGCAGCGGCGCGTAGGTCGCCCCCTTGCGCAGCTCGTGCACCCCCGACACCAGGCCGTCTTCGAGCGACTCGAACTCGAGGAAGTGGCTGGTCACCGCGGCGACCGGTGCGCGCTGCGCCCAGAGCGGGAAGCTCACCACGCCTTCCGTGGCCAGCAGCCCCTTGCCCTCGAAGGGCGTGGTGGGGAAGTAGCGCCGCAGCCCAGGCAGCGCCTGGGCGGCCCACGCGTCGGTCCAGCAACTGATGACCCGCAGCTTCGGCCACACCGCCTCGCCCACGAAGGCCCCGGCCCGTTTCACCCGCGCCTCGATGGCAGCCACCCGCTTCGGGGGCAGCGTCGCGGCGAAGGTGGGCCAGGCGTGCAGCAGCGCGTCCATCAACAGCGTGAGGAACGAGGGGTTCCACACCGAAATGAAGCCGAGGTCTTCGGCGGCCACCAACTGCTCGAGGGTCTTGGCGCGCCACGACTCGAGGTCCCTCGACTTCGCCACCGCGCCGTCGACGGCGAAGAGCCGCTTCATCGCGAAGCGCGTCGCGCCGTCGAAGTACTCGGTGTCGTCTTCCAGGCCGATGCGCACCCCGCCCCGGGTCACCTCGGGCTCGCGCGCCACCGGGGACAGGCTCCAGTACTGCCGCGCGGTCAGCAGCGAGGGGAAGGCCCGGGACAGGTCGTCGAGCCACGGCCCCGTCGCCTCGCCGAAGTCGGCGAGCAGCCCCGCGGTGTACGGCACGTGCTTGGGCCCGGCCACGCTGCCCGACGTGCGCTCGAGCACCAGCACCGGCTCGCGGGTCAGCACCTCGCGCTCACCGTCCTCGATGCGGGTGATCCACGGCGCGAGCGCCTCGTAGTTCGTCACCGGCACCTGGCTGCGAAACTGCCGCACCGAGGTCACCGCCGCGTAGCGGTGCGCGCGGCCATAGGCGGTCTGGGCGTTGTCGCGCAGGAACCGCGTCAGCCAGCGCCCCTGGACCGCCTCGGGGTCGGCGAGGCCTGCGTGGAACCGCCGCACCTTCGCCGCGCGAGACAGCGCCCACGCGAGGTTGAGGGCCGTCACCTTCACGGCCGCTCACAGGAAGATGCGGGTGGTCTTCTCGACGAAGTCATCATCGGCCCGGGCCAGGCAACACAGTTCATCACCTTCCGCCCAGCGCGGGTTCTTCGCGAGGAAGAAGCGCACGTCGGGGTCGTCGAGCAACCGCTTCGGCACGTCGGCCAGGGCGTCGGTGAGGCGCACCGCGTCGGCCCCCGCGTAGCGCAGCAGGCCCGC
>CAIVGN010000176.1 GCA_903905455.1 uncultured Archangium sp.
ACCTCCTCCGACGTGTACTCGCTGGGCGTGGTGCTGCACGAGTTGCTCACCGGCGTGGGCCCCTACGACGTGGCGCCGGGGAACGTCGAAGCGTTGCTGCAGGCCGTCTCGGCGGGCGAACTGCAGCCGTGCAGCGTGGCCCTCGCGCGCAGCTCCGAGGACGCGGTGGCCTGCCGGGCGGCTTCACGCGAGCGCCTGCGACGGGAGCTCGAAGGAGACCTGGACGCGGTGGTGTCCATGGCCCTGCGCCGGGAGCCGAAGGACCGCTACCCCTCGGTGCAGGCGCTCGAGGACGACGTCGTCGCGTTCCTCGAGGGGCGGCCCACGCGCGCGCGCCAGGGCAATGGCCTGTACCGCGCGGTCAAGTGGGTTCGGCGTCACCGCGTGGGCGTGGCGGCGCTGGTGGCGACCTTCGCCGCGCTGCTGGTGGGGCTGGGGGCGACGCTGTGGCAGGCAAGGCGCGCGGCCCACGAGCGCGACCTCGCCCAGCGCCACTTCGAGCAGGTGCGCGCGCTCGCCCACGCGGCGTTGTTCGACTACCACGACGGCGTCGCCGAGCTGCCGGGCTCGACGGCGCTGCGGGAGCGCATGGTGCAGGACGCGCTCGCCTACCTGGACTCGTTGTCGGCCGACGCGCGCGACGACGTCTCGCTGCGCGACGAGCTGGCCCAGGCGTACCTCAAGGTCGGCGACGTGCAGGGCGACCCCTTCGGCGCGAGCCTGGGCGACACCACCCACGCGTTGGCGAGCTACCTCAAGGGCCGCGAAATCGCCCGGGCGGTGCTGGTGGAGAAGCCCGACGACTTCGCGGCGCGCAAGGTCATCGCCGCCAGCCACGACAAGGTCGGCGCCATCCTCGAGGTGACGGGAGACCTGCGCAGCGCGAGCACCGAGTACGAGCGGGCCCGCGCGGCCGACGAGGCGCTCGCCACGCTGCGCCCCGACGACCTCGAGCAACGCTTCGCCGTGTCTCGTGACGACCTCTCGCAGGGCCAGGTGTTGCTGCAGCTCGGAGACCTCGACGCGGCGGCCGCGCGCCTCGAGCAGTCGTTGGTGGCCCGGCTCGCGTTGGTGCCGTTGCGGCCCGACATCCCCACCCGCCGGGGCGTCGCGGTGGTGCTCCTCTCGCTGGGTGACGTGCGCAAGGAGCAGGGCCGCGTGAAGGACGCGCTGACCCACTCCGAAGAGGCCGAGCGCATCCTCGCGGGGCTGCTGCTCGAGAAGCCCGACGACCCCACGCTGCGACGCACGGTGGCCACGGTGTGGAGCCGGTTGTTGGTGCTCTACCTCCTCGACGGCCAGCGCCCGCGCGCCCTCGACATGGCCCAGCGGCCGCTCACCCAGGCGCGCAAGGACCTCGCGCTCGACGCGCAGAACTCGGTGGCGCGGCGAGACCTGGTGGTGGCCTTGTCGGGGCTCGCCCGGGCGCAGTCCTCGGCTGACTTGCCAGACCTCTCGGCGGCCACGCAGCAGGAGGCGCTCACGGTGCAGCGGGCCCTGCGGGACGAGGACCCGTCGAACCTCCAGTCCCGGCGCGACCTGTGCCAGTTGCTGACGGCGGCGGCGTACACCGAGCTCGATCGCCAGGACTGGATGGCGGCCGAGCGGGGCTTCCACGCCCTGTTCGACGAGGTCACCGCGTTGCAGCCCCTCGACCCGGAGAACCTGACGGTGCTCGAGGCCCGCTGCGACGCGCACCATGGGCTCGCGTCGGCGCTCGGCGGGTTGCAGCGCCTCGACGAGGCGGTGACCGAGAATCGAAGCGGCCTCGCCGAGCTCGAGGCGATGTTGGTCTCGCACCCGGACCTGGGGCGGCTGCGCAACCGCCGCGCGCTCTTCCTCTCGTTGGAGGGCGAGCTGCGCTTCGAGCAGGCCGTGGCGAAGCCCACCCGGGCGCACTGGCAGGTGGCGCAGGACGCGCAGCGAGGAGCGCTCGAGGCCTTCGCGGCGCTGGAGAAGGAAGAGGCCCTCGCGGGGTCGCTGGCCACTGTGCGCGCGGAGACGCTGACCCGGGCGGCGCGCTGCACCCAGGAACTGCGCTGACGACACTCCTCGCGCCTGCCACGATGCGCCCATGCGGCTCTGGCTCTTCGCGTGTCTCTCGTTGGTGTCCTGCAAGAAGGAATTCAAGCCGCTCTCGCCGCAGCCGGTGGTGACCATGGAAGGCGGCGTGCTGGTCCAGACGATGCGCGCGGGCTTCGACGACGGTGACGTGGCGAAGAAGGGAGACAAGATCTCCATTCACTTCACGGGCACGGTGCAGGACGGCGGCGTGTTCGATGACTCGCACCACCGGGGCGCGTTCAACTTCTGGGTCGGCGAGGGACAGGTATTGCCGGGCCTGGATCGCGCGTTGCTGGGCATGAAGGAAGGCGAGCTGCGCGTCATCACCGTGCCCCCGGCGCTCGGCTACGGAGACGATCCCAAGCCCAACATTCCCCGGCGCTCGACGCTGGTGTTCGAGGTCGAGCTGCTCGACGTGCGGTGATTCACGTCTTTTCGCGCAGCGGGTCTATACAGCGGCCATGCGCACGAACCGACTCGCAGTCGCGATGATGTGCCTGGCGTTGCTGTCTTCTTTCAGTGCTTGTTTTACGTGCCTGGGAATCCCCGACCCCAGCGGCACGGGCGGCGGTTCAGGCAGCGGCGGCGCGTTCAGCATCTCGGGCCAGCTCCTCAACGGGCAGCAGCCGGGCCCCGACGCGCAGGTCGAGGTGCGCAAGAGCGGCGTAGTGCTCGGCAGCACCAAGGCCACCTCGGGCTCGTTCTCGCTCAACGTCGACCCGGGCGGTCCCTCCACGCTGCTGGTGACCATCAAGGCTGACGGCATCAACCCCATCGCGCGCACGGTGAAGGCCGACCGCGTGGGCTCCATCAAGCTCGAGGAGCAGGTCGTCGCGTTGCAGTCGCTCGCGTGCACCGACACCTCGTGCAGCGCGGGCGGGCTGCGCGTCGACGGGCTCCCCGCGGGCACCACCGGCATGGCGCGCGCCTTCAACCCCTTCACCGAGACCAGCGCGTTCCCCGGCGGCTTCGATGACAGCGACGGCAACCTCCTGCTCTCGGGCGCCTTCGCCACGGTGGAGCTCAAGGACGCGCAGGGCCAGCCGCTCACCCAGCTGACGACGCCCGCGACGTTGCGCGTGCCGTTCCCCAAGGACACCTGGTCGCTGATGGTGGACATCGCGCCGGGCGACGGGAAGCTGACCGTGCCGCTCTTCTACTTCGACGAGTCGCTCGCCACGTGGAAGCGCGAAGGCACGGGGGAGCTGCAGCTCGACGACGGCACGGTGGTGGCCGAGACCCAGCTCGCTTCGATCCGTGGCGGCACCTTCGGCAGCGAGCTCTTCGTCAGCGGCCAGGTGCGGCACTTCTCGACGTGGAACGTCGACTGGCCCATCTCGAGCCACGGCTGCGTGACCGGGCGCATCGTGACGGCGGCGCGCGCACCCCTCAAGTCCGCGAAGGTGGAGATCGAAGGCATCACCTACACCGGGCGCTCGCCGGTCATCGTCACCTCCGACGACGGCCGCTTCTGTGCCGACGTTCTGCGCAGCGAGGCCCCGGGCGAAGACGTGGACAACAACGGCGTCACCGGCCAGGCCCAGAAGGTCGGGGTGTACGTGAGCTCGGGTGACGAGGTGTACGACGGCAAGACCCACGTCATCCCCACGGCTCCCGCTTCGTGTGGCGGCAGCTGCCTCAACGTGGGCGACCTCGTGCTCGACGCCACCAGCCAGTACGTGACGGCGCTGTGCAACGTGAGCGGCACCCTGGTCGACTCCCGGGGCGCGCCGGTGAGCGGCCTCGACGTGCTCGGCTTCAGCACCGCCACGGCCGACCAGGTGATGACCGTGTGTCCGGATCAATCGTGCACCACGCTGTCCGCGACGACCGGGGCCGATGGCACGTTCTCGGGCTCGGTGGCGGTGAAGGACCGGCTCTCGTTGCTCGCCCAGCGCTCCGACACGCCGTCGCCGCGGACCACGCGCACCGAGATGGCGTTCCTCCAGACGCGCGCGTGTCCCCGGGGCCCGGTGCGCTTGCAACTGGGGCCGCCGCGGTTGATCACCGAACTCGAGATCACCATCTCGGGTCAGCGCATCTCGTGGTTTCCCGTGGTCACCCTGCAGACCATCGCGGTGCAGTCGGCCAATGGGGACACCAAGTGGGCCGTGGTCACCGCGCCGGCCGCGCTCGTGTCTCCCCTGACGTACGGCGTCAATCCCCCCGGGGCCATCGTGGTTCCCGGCCTCGTGGGGGGCGCGCTCAGCTCGGGCGACGACATCGCGCTGACCGGCACCCTCCAGGAAGGCGCGGTGCAGCACCTGTACACCGGCAGCTTCACCGTCCCCTGAGGAGAGCCCAGCTTTCGAGCAGCGGCTCGGATGCGTTCGGGCCTCTACCGCTGGCAACCTGAAGCGCCGCTGCCTGAAGGGAAGCGGATGCTCAGGGGGTCCTCGCCGTGCCTCGCCCGGACGTGCCCCGCGAACTCCGGCAAGGTGTGCCACAGAGAGTTCCCGACGCCGACTCCGGTTGGAAAATGAACCCCTGGGAGTTCATTTTCCAGCCCGAGTGGCGCGCTGCACCGGGCCATGACAACTCTGATCCCGACATCGCGCAGTTTCGCGCCGGACCAAAGGCCCCACCTTCACGAAGCACGAGTCAGGTGCGTGAAGTTCGCCACGATGCCAAGAGGCCAGCTCGACTCGAGCAGGGCGCCCAGCCACCCTCACGCACATCGCCCCCAAAGCCGCAGTCTCCCAAACCCCGCCAACGCGAAAGGGAGCCGCAGCCCGGCTCCGAGCAGCATGCGAGTCGTCATCCTCGGCGCCGGAGTCTCGGGTCACACGGCCGCGCTGCTTTTGCGCAAGCAACTGTCGCGCGAGCACGAGGTGGCCGTCGTCACCCCCAACTCGAAGTGGAACTGGATCCCCTCGAACATCGGGGTGGGCACGGGGACCATGACCCCCGAGCTGCACCCCGAGGGCGACGCGAGCCATCCCAGGCCGTACATCGTGGAGGAAAGCACCGGCACCGACACCAAGGGGCAACGCGTCGAGCTCGACTACGACGACCTGATCAACGCCACCGGTCCCCGCCTCAACTTCGGCGCCACGCCCGGCCTCGGCCCCGACGGCCACTCGGTCTCGGTGTGTACCTACCAGCACGCGGCGCACGCCTCGCAGAC
>CAIVGN010000177.1 GCA_903905455.1 uncultured Archangium sp.
AGAACCTTCGCCTTTCGAGAGGTGAGGCGAGGCACACCCCTTGAAAAGCCGCTGACCCATGCCGCGTGGCGTGGTGCTCGTTCTCTTCTCAATCGTGTCGTCGGCGTGCGTGACGACGAAGGCGGCCGTGGTCGCGTGGCCTTCGGCGCCTGCCACCGAGCGCATCCGTCACGTGCGCTCGCTCACCGGCCAGGCCGACCTCGAGACCGGCTTCGCGCGCTTCTGGCGCACGCTGTCGGGGGCCGAGGCGCCGGTGCACCTGTACCACCCGGTCGGCGTGGCGGTGACCGCCGACGGCGCGCTGCTCGCGGTGACCGACCAGGCGCTGGGCCAGGTGTTCCTCTTCGACTTCGCCAAGGACCAGGTGCGCACCGTGCCGAAGGAAGCGCTCGGTGGAGCGCCGGTGGGCGTGACCTTCGAGGGCGAGCTGGCGTGGGTGGTGGTGCCCAACCGCAAGGTGGCGCTGCAGTTCTCTCGGCAGGGCGAGCCGCTGCGCAGCATCACGCTCGAGGATTGCGATCGCCCGGTCGGCATCGCTCTCGATGCTTCGAACGATCGCCTCTACGTCACCGATGGGTCCTCCCCCCAGGGCACGGGCCACGTCGTCCACGTGCACTCGCTGCAGTCCGGCGAGCACGTGGCGACGCTGGGCCGGCGCGGCGAAGGGCAGGGCGAGTTCTTCTTCCCCACCTTCGTCTCGCTCGCGCCCGGCGGCGGGGTGTTGGTGGCCGACACCATGAACGCCCGGGTGCAACAGCTCGACGACGAAGGCGCCTTCGTGCGGCAGTTCGGAGAGCGCGGCGACCAGTTCGGCCAGTTCGACAAGCCCAAGGGCATCGCCACCGATTCGTTCGGCAACGTGTACGTCGTCGACTCGTTCTTCTCGGTGGTGCAGATCTTCAACCGCGAGGGGAACCTGCTGCTGTTCTTCGGCGGCCGCGGCGATTCCCCGGGCTTCCTGTCGAACCCGGCGGGCATCGCCATCGACGCGCACAACCGCATCTACGTCACCAACGCGCTCAACTTCCGCGTCGACGTCTACGAGCTGGTGAACACCACCGCCGCCGACTCGGCGCCGCCGCCCGTCACGGTCTCGGGAGGGTGAGTCGTGGTGCGAAGTCTCGTCGCCTTCTGCCTGAGCACCGCGACCCTCGCCCACGCGGGGTTGAGCGGGCAGCTCTCCGCCACCGGGCAGGCGGTGGCCCTCGAGGCGGGCACGCCCAACGGCGGCACGCAGCGGGCCTTCTCGGCGATGCTCCAGGAGAACCTCGGGCTGCAGTACACCGGCTCGCCCTTCGGTCCCTCGGTGGCGTTGCTCGGCGCGGGCCTCCAGGCGTCGAACACCAACGGCTGGGGCGCTGACGGCGCGGCGCTCGCGGGGCGCACGGCGACGCTCGACTTCTCGGTGGGGCTGCTGCCCCGGCGCTCCATCCCCCTGCGGCTCTACGTGCGGGGCACGGTGACCGACGCCGGCCCGCAGAGCCTGCCCACCTTCGGTGGCCGCGAGAGCCTCGCCTATGGCGCCAACCTGAACTTCGAGCCCGGCGCGTGGTTGCCCGGCGTGCGCGCGGACTACGAGGAGCAGCGCTTCACCGGCCTGGGGGCCACGCAGCCGCTCGGAGACCTGCGCCGCGTGGCGACGCTGGGGCTCTCGCGCTCCCTGGGCCGGGAGCAGCTCTACCTCGGGGGCCGCTTCGACCAGGAGCAGCGCGCGCTCACCGGCTCGTGGCGCGGGGTGAGCGTCAACGGCCACTGGATGTCGGCCGAGCACCAGACCACCGTCTTCGGCTCGTACGTCGACCGCCAGGTGAAGCTCGTGCTCCCCGGCGCGCCCACGGCGACCACCGAACGGCAGCTGCGCGTGGACCACGTGCAGCGCTGGTCCCCCCAGCTCTCGAGCGAGCTCCACGGGCGCCTGGGCGACGCGCGCTTCGCCGGTGGTGACGGCGCGCTCGGGGGCGCGGGCCTGGGCCTGCTGTGGCGGCCGCTCGTGGGCCACGACCTGGTGGTCTCGGCGGCGGGCGACGTGGGCTTCACCCAGACCTCGGGCGCCGGGGCCGGCAACTCGGTGGGTGGGCTGGTGCGCGCCGGCTACTCGCGGGCGCTGGGCCCGGTGCGCGCGGGGCTCTTCGGCGGTGCGGGCACCCAGTTCTGCGGCTGCTCGTCGTCGTCCACGGGCCTGCTGTCGAGCGTCGACGTGGGCGCCACCGTGGGCACGCTGGGCTTCGAGCGCGTCGAGGCGCGGGCCGAGTACCGGCTGGCGGCCGTCGACGCCCCGGCCGGCCGCGGCGGCAAGCGCACCGAGCACCACGTGCTGGGCAGCGCGCGCGTGCGCGTCACCACCCGCGCGGAGCTCACGCTCAACGCCGGCTACGACGACGGCTTCCGCGACTACATCGACGTCACCTCGGGCGGCGTGGCGGCGCTCCACGAGCAGGCGTTCTTCGGCGGCGGCTCGTTCACCCTCGGGCTGTTTCGCGGCACTCTCACCCTCGACGCGCGGCACGCTCGCGGCGGGGCGTTGTTGCCGCAGGGCGCCTTCGTCGACGGGCCGCCACCCACCGCGCGCGCGGTCACCTCGCTGGGCCTCTTCGCGCTGCAGCCGGTGGGGCCGTCGGTCGACGTGTCACTCGGGGCGCAGGCCGCGTGGACGGTGCTCGACGCCGGCGCGCCGCTGTCCACCGTGGGGGGCACCGCGGGCGTCAACGTGCGCCTGGGCCGCATCGCCGCGCAACTCCAGTACCAGTTCAACCGCGCCGACACGCAGGGCCTCGTCTCGAACCAACACTTCCTGCGGCTCTCGGTGAGCCGGCCCTTCGAGCTCTTCTGATGCGCGCCGCCCTCGCCCTCACCGCCGTGCTCTCGACCGCCTGCGCCAGCGTGCCGGTGCGCCACGTCGGCGAGCGGCGCGTCGACGACCCGAGCTGGGTGCGCAGCGGCGGCCTGCGCGTGCGCTACGTGGGCGAACTGCAGGGGCCCGAGCACCTGGGCATCGAGCCCAGCACCTGGAAGCGCTTCTGGTCGTGGCTCGTCGGCGAGCGCGAGGCGACGGCGCTCTCGCGGCCCTTCGCGCTCGGCTTCGCCGCCGATGGGCGCATCGCCGTGGCTGACCCGGGGAACCGCGCGGTGCGGGTCTACGACGCGGCGAGGCACCAGCACCTGCGCCTCACCGAGGGGTTGAGCGCGCCCCTGGGCGTGGCCTTCGTGGGTGAGCTGCTGGTGGTGGCCGACGGCGAGGCGCGCACGCTGCGGGGCTTCGACGTCGCAGGGGCCCCGGTGGCGCTCCCGTGGAAGCTGCCCCTCTTCGGGCGCCCGGTGGGCCTCGCGTGGGATGCCGTGGGCCAGCGGCTCTTCGTGGGCGACGCGGTGGAGCACTGCGTGCACGTGTTGAGCGCGAGCGGCGCGGCGCGCCTCGGCCTGCGCGGGTCAGGCCCGGGCGAGTTCAACTTCCCCACCCACCTCGCCTGGGGTGGCGGGCAGCTCTACGTCACCGACTCGCTCAACTTCCGGGTGCAGGTCTTCGACGCGGAGCTCCACTTCGTGCGGGAGCTCGGGGGCCTGGGGGACACGCCGGGTGACCTGCCGCGGCCCAAGGGCGTGGCCGTCGACGCGCGCGGCACGGTGTGGGTCGTCGAGGGCAGCTTCGATGCGGTGCAGGCCTTCGACACGGAAGGCGAGCTGGTGGCGGTCATCGGCGGTGCGGGCACCACCCCGGGGCGCTTCTGGTTGCCGGCGGGCGCGGCCATCGACGGCCAGGGCCAGCTCTTCGTGGCCGACACCTGGAACGCGCGGGTGCAGGTCTTCGCGCTCGAGGAGGCGGCCCCGTGAGCGCGCTCCTCGTCACCTTGCTGCTGCTCTCCCAGGCCGACGTGCGGGCCACGAAGCACAACCTCTCGGCGAGCTCGACCAACCTGGTGAAGGCGCTCACCGAAGACCAGGTCTGCATCTTCTGTCACGTGCCCCACGGCGCCTCGCAGTCGCGGGCCACGTGGAACCGCGACCTCGGCTACCAGCTCTCGGGCTCGCTCTATTCCCTGTACGGCAGCTCGACCCTGGACGCGGTGCCCGACCGCCCCAGCGGCGCCTCGAAGCTCTGCCTCTCGTGTCACGACGGCGCGTTGGCCCTGGGCTCGCTGTTGAACCTCGAGGCCACGCGGCCCTCGAGCGTGGCGCTGCAGGGTGGGGTCACCACCATGCCCGTGGGGCCCACGCGGCTGGGCGTCGACCTGCGCAACGACCACCCCATCTCGCTGCAGCCGAACCTCCTCGACCCGGAGATCGTCCTCCCCGCGGCGGGTGACGCGGTGAAGCTGCGCGAGGGGGCCAGCGGCGCGAAGGACTCGCTGCAGTGCACGTCGTGCCACGACCCGCACCTCTCCACCCCGAAGTTCCTCGTCAAGCCCAACACGCGCGGCGCGCTGTGCACCACCTGTCACGCCAAGCAGGGCTGGCTGGGCAGCCGCCACGAGTCGTCGAACGCGCCGTACCCCGCGACCGGCGCCACCACCGTCTCGGAGCGCGCGTGCATGGCGTGCCACAAGCCGCACAACGGCGAGGGCCCCACGCGGCTGCTCACCACGCAGAACCTCTCGGCCACCGCGCTGCCCTGGGCCGAGGAGAACGTGTGCTTCAGCTGCCACCGCAACGGCGGCACCGGCGTCGACCCCGGCACCGGCCGCGCGGCCCCCGACATCCAGGCGCAGGCGGCCAAGGCCTCGAGTCACCCCTTCGCGCTGAAGACCGACGAGCACCAGCCGGTCTTCACCGCGCGCCAGCCCGAGCCCGAGCCGGTGCTCAACGTCGTCAAGCACGTGGAGTGCACCGACTGCCACAACCCGCACCAGGTGCGCGCGCTGCCCGGCAACGTGCACGAGGGCATGAAGGGCGTCTCGCTGTCGGGCGCCACGGTGGTGGACGACGCCGTCACCGACCTGAAGCAGTACGAGGTCTGCTTCCGCTGCCACGGCGACTCGTTCGCCACCTTCATTCCCCCCGCGCCGACGCGGCCGCCCTCGGGGAGCAACAAGCGCCTCGAGTTCCAGCCAGGCAACGACGCCTTCCATCCCGTGGCGGGGCCGGGGCGCAACAGCAGCACCTACCTCAACAACGTGCTCGACGTGCCCGACGGGCAGCTCCACGGCAACGACGCGAGCGGCGCGCGCATGAGCCGCTTCTCCACGGTGCTGTGCACCGACTGTCACAACAACGAGGCCACCGCCGACACGCAGGGCAGCGCGCGCAACTCGCCCTCGGGGCCCAAGGGGCCGCACGGCTCGACCAACCAGCGCATGCTGCGGGCCAACTACAGCGCCGCCACCGGCCTCAACGCCGCGCCCTTCGGCAGCTACAACCCGGGCAACTTCGCGCTGTGCTTCCTGTGCCACGACGAGGCGCGGCTGCGCGGGGGCCGCAGCAACTTCACCCAGGCCGGCGGCGTGGGCGCGGGCCGCGGCAACCTGCACCAGTTGCACCTCGTCGACCGCACCAACGCGAGCTGCCACGAGTGCCACAACAACGTGCACTCCAACGTCGCGGCGGCGAACACCGACGTGCGCAACGTCGCGCCGGGCACGCCCAGCCACCTGGTGAACTTCGCGCCCACCGTGCAGCGCGGGCAGGGCGCCGATCCGTGGTTCGCAGACAGCCCCACCAGGCCGCGCTGGGGCCGCACCCCGGGCGGTGACTACTACTGCTTCGCGGGCTGCCATGGCCGCGCCAACGCGATGGATGGCCAGAAGTCCGTCTACCGGCCCACCAACCCATGAGCGCGCTCCTCGTCATCACGGGCGCGCTGGCGCTCTGTCTCACGCAGGTCGACGCCGGCGCGGCGAAGGTGCGCCTCGACGACAGCCCGCACAACTTCTTCGGCGTGGGGGGCCACTCGTCGCTCGCAGACACCGACCTCTGCCAGCTGTGCCACGTCCCGAGCCCGCTGGTGAACGCCCGGCACCGCGCGCCCCGCTGGGCGCCCCAGCTCGGCTCCCGCAACACCGCCCTCGACGTGCGGGCCGACCCCAACGGGCCCCCGCTGGCGATGCGCTGGGCGGGCTCCACGTTGCGCTGCCTGTCGTGTCACGACGAGACGGTCTCTTCGATTGGCGTCACCTTCCGCCCCGCCTCGGGCTCGCTGGTGGACGACGCGGTCTCCGGTGACGTGCGGCGCCACGACGGCACCGGCGGCCCGGCGCTGGCCGTGCCCCAGTGGTGGTCGGGCGAGGTGATGGGCAACCACCCGGTGTCGGTGCCGTACCCGGTGGGTGGCGCCGAGTACCGCGACTTCACGGCCCGCGCGACGACGCTCGACCCGAGGCAGTGGGTGGAAGACCCGCGGCTCAACGGGCTCAAGCTCGTCGCCGACACCAGCGGCTTCGACGTGCTGCGCGGCACCGCGGGCGTGGAGTGCGTGTCCTGCCACGACCCCCACGGCACCGCGAATGGCTACTTCCTTCGACTGCCCAAAGAACGGAGCGCGCTGTGTCTCGGCTGTCACCGCAAGTAACCGCGCTCACCCTCGCGCTCGTCGCGGGCCTGGCCTTCGGGAAGCCGAAGCCCGGGACCCTCGCGCCCCCGGGCCCCGGTGAAGACTGCGCCCAGTGCCACGACGCGTGGCTCGGCAAGAAGGTGGTGCACCCGCCGGTGAAGAGCGGCCTGTGCTTCGCCTGCCACGCGTCGACCAGCGCCACCGCGCACACCTTCGCGCTCCAGGCCGACGGCAAGGCGATGTGCGCCCAGTGCCACTCGACGCGCGACACGCTCAAGGTGCTGCACCCACCGGTGAGCGAGGGCCTGTGCCTGACGTGCCACGACCCGCATGGCTCGGACCACCCGGCGCGGCTCCGGGCGCCGATCTTCGAGACCTGCACCAGCTGTCACCCCTCGAAGCGCATGCAGAACGAGGCGGCGCTGACGAAGCACGGCGCCCTCGACCCGCAGCAGAACCCGCGGGTGTGCGTCTCGTGCCACGACGCGCACCAGTCGGACCACGAGAAGCGCCTCGTGGCGTGGCCCGCGGTGAACGTGTGCCTGCAGTGCCACGACCAGCCGCAGAAGACGCCGGCCGGCGACACGCTGCTCGACATGAAGGCCTGGCTGGAGGCGAACCCGAAGACCGAGCTGCGCCACGGCCCGGTGCGCGAGGGCCGCTGCCCCGACTGCCACGAGCCGCACGGCACCAGTGACTGGCGCATGTTGAAGGGCGCCTTTCCCGGCACGCCCTACGCGCCGTTCACCGGGCCCGAGACGTATGGCCTGTGCTTCCGCTGTCACGACCAGCGCCTGGTGGTGGAGCAGAAGCTCGCCGAGAAGCCCGTGAGCAACGTGGACCCGGCCCAGGACCTCGCGCTGAGCGCGCAGCCGCAGGGCGAGCGGTTGGTGCGCGTGGGCGTCACCGGCTTCCGTAACGGCGACGAGAACCTCCACTTCCGCCACGTGAACAAGCTCGACAAGGGCCGGCCCTGTCGCCTGTGCCACGACGTGCACGCCAGCCAGAACCCCAAGCACGTGCGCACCAGCACGCCCTTCGGGAGCTGGGAGTTCAAGCTCAACTACCGCAAGACCACCACCGGTGGCTCGTGCTGGCCGGGCTGCCACGCGCAGCGCCAGTACGACCGCGACCAACGCCAGGAGAACCCGCGATGATCGCGCTCCTCGCCCTGGTGCTCGCCGCGCCGCCCCGGTTCCTCGCGCCAGCGCCCGAGTCCTGGACCACGCAACCCTCGCTGCGCGTCTTCGTCGAGGCCGCGTCCACCGTGGAGCTGCGGGTCAACGAGCAGGCGATGCCCTGCACCCCGGGCGCCGGTGCGGCCGCGCCGCTGGTGCACTGCACCGTGGCCCTGGTCCCCGGGCGCAACGTGCTGCGCGCGGTGGCCGGAGGCGACGCGGTGGAGCTCACCGTCATCCGCGCGGAGACGACGGGGAAGCGGCAGCCCGGGGTGGCCGACGAGGGCTTCGGCACCGCGGTGCACCGCGCCGAGCTCGAGGCCCGCTGCCAGGGCTGCCACGAGATGCGCGAGGCCACGCTCCGCGACGGGGGCTCGATGGTGGGCTCGACGTGCGCCAGTTGTCACGACTTCGGCCGCCGGGTGAAGGTGCACGGGCCGGTGGAGCAGGGCGCGTGCCTCGCCTGTCACGACGCGGCGAGCGAGCCCCGGTACGCGGTCCGCTGGCCCATCCAGGAGACCTGTTTCCGCTGCCACGTGGACATCCAGGGCGCGATGAACGCGAAGGCCTTTCGCCACGGGCCAGCAGCGGCGGGGCGGTGCACCACTTGCCACGACCCCCACGGCAGCGACCAGCCGTTCTGGCTCAAGAAGCGCGCCTTCGACCTCTGCACCAACTGTCACACCGAGAAGAAGACCGAGCGCCACGTGGTGGTGGGCTTCGTCTACGGGGACGCGCACCCGCTGCAGGGCCGCCCGCACCCGCTCAAGCCCAACACCGAGTTCGCCTGCCCCGCGTGTCACAACCCGCACGCGGCGCAGTCCCGGTTCCTCTGGCAATTCGAAGCCACCCGAAGGGAGACGCTGTGCCGCACCTGTCATCAGAAGTGAGGCGCGCGCTGCTGGCCGTGCTGCTGCTGGCCACGAGCGCCGGGGCCGAGCCGCGCCGCCACTACACCCTCTGGCCCAGCGCCCCGGGGGCCTCGCCGGCGGCGACGCCCGAGTTGCTCGAGCTCGGAGGCCGCGTCTACCGGGGCGCGTGCCAGGGCTGCCATGGCGAGAAGGGTGATGGCCTGGGGCGCGAGGGAAAGTTCCTCGGCATTCCCCCGCGCGACTTCACCACCGGGAACTTCCTCATCCGCTCCACGCCGGTGGGCACGCTGCCGCTCGACGCCGACCTCTTCGGCTCCATTCGCCGCGGCTTCAAGCCCAGCGTGGGCATGCCGGCCTTCGCCTTCCTCTCGGACCGCGAGGTGTGGGGCGTGGTGGCGTACCTCAAGACGCTCTCGCCGCGCTGGAAGACGGAGAAGCCGGGCACGCCGCTCGAGCTGCCCGCGCCTCCGCCGCGCACCGCGGAGCTCGAGGCCGGGGGGCGGGGCGTGTTCATGGCCCAGGGCGCGTGCTTCGTGTGTCACGGCATGGGCGGCCTCGGTGACGGGCCGGTGGCCGGCGGGCTCGCGTACCTGGTGGGTAGCCACAAGGGCAAGCCGCTGCGCCCCGCGAACCTCTCGCGTGCCCAGGACTTCAAGGGCGGGCGGCGGGCCGAAGACATCTTCCGCAGCATCACCGGCGGTCTCGACGGCACCCCGATGCCCGGCTTCGGCGCGTCGCTGAGCGTCGAGCAGCGCTGGCAACTCACCTACTTCATCTTGTCGCTCAACCCGGGAACCACGCCATGAACCTCAGGAATCTCGTCGTGCTGGGCCTCTTCGCGCCCGCGGCCTTCGCGCAGAGCATCACCACCACCAAGCACAACTTCCAATTGCAGACCAACAACGCGCGGGTGGCGACGGGCCAGGCCGAGGATGGGCTGTGCGTGTTCTGTCACACGCCGCACAAGGGGCAGTCGTCGCTCATCTTGTGGAACCACCGGCTGAGCGCGTCGAACCACACCTGGGCCGACGTGGCCGCCGCGGGGGGCAAGACGACGGGCGGCACCGCGTACCCCACCAACCTGCGCACGTGGACCGGGTCGACCTCGAAGTGCCTCTCGTGTCACGACGGCACGGTGAGCGTCGGCTCGCTGTACTGGAGCGACGCGACGGCCAACCCCAACGTGGCGATGACCGGCTCCGACGTCAACGCCGGAGGGCAGCTGAGCAACCCCACGTACCTCATCGCCGGCGGGGCGGGGAACGACCTGAGCGGCAACCACCCGGTGGGCGTGCCGTACCCCTACAACCGCGTGGCCTCGACCTACAACGCCATCACCACCGGCCCCGACGTGAAGCTCAGCGAGTGGATCGCCCAGCCCGTGGGGGTGAAGGTGTTCGGCGCGGGCGGAGGGGGCGCTCCCATGGCGGGCGCCGCGGGCATCGAGTGCGCGTCGTGCCACGACCCGCATGGCACCCCCAACCGCTACTTCCTGCGCGTGCCCACGCAGCAGAGCCAGCTGTGCTTGTCGTGTCACCAGAAGTGAAACGCAGTTCAACCCGAAGGAATGAACATGAAGCGATTGATGACGATGGCGGCAGTGTTGGCGGCGGGCGCGGCGTTCGCCGGTGAGAAGTTCGAGCTCAAGGGCGACGCGGCCAGGGGCGTCGAGAAGTACACGATGTTCTGCGTGAGCTGCCACGGCGAGAAGGGCGACGGCAACGGGCCCGCGGGCGCCGCGCTCACGCCGAAGCCCACCAACTTCACCGACGGGGCCAACGCGGCGCGGCTCACCGACGAGTACGTCTACAAGATGGTGAAGGACGGCGGCGCGGCGAACGGGAAGTCGCCGATGATGATCGCCTGGGGCAGCACCATGAAGGACGACGAGCTGCGCCACGTTTCGGCCTACGTCCTCAAGCTCAAGGGAAAGAAGTAGCCGGCAACGGCACGGTGCGCTCCAGCCAGGGGACTTCGAAGCGCGCCGGCGCCGAGGCGTAGGTGTGACGCACGAGGCGCTGCACGGCCCTCGTCGCCAGCAGGGTCACCTCGAGGGGGTCCAGCGCGTACTGCGCGGCCTCGTCGAAGGCGGCGGTGATGACTTCACCCATCGTGGCGACGTGTCGGGGCTGCTGGTTCATGCGGGCTCCAGGGGTTGAAGAGAGAGAGAGAAGCGCGGGCGCGCCGAACGTGGCGCGCCCGCGAAGGGGACGACTTCAGTCGCGCGAGGCCTGGGGGGCGTCGACCTTGAGCTGGTCTTCGAGGCCGCGAACGCCGGTCACGTGCCGCACGATGCGCAGCGCGTTGAGCCGGTCCCAGCCCGAGGGCACGCTGCCGGTGACCATCACCATGCCGTTCTTGACGCTGGTGCTGACCGACTTGAGCTCGGGGCGGTTCTTGAACGCGAGCGTGAGGTCCTTGGTGATGTCCGCGTCCTTCGACTCGACGTTCTTGAGCGCGGCCGTGGCGACCACCTCCAGCTCGTTGTCTACGCGGACCACGCCGGAGACCTTGGCGGCTTCGGCGCCAGCCGAGCTCTTGACGGCCTGGGTGGGCACGATGCCGAACAGGGTGACCACGGCGTCATCGGTGTCGACGCTGATCTCCGTCGAGGGCACCTCGGCGGCGGTGAACAGGCGCAGCTTGACCTGCATCGAGATGCGGCCGTCCGACGGGGTGTTGCGTCCCGCGGCGGTCATCTTCTCGGCCGGGGGGGTGACGAAGGTGATGCGGTCGTCTTCGCGGTAGTCGCCGGGCATCTTCACTTCGGTGGCGATGCGGGTGACGCCGGCGAGGCGGTCGACGATGACGATGGCGCGGAGGTGATCGCTGTAGCTGTGCGCATCACCGGTGAGGATGACCACGCCCTTGTCGACGGACTTCACCGAGATCTTGCTGTCCTGCAGCGCGCGGTCGGTCTTGAGCTGCTTGTCGGCGTTCTCCTTGATCTCCTTGTCCGAGCGCGCGGTCATCTTCTCGTCCTTCGGCGCGACGACCTGCAGCAGGTTCTGCACCGAGCGCACGCCGCTCAGTTCGCCCGCGGTCTTCCCGGCCAGCGCCCGCTGCGCCTCGCTGGGGACCTTGCCGTAGAGGGTGACCACGCCCTCGTTGGTGTCGACGTGCACGGTGGTGCTGCGAATGCCCGCGGTGGTCCACAGGGTGATCTTCGCGCGGGCGGTGAGCATGCCGTCCGAGCTCTGCGGGGCCGGTGCGGCGAAGGCTGACGAGGCGAAGACGGCGGCGCTCAACGAGACGGCTTTGATGAGTGAATGCAAGGTGACGCTCCTTTGACGAGGTGGGTGGACGCCGCACCCCTGAGCAAGGACGACGCCACACAGCAAAAGCACGCGCTTGGGTCCCCGGGAGGGCCTGCGCATGGTCAATCTGGTGGAGCGCCCGGTCAATTCGAGCGGTCGGGGACCGACGCCTCCTAGAATTGCCGCGTGGACGTCCTCGGCTGGTTCCAGGTGGGGCTGTTGGTGCTCGCCTTCGGGGGCGCGACGCTCTGGGGGCGAAGGGAGTCGAAGCGCCGCGCGGCCGCGGCCCGGGCCTGGGCGCAGGGCGCGGGCTTTGGCGAGTTGGCGGCCCGCGCCGAGGGCGTGCCCGGAGATCTCGCGGTGCGGCGGCGCGTCAGCGAGCCTTCGTTCGTCGGCGTGCTCGGCGGTCACCCGGTGAGCGTGATCAACACCCGCACCACGCCGCGCTTCGGGATGCTGTGGGTCTTCTGTGCCCACGCCGCGCTGGAGCCGGTGTTCATCGCCAGCGTGGTGGGCTTCGCCACGATGCGCCTCTTCGGGCGCGCGCAGCCGGCGGGGTGGAACCCGGTCGAGGGGCGCCATGGGCTCGAGCCCCACTTCCTGGTGAGCCTCCCGCCGCACGGTGACCTGGCGCGGGCCGTCACGCCTTCCCTTCGCGAGGCGCTGCTCGGCCCCGAGGGTCACGCGTGGTGCTTGAGCGCGGGGCGCACTGGCTTCGTCGCGCTCTGGTACCTGCAGCCGCACGGCGCCGACACCGGGCAGGTGCTGGCGGACGGCGCGCGGCTGTTCGAGAAGGTGCTCGCGGTCCGCTGAAGCGTCAGCGGTCTTCGGGCGGCGAAGCGAGCGCGGCGACCAGCGGGCTGTCTTCGAAGGCCTTCTCGCCCTGCTTCGCCAGCTCGGCCAGCGCGGAGGCGGTGATCAGCTCGTCTTCGACCTCGACGTAGGCCTCGGTGTTGATCGACGGGCCGGTCTTCACCCACAGCCGCATCACGTCGTCGCGGACCAGGGTGGTGTGCTGCACCTTGAAGCACGCGGGGATGCGCCCCCCGAGGCCGTTGTAGGTGACCATCGCGGTGCCCACCGGCGCGTCGAGCAACCACCGCTCGACGGTGCGCGCGTCGCGGATGTACGCGTCGAACGAGCGGGGGAACTCGGAGTCGTAGCGGCCCGCGTCGTCGGCCACGTACTCGCCGAAGGGGTTGAAGAAGTAGAAGCCGTCGAAGCGGCTGGGGTCGATGTCGGCGAGCGTGCCCTCGTGCATCACCACTTCGGCGCCCAGGCGCTGCGCGAGCCTCCGCGCGTCGTAGACCAGCGCGCCGCGGCGCTCGAGGCCCCACACCCGGCGCGACGAGGTGAGCGAGGCGATGGTGCAGAACTTCCCCACGCCCGCGCCGACGTCGAGCACGTTCTGCGCGCCGGCCTGGGTGAGCAGCTTCGAGGCCACCCGCGCGGCCCGCACGCACGACCAGTAGCGGCCCGACCGCGCGCGCGGCTTCTCGTCGAGCAGCGCGTCGAACTCCTCGTCGGTGACCTCGTCGCCGGCGATGAGCTTGCGACCGATTTCCTGCCCCATCGCGTCGAGTCGAACCTGCAGGGGAAGGCCGGCGTGGGTCATGGCTCCTCCTACTCCCCGGCAGCGCCGCGCGGCGGAGAAATTCCGTGTGCGTCAACATGCGCGATGCTGGGTGCATGACGCTGATCATCTCGCTGCTGGTCCTGGCCGCCGCGCCCGCCGCTTCGCCGCTCCAGGGCCTCGACAAGCCGAAGAAGGAACAGCGCGCCACGCTCGGTGAGAGCGAGCACACCAAGGGGCGGGTCACCATCCACTGCGTCGACGTCGGCGCCTCGATGCTGGTGGAGATCAACGATCCCGGCCTGATGGGCGCCCGCGACGTGTGGCTCAAGAAGAAGACCGGCGACGTGCTGCCGCCGTGCGACGCCAACGACGCCGGCGCCACGCACGTCGGCGGCGCCGAAGGCTACGGGTCCGTCGCGGGCACGAAGGGAGACTTCCTCTTCGTCACCAGCGCCGACTCCTTCACCGACCGCAGGGGCCTGCGCGTCTTCTCGCTCACCACCGGCGAGCAGCGCTACGAGGCGGAGTTCAACGAAGGGCAGCCCATCACCCTCACCGCCGACGGCAAGTCGCTGCTGCTGCGCTTCCACCTCGCCATCTCCTCGACCTGCGAGCCGCGCGGTGACGAGGCTGCCGCGTGCTGGAAGCAGTTGCGCGAGTCGGCCAACGTACCCGACGGCGTGGACATCAAGCCTCCGCCTTGCGACGCGGTGTTCAAGGGCAAGACCGGCATGGGCACCGCGCTCATCTCGCTACCCGCCGAGGTCGACCTCACCGCGCCGAAGAAGGTGAAGTACCGCCAAGGCGCCGCCACCTGCGCGGAGTCAGTGTGACCCCTGGTGGTAGTGCTTCCTTCGCAGACATCACGCCCAACGGGTGAGCCGTGCCGTACAGTGCGCGCCCGGAGGTAGGCGTGGCGGCGAAAAAGAAGACGGCGGCAGTGAAGGCGAAGTCGAAGGTGGTGGGGCGCAACGACCAGGTGGTGCGAATTCTGAGGTTGCTGCGGCACCTCAATCGCCTCGGTGGTTGTGATGTGTATGAGCTGGCGCAGGAATACGGCACCACCACGCGCACGGTGTGGCGTGACTTCGACGCCCTGGAGGCCGCGGGGCTGCCCTTGAAGCGGGAGCCGGGCGAAGGGGCGCGCATGCGCTTCTCGCTCGACACCACGGCCGCCGACGCGCTCACCAACGTCATCGAGGCTTCGCACTTCCTCGCGCTGCGCATGGCGATGAACGAGGGCCTGGCGGTGAAGCACAACAGCAGCCTCTTCGCCTCGCTCGAAGAACTCTCCGACGGCATCGAGGCCGCGCTCGGGGAGAAGGGCCGCGCGCAGCTCAAGGCCATCGACTCGTGCTTCTTCAGCTGGGACAAGTTCGCGTGGAAGGAAGCGCCGCCCTCGGTGCTCTGGCCGCTGGTGCAGGCCATCTCCGAGCGTCGCAAGTGCAACGTGGTGTACCGCGCCCCCTCGAGCGGCAACCAGGAGCGCACCTTCTCCATCCTCCCGCTGCGGCTCTTCGTGCACCACGGCGCGCTCTACCTCCACGCCTGGCAGCCGAAGTTCTCCACGGTGCTGCCGCTCAACCTGCACCGCCTGCTGGACCTCAAGCTGACCGACGAGGTGCTCCCGCTGCCCGAGGCCTACGACGCGGCGAAGCTGGAGGCCACGGCCTTCGGCATCTTCATCGGGCCGAAGCCGGAGGTGTTCAAGCTGCGCTTCGACGCCTATTCCCGCCCGTACATCGAGGAGCGGGTGTGGCACCCCAGCCAGGCCCTGGTGGCGCAGACCGACGGCGGGGTGGAGCTCACCTTCGAGTGCGCGCCCAGCTACGAGGTCACCAACTGGGTCGCCTCGTGGCGCGACCACGTCGAGGTGCTCGAGCCGGAGAAGCTGCGCGGCGAGTTGCTCAACTACGGCGGCTGGTTGCTGACGCAGTACGCGGGGCCGCCGAGGGTGTGAGCAGGGCGGTCGTGGTACGCGGCGCCTTCACCTCCGGAGCTCCATGACCGCGCTTGCCCTGCTGCTCGTCGCCCCGCTGTGCGCGGCGTTGCCCCCGGACCGTGACGTCACCCCGCAGGTCACCGCGCTGGCGCCCGAGAACGTGACGCTCGTCAGCCTCCTGCCCCGGGCGGGCGGCGGCTTCTATTCCATCATTCGTGATGACCGGGCCGTCGGTGGTGACTTCACGGGTTACCGCGGCACGGTGCTGACGGCGGCCCTCGATCCGGTCTCGCCCACGGGTGTCCCGACGCCCATCCCCATGAGCGAGCGCTTCGCCGCCGCGGTGCATGACGGCAGCGGCGTGGTCGCGGTCTGGGCGGAGCTCGCCAGCACCGGCGCCTCGATGACGCTCTATGCCTCGCGCTTCGACGAGAGCGGCGTGGTGCTCGTGCCCCGCACGCAACTCGCGGTGTGCCCGTTGGGGGTGCTGGTGCTGGCGCTCGCGCACGACGGCGGGCGCACGGTGGTGGCCTGGGGCGAGGCGAGCGCGACGGGTCTCGACACCGTCCGCGCCGCGGCGATGACCACGGGAGGCCAGGTGTCCGGCCCGTGGACGCTCGGGAGCGGCCCGCTGATGAGCCTCACGGCCGCCAGTTCCTCGGGCACCACCCTCGTGGCCTGGGTGAGCTCGGCCTCGCCTGCGAACACGTTGCAGGGGGTGAAGATCCCCGCGGGAGCCGCGCCTGCGGTGGGTGCGCCGCTGCTGCTGCAGTCGAGCGCCGAGTTGGTCCGGGTCGCCGCCACGGGGACCACCGCTGGCGCGTGGCACTTCGCGCTGGCCAGTTCGCCCACGGCGAGCACCCAGGCCATTCGCGTGGCGCCGCTCGCGGCTGCCGGTACGCAGCTGGGCACGGCGGTGACCGTCGACTCCTTCTCCGCCTCGTACTCGCAGGTCTGGGTGGCCTTCACCGGCAGCGAGCTCCGCGTGGTGTGGACGAGCAGCCTGGGCGCCTCGGCCCGCGTGGTGCCGCTGACGGGCGCGCCGACCGTGGCGATCCAGCCCTCGAAGTCCAGCAGCAGCTCCCTGGGGTTGGCCTGCGCGGGCGCGGCCTGTGCCGTCGGCTGGAGCGCGTCGCCGCCCACGAGCAACCCGCAGGAGGTGTACGTCAGCCGCCTCGGCGCCACCGCGGCGCTGCTCGACGTGCCGGGCAAGGAGCTCTTCTTCCCGGCGGATGATCAGGCGGCGCCGGCCGTGCTGCCCAGCGGCACCGAGCTGGCGTTCGTGATCAACCGCACCGTGGGTCGCGCGCCGCCCGAGGTGCTCTTGCGGCGGCTCTCCGCGCAGGGCCAGTGGGCCGCGGCGACCCAGTCGTTGGCCACGAACCAGGCGGTGTGGGCGTCGGCGACGTCGGCCTCGGGGCACGTGGTGCTCGCGGCCAGGTCGAACGATTACAGCGACGCCGCGGCGTACGCCTACGTGATGGCCCCGGGCGGCGGGATCACCATGCCTGCCTGGCCCAGCTACAACACGCCGCCGGAGCAGCTGCGCCTGGCCTGCGCGGCGACCCGGTGCGGGCTCCTGCGCGGAGATTCCTTCTCGTACACCGGGCGGGTGTTCGACAACGCCGGCGCCTTCCTCTCGTCGTCGGCGATCACCATCCCGCTGCTCAGCAACAACGAGCAGGTGCACCTCGCGGCCGCGGGCAGCTCGTTCCTCGTGGTGGTGAGCACCAACCTCCAGCCCATTCGCGCGGCCGTGACCAGCGAGGGCGCGTTCCCCACTTTCGGGGCTGCCTTCCCGCTCACCAGCGGCGCGATGACGGCGACCTTCGACTTCAAGAGCGCCAGCCAGGGCAACAAGGTGGCCGTGGTCTGGGCGGAACAGAACTCGTGCCGCGTCTGGGGGCGCCTCGTCGACGTCAGCACCGCCACGGCCCAGGGCCCTGGCGCCGTGCAGCTCTACAGTTGCCCCACCGAGCGGGCGTACGTGCGCTCGGTGACCGCGAAGGTCGGCGGCGGCTTCACCGTGCTCTTCGAGGACACCGGCTACCGGGTGAGCGGCGTGCGGACGCGCTACTCCGACGTCTACCGCCAGGAGCTGGACGCCACCTTCACCCCCGTGGGCGTGCCGCTGCTGGTGACGTCGACGGTGTTGCCGTTGGCGGGCATCGCGCTCACCCAGTTCGGCGGCAAAGAGCTGTTCTCGTACGCGCGCTGGGACGAGGCGCAGGGCGTGCTCTCGTGGCGCGCGAAGGTCACGGGTCTCGACGACGCGGGCATTGCCGACGCAGGGGTTCCCGATGCGGGCACGTTCGACGCGGGCACGTTCGACGCGGGCACGTTCGACGCGGGCACGTTCGATGCGGGCACGTTCGATGGGGGCACGTTCGATGGGGGCACGTTCGACGCGGGGACTGCCGATGCGGGCGCTTTGGACGCGGGGCTCCCCGTCACGGAGCCCCTCGATGCGGGGGCGGCGCCGACGGACGGCCCGGCGGCCGTGGGGTGCGGCTGTCAATCGCTGACGGTCTTCGCGCCGTGGCTGCTGGTGCTGCTGCTGGCGCGCACCCGGCGCTGAACCGGGGTGTGACGTCTCCTGTCACAGCCGTGGGGCATGCTGTCAGGCAGTCAGAGCTCCCGGCATCGAGGTGCACATGGGCACAGAGACGCGGTACGCGAAGGTTCAGCCGTCAGTGGCGCCGTTGCGCCAGGTCGAGAGCACGCGGGTGGCGACGGCGCGCATGCTGGTGCCGCGCTCGGTCGAGGAGCTGTTCCGCGACAAGCAACGGATGATGGCGTCGGCCGTGCTCGAGGAGCCGCGGTCGGGGCTCTTCGTCTTCGCGGCGCACCTGCGCTTCGGCCACGTGGCGCGCCTGTGGCTCGAGGCCGGGGCGACGCCGCGCGCGGGATTGATCGGCCGCCACGACTCGGTGGATCTCGCGTTGCCGCTCGACGACGCGCTCTCGCTGCGGCACCTGATGTTCGTGGTGCGCAAGGAGAGCGACGGGGTGCGCTTCGCGGCGCTCGATCTCGAGACGGTCAACGGCGTGCAGCTCGAGTCGGGGCAGCAGGCGCGCCTGGTCGAAGCGGTGGGCCCGCTCATCGTGGCGGCCTCCGACTTCGTCTTCTTCTGCGTGCCCACGGGGCAGCCGCTGGCGTGGAACCCGGACGCCGCCAACCCCTGGGCCACGTTGCTGCCCCGCGCGGTGAGCCGGCTCGAGCCGCTCGAGGCCGCGACGGGCGAGGCGCTGGTGGGGCGGGTGGAGCTCCGTTCGCCGCAGGGGCGCGGCAACCGGCTGGTCGACGCGGCGTCGCTGCGGCGCGGGGTGTTGGTGGGCCGGGCGGAGCGCTGTGACGTGGTGACGACCACCACGACGGTCTCGCGGGTGCACGCGGTCTTGCTGCACCTCGACGACGAGGTCTTCCTCTTCGACGCAGGGAGCAGCAACGGCACCTGGCGTGGCGACGACGAGGTGAAGGTCGCGGCGCTGCGCGATGAAGAGCCGTTCATGCTGGGCTCCGAGGTCTCGCTGCGGTGGCACGCGGCCCACTGACGCTTGACGGAATGAGCGGCGCTTGACCACCGCCAAGCCGGGGCGCGGCACGACGTGACAGGACCCGTCGATGCGACGCTATCGCCTCAAGTTGATCACCGTCCCCTGGGAACTCGAGGTGCCGACGCTGGCCCTGGCCTCGCTCGCCGCGGTGACGCCCGCGCCCTTCGACATCGCCATCGTCGACCTGTTGCGCGAGCAGCTCTTCTTCGACGAGCCGACCGACCTGGTGGGCATCTCGGCCTCGACGCCGACCATCTCCGCGGCCTACGCGCTGGCCGATCTCTACCGCGCGCGCGGGGTGAAGGTGGTGATGGGCGGGCACCACGTCACCGCCATGCCCGAGGAGGCGCTGCAGCACGCCGACGCGGTGGTGTGTGGCGAGGGCGAGGTGTCGTGGATGCGGTTGTGCGAGGACTTCCTCGTGGAGCCCTCGCGGGTGCAGGGCATCTACCGTGACGACGCGCCGGACCTCTCGACGTTGCCGCCACCGCGCACCGACCTGATGCGCATGGAGCGCTACGGCGCCTTCTACTTCCCCATCATCGCCAGCCGCGGGTGCCCGGAGCGCTGCGGCTTCTGTTTCGCCAAGCGCATGACCCGGGGCTACCGCACGTACCCCATCGCCCACGTGCTCGAGCAGATCCGCCGTCGGCCGAAGTGGGTGCGGGCGCTGTACTTCGTCGACGACAACCTCCCGGCCGACCCGGACTGGAGCCGCGAGCTGTTCACCGCGCTCGCCAGGGAGGGCGTGCCCTTCGGCATGCAGGCCCGCTACGAGTTCAGCCGCGACCCCGACGCGTTGCAGTTGGCGCGCAAGGCCGGCTGCGCCCTCATCTCGAGCGGCTACGAGTCGGTGAACCAGTCGAGCCTCGATCGCCAGGGCAAGAGCGCGTTGGCCTCGGACTACCGGGCGGTCATCGCGCAGATCTTCCAGGCCGGCATCATGCCCTCGGGCAACTGGATGTTCGGCTTCGACCAGGACACGCCCGACACCTTCGCGCGCACGCTGGAGTTCCTCGACAGCACGGATCTCCTGCACAACAGCTTCACCACGGAGATCCCCTTCCCGGGAACGGCGGCGTTCCAGAAGTACCGCGCCGAAGGGCGGCTGCTCACCGAGCGCTACGAGGAGTACGTGGGCAAGGACCACGTGGTGGTGCGGCCGCGGCAGATGACGCCCGAGCAACTGCGCGACGGCGTGCGCTGGCTGGCGCGCGAGTACTACTCACCCCGGCGCGCGGCGAAGCGGGCGGTGAAGGCCTTCCACAACCCGAAGTTGCACAGCTTCGGTCCGGCGCTGCTCAAGGCCCCGGCGCTCTTCGGGCTGGGCGCCTTCCAGGTCTGGCAGTGGCACTACCGCATGGTCCCCGGGCTCCAGCGCGTGTACCAACAGCTGCTGCAGGTGCATCGGCACCGCTACGTCTTCGACCGCCTGCGGCCGACCAACTTCCGCGCGCTGCCGTCGCCGGCGCCGTGGTCGTTGCCCTCGGGGGGCGGCACCTTCCACGGGGTACAGGGCTTCAAGCCGTCGCGCGGCAAGCCGTTGTCGCCGCGCCCGGGCCCGATGCAGGCGCCGGCGTCGCTCGCGGCGAAGGCCCGCACGGTGACGGCCCACTGACGGACTTCTGGCGCGTGGGGACGACACCAGGAGTCCGTCACCGTGCCTTCCATGAGCCGACGCTGGCATCACCCGGTCACGAGGCGACGGGTCCGCGGTGCTGCGAGTGACGAGCACGGCGCGTGGCGCCCACGTCCCGCGCGGTCACTCCCGGCCGTTCATCACGCCCGCGCACACAGGCCCGACACGATGCGCAGGGTGTTGGCCGCGAGCGTGAGGCTGGGGTGGCGGTCCGTCGCCGCCGGAACGCCCGAGCCATCGACGATGAACACCCCGGGCAGCGTGGTCACCTCGCCGCGGTCATCGACGCGGCCCAGGCAGGTGCCGACCTCGTGCCCGCCCGACGAGAAGTCCGTGGCGTCGTAGATGAGGAACGCCTGCTTCGAGCTCGTGGCGAGCTTGCGGCCCAGGCCCAGCACGCGCGCGTTCATCTTCGCGGCGAGGGCTGCTTCATACGGGGTGTGCCTGCGCTTCACGAACCGGGGCATGGGCCGGCCGAGCCCGTCGAGGTGCGCCTCGTCGAGCAGCACCTGCCGGGGCACGCGGGGATCGGTCTCGCCCATGGCGAACACCACGTAAAACGAATGCTCCAGCGCCTGCGCCTTCGTGAAGCCGAGGGCGGCGAGGTCTTCTTCGTCGAGGGCCTCGAGCGGGGTGGGGCCGCGCACCTCGAGGGAGAAGCGGGCCTTCGCGCCGGGCGCCGGGTGCACCACGGCCGAGGGCTCGGCCGCGGTCTTCGGGTGCGGGGTGACCTCCTGCCGGTCGGCGATGGCGATGGCGCCGGCGATGAGGTGGTCGAAGACCTCGAGCTTCGTCCGTCGCTGCGCCGGCGCGACGCTGGCCTCGACGATGCGCGCGGTCTCGATGGGAGACGCGGCGAGTACCACGCGGCGGGCCTTCACGGCCGCGCCCTTCGCGAGGTGCACCACCCAGCCATCCCCGTCGGGCTCGAGCCGCAGCACCGTGGTCTCGCAGCGCACCTTCGCGCGCAGGGGCAGGTCGACGGCGGTGAGCATGCGCCGTTGCCCCAGCAGCACCGACTCGCGCTTCACGCCCGCCTCGACGCCGTGACGGCGCAGGGTGCGGTGCAGGGCGCCCGGCCGGCCGCCGCGCACGGACAACATCGTCTCCGCGCGCGCGAGCCAGGGCGCCAGCCCGTCGAAGGCCTGCGGCCACGGGGCTCCGAGCTTGCGGCGCATGGCGAAGTAGTCCGCCGGGGGGCGCTCCATCCACCCGCCCCACACCAGCGTCCGCCCGCCGCGCGCGCGCACGCGGTGCCACTCGTAGTCCCGCGGCGCCCGGAAGCCCCACGCGAGCGCGTCGATCTTCGTCAGCGGCGCGACGGCGCGTTGGAAGCCCACCACGTCGCCGGGCAACTGCTTCGGGGCACCAGGCCCCGCCTCGAGCACCAGCACCCGCTGGCCGGCCTGCTCCAGTTGGCGCGCGGCGAGGGTGCCGCACAAACCACTCCCGATGACGACGGCGTCGAAGCGCATGCAGGTCAGCTCCTGTTCTTTGAGTCTCTACCCGCCGGCCGGAGCGTGTTCGTGCCCGGCCGGCGGCCCCACCGACGACTCACAGACCGCAGTGGCGAACCTTGATCTTCTTCTTCATGAGCCAGTCACCTCCCCCCCGCGAGCACGCGCCGGGCGTCAGGTAGGCGTCGGGGTGGGCGCGCGTGACACCGGAACACCGCACGCAATTCCTGCAGGGGTCACCGCCTTGCGCGGAAGTCGGCGCGGGTGAATCTTCCCGGTTGGCGACGGGCTCGGAGCGCGTCCCTTTCCCCGGAGTTCCATGCGCGCCGCTCTCTTCGCAGTACTCCTCCTCGTGGGCTGTGGCCCCTCGATGCTGGACGACTCGCAGCAGGTGAGCACCAGCTCGCAGGAGCTCGAGGCGCTGGTCATCTCGCACACCGAGGGCACGACGGCGGCTGACTGCGCGGCGCAGATGGCCACGTACCAGGCTGAAGCGAACACCATGCTCGGGCGCTTCGAGTCGAGGTGCCCTGGACTCGATGGCTGCATGAGCCGCATGGGCCACCCCGACCAGTCCGACATGATGCGCGGCGCCACGGACCTGCGCGCGGAGCTCGACGCGCACGTGGCGGCCGGCTGCAGCGCCGCGAGCCTCGCCGACGAGCTGGCCCGGCACCGCACCGTGATGGTGGGCCACTGCCAGCACCTGCGGACCCGGACCGGCTCGATGCTGGGGTCCATGCGGGGCTCGATGATGGGCTGTCGCTGACGGGCGGCCCGCGCGGGCTATACCGGGGGCCTTGAGTCCGCCGTTCACGCCTGTCTCCTACCCCGGCCGCATCGCTTCGCTCGACGGGTGGCGGGCCATCGCCATCGGCCTGGTGCTGCTGAGCCACACGGCCTTCGCGGGCGGGTTCCCGGCGCGGCTCACCGACTGGTGGCTGACGGTCTTCAACGGCGATCTCGGGGTGCGCGTGTTCTTCGTGCTCTCGGGGTTCCTCATCACCTCGTTGCTCGAGCGGGAGCACGCGCGTACCGGCACCCTCGACCTGCGCGCCTTCATCGTGCGGCGGGCGCTGCGCATCTGGCCCGTGTACTTCGCGTGCCTCGCGGTCATCGCCGCCTGCCAGCTCGCGGGGTGGACCACCGAATCCCCCGAGCACTGGCTGCAGGTGCTGACCTTCACCCGCTCGTTCGGCGCGTCGGCGGTGGGGCCCACGGTGCACTTCTGGAGCCTCGCGGTCGAAGAGCAGTTCTACATCTTCGCGCCGCTCACCCTCTTGCGCCTCGACGCGTTCTCCGCGGACCGGCGCAAGGCGATGCTCGGCCTCGCGGTGGTGGCGCTGGTCGCGCCGCTGACCCGCTTCGCCGCGCTCGAGCTCTTCGCCGACGGCGCGCTCATCGGGCCGCGCTCCATCTTCCGCTACTCCGACGCGCTGGCCGTGGGCTGCCTCGCGGCGCTGGGGCGGGCGCAGGTCGAGCGCGCGCTCGGGGCCCGCTCCACCGCGCTGGTGCTCGCCCTGGGGACCTCGCTCGTCGTGGGGCTCGAGTGGCTGGCGGCGCACTTCGAGCGGGCGGCCATCGTGGTGCCGACGCTCGAGGCGCCGCTGCTGGCGCTGATGATGGTGGCCTCGGCCCGCGCGCTGCCGGGTGCTGCGCCGCGGGTGCTCAACTCGAGGGTCGCGGCGCGGCTGGGCGTGCTCTCGTACTCGCTGTACGTGTGGCACGGCCTGTTCCTGGTGGGCTTCATGGGGCCCGGCTTCGGGGCGCACCTGCCGTGGCACTACCGGGCGTGGTTCCTGGGCGTGTTCCTGGTGGCCAACGTGTCGTACGTGGCCATCGAGCGGCCCTTCTTGCGGCTCAAGGACACCTGGCGGCTGGCCCAGCCCCGCGCGCGCTGAGCGGCCCGGCGCTTCAGGCGCTGGAGGTCGCCTTGCGCAGCTCGGCGGGGCGCTCGGGGTCGACGTGCACGGTGATGAAGTTGGGGCCCGGGGTGAAGCTGGCGATGGCGTGGGTGGCCTCTTCGGCGATGTCGTTGGCGGCCTCGATGACCAGCCCGCGCTGCACCTCGAGGTGCAGCTCCACGCGCAGGCTCCCGGGGCCCAGTTGCTCGACGCGCAGGCGGTGCAGGCCGAGCACGCCCTTCACGCTGCGCACCACGGCCTCGAGGCGCTTCATGTCGTCGGGCGGGAGCGCGCGGCCGATGAGGTACGAGAGGTTCTCGCGGAACAGCGAGATGCCGTTGATGAGGATGATGGTCGCCACCACGATGGACGACAGGGGGTCGGCCATGGGCATGCCCCAGAGGACCAGCAGCGTGCCTACGAAGGCGGCGATGAGGCCGAGCTGATCATTGACCAGCTCCAGCAGCTGCGCCCGGGCCGCGGCGCCGCGCTGCTTGTGCCGCAAGAGCGAGATCAACGGCCACAGCCCCAGGAGCATCGAGACCCCGAGCACCGCCAGCGCCACGGGCACGTCCTTCGAGGGGTGCGTCTCTTCGTGGCCCACCAGCCGGGTGATGCCCTCGCGGTACAGCTCGAAGGCGGTGAACGAGACGAAGAGCACCGCGGCCACCAGGGCGCCGATGTATTGGGCGCGGCCGAAGCCGTACTGGTGCGTGTCGTCGGGTTTGCGGCGCGACCAGCGCAGCGCGATGAGCAGGAAGCCCGAGACGAACACGTCGGACAGCGTGTGCAGCCCTTCTGCGAGCAGCGCCATCACCCCGGTCCACCACCAGGCGCCGAGCTTGAGCACCATCACCACCACGTACAGCACCACCGACAGCTTCAGCGCCTTCTCTTCGCCCGCGGCGTCACTCATGCCCCTCGGTATCCCTCCGGCGGTGCGCAATGCCAACAACCTCACGCAGCGAGGCGTGGGTCGGCGGCGACGCTCGCGGGGTCGGCGATCACGATGGCCTGCACCGTGGCCCGGGTGAGCGCGATGTGCATGCGCGTCTCGTAGTGGGTGACGTTCGCGCCGCCGAACTCGGTGATGATCACGAAGGGGCGCTCGAGGCCCTTGAAGCGCAGGAAGGTCTCCACCACCACGCTGTGACCCGCGTCAGGCGAGTCGGCGTGCACCAGCGGGGTCGAGCCGAGCTTCGTGAGGCCAAAGAGCTTGCTGCGCGTCTGTCCGGCGAGGCTGACGATGACGATCTGCCCGGGCTTCGCGCCCTGCTTGAGGAGCTGCTCGACCTCGTGGCGCACCTTCTCGGGCACCGCGTCTTCGTCACACACCACGCGCTTGAGCACGTCGGCGGGCGGCACGGTCTTCGGGGCGGCAGGCTCGACGTAGCGCTCGGCGAAGGCCGCGAGGCCCGCGGGACAGCGGTAGCTCACCGGCAACACGAAGCGGCCGCCCAGAGACGCCTCGATGGACTGGGGCAGCGTGCGGTCGACCCAGAAGGCCTGGCGGCGATCCATGAACACCCACAGGCCGCGCGGGCCCGCGAGCTGCTCGGCGAGCATCCAGTCGCCGGGCTCGAAGTCCTGGCCTTC
>CAIVGN010000178.1 GCA_903905455.1 uncultured Archangium sp.
GCGTGCCGCCCGACTGGTAGACGGCCGAGGAGGTGCTCCCGGTGCCGGTGGAGTTGGTGATGGTGGAGTCGGCGACGGTGAGGTTGCCCGCGCGGTGATCGAGACCGGCCGCCGAGGCGCCGGAGATGGTGAGGTTGGTGAGGGTGAAGGTGCCGGTGCCGCCACCGGGGACGTTGGCGGTGCGCACGCCGTAGGCCGAGCCGGAGATGCTGCTGTCGGCGATGGTCAAGGTGGTGGTGGTCGCTGCCGCGCCGACCTCTGCGCGAATGCCGCCGGCCGCCTTGTCGAGCGTGGTGTAGCCGAAGGTGCCCGAGCCACCGCCGCGCACCACGATGCCGCCCCAGGCGGCGAGCCCCGCTCCCACTCCGGTGAACACCACGCCGCCCCCGCTGACGCCCGAGACGTTGAGGGTGCCGTAGACGATGAGCTCGGGCAGCGCCGAGTAGTCGCCGCCGGCTTGCGAGTCGTTGCTCGCCGCGGTCACCACCGTGCCCGGCTGGATCACCAGCGTCCCGCCAGCCGGCACGGTGACGTCGCCCACGAGGCTCACGTTCCCCGCCCAGGTGGTGGTTCCCGTGGGCAACACCCCGCTGACTTGCGCGGAAGCGACGGTGCTGATCAGCAGGGAGGCGAGGAGGAGAAGTCGGGCCATGGCGGCGCTGTAACCCATGACCCACCCACCGAGTGCAAGCCGAAGCACCGGACGGTACAAGCCGCGCCATGTCGCTGCTTCTCCTGGCGCTCCTCGGCGCCGCCCCCCTGACCACCCTCGCCGAACAATCTGGCTGGACGAAGACTGGCCGTCTCGACGAGGTCGAGCGCCTCTGCGCCGCGTTCCCCAGGGCCTACCCGGGCAAGGTGAAGTGCGAGCGCTTCGGGGTGACGCCCATGGGCCGCCCGATGCTGATGCTGGTGGCCTCGGCCGACGGCACCTTCACCCCCGAGGCGACGCGCGCGAAGCAGCGGCCGGTGGTGTTGCTCCAGGGCGGCATCCACGCCGGGGAAATCGACGGCAAGGACGCGGGCTTCTGGCTCCTGCGCGAGGTCCTCGACGGCCACGTCGCGAAGGGCGCGCTCGCGAAGGTCACCCTGGTCTTCGTGCCGATCTTCAACGTCGACGGCCACGAGCGCTTCGGCAAGAACCAGCGGCCCAACCAGCGGGGCCCCGAGGAGATGGGCTGGCGGGTGACCTCGCAGAACCTCAACCTGAACCGCGACTACATGAAGGCCGACGCGCCGGAGATGGTGGCGATGCTCGGCGTGCTCCACCGCTTCGAGCCGGTGCTGTACGCGGATCTCCACGTCACCGATGGCGCGAAGTTCCAGCACGACGTCTCGGTGGTCTTCGAGCCCCAGCGCCTCGGCTCGGGCGCCCTGGCGGCGTTGGGTCGCACCCTGCGCGGCGCGTTGTTCCCGAAGCTCGAGGCCCAGGGCCACCAGCCCGTGGGCTTCTACCCGGCCTTCGAGGACGCCGACGATCCCCAGAGCGGCTTCTCCGCCGGCTGGCCCCCGCCGCGCTTCGGCAACGCCTACTGGGCGCTGCATCACCGCTTCGGGGTGCTGGTGGAGACCCACTCGTGGAAGCCCTACGCGGTGCGGGTGAAGTCCACTTTCGACGTGTGCGCGGGCCTGCTCGAGGAGGCCGCGCTCCATGGCGCCGAGTGGCGCGCCGCGGCCGAGGCTGCCGACACCGCGGCGACCCGGCTCGCGGGCCAGGACGTGGTGCTGATGTTCGACGCCACCAAGCGCGCCGAGCCCGTCGACTTCCTCGGCTACGCGTACACGCGCGCGAAGAGCGAGGTGAGCGGCAAGTCCTGGGTGCAGTACGACGAGACGAAGCCGCAGGTGTGGAGGGTGCCCTTGCGCGACGAGCTCGAGCCCACGCTCACCGTGAAGGCCCCGCTGGCCGGCTACGTGGTGCCGGGCTTCCTCGCCCCAAGGCTCGCCGCCCACGCGGTGCAATTCGAGGTGCTCCAGAAGTTCCAGCCGCAGTTCGTGGTGGAGCACATGGTCGTCGAGCCGAAGTTCCGCGCCGGCTCCTACGAGGGGCACCTCGCGCTGCAGGCGAAGGGCACGTGGGTCGCGGCGAAAGAAGACCTCCCCCGGGGCGCGCTCTTCGTACCCATTGCGCAGCCGCAGGCCGAGCTGGTGATGCACCTGCTCGAGCCGACCGCGCCCGACTCCTTCGTCGCCTGGGGCTTCTTCGACGCCCACCTCGAGCAGAAGGAGTACCTCGAGGACTACCTCACCGAGGCCTTCGCGCGGGAGCAGCTGAAGGACCCCGCGGTGAAGGCCGCCTTCGACGAGAAGCTCAAGGACGCGGCCTTCGCGAAGGACCCCGACGCGCGCCTCGCCTTCTTCGCGCGAAGGCACCCCAGCTTCGACGCCCGCCTGAACCTCGTGCCCATCTACCGGGTCGACCTCAACCCCGCGGCGCGCTGACACACACTCCGCTCGCGGTCTGATGACGTGGTGGTAAGCGCGAGCCATGAGCCTCGTCACCACCGATCTCGCCGCCACGGTCGGCACCATCACCATGAACCACGGGCGCAAGCACAACGCGCTCTCGGCCGCCCTGGTCGACGATCTGCTCGCCGCCTTCGACGTGATGGAACGCGCCAAGGCCCGGGCCCTCGTCTTGCGCGCGCCGAAAGGGGTGAAGGTCTGGTCGGCCGGCCACGACGTGAAGGAGCTGCCCGCCGGAGGCCGCGACCCGCTCGGGTGGAACGACCCCCTGCGCACGGTCATCCGCCGCATCGGCGACTTCCCCGCGCCCGTCATCGCGCTGGTCGAGGGCACGGTGTGGGGCGGGGCCTGCGAGCTGGCGCTCAGCTGCGACCTGGTCATCGCCACCCCCGAGGTCACCTTCGCCATCACCCCGGCCAAGCTCTCGGTGCCCTACAACGTCACCGGCCTGCTCACCTTCATGAGCCGCATGCCGCTGCCGGTGCTCAAGGAAATGGCCTTCACCGGCGAGCCCGTCGACGCCGCCCGCGCGCTCTCGCTGGGCTTCGTCAACCACGTGCAGCAGGCCGCCGACATCGACGCCTTCGTGATGAAGATGGCCGCGCGCATCGCCCTCAACGCGCCGCTCTCGGTGACCGCCATGAAGCGGTCCATCGGCATCCTCGCCGCCGCCTCGCCGCTCCCGCCGATCATGTTCGAGCAGATCCAGGGCGAGCGCCGCAAGGTGTGGGACAGCACCGACTACCGCGAGGGCATGGCCGCGTTCCTCGAGCGCCGCGAGCCCGTCTACAAGGGCGAATAACCGGCGCGCGGCTCAGCGGGCGAGCTGGCCGCTGAGGAAGAACTGGTAGTTCGCCTCGAGCCCACCGTCGACGTTGAGGGTGGTGCCGTTGACGTAGCGCGACTCGGGCAGGCACACCCACTCGATGGCCGAGGCGATCTCGTCGGCGTCGGCGATGTGGCCCACCGGCACCATCGCCTTGAGCTGGGCCTCCATCTTCGCCCACTGCTCTTCGCCCACGTAGAAGCGCGACGACTCGGTGTCGATGTAGCCGGGGTTCACCGCGTTGACGCGGATGCCGTCGGAGGCCAGCTCGCAGGCGAGGTACTTCACGAGGATCTCCATCGCCCCCTTCATCGCGCCCAGCAGGCCGTGGAAGGGGAGGGGGATGCGGGAGTCCATGCCCGAGACCATCACCATGCGCGCCCCGCGGCCGGTCATCAGCGGCTGCGCCAACTGGGCGGCGTACAGGAAGCTCTTCACCGTGACGTTGAAGGTCTTGTCCATCTGGTGGAGCTTGGTGTCCATCAGCGGGGCGAACTTGGTCGAGGCCGCGTTGGCCACCAGCACGTCGAGGTGGCCGAACTCGCTCTTGATGCGCTCGAAGACGGGCCCCAGGCTCTCGGGCTCGAGCTGGTCGGCTGCCACCGTCACGCACGTTCGCCCCAGCGCCGCGATGTCCTTCTCCAGCGCCTGCGCCGACGCGACGTCACGGCGGTAGGTGGAAACGATGTCGTAGCCACGCCGCGCCAGGCGAAGGCTCAAGGCCCGGCCCACGCCACGGCTGCCACCGGTGATCAACGCCACGGGAGTCGTCATGGGGCAGGCGAGTTAGCAGATGAAGTGTGAAAGAGTCCCCACCCATGGTCGAGGTCGACTGGCAGCAGCTCTTCAAGGCCGCCGAACTGGCGCGGCAAATGGCGCACGCGCCGTACTCCAGGTTCCACGTGGGCGCGGCGCTCCTGCTCGAGGACGGGTCCATCGCGTCGGGCTGCAACGTCGAGAACGCCAGCTACGGGTTGACGGTGTGCGCCGAGCGCAACGCCATCGGCGCGGCGGTGTTGCGCGCGAAGCGGCCGGTGGCGGTGGCCATCGTCGTCGACTCTCGTGAGCCGACGCCCCCCTGTGGCATGTGTCGCCAGGTGCTCGCGGAGTTCGGCTCGGCCGCGCTGCCCGTCGCCTCGCGCACCGTGTCTGGGCAGGAGGCCCGCTGGTCGCTGGGCGAGCTGCTCCCCCACGCCTTCACGCGCTCATTTCTCTGAGCCGCGGCCGCGCGAGGCGCTCGAGGGCCTCGCCGAGCCGGTCGAGATCGATGGGCTTGGTGAGGTAGCCGTCCATGCCGGCCTCGAAGCAGACCTGGTCGTCGCCCTTCATGGCGTTGGCGGTCAGCGCGATGATCGGGAGGTGACCGCCCCGCGCGCGCTCCGCGAGGCGAATGCGCCGGGTGGCCTCGAGGCCGTCGAGCACCGGCATCTGCATGTCCATCAACACCGCGTCCCAGGACTCGCGGACGACCGCTTCCACGGCCAGGGCGCCGTCGCCGACGTGGGTCACGGAGTGGCCCAGCCGCTCGAGCAGGCGCTGGGCGAGGCGGGCGTTGATGGCGTTGTCCTCGGCCAGCAGCACCTTGAGCGCGCGCCTCGGCGTCCGCGGCGTGGCGGCCGGTGCTGAACGATCGAGGCCGGGGCGCAGCGCGTCGCGCAGGTCTGCGAGCGACACCGGCCGCGTCAGCACCCGGCGGATGCCCGAGGCGGTCACCTCCTCCTGCGTGGGCCGGCTGGTGGTGCGCGTGAGCAGCACCCGGTGCAGGTGGCTGAAGTCTGCGTGTTGCTCGAGGGCCTCGGCGAGCTCCACCCCGCTGGTGTGCTCGAGCTCCTGGTCGAGCACCACGCAGTGCACCGGGGCGTCAGCCTCGAGCAGGGCCCGCACCGCGAGCGACGCCGGGGCGCTCAACACGTCGTAGCCGAGGTGCCGGAGCTGGCGCTCGACGACCTGGCCAGACGTCTCATGGCCGCTGACCACCAGCACCCGCTGCCCGTTGGGGGGAGGGGTGGGGCGGGAGACCTGCGCGCTCCGCGCCAGCGGGAGCCACACGTGGAAGCGGCTGCCCACCTCGGGCGTGCTCTCCACCTCGATGCGCCCGCCCATGGCCTTGACCAGCTCGAGGGTGATGGTCAGCCCCAGGCCGGTGCCCCCGAAGCGCCGGTTGGTGCTCCCGTCGGCCTGGGTGAAGGCTTCGAAGATCGACGCGATGCGCTCGGGGGGAATGCCGATGCCGCTGTCGCGCACCTCGAGGTGGAGCGCCGGCCCGTCGAGCGTCGCCGCCACGCACACCACCCCGCGCTCGGTGAACTTGACCGCGTTGCCCACGAGGTTGGTGACGATCTGTCCCACCCGCACCGGGTCCCCGAGGAACTCCTCGGGCAGCGCCGGGTCGAGGTCCACGGTGAGTTCCAGCCCCCGGGCGTGGGCCCGGCTGACCTGGTGGCGCACCGCCTCGAAGATCGCCTGCTGCACCGAGAAGGGCAGCCGCTCGAGCGTGAGGTGCCCCGCCTCGATCTTCGAGATGTCGAGCACGTCGTTGACGATGGCGAGCAGGTTCTGGCCGGAGGTGCGCACCGCCTCGAGGTACTCGCGCTGCTCAGCGCTGACGTTGGTGGCCAGCACCAGCTGGGTCATGCCCAGGATGCCGTTGAGCGGCGTGCGGATCTCGTGGCTGGTGTTGGCGAGGAACTGCGACTTGATGCGCGACGCGGCCAGCGCCTCCTCGCGCGACCTGCGCTGCTCGGTGATGTCCTGCATCGCGCAGAACAGCCGCACCGTCTTGCCCTCGACGCGCTCGGCCTGGCCCTGGTGCCTGACCCAGAACAGGCGTCCCGTGGCGCTGCGGACCTCGACCTCGAGTTCGAAGGGGGCTCCCGTGGCGATGCAGGCGCGCATGTGCGTGATGACCTGCTCGGTGGCCTCGGGCGAAAGGAAGCGGGAGAGCATGCCGGGCGCGGGCACGAAGTCGGCCGGCACGTCGTGCATGCGCTTGACCTCCTCGCTCCAGGTCAGCTTCTGTGTCGCCACCTCGAAGTCCCACGCGCCCACGCGGGCCAGCTGGCCGGCCTGGCGCAGCTGGTTCTCGCTCACGCGCAGCCGGGCCGAGGTCTCTTCCAGCGGGGTGACGTCGCTGGCGGCGGCGTAGTACCGGCCCCCATCGCGGGTGGCCGTCCACGACAGCCAGCGCCACTGCCCCGACTTCGCCTTGACCCTCGAGACCGCGCGCGCGCTGGGACCGTCGATGAAGCGGCGGCCCATCTCGGCGAGGTCTTCGGGGTGCACCAGGCTCAGGATGTTCACCCCCAGCAGCTCGCCGGGCTCGTAGAGCAGGTGGCGGGTCCACGAGGGCGAGGCCTCTTCGATCAGCCCGTCGCCGGTGCACACCGCGGCCAGGGTGTCGGAGAGGGCGAAGAGGCGCTCGTACTTCGAGGCCCGCTCGAGCGCCCCCTCCCGGTCGAGCTCGGAGCGCACCTCGACCGAGACGTCGCGGGTCACGCCGCGCACCCGCGCGGGGTTCCCGGCGGCGTCGAGCACCAGCACGAAGAGGGTGCGGAACCAGGCCTGGCGGCCGTCGAGGCAGGTCACCTCGCTCTGAAACGGGCTGGTGGTGCCGGCGCGCAGCAGCTGGCTGATCTTCTCGAAGTAGAGCTCCTGGTCGTCGCGGGCCATGCCCCGGCCGCTGGCCGCGTGCGACTGGCGCAGCTCGGTGCAGGGGCCGCCCATGAGCTGGTGGAGCTCCTTGGACCAGGTCATCTCGAAGGACTGCAGCTCGAGCTCCCAGGTGCCCATGCTCGCGGCCTGCAGCGCGGCTTCCAGCGCGCCGCGGTGCTCCGCCAGTCCGCGCTGATCGTGCAAGCGCTCCAGGGCCATCGAGACCATCACCGCCAACTGGGCCGCGGTCACCCAGGTCTCGGCGTCGATGGTCCTCGGTTCCATCGACAGGGCGATGAGCAGGCCCGGCGAGTGGGTCTCACCGATGAGGGGGGTCCAGAAGGCGTGCCGAAAGCCCCAGCGCCACAGCGTGCGCTCGATCACGCCCTGGTCGGGCCCCAGCAGCCCCTCGCGCTCCGGCTGGCTGCCGTCCCGCAGCACGGCTTCTTCCTCGGCGCTGAATTCGAGCTCGGCCGACAGTCCCTTCGCGGGCAGCCGCAGGGTCCACGTCCCGGCGCGATCGCGCGTGAGCAGCGCCCCGGCGTCGACGTGGAGCACCGAGCGCGTCGCCTCGGCGGAGAGCCGCTCGACCTCCGCCTCGTCGCGCGCGTGGAGCAGCCAGGTGACCACCTCCGACAGCGTCAGGGCCCGCATGGCCCGCGCCTGGACCTCGTCGTTGCGGGTCTCGAGGTAGGTCCGCTCGCGGTGCTGCGCCAGGGCCCAGGCCACCAGGGGCGACACCTGGGCCAGCACCCCCTCGTCGAAGGCGCCTTCCCCCTCGATCACCCCCACCGGCCGGCCCGCCCAGGTGAGGGTCCGCGACCAGTGGGTCATTTCCTGATGGGTGGGTGCCGAAGGACTCTGTTCAGTGGGTCGGAAGCCGAGGGTCTGGGCGCCACAGCCTTCGCGGATCTGGCTACTTGCGGCCGTCCACCGGCTGGGCTCGGACAGCAGCTCACACAGCGCGGCGATGGCCGAGGGGGTCACGGGGAACCACTAGGCAAGGGGTGCGCCACACTTACGCGGCCGGGGCGATGGCGTGGCCGTCGGCCTGGTATTGCTTGAGCTTGCGGAAGAGGGTGGCCTGGCCGATGCCGAGGCGGTCGGCGGTGCGGGCCCGGCTGCCGCGCTCGGCGGCGAGGGTCGAGAGGATCGCCTCGCGCTCGAGCTGGGCGAGGGTGCGGTGCTCGGAGGCCGGCCGCGCCGCGACCGAGGGGCGGGCCACGTCGGGCGGGAGATCGGACAGCTCGATGCGCTTGCCCGGCGCGAGCACCAGCGCCCGTTCCATGGCGTTGAGCAGCTCGCGCACGTTGCCCGGCCAGGGGTGGCCCAGCAGGGCGCGCGAGGCCTCGGGCGAGAGCTCCTTGAGGGCCAGCTTCTCGCGGGCCGCCGCCCGGGCCAGCGCCTGGCGCGCGAGCGCGAGGATGTCTTCGGGGCGCTCGCGCAGCGCGGGCACCTGGAGCTCGATGACGCGGAGCCGGAAGAAGAGATCTTCGCGGAACCGCCCGGCCTTCACCTCGGCGGCGAGATCACGATGCGTCGCGGCCACCACGCGCACGTCGATCTGCCGCGTCTTGTTCTCGCCCACGCGGCGCACCTCGCGCTCCTGCAGCACGCGCAGCAGCTTGCTCTGCATGGGCAGCGGCAGCTCGGCGACCTCGTCGAGGAGAATGGTGCCGCCCCTGGCCGACTCGAAGAGCCCGGCGCGATCGGAGGTGGCGCCGGTGAAGCTGCCGCGGGCGTGGCCGAAGAGCTCGCTCTCGAGCAGCGACTCGGGCACCGCCGCGCAGTTGATGGCCACGAAGGGCCCGGCCTGGCGCCCCGAGGCGTCGTGAATGAGCTGGGCCACGCGCTCCTTGCCCGCGCCCGATTCGCCCTGCAGCAGCACCGTGGTGTCCACCGAGGCCACCTTGCGCGCCTGCTCGAGCAGCGTGTGCATGGTCTTGCTGCGCGTCACCAGGCCCGAGTCGTCGCTCTGCTCGGCCTCCAGTTCCCGGCGGCACAGCGCCAGGCGGCGGTCGACCTTCTTGAGCTGCGCCTGCAGCTTGACCAGCGCCTCGTTGAGACAGTCGCTCTCGTAGAAGGTGAAGAACTGCTGCTGCTCGACGGGCCAGTCTTCGCGGAAGCGGCCCACCATGCGGCACACCGGGTCGCCTCTCCCGCGGCAGGTCTCCTCGGTGCAGTACACCGTGCGCCCGTGCACCTTCGAGAGGTAGCCCGAGGCGAAGCCCGCCAGCGACCAGCACACGCACTCCTCGGCGCGCCCCTGGTGGATGAGGTGTTGCTCGGCCTCGTAGCTCTCGTGCCACACCGCCTCGGCGAAGGGGGCGGGGTCGTGGGTGGACTTCTTCACCGGCTCGAAGATCACCATGCCGTGCAGCCGGTGCAGCCGCCCGCCGGCCACGCGCCACTCGCGCTCGTCGTCCCACGGAATGGCCCCCTGCATCGCCTCGGCGACGCGGTAGCCGTGCGTGTACCCGAAGCGCGTGAGGATGGAGCGCGCCCCGGTCATGCCGAAGGCGCGGATGAGCTGGCTGCGCAAAAGGCCCATGGCCACCGCGTCCATCAACAGCACGCGCTCCCCGGCGAAGGTCATCAGCCCGCCGTCGGGCTCGAAGTCGAAGACGTCGGTCAGCTTGAGGTTTCGGGCGCGCATGGGGTGGCTCTCAAAATGGGAGTTGCTATGAATCGAAATGAGGCTAACGCGCCGAGGTGGGCGCTGCCAGCCGGGGCGCTTGCGGGTGGTTGCCCGTGGCACGTGGGATGCTCCCGCAGGACCCCATGATCACCTTGCGAAGAGCGACGGAGCGCGGCGGCGCGAACCACGGCTGGCTCAACACCCGGCACACCTTTTCTTTTGCCGACTACTACGACCCGAAACACATGGGCTTCCGCGCCCTGCGGGTGATCAACGAAGACAAGGTCGCGCCGGGCAAGGGCTTCGGCACCCACCCGCACCGGGACATGGAGATCATCTCCTACGTGCTGGAGGGCGGCCTCGAGCACCACGACTCGACGGGCAGCGGCGGGGTGATTTCGCCCGGCGACGTGCAGCGCATGAGCGCGGGCACCGGGGTGCGGCACTCGGAGTTCAACGCCTCGAAGGAGGTCGAGGTGCACTTCCTCCAGATCTGGCTGATGCCCGATCACGACGGGGTGACGCCCTCGTACGAAGAGAAGCGCTTCCCGGCGGCCCAGAAGCAGGGGCGGCTCCAGTTGGTGGCCTCGCCCGACGGCAGCGACGGGAGCGTCCTCCTCCACGCCGACGCGAAGCTCTACGTGAGCCTGCTGGCGCCCGGGGAAGAGGCCGCGCTCGTGCTGGCGCCCGGCCGCCACGGCTGGGTGCACGTGGCCCGAGGCGAGGCGAAGCTCAACGGGCAGCTGCTGTCGGCCGGCGACGGGGCCTCGCTCTCGGGCGAACCGCAGGTCGCGCTCGAGGGCGTGCGCGACGCCGAGGTGCTGGTCTTCGATCTCGCCTGAGGCGTCACGCCTTCTTCGGAAACCAGGGGATGAGCATCGAGACGCGCTTCTGGTGCTCCGCGTAGTGCGGGCGGCGCGTCAGCGAGCGCTTCTCGGCCATGGGGATCGAGGCGCCCGCGAACAGCGCCACCATCGAGGCCACGCCCACGAAGGTCCACCACGGGGCGCCGGCGGCGAGCCCGAAGACGTAGAGGCCCAGCCAGAAGCTGATCTCCCCGAAGTAGTTGGGGTGCCGCGACCAGGCCCACAGGCCCACGCTGCAGATGTCGCCGTCTTCGCGCTTGTGGCTGCGGAAGGTGCGCAGTTGCTCGTCGGCCACGGCCTCGATGACGATCGCCCCGAGGGTGATGATCGCCGCCACCACGTCCAGCACGCCGAAGCCCGAGGGCGAGACCACCAGCGCCGCGTGCAGCGGGAGAATGCCGAAGTACACCATCACCGTCGGGAAGAAGTGCAGGGCGGTGAAGCTCACCAGCCAATACAGCTTGCCGGTCTTGTTGCGCATGTCGACGTAGCGCCAGTCTTCGTGGTTGAGCCCCGTCCACCCGCGGGCCCAGTTCCAGGTCAGGCGAAACGCGTAGAGGAACACGAGGCTGAGCACCACGCCCTGGCGCAGCGTGAAGCCCTGGGCGCTGCCCGGGCCGACCGCCAGCCACGCGGCGATGCTCGCCGGGGCGATGCTCCAGTACGCGTCGTAGAAGCTGGTGTTGTTGAAGGCACGAGAGAACACGAAGATCACCACCGTGGCCGCGACGTCCGCGGCGGCCACCACCAGCAGCGGGTGCCAGCCCGGCGTGAGCATCACGACCACCGACGCCACCACGTGGGCGATGACGTAGGCGAAGCCTACGAGAGCAAGACCAGACCACGGACGTACGGCGACGGCAGGGGCGTTCATCTGGCTGGCGCGCTTCGCACAGAGGCCGCCGTGGGGGCCAGCGAAACCTCCCGGGCCTTCGAGCCCGCGGTACCCGAACTGACGGGAGCCTTGCGTCTGTGACGCGGCGCGGTAACTAACAGGCCATGAAACTCAACGTGCTGCTGCTCGAAGGCATCCACCCGGTTGCGGAAACGGCGCTCACCGGCGCCGGTCACACGGTGCGGCGCATCGCGGGGGCGCTGAAGGAAGACGCGCTCATCGAGCAGCTCGAGGGGGTGCACCTGCTGGGCATCCGCTCCAAGACCAACGTCACCCAGAAGGTGCTCGAGTCAGCCCAGGCCAGGAGCCTCATGTCCATCGGTGCCTTCTGCATCGGCACCAACCAGATCGCCCTCGAGCCGGCCATGCGCCGCGGCGTGGCCGTGTTCAACGCGCCCTTCTCCAACACCCGCAGCGTGGCCGAGCTGGTGATCGCCGAGATCATCTCGCTCTCGCGCGAACTGGGAGATCGCAACCAGGAGATGCACCAGGGCGTGTGGAAGAAGACCGCCGCCGGCAGCCGCGAGGTGCGCGGCAAGACCCTGGGCGTCGTGGGCTACGGCCACATCGGCACGCAGGTGGGCATCCTCGCGGAGTTCTTCGGCCTGCGCGTGCTGTTCTTCGACGTGGCCTCGAAGCTCCCCCTGGGCAACGCGCAGTCCGTGGCCACGCTCGACGGGCTGCTGGAGCAGGCGGACTTCGTGACGCTGCACGTGCCCGAGACGCCGCAGACGAAGAACATGATGGGCGCCCCGCAACTGGCGCGCATGAAGAAGGGCGCCTGCCTGATCAACGCCAGCCGCGGCACGGTGGTGGTGATCGACGCGCTGGCCGAGGCCATCAAGAGCGGGCAGCTCCACGGCGCCGCCGTCGACGTCTACCCCGAGGAGCCGGAGGCCAGCGACATGAAGGGCTTCAAGACGGCGCTCCAGGGCCTGCACAACGTCATCCTCACGCCGCACGTCGGCGGATCCACGCTCGAGGCCCAGGAGAACATCGGCCGCGAGGTCGCCGACAGCCTGGTGCGCTACGGCTCGAGCGGCACCACCACCGGCTCGGTGAACTTCCCCAGCTGCGAACTGGGCGCCACGCCCAACACCCACCGCCTGACGCACGTGCACCACAACGTGCCCGGCGTGCTGCGCGACGTGAACCGGCTGATCGGCGACGCGGCCGCCAACATCCACGCCCAGCTGCTCTCCACCAACTCCGACATCGGCTACCTGATGATCGACCTCGACGTGCCGGTCACGAAGCAGGTGGTCGACGGCCTCAAGCAGCTGCCCACGACCATCCTCGCGCGCTCGCTGTCCTGAAGGGCTCAGAGGGAGATCGCGACGCCCGCGGCCTCTCTCACGCAGTCGGAGATCCAGGGGCCCAGCTCGAGGCCCTTGCCCTTGTCGTCGAGCCAGCGGCCGTCGGCGGCGCGCGAGAAGTGCACGCCCTCGCCCTTGCCGGCCACCCAGATCTGCGAGACCGCGCGCTGCGTGTTGACGATCACCTTCGCGCCGCTCCTGGCGCCGGTGATGGTCACCATGTCGCCCGTCGAGTCGCACTCCACGAAGTCGGGGTCGGCCGCGTCGACGGCGGCGATGAGGCGCTTGAAGAACGAGCTGACTGAGGCGGAATAGGCGGCGTCCATGCCGCTGTCTCTCACGCCCTCGTCACGGAGTGTCAAGGGAGGCGCTGATCGACTCGGCGATCGGCTGCCCCGGCGCGGCGTAGAAGAGCAGCTTGCCTGCGCTCAGCTGCCCATCCGGGCGCTCGATGGCGATCACCGTGCCCGGCTGCACCGGCTTGGGGAAGGAACCGAGGCCCAGGAAGTGCGCCGCCGTGGAGCCCATCGACGGTTGGTGACCGACCAGCACGATGGTCTCGCCCAACCGCTCGCCGAGCACCGCCTCGATGGCGCCCACCGGCCCGTCGGGGAAGAGCGTGCGGTTGGTCTTCATCGGGCCCTCGTATCGCAGCGCCTGCGCGAGCAGCGTGGCGGTCTGGACGGCGCGCACCAGGGGGCTCATGAAGATGACGTTGGGCACGCCAATGCGGGCGGCCAGCGGCGCGAAGTGTCCGGGCAGCAGCAGGCGGGCCCGCGTGGTGAGGGCCCGCGCGTCGTCCTCCAGGCCTTCGGGGATGTCTGCGTCTGCGTCTCCATGACGAACCAGGATGACTCTCACGCGCGCGAGCCTGTCAGATGCGCCGCCGCTGCGCGATACCCTTGCGAAGCGGGAGGGGGCGACCGACCATGCGCCCCCGTGCGCTGGCTCGTGGTGGTGCTCATGCTCTGCGGCTGTCCCAGGTCGGCGGCGCCGGGCGACGAGGGCGATGCGGGTCGCGCGCTGGTGGCGATCATCGACGCCGGGCCGCCAGTGACCCTCGCGCGCCTCGACGCCTGGCTCGGCTGGCAGAAGGTGATGGCCTCGCTGCCTCCGCTGGGCCTCGACGGGGGCTCCTCGCTGCGGCGCCGCGCCCGGCAAGAGGCCGCGCTGCTCGCCGACGCGGGCTTGAGCTTCGACCAGGTCGACGCCATCGAGGCGGTGGTGGCCGCCGTGGTCGCCGAGCGCAACGTGGCGAGGCTCACCGGGGTCGAGGCCCTGCAGCAGTTTCGCCAGGGCGTGCAGCAGCTGGGCACCGAGCAGCGCCTCAAGGCCGAGGCCGCCATGGCCGACCTGCAGGCGCGCTCCACGCAGGGCTCGCTGGCCCCCCTCGAGGCGCAGTACGGCGCCGACGCCGTGGCCGTGGTCTTGAGCCGTGAAGCCGAAGTGACCCGCACCTGGGACGCGCTGCTCGAAGCGCGAGGAGACCGACGATGACCCGACGCACCAATTGGCTCGACAGTGAAGCGGCGCTGGTCCGCGTGCTTTCCCGGCAGCTGGGCGCCGCCTGGGAGAAGGCCCGGCCGCGCCTGCAGCACATGGGTGACCAGGCCGCCAACGAGGCCTCGCGCTGGGCCGCCGAGGCTGATCGCAACACCCCGAAGCTCGTCACCCACGATCGCACCGGCGAGCGCATCGACGAGATCGACTACCACCACAGCTACCGGCAGCTGCAGCACCTCGGCTACGGCGGCGGCATCGTCGCGGCGACCTACAACCCCGCCCTGGCCCCCGAGCGCGGCCAGGCCCCCAGGGCGCTCACCTTCGGCCTCGGCTACCTCTTCGCCCAGGCCGAGGCGGGCATGTACTGCCCGGTGTGCATGACCGACGGCGCGGCGAGCCTGCTGACGAAGTACGCCACGCCTGAGTTGAAGGCCGCGCTCATCCCGAGGCTCTCGGCCACCGCCATGGACCAGGTGTTCACCGGCGCGATGTTCCTGACCGAGAAGCAGGGCGGCAGCGACGTCGGGCAGATCACCACCCTGGCGAAGGGCGGCAAGGGCGTGCCCGGCGAGGCGGTGCAACTGTACGGCGACAAGTGGTTCTGCTCGAACGTCGACGCCGACGTGATCATGATCCTCGCGCGGCCCGAGGGCGCGGTGCCCGGCACGCGTGGCCTGGGGCTCTACGTGCTCCCGCGGCACCTCGAGAACGGCCAGCGCAACGGGTACCGCATCAACCGCATCAAGGAGAAGCTCGGCGAGCGCAGCTTCCCCTCGGGCGAGGTGACGCTCGACGGCGCCACCGCGTACCTCCTGGGCGGTCCGGGCCAGGGCTTCCTGCAGATGGCCGAGATGCTCAACCTCTCGCGGCTCTACAACGCCATCGCGTCCATCGCCGTGATGCGCCGCGCGGTGGTCGAGGCCATCGCCTGGGCCGAAGAACGCGTGGCTTTCGGCAAGCGCGTCATCGAGCACCCGCTGATGGCCGAGACGCTGATGGACCTGGCCTGCGAGCAGCGCCTCGCCCTCAACTGGGCCTTCCGCGGCGTGGAGTTGATGGACAAGCTCGAGACCGGCCGCTCCTCCGAGGCCGAGCGTCGCGCGCTGCGCATGCTCACCCCGTTGCTCAAGTACGTGCTGGGCAAGCTCGCCGTGAGCATCGCCTCGGAGGGCGTCGAGGCGCTCGGCGGCAACGGCTACATCGAGGACTGGCCGGTGGCCCGCGTGCTGCGCGACGCCCAGGTGCTCCCCATCTGGGAAGGCACCACCAACATCCTCGTGCTCGACACCTTCCGGGCCATCAAGAAAGAGAGCGGTCACGAGGCCCTCTTCGGCGAGCTCGCCCGCGGCATCTCCGAGTCGCCCTCAGACCTGCAGCCCCGGCTCACCCAGCTCTTCGAGGAGCTGCAGGCCGCCCTGGGTGAGCTCGCCGCCGACGCTCAGGCCGAGCACGCCTTCCGCGATTGGACCGACCGGGCCGCGTTCCTGTGGAACGTCACCACCAGCTTCTCGAAGTCCCTGGGCTACGGCTCCGGGACCGACGAGCGCGCCGCCCGGCGGGTGTTCAGCAAGTACGCGCGCACCACGCTGCTGCGCAAAGACCGGGCGAGCGCCGCCGACGTGCGCGCCGTCGCCTTTGGCTGAAGCGGGCGTCGATCGCGGCACGGCAGTCACAGCCGGGTGGGCGCCTACCCTCGAAGCGGGCGCTAACCGGCTGCAATGACATGTGGCGCGCGGGTTGCTTTGGCTCGGCCCGCCATGGAGCTCCAGTTCTTCAACACGCCGAAAAAGTCGCTCTGCTTTGCCTCGACCGGGGAGCCTTCGATGCTCGCCTGGCACCGCGTCAAGGCGATGCAGGCGCCCTGGCTGGTGGTGCTCGGGGCTGACGGCAAGCCCACCGGCGTGATGCCCATGGAGTCCATGCGCGACGCCATGCGCGCCTTCGGGACGGGCCTCGTAGGCTCGCTGCCGTTTCGTGGCGTCGCGGTGTTGCCCCACGATTCGAAGCTCAGCCAGGTGCTCGCGGCCCTCGCGTCGCCGGAGATCGAGGCGGTGCTGATCGCCGACGGGCGCGAGGTGAAGACCGTGGTCATGCGTCAGCCCACGCCGGCGGGGCCCCGCTGACCCGCAGGGGTGCCTTTCACTTCTGAAAGTTCACCTCCGCTTCCGAAATGAAGGCTGGCGCTGCGTCCCCTGTCGTCTCCACGACTTGGCGGCGGCCCGGAAGATGCTCAGGGCTGCCCGCATGATCACGGGTCCCTCGGCTTCGGCGGCGGTAGTGGTTGAGTCGGCGCCTTTGTGGGTGGTGGCCGACATGGTCCGCGCCGGCAACTACGACGTGGTGATCGTGCTCGCAGACGACCAGTCGGTGCGCGGCATGGTGCGCAGTGACGCGGTGCTCCGCCTCTCGCCCCGGTTGCCGGAAGCGCCGGTGCGCCTCTTGCCGCTGCAGTCCGTGGTGGAGGTCCCCGCGACCATCACCCTCGCCGACGCGCAGGCCTTGCTGAGCAGCGGCCGCTTCGATGCCCTGCTCGTCGAGAAGCTCGGCCAGGAAGGCTGGACGGTCTTGCTGCGCGATGACGTGCTGCTGGGCGGCGCGCCGCAGGCCCTGAGCGCCTGACGCAGTCAGTCGTCGACGGTCACCGTGACTGCGGCGGTCGTTTCCCCTGACTGGGCGAAGCGCGCCCGAATGACGTGAGCGCCGGGCGCGAGGTGCCACCGCAGCTCATGCGGGTAGCCCACGCGCCCCACCGGGGCCCCGTCGACCAACCACACGATCTCCTCGTTCGCTGGGCTCACCGTCGCCGCGAAGCGCACCGTCGACAGTTCCAGCGGCGTGTCCGGGTCGAAGAGGTAGCGGCTCCTGGGCCTCGGCTCGCGAATGGAGATCTTCGGCGTCACCGCGGCCCCGCTCGGGCACAGCGGCGAGAACGCGGCCGGGGCGATGGCGAGGCGCTGCTTGCGCGCCCACGGCTCGTAGGTCTCGGGGAGATCGAGCAGCGGCCGCTTGATCACGAACGCGGCGGCGCAGGTCGGCCCGGCGCGCAGCCCGTTGCGCACGTCGACGGCGACCTCCACGTGAAACGGGCAGCCCTCGTGGGGCTCGGTGCCGGCGATGAACCACTCGGAGCGGGTGTTGGTGCAGCCCGGCCCCGGCACGCCGCCGGACAAGGCGCACACCTCGCCCTGCACCAGCGAGGCAGGCAGGGGCCGCTCCATCATCGGGGGGACGTGCGGGCGGCGCGTGGGCGAGGCGTCTTCGAGGATGCGGTGGGCGGCGGGCGCGGCGGCGGTGGCCCCGGAGACGAGGTTCATGCGGCGCCAGTCGTGGTTGCCCACCCAGGTCACCACCAGCACGCGATCGTCGAAGGCCGCGGCCCAGGCGTCGCGGTAGCCCTGGCTGGTGCCCGTCTTGATGGCCACGGCGTGATCGAAGTCGAGCGGGCCCCCCACGGGGAAGGCCGGCCGGCGCGCGCCGGGGTCGGCGAGGATGTGGGCGATGAGCATCGCCGCGTCGCTCGAGAGCACGCGCGCTCCGGGCAGGGCGGGCGCGTCGACGAAGCGCCGCAGGGGCACCGTCAGGCCCTGGTTCGCGAGGCCCGTGTAGAGCACCGCCAGCTCGTTGGGGGTGACCGGCAGGGCCCCGATGGCCAGGGTCAGCCCGTAGGCCTCGGGCGCGAACTTCACGCCGCCCACGCCACCGCGCTCGAGCCGCGAGAGGGCCTCGTCGACACCCACCTGCGCCAGCACCCGCAGCGCGGGGATGTTGCGTGAGTTGCCCAGCGCTTCCCTCAAGAGCATCGGCCCCAGGAAGGTGTGGGTGATGTTCTCGGGCACGTAGAGCCCACCGCCGGGCACCTCGAACTCCACCGGCGTGTCGGCGATGACGGTCGCGGCAGTGTGCGTGCCCTTCTCGAGCGCCAGGCCGTAGATGAAGGGCTTGAGCGCCGAGCCGGGGGAGCGCCGGGTCGCGAGGTAGTCGATGGCGCCGTGGGCCTCGAGATCGAAGTAGTCGGCGCTGCCCACCGAGGCGAGCACGTCACCGGTGGAGAGGTCGATCACCAGCCCGGCGGTGTTGGTGGCGCCGACGCCGCGCAATCGGCCGAGGTTCTCGCGCAGCGCCCGGGAGGCCGAGGCCTGCACGGAGAGATCGAGCGTGGTGTGGTGCACCACGCCGGGGCTCCCGCGCACCTCCTTCGCGGCCGCGAGCAGGAAGTGCATCGCCTCCAGGTGGCGCCGGGGTCGCGGCACGACGTTCAAGTCCGAGTTGAGCGCGACGCGGAGATCGTCGTCGGTGATCACCCCGCGCGCGTGGAGTTGCCCCAGGATGCGACGGGCCCGGGTGAGGGCGAGCGCGTGGCCCTTGGTATTCCACGGGCCCATGCGCCCCGGTTGCTGGGGCAACGCCGCGAGGTACGCCGCCTGGAGCCACGAGAGATCTTCGATGGGCTTGTCGAAGTACAGCCGGGCCGCGCGCACCACGCCGTGGCACTGGTTCCCGTAGGGCGCGACCGTGAGGTAGTGGCGCAGCACCTCGTCGTGGCCGTAGCGGTTGATGAGCAGCAGCGCCTCCGCGGCCTCGGTGAGCTTCGCGAGGAGGGTGCGGGCCTTGGGGTGCTGCAGCCGCGCCACCTGCATGGGGATGGTGGAGGCGCCGGAGATGACGCGGTGGTTGCGCACGTTCTGCCAGGCCGCGCGCGCGATGGAGCCGAAGTGCACCCCGTGGTGCTCGCGGAAGTTGCGGTCTTCGGTCTCGAGCGTGGTGACCACCACCTTCTCGGGGAGCACCTCCGGGGCGGCCCAATACCCCCACGCGCCGTGGCTCCCCGGGACCTCCCCGAGGAACTGGCCGGTGCGATCGAGCAGCAGGTGCGACGGTTGCTGGCGGTGCAGCGAGCCGTCGCGCGAATGCAGGAACCACCCGCCGCCGAAGAACGCCAGCCCCAGCGCCAGGGCGAGGGGACGGCGCCGTGTCCCCCCCGACTTCACTTCTCGTGCGTCCCGGTGACGACGATCTTCATGCCCGCCCCGCGCCCGCGCAGCTCGTCGCGGTACATCTGCTCCGCGTACGGGGGCGGGTGCACGAACTTGCCCTCGCTGCTGGCGCGCACCCGGAAGTGGAAGGTGTGCGTGCCGCGAGGCAGTTCGGTGAAGTAGTAGCGGACCTCCTGGTCGAGGCGCTGCACGTAGGTCGGGCTCAGCGAGTCGGACTGCGAGGGCTTGGCGTCGCTGCCCGAGGTCTCGAGGTTGGGGTTCAACGGCTCGAGGCCCGCGGCGATGGGCACCACCAGCGCCACGTGGTTCCGCAGTTCGTCGGTGACCACCTGCGCGTGGATCTCGAGGATCTCGCCCAGCGGCACCGAGAGCACCTCGCCGGCCTTGTCGTCGTGGTGGGTGATGGGCGAGCCGTCGGAGTGCAGCCACGAGAGGCTCCGGGTGACGATGAACCCGTCCTTCTTCGGCTCCACGGCCGAGCCGGGACCCTGGGGCAGGTACTTCTGCTGCACCCGCGCGCTGACCTTGCCACCGCTGACGGTGATCCCCAGCGTCGCGTCGCCCTCGATGGTCCTGCGGCCGGCGCGCTTGCCCTCGTCGAGCACCAGCTCCGGCGCGCCCGCGAGGCTCACCGTGGTCTTCGGCTGGGGCGTGGTGTTCTTCTCGAGGTACGTGCCCAGGGCGGCGAGCGCGCGGCGGTTGGCGTGCGTGCTCCCGAACCCGTACTGCGCGTTGGCCCGGGTCAGCAGCGCGTCGCGGATCATCGGGTGCCGGGCGTTGGCCGGGTCTACCTTGAGCAGCGCCTCCCACACGGCGGCCGTCGTCGCGGCGGAAGAGCCCAGGTACAGGCCGCTCCACGTCGCGCGATCTCCGCGCACGCCGTCGAACACCTGCTGCCCCTTCACCAGCTTGAAGACCATGCTGTCCCACAGCTCGCCCTTGAGCGCGCCCAGGTTGGTCTGGAAGGTGTTGGGGCGCTCGGCCATGGCGCTGGTGAGATCGGCCAGCGAGGTGGCGTCCATGGACTTGCGCTTGGCGAAGAGCTCCACGAGGTAGTTCTCGTCGAGCTCCCCGGTGCGGCCCAGGGCACGCAGCGCGGCGGTCTGCTGGTTGTAGCGGTACTCGGCCCACAGCCCGGTGAAGTCGGTGCGCAGCACGCGCTTGAGGGCGTCGGTCGCCCGGCGCAGCACCGCGTCGTCGATGGCGATGCCCGTCTTCTTCGCCGCCACCAGGAACTCCACGCCCTGGGCGGTGAGCGCCACGTCGCCGCGACCTCCGGGCCAGTAGCTGAAGAAGCCCTGCTCGTCCTGGTGCTGCTTGAGCTCGTCGATGATGCGCTTGCTCGAGGCCTGCACCTGCGGCGTGAAGCGCGTGTCGAGCTCGAGCTTCTTCAAGAACCCACCGAGCGCGAGGTCGGGTGACACCTGGCTCATGCGCTGCTCGAGGCACCCGTGGGGGTACGCCGAGAGGTACTCGAGGCCGCTGGCCAGCTCGAGCAGGCCGGGCTGGTTGGTGAAGACCACCGTCTGGCTCCCGGTGCCCGTGCGTGGCTTCTCGGGGAACTCGAGGGCGTTCGACTTGCCCGGTTCGAAGGTGGTGAACAACGAGCGCTTCTCGATGGCCCGGTCGGGCAGCAGCGGCAGCTTCACCTCGAAGGCGTCGCCCGCCTTGTCCGAGAGCCGCGTGACGTCCACGCGCACGGTGAGCACCGAGTCCTTCCCGGTGGTGACGCTCTTCACCGTGGCCGGGGTGAGCACCGAGAGCGCCTTGTTGGCCTTGAGCTCGATCTTCTCCTGGCTTCCGGCCTTGCCCTCGATGGCGCCGGTGATCTTGATGTCCACCACGCCGGGGCCCTCGGCTCCTTCGACCAGGCGCGCCACGGCGCCGGGCCAGAAGGTGTCCCCCATGCGCACGAAGCGCGGCAGCTGCGGCTGCACGAGCACCGGCAGGCGCACCTTGAGCGAACTCTGCTTGAGCCCGAAGCGCGTGGCTCCCGAGACCGCCACCGCGCGCACCCGGAAGGTCGTGAGATCGTCCGAGAGCTGCACCGGCACCACCAGCTTGCCGCTGGGGGGGACGACCAAGGTGGCCGCGTAGAAGGGCACGGTCTGGAAGTTCTTGCGCACCATGCGCTTGCTGCCGTTGTTCTCGTCGTCGCCGCCGTCACCGCCGGGCTCCTCTTCGAGCTCCGAGACGCGGCCGATGACCAGGTTGCGCGTGTCGCGGATGCTCACCGCGCGCTGGTTGCGGCGGATGAGCTCGGTGAGCGGGTCGAGCGGGCCTTCCTTCGCCAACGAGAGCACCGCCTCGTCCACCAGCCACAACGTCACCTCGCCGCCCACGGGCTTCTTCTGGTCGTCGGTGAGGGTGATGGTGAAGTCCTGCCTGGTGCCCGGGCGCGCGAGCTCGGGGTGCTGCACGTTGACCAGCACCAGGTTCTTCGTGGGCTCGACCTGGAGATCGAGCGAGCTGGCCACGGTCGCCGGCTTGTACCTCGCGTCGTCGGTCTTCCCCTCGCCGAGGCGCCCACGCATCAGCACCACGTGCAGCGGGAGGTTGGGGACGAAACGATCGGTGATCGGCACGTCGATCACCGTCTTCGAGCCGGCGATGTCCTTCCACAGGTAGCGGTTGCCGCCCGGCTCCTCGATGACCACCAGGGCGCGCGCGGTGACGTAGGGGCTCTGCACCAGCACGTGGGCGATGTCCCCCGGGCCGTAGGTCTTCTTGTCGGGCTTGAGCTCGAACACGCCGTCGCGCGACTTCTGCCAGCTCTGCGGCGTCGAGCCGCCGATGTAGAGGTCGGCCGAGAGCGTCTGCACGCGGCCCAGCTTGTCGCGCGCGAAGAGCTCGACCACGTACACGCCGGACTCGGTGATGGGGAACGCGTTGCTCACCGACTCGCTGGCGCTGGTGAGCACCTTCTCGGCGACCTGCAGGTCCTCCTGCTCGGTCTGGTACTTGGCCTGGCCCGTGGCGAAGCTCGTCTCGCGCAGCGTGGAGTGCCACACGCGGCGGAACACGCGCACGCGCACGTCCTGGCCCTTGAGCGGCTTGTCGTCGACGCCGACGGCGAGCACCTCGGGCTTCAGCTCGGTGGCCTTCTCGAGGTACCGGGGGATCTTCAGGCCCAGCACGAACGAGGGGAGCGCCTTGACCTCGGTGGCCGTGGTGACCGGCTGCTCGTCGGGGCCGGTGACGGTGGCCTCGAAGCGGTACACCCGCGGGCTGCCGTCGAGATCCAGCTGCGGGTTCATGGTGATCTCCGCCGCGCCGTTGTCGTCGAGTTCACCCGACTGCGAGGTGACGGCCGGCGCCTGCTGCGAGGCGGGCCGCGCGAACTGCGTCGAGTTCGCGAAGAGGAAGCCCGGCTGCCCCTTCGGCACCCAGTCGTACGGGCGCTGCGTCACCGACCAGGCGATGGGCTGGTTGGCGACGTTGCCGCCGGCGTAATAGCGGGCGAGCGCCTTGACCTTGAACGGGCCGTCGTTGCGCACGCGCAGGGCGCCGGTGAGCTGCACCTCGAAGGTGGGCACGCGGTACGCCTCGATCTTGAAGCCGCGGCGCGCGAGGAACGACTCGGGGTTCTTGTCGAAGAGCGAGAGCGTGTAGTCGCCCGTCGGCACGTCGGCTTCCTTGAAGGTCGCCTCGAGCCCTCCCAGGGCCGAGGTCTTCACCGTCAGCGGGTACGTGTTGCCATCGGGGCCGATGACCTGGATGCCGAAGCGCTTCAGGTCGGCCGGCAGCCGGAGCTCGCCGCTGACCTTGTTGCGCACGTAGGCCTTGATGAACACGGGCTCCCCGGGCCGGTAGATGCCGCGCTCGGGGAAGATGAAGCCCAGGGTGGTGTCGTTGACCGGCGCGGGGATGGTCTTCGCCAGCAGCCACGAGAGCCAGGAGTCGGAGCTCGACCAGTGGTTGTTGGCGAACACCGGCAGCCGCTCGCGCGGGTCGAGCACCAGCACGTCGTCGCCCGAGCTGATCGACACGCGGCCGATGGCGTCCCACCCCAGGGGGGCGATCGCCACGCGGCCGTCGGCGTCGGTCACCTGGGTGGTGTCGATGGCGCGGGAAGGAATGCCGCCATGGCCTTCGATCTTCACCGTGGCGCCGCGCACCGGCTCGCTGCCGTCGAGCGTGCGCACGTAGATCACCGCGCGGCCGGTCTCTTCCACCGAGGTGACCGAGAGGTTGGTGATCTGCACGCGCATGTACGCGCGCTCGGCCTTGCCGGTGAGCCTTCGCAGGCCCACGAGGTAGGTGCCGGGCCGGTTCGCGCCCACCACGTCGTCGAGCAGTGGCTTGAGATCGAGCCCGAAGGTCGTCGCGCCCGACTTGTCCTGCAGCGGGAGATCGACCAGCCGCGACACCAGCGGACTGCCCAGCAGGCGGATGTGCCGCGAGAGCGAGCTCGCGTTGGCGTAGGTCGAGGGCTCGCTGGGGACGGTGGGCTCCTCACCGGGGAACGGCGGGTCGCTCTGCTCGTCGATCACCACCGGCGAGTTGGGGAAGGGCCACAGGCCGGCGTGCATCGGGTCGACGCGGTACACCCGCACGTCGGCCCGCGCTTCGCCGTAGCCCCGGATGGGCAAGGTGCGCGGCCCCTTCGCCTCGAGCATCGCGGTGCCCTGCTGCCAGGCGAGGAAGGGCGTCTTCCACCCGAGGTGGAAGTAGACGTCGGCGGCCTTCACCTCGCGCAGGGGGCGCTGGGCGTCGTCGCGGATCGGCGCGCTCGAGAGGGTCAACTTGTAGAGCGTGTCGGGCACGAACTTGCCGACGAGCTGCACGCGGCTGCCGTACGAGGTGAAGCGCAGGTCGGGCACCGACGGCTCGAGGCGCACCAGCTTGCGCAGGGCGGTCAGCGTGAGGTCCTGGACCGGGGCCGAGAACACCAGCTGCGGGAGGTCGCCTCGGTTGCCGCAGGACAGGGCGAGATCCTTCGGGGTCGAAGCGCCGCCGACGAGCGGGAAGCCCGAGTTGCCGCAACGCACCTCGGTCAGGGTGAAGGGCGTGCGCGTCGAGGCGCGGCCCTGCCAGAGGGTGGTGCCTTCGTTCCCCAGCGCAAGGCTGACCGTGGCCACCAGCTGGCGGCCTTCAGGCACGTCTTCGTCGAGGGTCACCGTCCAGGTGGCCGGGTCGCGGTGGGTGGCGCGGGGGAGGGGGGCCAGCGCGTAGCTGTTGACCTTGCGCGACGGCGAGTCTCCCAGGCCGGGGAGATCGCGGATCTCCAGCGAGAGCATCTTCTTGAGCGCGGCCACCGGGTACGCCTGCGGGAAGGTGAGGGTGATCACCCGGAAGGGGCGCAGGCCTTCGCTGCCCGGAGAGGGCGACATCGCCGAGGGCGCCGACATCATGGTGGTGAGGATCCTCCGCGCGCCGCCAGCCTCGATGGAGAAGCGGGCCAGCGCCGGCCACGGCTCGGCAGGGCGGAACTGGAGCGTCTTCTTGTCGATCCAGACGTACGCGCCGGGCCACTCGGGGGTGAGCTTGAGCCGCTTCGCGCCGTCGTCGGCGTTGGCCTTCTCTCCGACCTGGTCGGACGGGAAGTAGACGGTGACGGGATCGAAGCCGCGCAGGAACTGCTCGGGGAGAATGCCGCCCGAGGTGGGGCGCTGGCCCTGGTCGCCGGGGCGGTACTGGGCGAAGGCGGGGGAGGCGCACAGCGTGAGGGTGAGGGTGAGGGTGAAGAGCCAACGCGTCATGAAGGTGCTCCGAAAGGTGGGGGTGGTGCGGGCGTGGCGCGGTGCCTGGGTCGGCCCCTCACCCCGGCCCTCTCCCCGCTGGCGCAGGGCGAGGGAGAACAGGGGGCTCATCGCTCCACCCCCACGCGACCGAAGAACTCGCGCAGGTACTCTTCAGGTACGTCGTTCTTCTCGCCCGCGAGCCCCAGCAACACGGCCTTGAACGCGAGCGGCGAGGCCCCCGGCGCCGGAGGGTTGCGCACCGTCAGCAGGTACCGCCCCTTCTCGAGCCCGAGGTACTGGTGGCACCCTTCACCGACCAGCTGGTACCCGTCGTTGAACACCGCGCACTCCAGCAACTCGCTCTTCGCCTGTACCCCGAGGCCGAGCTTTCCCTTGTTGGTGGTGTCGAACCGGAAGAGCCGCACCTCACCGGGGGCGAGCCAGTCTTCCGGGCCGACGCCTTCCGCGAGCTGGGTCACGGGCTCCGCGGTCCAGCGCAGCGAACCCGGCTGCACGCGCGCCGCGAAGGGCCGCACCAACAACCGGTACGTGCCGGGCGAGAGCACGCGCACCACTTCGCAGCCGGTCTCCAGGCCATCGACGCTCAGGAGATCGTTGCCCTTGAACAACCCGCACACGCCGCTCTCCGAGGCGATGCGCACCACCGCCTCCTTCTCCACGACCAGGGTGCGATCGATGCGCCCGCCCTGCAGGGGTACGGCCACTGACGAGGTCAACGACGGGCCCGGCACCACCGGCAGCTCCGTGCCCAGTCGCGCCCAGCGCTCACGCCCCGGGGCGTGCACCATGGCGCGCAGCGGCCCGGTGCCGTGCTCGACGATCAGCTCCGCGCCCGCCCTGGCCGGCACCTTCGCGCGGCACGAGGCGACGCGGGTTCCGTCCGACAGGGCCACGGTGCAGTGCAGCGCCCCCTCGATGGTCGCCACGCGCTCGGTGTCGTTGGGGGGCACCGACAGGCGCACCGTGCCCGGCGACCGCGGCGAGTCCTCGAACAACCCGGTGAAGGCCACGCTCGGGGCGCCGCCCTCGAGGAGCACGGTGGTGAGGTCTGCCTGGCCGTCGGCAGAGACGACGACGAGGCTTCCTCCCTGGCCGGTGAGCACGCAGCGGCGCAGGTCCCCGGTGGGCGCGCAGAGATCCATCGCCGCGCCCGCGTCATCCAACAACACGGCCCACGC
>CAIVGN010000179.1 GCA_903905455.1 uncultured Archangium sp.
CTTCTTTGAACGCCGGGCGCCGAACTACTGAATGTCGAAGGCCGACGAGACGGCCGAGGGCATCGTGCCGCTGGTGGCCGTCAGGGTGCAGCCGGTCGCCGCCTTGTCGAGCTTGAGGCCGTTGAAGCTGGCGACGCCCCGGAGGGCGTTGACCGTCGAGAGGCTCGAGGGGTCGATGGCCGCGCTGCACGAGCCCGGGGTGACGACCACCGTCACCGCCGCGCTCGACGCGGTCACCACGCCCGAGGCGTCTTCCACCGCCACCGCGGGGATGGGCCGCAGGAGGTTCTGCTGCGCGGTGTTCGAAGGCGACGTCTGGAAGCGCAGGTGCGGCCCGGTCGACGAGGCGAAGACCACGGTGGCCTGGCCGCTGGTCGGGCCCGCGGTGGCCGTCACGGTGAGCGTGCCCGGGGTGGTCGCGGTGAGCTTGGTAGTAGCCACCCCCGCGGCGTCGCTCTTCACGCTCGTCGCCGAGAGCTGCCCGCCGGCGCTGACGGTGAACTCGACCACGTCCGGAAAGGCCGTGCCGTCCGCCGCGGTGCTGGTGGCGGTGAGGGTGACGGCGTCGGTGCCGTTGGCCACGGCGCTCGACCGGTCGGCCTTGACGACGATGGCCTGGGGCGCACCGGAACAACCCACCAGCACGGCGACACACAGAGCGGAGGCAAGGGAGCGCATTGCCTGCCGCCTGTGCCTCAGCTGGCCGCGAATGTCGACCGTGGGCCTGCGCGTGCCGGGCTGCACGACGCAACGCAACCAGCACCCGGCCGTACTAGAGGACGGGGCCATGACCGTCAGGACCGCCGGGTTGCTGCTCTCCTTCTTCATGGCTTCTTCTTGCCTCTGCGGTCCCTCGGTCGACGTCGACGCGGGCCCGGGCGACGTCGACGCAGGCACGCCCGACGCAGGGGCGCCCGACGCAGGGACACCCGACGCAGGGACACCCGACGCAGGGGCGCCCGACGCAGGGGCACCCGACGCAGGGACACCCGACGCAGGGGCGACACCGACCGCCTGCGAGGTGAAGGTCGTCGCCACCAGCCCCGCATGCAACGCAGACTGCGAGGCCCGCCTCTTCCTGCCTGATGGCCGTCGCTACTGCACGCTGACCTGTGCGACGCTCGCGGACTGCGCGCCCTACGGCGACACGCTGACCTGCGCCTCGGAGACAGGCACCTGCATGCCCCGGTGCCTGGCCGACGCGGACTGCCTGGCCCAGGGCTTCCCTCGCTGCCACCCCGTCGGTTCGTTCTGCGACACGCTGCCTGCCTGCCGAAGCGACCAACTGTGTCTCGACAACGGGCTGACCACCTGCGTGCTGGCCGGCAACTACTGCCAGTAGCCCCGGGGCCCGCCCCGTCGGATTGCCACGACCCACTGGCTCACGCCTCCTATGGTGCGCGCCCATGCACCTCGACGCCTCGCTCCTCGCCCGCCTCGCCCCCTGGGGCTTCGACCCCGCGCAGCTCGACACCTTCGCCGCCCGCTGTGGGCACGCGGCCAGCTCCAACGCGGTGAAGGGCACGCTCACGTTGCCCGGCGCCGCAGACGTGCGCACCCTGCCCACCCGCGGCACGCCGGAGCACCAGCGCCTCACGAAGCTCGGCCTCGACGCGCTGGCCGCGAAGAAGGTAGGCGTGGTCATCCTCGCCGGCGGCATGGCCACGCGCTTCGGCGGGGTGGTGAAGGCCGTGGTGCCGGTGCTCGAGGACCGCACCTTCCTCAAGCTCAAGCTCGACGACGTGCGCGCCCGCGGCGGCGACGACGTGCCGGTGTACGTGATGAGCAGCTTCGCCACCCACGAGCGCCTGCTGCAGCACGTCGCGGAGCTCGGCGCGAAGAACGTCGAGGTCTTCTCCCAGTTCGTCTCGCTGCGCCTGACTCCTGAAGGCCAGCTCTTCAAGGAAGCGGACGGTGACGTCTCGCCCTACGCCACCGGCCACGGCGACCTCACCTTCGCGCTGCGCAAGAGCGGCCTGCTGGGCAAGTTCCGCGCGGCCGGGGGCACGATGCTCATGATGTCCAACGTCGACAACCTCGGCGCGACGCTCGACCCGGCGGTGCTCGGCGCGCACCTCGACCGCGGCCTCGCGCTCTCGGCGGAGGTGGTGCGCAAGGAGAAGGGCGACAAGGGCGGCGCCCCGGCGCGGCTCGATGGCGTGCCGCAGATCATCGAGGGCTTCCGCTTCCCTGCCGACTTTGATCAGGACTCCATCCCGGTCTTCAACACCAACACCTTCGTGATGGACGCCGCGGCCATCGACCGCGACTTCGCCCTGCCCTTCTACCGGGTGGAGAAGAAGGTCGACGGGGCCACGGCCATCCAGTTCGAGCGGCTGGTGGGCGAGGTGACCGCGTTCCTCCCCACCACCTTCCTCGAGGTGCCGCGCGAGGGCGCGACGTCACGGTTCTTGCCGGCGAAGGACCCCGCGGAGTTGCAGAGCCGCCTCGCCACCATCCGCCTCGTCACGGGCTGAGGTTCACCCGGCGGATCATCTCCTGGAACCGCGGGTCGTCGCGCAACGGCGCGAAGAGCGGCTCGACGCGCAACTGCACCAGGAACCAGCTGCGCGACTCGAAGGCCTTCTCCAGCCAGCCGAGGGCCTCGTCGACGTGGCCCAGGCTCGCGGAGATCATCGCCAGCTGCATCGCCCCCGAGGGGTGCGTGGGCAGCGCCTGCTCGAGGCGGTCCTGCCAGCGTCGCGCCTCGGCCTCGTCGTGACTGAGGGCCGCCGTCGCCCCCAGCTCGCCCATCAGCTCCAGCGACTTCTGATCAGACAAGGCGAAGGCCTCGAGGAACTCCGCCCGCGCACCCGCCGCGTCACCCTTCGCCCGCAGGGCCCGGCCCCGCCACATGTGCGCGATGGGGAAGGCGGCATCCATGGTGATCAACCGGTCGCTCTGCTGCAGCACCGCGGCCCAGTCGCCCGCGTAGCCGTTGACCACCGACGCCGCGTTGTTGGCCACCAGCGAGAGCGGGTCGAGTCGTTGAGCGGTGCGCGCCTCGGCGAGCCCCCGCGCGGACAGGCCGCGGTACGCGAGGTGGAGGGCGAACCAGTGATGCGCGGTCACGTAGTTCGGGTCGAGCTCGATGGCGCGCAGGAACTCGGCCTCCGCGGCCTTCCAGTCCCAGTCGCAGTGGCCCAGGAGCAGCGCGCTGCTCGCGTGCGCGGTGGCCAGCGACGGGTCCAGCTCCAACGCCCGGGTGATGGCCGCCCGCGCCGTGGGACAGTTCTCCTTCGAGGGCACGCCGGCGTATTGATCCATCAACGCGAGGCTGTCGCCCAGGCCCACCCACGCAGGCGCGAAGCCCGGGTCGACGTCGAGGGCCTGCTTGAAGAGCGCGGCGCCCTTGGTCAGCCCGTCGGCGGTGCGCTTGTTCCAGTAGTAGCGACCCTTCAAGTACAGCCGGAACGCCTCCGGGTCCCGGGGCTGTTGCGAGAGGCTGATCAACGGCGCGCCCGCGTCACCTCTCGACAGCGCGCCCTGCACCCCCTCGGCGAGCTCCCGCTGGAGGACGATGAGGTCGGTCTGCGCCCGGTCCCAGCGGTGGCCCCAGAGCAGCGCGCCGGAGCGCACGTCGATCAACTCCGCGCGCACCACCTGCCGCGCGGTCAGCTCGCCGGTGAGCATCACCTCCACGCCCAGGCGCGCCGCCATCTGCGCAGGCGTGCCCCCGCCGGCCTTCGCCCGGTACACGCTGCCCCGCGGCATCACCCGCAACGAGGGCGCCCGCGAGAGCTGGTAGATGACGCTCTCGGTGAGGCCGTCGCCCAGGTACTCGCTCTCGGGGTCATCGGTGGCGTTCTCGAAGGGCAGCACGGCGATGGACGTCACCGCGGCCTCGACCGGGCGGGCCGCCGGCTCGAGGAGCCAGGCCCCGAGCGCCGCGACCACCAGCACCACCAGCGCGCCCCCGGCGGCCGCGCGCTTGCCCCCGCGAGACTTCACCGCGGGCCCCTGCGCCACCTTGCGCAGGCTGTCCCGGAGCTGCGGCGGGAGCGGCATGCGCCCCACGTCGAGCCGCGCAGGCAGGGAGAACGACCGCGCCTCGCCTTCAGGCTCCGGGGTCGCGCGCGGCTCGCTTTGCGCCGGCGTCGACGCGGCCGCCGGGTAGCGCACCAGGGTGTCACCCGTCGGCTCCGGCTCGGGCACCTCGTCCTCCAGCAGCGCCGCGAGGCCCTCGGGCTTCGCGAAGGGCGCCAGCGCCGCGCCCAGCTCCGCGGCCGTCTGGAACCGCCGCGCCGGGTCCTTGTCGAGGGCGCGGGCCACCACGGCGCCCAGGGCCGGAGGCAGGCCGCCCCCGCTCGCGTCGAGCGCCGGCGCCTCGGCCGAGAGCACCTGCACCGCGAGCTCGGCGAAGCTGTCGGCGGCGAAGGGCACGTGGCCCGACACCATCTCGTAGAGGATGACGCCCAGGCTGTAGACGTCGGACCGCGCGTCGGCGTGCTTCGCCCCCTTGAGCTGCTCGGGCGCCATGTACAGCGGCGTGCCCATCGTGATGCCCGACCGCGTCTGGCGCAGGCCCCCGTCTTCCGCGGTGAAGCGCGAGACGCCGAAGTCGAGCACCTTGGCGAAGCCCACCCCGTCGCGCAGGGTGAGGAAGAGGTTCTCGGGCTTCAGGTCGCGGTGGACGATGTCGGCCTGGTGGGCGGCCTGCACCGCGTCGCACACCTGCACCAGCACCGCCGCCGCGAGGCCCGCGTCGAGCCGTCCGCGCCAGCGCAGCACCTCGTTGAGCGGCCGCCCCTCGAGGAACTCCATCACCAGGTAAGGCGAGCCGTCGGCCAGCAGCCCCGCGTCGAAGGTCTCCACGATGTGCGCGTTGCCGATGCGCCCGGCCGCCGACGCCTCCTTGAGGAAGCGCTCCACCACCTCGGCGTCGTGGCGAAACCGCGGGTGCAGCACCTTCACCGCGCGCCGGTGCCGGGTGAACTTGTGCTCCACCTCGTAGACCGCGCCCAGGCCGCCGGCGCCCACGTGGCGCACCACCACCAGGCGGTCGGCGATCACCGCGCCCGGCGCCAGCTGCCCTGTGACCACGTCAGAAGACACGGGGCGGGGAGCATAGGCCCTCGACCCCGGCCTCTTCCCCCACGTAATTTCGGTCAGCAGCGGAATCGTCGCACCTACACGGAGGGAATCTGCCTGCCGCGAAGTTCCTCGGGTTAACTCCGCCCCGGAGGCGCCACTCGGAAGTCAGAGCGGAAGGCCCCGAAGGCGCTGCGTGCTCCCCCGACGCGCAGCGCCTTCGTTTTTGCGGGGTGCCTGCTGCTACGAGGTGACGATGCTGAAGGCCCTGGTGAGCGTGCTGCTGGTGGCGAGCCCGATGCGCGTGGCCGTGCTCCCCTTCGAGAACGCCACGCAGGACCCACAGCTCGAGGTGCTGCGCGTGGGCCTCGCCGACCTCGTGGCCACCGACCTCGCCGGCGCCGAGCCCCTCGAGGTGGTCGAACGCGCGCGCTTCGCCGAGGTGCTCAAGGAGCTCCAGCTCCAGCAGACGAAGTACTTCGACGCCACGCAGGCGGTGCAGCTGGGCAAGGGACTGAGCGCCACCCACCTCGTCACCGGCACGCTCGTCGCCGTGGCGCCGAAGGTGCGCATCGCGGTGCGGGTCATCGAGGTCAAGGGCGGCGCGGTGATCAGCACCGCCACCGTCACCGGCACGCCGGCGGATCTCTTCGAGCTCGAGGCGTCGCTGGTGCAGCAGCTCGTCACCGCCCTGCGCGCGAAGCTCGAGGCCACGCGCTCGGGCCACGCCTCGCTGGGCACCCTCGTCACCTGGTCCCAGGGCGTCGACCTCGCCGACCGGGGCGAACTTGACGCCGCCAAGTCGAAGCTCGCCGAGGCCGTGCGGTCCGGCCCCGACTTCACGCTCGGAAAGGAACGCTACGCGGAGATCCTCAAGCGCCTGCGCGAGGCCCAGAAGAAACACGGCTCGGGCATCGAAGAGGCCAGCCAGGTGCTGCGCGCCCGGTTGCTTCCCCAGCTGGGCAAGCCACCCGTCGAGCGCGCGCTCGCGGTGCGCGCCGCCCTGGCGAACCTCGCGCTGCTGGAGCTCGCTCGCGTCGTCGGGGCCCAGCCGGAGCGCGCGAACTACGTGCCGCCTGAGAAGCGCGCCCAGGTCGAGCGCCTCGAGGCCGAGTTCGTGCTCCACGCCAGCGCGCTCGTCGCCGAGTTGCGACCGGTACGCCAGCAGCACCTGGACCTCACCCTCGCCGACGAGGACGCCGCGCTCGGCGCCCAGGTCTTCGGGATCGAACTCGGTGATTGGGACTTCGCCACCCCGACCTCCGTCGCCAGCGACCTGGGGAACTTCCTCGGCTCGGGGTGGACCCCGTACCGCAGCGCCGTCCCCCAGTTCGTCCTGCGCCCCTCGCCCGCCCAGCGCGCCCCCGCCCAGCTCGAGGCCGCGCGGCGGTGGTTCGCGCTCGCCCGGAAGGAGATCCCCTTCGAGCTCGAAGAGACCCGCCCCCTCCTCGCGGGGAAGGTCGCCAACGAACAGGCCGAGATGTTGGTGCTCCTGGGGCACCCGGAAGAGGCCGTCGCCCAGTGGCAGGGCTTCCTCGACGCCTACCCCGCCGACCTCTCGTTCGCCGCGTACTCGAAGAAGCTCGAGGCGGTGATGCTCCTCGACGACCAGGCCGAGCGGGAAGAGCGGCAGGTCAAGGCGTGCGACGCGGCGGTGCTCGAGCAGGGCGCGGAGCTGATGACCCGTACCTGGCGCGCCAAGGGCCGCGCGGGGCTGGTGACGCTCGGGGAGGCGCTGACGAAGTGCTCGAAGAAGGAGCCGAAGTTCGAACGCGCGAGCTGGGTGTTGGTCGCAGCCGAGCTGCGCCGCGTCGCTGATTGCGAAGGCTTCGAGGCGTGGCGCTTGCGCGCGGTGAAGGCCGGGGTCGGGCTCGAAGCGTGTCCGTGAGGTGCGGGGAACGGCGGCCTGCGGGGAGCGCACGGGACGGGTGACGTGTGGGCCGTGCTCGTCTCCCGCAGCCCCTCGTGGCCAGACGCTGTTGACGCCGGCGGGCAGGCTTCGATGACAGTGATGCGACATTCCAGGCCACGCGCGTCCTCTCTTTCGTGAACGTCCAACGCGTCGTCCTTTCGCTCTGCGCTGCCCTCGGCTTCGGCCTTCTTTCCTGCGGTGCCCCTCCCTCCGCCAGCGACGCCGGCGACGACGACGCGGGGACCACGCTGACCGACGCGGGGATGGATGCCCTCGCCGGGACGTGGACCCTCTCGGGCACCGTGAGCTTCGGCGCCAACCCGTACCAGCTCGTGGGGCCCCTCACCTTGACCCGGGCCAGCGACGGGAACTACCGGGCGCTGATGTCGGGCTGCACCATTCCCTTCGAGCAGGTGAGCACCACCACGCTGCGCTCGGTGGAGACCACCTGCAGCTTCACCCAGGCCGACCTCACCCAGGTCACCCTCAATGGCTTCACGCCGGGCTTCGGCGACTCCGTGACCATGCGCTTTTCGGGCGGCGGCGAAGTGCGCCTCGTCGCGGACGTCTTCTCGGCCAACGGTGGCGTCGTGGACCTGCACTTCCCCAACGTGCCGGGCACCTGGTCGTTCTCGGGCGCGCGCCGTTGAGTCACGCGTGCCGAGCCGCGGACTTCTTGCTACGCGGCCTCCGCATGCGAGTTGCGGCGCTCCTGTTCTTCGTCCTGGGCTTCGCGGCGTGCGGCACGTCCACCCCGGGCAGCTGCGGCCCGGCGAACTGTACCGGCTGTTGTTCGGCCGCCGGCGCCTGCGTGGCGGGTGCGGCGACTGACGCCTGTGGCTCCGGGGGCGCGACGTGCGCGAACTGCCTCGTACAGGGACGCTCGTGCGTCCTCTCGTTCTGCGCCGCGCCGCAGGGAGGTACGGGCGGTGGCTCGACGGGCACCGGCGGCGGCAGTGGCACAGGTGGTGGCAGCGGCACGGGTGGTGGCTCGACAACCACCGGCGGAGGCAGCGCCGCCTGCCAGGCGGTCACCTTGCCTGCGACGCTCCCGTCGAACGCCTGGAGCCCCTATGCGGCCTCGGGCAGCACCACCGCGCCGGCCACCTCGGAGGTCCGCTTCCTCACCGGCAATGCCGTGGCGCAAGCAGCGCTGAGCATCTCGTTGGTGCGTCGGCCTCCCCTGGCAAACCCCACCTTTCCTGTCTCAGGCCAGTTCATCGCCGACGCCGCCAACTGCACCGGCTGCGCGACGTACATGAGCTGTCAAGGCGACTTCGCGAGCTGTGGCGGGCCCGGCACGCGGTACTTCAGGGCTGTCGCGGGCTCGTGGGAATTCACCCGCGCCGACACCAACCCGAACACCGGCTTCATTCGCGGGTCGATCGTCACGCCCACCCGCTTCATCGAGTGGGACTTCCAGACGAACGCGGCCATCGGTGCCGGCGACTGCTTCGAGCTGTCACCGACCACGTTCGAAGGACAGTGGCCGTAGGTACGCGCCTGGAGAGTGTGAAGCGATGTCACGGACCCGGTGGGCTCTCTCGGCGGTGGGGCTGTTCGGGCTCGAGGTGTTGATCGCCACGGTGTGGCGGCACGTGCCCTTCGTGCGCGCCGACCTCGGTGACTACCTGGTGGTGGTGCTGGTGTACGCGGCGGCCAAGGCGGTGGGCCCGTATCGCGCCACGCCGCTGGCGCTGGCGGTCTTTGCGCTGGGCGTGGTCGTGGAAGTCGCGCAGGCGCTCGGCCTCGCGGATCGCCTGGGCCTCGCCGAGGGCGGCGTGCTGCGCATCCTGGTGGGCACGAGCTTCCAGCTCACCGACCTCGCCATGTACGCCGCGGGCTGCGCGACGGCGTGGCTGATCGACGCGCCGGGTCGCTCGGTCGTGACGTCACCGCGCGCGGCCTGAGCGACTACGCTTCGCTCTTCCATGACGCAGCCACTCAGCCTCGCCGTTCACGGCACGAAGGGATTGCCCCTCTGCCCCCGGTGCCGCGACGTGGCCCTGTCCACGGACGAGCGGATCGACGCCACGCTCGAGTGCACCATCGAGACCTGGTCCCCCGAGCGCGCCGGCGACGCGAGCCTCGACGTCGAGTGCGGATCGGCGCGGGGGTGCCAGCAGCGCTGGCTGATCTACTTCGGGGCTCCCCGGGCCTCGCCTTCGCACTGGGTGTGGACCAACGCGCGGCAGCACGAGGACGAGGCGGTGATCTCCGGTCGGCCCGAGGTCATCACCGGAGACCTGCGCTTCGATGACGGGGCGCGGGTGCAGGGCGTGGTTCCGCTGATTGAGCTCGTGCTCGACGAGGACTCGCAGGGCCACCGCCTCACCGACAACCTCCTCGCGCCGGGCACCACGGGGCTCGTCTTCTCGTCGCGCCTGCTGCAGGTGCTCGCCCGCGCGGGCGTCGGCAACCTCCAGTATTTCCCGCTGCACGTCGTCAACCCGGCGACCCGGGAGATCAACGCCGACTACCAACTCGCCAATGTGCTGGGCCGGGTCGCCGCCGTCGACCTCGAGCGGTCCGACGTGGAGCTGTACCGGGGGGCGCCGCGGGGCATTCAGTTCATCAACGCGCTCGCGCTCGATGCGTCGAGGGTGGGGGGGCTGCCGCTCTTTCGGCTCGAGGAGCACGCGCAGGTGTTGATTGCCCAGCGCAGGGTGCGCGACGCGTGTGTCGAGGCGGGCATCACCGGCGTGGTCTTCGTCGATCCCGGCCAATTCTCGCAGTAGCGAGGCAGTGGCGTTCGTCGAAAAGGCCCTGGGGAGCGAAGGGGGGGCATGGCGTGTGCGCCTTGCTCGTCGCAGGCAGCCCCTCGCCGCGAGACGCTGTTGACGTCGACGTGCAGGCTTCGAGGACAGTGATGAGTCGAGACGAGGTGCGAGGTGCGAGGTGCGAGGTGCGAGGTGCGAGGTGCGAGCGTTCTTCGAAAGGCCCTGGGGAGTGAAGGGGGGGCGTGGGCTGTGCACCTTGCTCGTCGCCGGCAGCCCCTGGCCGCGAGCCGCTGTTGACGGCGGCGTGCGGGCTTCGATGACACTGACGGACTCCGTGGGGGTCAGCACCACCACGGAGTCCGTCAGAGTGCAGGCATCGAGACGCCGCGCGGTGAGGGGCGTGCCCGGAACGCGCACGGCGCCTTCACCCCAGCCCTCCCACGCACCCCATGGCTGTCTTGCGCCGACGCCCGTCGCGCGATGACCACCGATGCTGCCCCCGCACCTCGCCGAGCAACTCGAGCCCCTCGTTCCGAGCCGCCATTGACGTCGGCGTGCGGGCTTCGATGACACTGACGGACTCCGTGGGGGTCAGCACCACCACGGAGTCCGTCAGAGTGCAGGCATCGAGACGCGCGCGCTGAGGGGCCCGCCCGGAACGCGCACGGCGCCCTCACCCCAGCCCTCCCACGCAACCCATGGCTGTCTTGCGCCGACGCCCGTCGCGCGATGACGACCGATGCGGCCCCCACACCTCGCCGAGCAACTCGGGCCCCTCGTTCCGCTCCGCGATTGACGTCGGCGTGCAGGCTTCGATGACACTGACGGACTCCGTGGGGGTCAGCACCACCACGGAGTCCGTCAGAGTGCAGGCATCGATACGCCGCGCGCCGAGGGCCCCGCCCGGAACGCGCACGGCCCCCGCCCCCAGCCCCCCCACGCACCCCATGGCTGTTTTGCGACCGGGCCCGTTACACAATGGCCACCGATGCTGCCCCCGCACCTCGCCGAGCGCCTCGAGCCGCACGCCCCGACCCCGCGCCCCGGTGACTACGTCATCTACTGGATGCGCATCGCCGTCCGCGCCACCGAGAACCCGGCCCTCGACGTCGCGCTGAGCGCCGCCCGCGCGCTGGGCAAGCCGGTCTTCGTCTACCACGCGCTGTCCGAGCGCTACCGCTACGCCTCCGACCGCCTGCACACCTTCATCCTCGAGGGCGCGCGCGACGTGCAGCGCGCCTGCGCCGAGCGCGGCATCGGCTATGCCTTCCACCTCGAGCGCGAAGGTGCGCGCGAGCCGGTGCTCCGCGAACTGTCGAAGCAGGCCGCCCTGGTGGTGACCGACTTCATGCCCGTGCAGCCGATGCTGCGCTGGGACGCCGAGCTGGCGAAGGAAGCGCCGCTGTGGAGGGTCGACGCCTCGTGCGTGGTACCGGTGTGGCAGCTGACCACCCCGCTCGAGCGCGCCTTCACCTTCCGCGAGGCCGTCGAGCCCTCGTGGCGCGCGCGCCTCGAGACCCCGTGGGCCGACGTGGCGCCCCACGGCCCCGCGTGGCTGCCGGCGCTGCCCTTCACCCCGGTCGACCTGCAGGCCACCTCCCTCGCCGCCCTGGTCGCCAGCTGCGGCATCGACCACGCCATCGCCCCGGTGCAGCACACGCCCGGGGGCGCCACGGCCGCGCTGCAGCGCTGGCGCACCTTCCGCGACACGAAGCTCGCCCGCTACGACCAGGACCGGAACGACCCGGTGCGCGAGGCCACCAGCCGGCTCAGCGGGTATCTCCACTTCGGCCACGTCAGCCCCTTCCTCGTGGCCCGCGAGGCCCACGCGCACCGCAGCGAGGGCGCCGAGAAGTTCCTCGACGAGCTGCTCGTGTGGCGCGAACTGGCGTGGCACTTCTGCCTCCACCACCCGAACCACGAGACCGTCGAGGTGCTCCCGGCCTGGGCCCGCGAGACGCTGCGGCAGCACGAGCGCGACGGCCGCACCGCGCTGCCTTCCCTCGAACAACTCGCGCGCGCACAGACCGGCGACCTGCTGTGGGACGCCGCGCAGCGCCAGCTCCTCACCCACGGGGAGCTGCACAACAACGTGCGCATGACCTGGGGCAAGGCCGTGCTGGGGTGGACCCGCACCGCGTCCGAGGCCCTCGCCACGCTCGTCGACCTGAACCACCGCTACGCGCTCGACGGCCGCGACCCGGGCTCCTACGGCGGCATCTTGTGGTGCTTCGGCGCGCTCGATCGCCCCTTCAGCCCCCCGGTGCCGGTGCTGGGCACGGTGCGGCCCCGGCCCACGGCCGAGCAGGCGAAGCGCTTCGACGTCGGCGAGTACGAGCGCAAGGTGCACCGCCCCACGCGCGGCGCCCCGCTCACCGTGGCCGTCATCGGCGCAGGCGTCGCCGGCGCCGCGGCCGCCCGCGCGCTGAAAGACGCGGGGCACCAGGTCACCCTCTTCGACAAGGGCCGCGGCCCCGGGGGTCGCGTGGCCACGCGCAGCGAAGGCGAGCTCCGCTTCGACCACGGCGCCCAGTACTTCACCGTGCGCGACGAGCGCTTCGCCCGCTGGGCCCGCGCCTGGTGGCAGGAGCGCGTCCTCACCCAGTGGAAGGGCATCATCGACGGCGCCAAAGGCCGCGAGCACCCCCACGAGTTGGTGCGCCTGGTGGGCGCGCCGGGCATGAACGCGGTGGTCAAGCGCATGCTGCTCGACCTCGACGTGCGCCTGGGCGTGGAGATCAAGGGGCTGACCCGCGACGGCTCGCGCTGGCGGCTCCTCGACGCCGCCGGCCACGCACAGGGCGAGTTCGAGGTCGCGGTGGTGGCCACCCCCGCCCCCCAGGCCGCGGAGCTCATCGACCCTTCGTCGTATGCCCTCGCGTCCCGCATCCGCGACGAGGTGGTGATGGCGCCGTGCTGGGCGGTGATGGCCCACTTCGACGAGGGCACCGGCGTGGAGTGGGACGGCGCCTTCAGTCACGTGGGGCCGCTGTCGTGGCTTTCACGCAACTCGAGCAAGCCGGAGCGGCCAGCGGTTCCCGGCGAGTCGTTCGTGCTCCACACCTCACCCGAATGGAGCCGCGCCCACCTCGAGCTCACGCCCGAGGCCGTGGTGCCCATGGTGATGGACGCGTTCTTCGCCACCACCGGCGTGCGCCGCCAGGACCCCTCGTTCAGCAAGGCCCACCGCTGGCGCTACGCGAAGACCGAGCAGCCGCTGGGCGCGCCCTGCCTGTGGGACGAAGGGCTGCAGCTCGCGGTGTGCGGCGACTGGTGCCTGGGCGCCCGCGTGGAGTCGGCCTTCCTCTCCGGGAGCGCCGCCGCGGGGTGGATCAACGCCCTGCCCGGGGGCCCGCTCGACGAACGCGAGCCCCCGCATGGGCCTTCGACCCAGATGACGCTCGGCCTGCGCTGAGCCCCGCGCCTCTCAGTGGCAGTTGTTGCAGCCGCTGGTGCTCTTGCTGTTGCTGATGCCGGGGTTGCTGGGCCGGTGCTTGAAGGTCCAGATGTTGGTGGTGCTCGCCGTCGTCGCGTACTGGTGGCACGCCCCGCAGCGGGTCAGCTTGGTGTTGGTGTGGTTCGCCGTGAAGCTGTCGCCGCTGAAGTTCCCGGTGACGCTGGTGGCCTGGCTGAACTGGTGCCCGCCGGTGGCGGTGGGCAGGGTCAGCGGAGGCGTGGTGGTCAGCGTGGTGTAGAGGCTGGCGGTGAACGCGTGGCAGGTGACGCAGCCGTTGACGTTCGCCGTGGCGTTGGTGTGCGCGTACTTGAGGTTCGCCACCGTGCCCTTGAAGCCCGAGAACTCGATGTGGCACGAGGTGCACTTGTTGCCGTTGGTGATGCCGGCGTAGTGGCTGGCCGCGGCCACGGTGAGGTGCTTGGTCGAGTTGCCGCCCAGGCCGTGGCAGGTGTTGCAGTCGAGCGTGCTGGTGACCGTCGAGCCGGACGAGGCGTGGGCCCCGGTGGCGCCCAGCCAGTTGGGCGTGGTGGCGCTGGTGCCCGGCCACGAGTGGCACGAGGCACAGTCCTGGGCCGAGGTGGCGGTGAAGGCCGCGTGGTCCTGCCGTGCGTAGGTGGCGCCGGGCTTCACGTTGACGTGGCAGTTGCTGCAGCGGCCGGTGGCGTTGAACACCAGGGGCGTGGCGCTGGTGAAGTTGCGGTGGAAGGTGGCCTTCGCCCATTCCTTGCCCGCCGCCGAGGGGCCGACCTGGGTGTGGCAGAACTTGCAGTCGAAGCGGGTGACGTTGCTGTCGGCGTGGGAGATCTGGTCGTGGGTGTTGGCCGGCGCGTCGATGGACGTGGTGACGGTCACCGAGTCCACGAGGCCCGCGGGCAGGTTGTTGTTGGTGCCCACCACCGTGCCGCGACCGTTGGTGAGGCCGTGGCACACGGCGCAGCCGGTGACCGTGGGCACCTTCGCGTGGAAGGCCGAGGCCTTGTTCCAGGCGCTCCCGGCGACCTTCGCGTCGGCGAGGTGACAGGTCGCGCAGTCCTTGCCCGTCACCGTGGCGTCGTCGTGGTTCATCCACTGCGCGCCGTTGGTGGCCGTGCCGCCCTTGACCAGCGCGTAGACCACGGTGCCCTGGGTGGCGGCCGCCGGCTTGGCGGGCGCGTGGCACTCGAGGCACTGGGCGGGCTGCGTCGTGGCGGTGAGCGTCGAATGGTAGGCGCCGGTCTTCCACAGCGTGGTGGTGGTGGGCAGCGTGCTGCTCTTGCCCAGCGCGGTGGCGTGGCAGGTGGCGCAGGCCTGGGTGGTGACCAGGGTCGAGCGGTGCTTCATGGTGAAGACGCCCGTGATGGTCAGGTCGGCCTGGGTGGTGGTGCTCAGGGGGTAGTGGCAGCTCACGCAGTCCGACGGGGTGGCACCGCCGGGCACGCTGGGGTGGAACTTGCCGTCGCTCCACTGGGTGGGGCCGAGGCCGGGGGTGTGGTGGCAGCTCCCGCAGTCCATGGCGGGCACGCCGCTCACCGTGCCGCCCACGAAGGTGGCCGCGTGGTCCATGGGCATCAGCCAGGTGCCCGCGTCGGTCTTGGAGACGATGTTCGGCGGCCGCATGCCGCGGTGGCAGTCGAGGCACGCCGTGGGCTGCACCAGCACCGTCACCCCGGCGTCGGGCGTGGCGCGGTAGCCGCTGAGCGACGCGTGGAACCTGCCGTTGGCGTAGGCGGTGACGTTGGTGCCGGTGGACGTGTGGCAGTGCCAGCAGGTCGCGGGATCACCGGCGACGCCGGGAGCGAGCTGCGGCGCGATGGCGCTCGAGGTGTGGAGGAAGGCGTTGGGCAGGCTCACCGTGGTGGTGGTCATGCCGGTCACCGTGGCGCCCGAGCGGTTGAGCAGCGTCGACTGCAGGCGCACCGTCTGGGCGGGCGTGCTGATCAACGTCGTGGGGTAGCTCTGGCCGCCGCGCCAATCGCCGCCGGGGATGGGGGTGAGGCTGGTGAAGACGTTGCGGGTCACCGTGGCCTGGTGACAGCCCACGCAGTCGCCGGTGCCACTGAGCGCGTGGTTGAAGGTGACCGTGGCCGGGGGCGTGAGCAGGTCGGGGCGCTGCGTGGTGTGGCAGGTGATGCAGGTGGTGCCGGCCAGCCCGGTGGGCGCGTGCGTGAAGTGCCCGCCCTGCCAGTTCTGGTTCGTGCCCCACAGGCCGGTACCCGGGCCGCGGTGACACTCGGCGCAGTCGAGGCCGGCGCCGTGCTTCTCGCCGTTGACGTTGGTGGCGTAGTCGAAGGGGCTCGCCTGGTACGCGCCCAGCCAACCGGTGGTCGAGGTGGGCCGCTCGGCGTCGTGGCACGGGAGGCAGGTGCTGGGCGTGGCCGCGCTGGCCGCGTGGAACTTGCCGCCCGACCACGCGCTGGTCGACGCGTGGCAGGTCTTGCATTCCCCGGGCGCGGTGGCGTGGTCGAAGGTGAAGTTCGCGGCGGCGACGGGCGCCACGGGCCGGCTGTTGGCGTGGCAGTCGAGACAGGCGCGCGGCTGCGGCAGGTTCGCCGCGGTGAGCGAGGCGTGGAACTCGGCGCCCGCGTCGTGGCGGCCGTCGGCGAAGGTCCACTGCGTGTCGGTGAGGTCGAGGGGCGGCTGGTGGCAGGTGCTGCAGTCGGCCGGGAGCACCCTGGTGGTGGTCGGCGCGTCGTTGAGCCACTCCACGGCGTCGTGGCGCATCTCGCCCGTCGAGGGGCTGCGGCGCGCGTCGAGGTCGCCCACGAAACCCGAAGGCGGCGCTCCCCGGTGACACTCGGCGCAGGTCGCGGGCTGCGGCAGGCCGAGGTTGGTGAGCGACCAGTGCATCACGCCCGGGTAGTACTGGCCCTGCTCCGCCTGCGCGTGGCAGTTGGTGCACACCGCGAGCACGCCCGCATCCACCGAGGTGGCCGCGTGGTTCATGGGCATGCGCAGGCTCTGCTGATCAGCCGTCACCGAGACGATGGTGGTGCCGACCCAGCTGGGCTGCAGCGCGTCGATGATGACGTTGCGCGTGGGGTCGGACTGGTTGAGCGGCCCGCCGCTGGTCTCGGACCACGAGGTGGTGACGTGGCAGTTCGAGCAGTCGGCGCCGGCCACGTCGCGGTGGGTGAAGCCCGCCTTCGGCAACGCGGCGAAGGCGTTGGTCTCGGCGTGGCACTGGGTGCAGTTGTCGGTGATCTGCGTGTGGCTGAAGGCCCGCTTGGCGCCGGTAGGGTGGCAGCCATAGCAGTTGGCGCCGCGCAGCTCGGCCTTCAGGTCGGGGTCGCTGACCGCGCTGGTGTCGACGTTGAAGCTCGCCGGCAGCCCGAGGTGGAGCCGCTGGGTGATGGCCACGGTGTGCCGGTGGCACTGGTCGCAGCGCACGGCCGCGAAGCTCTCGGCGGTCGGCCGGTGGCAGCCCTCACACGCCAGGGGGCCGTCGACCGACGCCTTGCCCATCTCGTGCGTGGCGCCCACGCCAATGGGGAACCACGGGTGATTCGTGGCGCCAGCCGGCATCGGGAGCTGCGGCCCCCGTTCGTTCGCCGAACAACCCGCCACCCACACCAACACCGCGACCAGGGCCGCACCGCGCAACGTCGACGACTGTTTCATGACCATCCTGAGGCTTCGACCGGTCGGACCCTTTGACTACCGACCGGAAGGAACGCTGAGTCCTAGCACGCACCATCGGGTGGGCGGAGGTGGGTCTTGAGGGCCCAAGGTGGGTCACCCGTTCACTCTCCGGATGGGTCTTGGGCGCGTCAGGCACGACGTGCGCAGAATCGCCCTCGTGGCTCGGCGCTTCGCACTGGTGGTCCTTCTCTCCTTCAGTGCGCAAGCCGCGGAGCCGTCGACCCTCGCGCCCACTTCGTCCGCGCTCGCACCCGCTCCGTCGGCGCTCGCACCCGCTTCGTCGACGCTCGCACCCGCTCCGTCGACGCTCGCACCCGCTTCGTCGACGCGCTCGCCCGGTCCGTCGACGCTCTCACCCGCTCCGTCCGCGCTGCCCGCCCTGGGCTACGCGGCAGCCACCACCGTGACGGTGGGCGCGGTGGGCCTCGCGTCGATCGCCGCCGGGATCTTCGTGCACAGCGTGCCCTTCCTGATCAACGGCCGTCCCCAGCCCTACGTCACCGCGGGCGGCTTCGCGGTGATGCTCGGCCTCAACGCCGGCATCACCCACCTCGTCTTGCCGTGGCTGGCCACCGCCCTCCACCCCGGCCGCTCGCTGTCCGACGCGCGCCTCACGGCCTGGCAGACCTCGCGCTGGGCGCTGCTGGGCGGCGCCGCCGGGGTCCTCACCTACGCAGTGGGAGGCGGCCTCGAGCAAGCCTCCTTCGGGCGCGGCCAGGCGGTGATGCTCGCCGGCGCAATGCTCAGCCTCGCGGCGATGCTGGTGTGGGACGTACTCGAAGCCGTGGGGAGCTGGCGTTGACCATTCGACCGAGCCGACGTGACATCCTCCTTGCCCTCGCCGCCACCGCCACCGGGTGCGGGCTGCCCCGTGAAGCCGGCCCCGCGTCACCCCTGTTTCCGTTGGGGGTCGCGTGCGGTGACGTCTCGGTCAACAGCGCAGACCTGTGGAGCGCCTTCTTGGGTCCGGGCCCGCTGACGGTGCGCGTGTGGCCGCGCGACGACGAGACCAGCGCGCAGACCTTCGACGCCACGCTCGACGACGCGGGCATCGGCACCACCCTGGTGCGCACGCTCAGCGCCGACACCGCCTACGCCTACCAATTCAGCGGCGGCGACGGGGTGCTCAGCGACGTGGGCTTGTTCCGCACGCCGCCGACGGCCGACACGCTCAAGCCGCTGACCTTCGGCGTCGCCTCGTGCGCGCGCCAGACCGAGCCGCTCGCGCCCCTGGCCGTGGTCGCCGAGCGCTACCCGCTCGACGCGCTGCTGTACCTCGGGGACACGGTCTACGCCGACGGGGCCAAGACGCTCGCGGACTACCGGGGCAAGTGGCGCGAGGCGCTCGCCCGGCGGCCGCAGCGGCTCATTCGCGGCGCCACCAGCGTCATCGCCACCTGGGACGACCACGAGGTGATCAACGACGCGAGCGGAGATCGCCTCGACCCCTCGATGCTCGGCGCCGCGCGCACCGCGTTCTTCGAGTACCAGCCGGTGCGGCCCGACGCGCCCACGCGACTGTGGCGCAGCCTGCGCTGGGGCAAGACCGCCGAGCTCTTCGTGCTCGACTGCAGGGGCGAGCGCAACCACGCCACCCGCGAGTACATGTCGCGCGAGCAGATGGACTGGCTCAAGGCCGGCCTCGCGTCGAGCGACGCGACGTTCAAGTTGATCCTCAACTCCGTGCCCATCTCGTCGTACCCCGGGGCGCTCTTCGGGGCGTTCTCCGACGACCGCTGGGAAGGGTGGCCGTCGCAGCGCGACGAGCTGATCAACTTCGTCGACGCGAACACCAGCGGCGTGCTGTGGCTGACGGGCGACTTTCACATGGGCGTCGCCGGCCGCGTCGCGCGCACCGGCCCCGGGTCCACGCAGGTGGAGATCGCCGCCGGCCCCGCGGGCAGCAACCTCGCCAACCCGGCCCTCTCGTACCCGTCACCGCCGCAGTTCGACTTCGCCTCGTCGATCAACAACATGGTGGTGCTCGACCTCGACCCGGCCACCCGCGCGGCCCGGGTGCGGTTCATCGCCAGCAACGAGCGCGTACTCTTCGACCACACCTACGTGGTGTGACCTCTGCGGCCGTGATTCCCCCGGGCGCGTCCGCCGTTCAGTGGGTCTTGAAGTAGAGCACCGTGCCGGCGATCGCGATCAGCACGAACGGAGCCAGGCAACCGGCGAGCATCAGCAGGCTCCTGCCGCCGAGCACCGCGCCGCCGGGCTTGATGGCGACCTTGGCGGTCTCGATGTCCTTCCGGATGCACCCCGCGCAGGCCTGGCGAAGTTCCCGGGTGGCCTGCCGCTGTGAACCGGTGCCGTGGTGGTGATGGCCGTGCGGCTCGTCACGCGGAATCGACGAACTGCCGATGACGTGGGTCGTCGAGAGCTCGACCCGGTGCGGTCGCGTGGGCCGCTCTTCACCGCACAGGAAACACTTTTCCGTCGTCGTCAGGGGAGCCTCCGTCCACGAGGGGTGCCCGACCCTTTTCCACGCGAATACACGCCGCCGCTCGCGAGCCCTTCGAGCCAGTGCTCCCGGGGCGCACGTGGTGCTCACCCGCGACCTCGGCCCGGGGACCTGCGACGAGGCGAGCCGCGCGGCGGTGGTGATCATCGCGCGGTGGTCGACGTCGCTGGCGCCGGCCGACGCGAGGCCACCCGCGGTCGACGGTGGAGTCGGGGTCACGACACGCGCTGGCGCCAAGGGTGTGGGCGCACCGGGTGATACGGGCGTGTCACCGGGCGCGCCCACCCCATCGCCCCGGTTCGTTTCGCCCCTGGATGCGACATTCCCGCGACGGGGAGTCAGGGGGGCATGAGCGTCCTGAGGGTCGATCGACGGGTGCAGGTGGGGGTCGCGGGCCTGGTGTTCGGGGCGTTGCTGGCCTTGATGTCGTCCTGGGGCGCGCTCTTGGGCGCCCTGCCGTAGTGGCCCTGGGCTACTTGCGCAGCCGCGCGCAGCCTTCGGTGACGCCGAAGTCACAGGCCTTCTCGAGGTCGGCGATGGTCTCGGGGCGGCGGCCGAGGTGGTTCCAGGCCCCGGCGCGCTCCATGTACGCGCGGCCGTCCTCGGGGTTGCGGGCGAGGTAGCGGGTCCACCGCGCTGCCGCTTCTTCGTGGTGGTTTTCGTTGGCCAGCGCGTAATCGAGGGCCTGCTGCGCGCGGAGATCATCCGGCGCGGCGTCGGCGTTGGCGCGGAGTTCCTCGATGCCCGCGTCGGTCGCCTCCTGCACCATGCCCCGGCGCATGAGCACCTCGCCGTCGAGAGGCGCGACCTGCGAGGCGAGGTCGAGCAGGCGCAGGGCGTCGAGGCGCTGGCCAGCGAGGTGGGCCTGCCAGGCCTGGAAGATGACGGTCTGCACCACGGGGCCATAGAGCTGCTCGCCGCGGGCGTGGCTGGGGTTGACCCGCAGGGCGGCGATGAAATCGAGGGCCGCGAGCTCGCCCTTCTTCTGCTCGAGATACACCTCGGCGCGCTCCACCAGCACGTCCGGGTTGCCGGGACGCAGCTCGAGGGCGCGCGTGAGGTCGACCAGCGCGGCGTCGTATTCCTTGCGGTGTCGCAGCACGTGACCGCGGCCCTTCAAGAAGGCCCAGTGGTCCCCCAGGGCGCAGGCCTCGTCGCTGGCGGTCAGGGCATCTGCGGGACGGTCGTCTTCGATGGCCACGTCGGCGACGTCGAGCAGCGCGTAGCCGGGCAACAACTTGAAGCGCGGGTTGTCGACCACCGGGGCACTCGCGGCGAGGGCGCGCATCTCGTCGTAGCTCCCGCCCCAGCGCGGGCGCCTCGCCTGCATGGCCGCGACCCGGTGCAGGAAGCACGACGGGCAGCGCTCATCGGCGCGGCGCACCGCGTCTGCGTACGCGAAGGCATCACCGGTGAGCATCGAGAGGTGGATCTCCTCGGTGAGGGCGGCGACCGCCTTCGGCCGCAGGGCCAGGGCGCGCTCGAGGTCGGCGTGCGCGAGGGGCAGCGTGGCGCGCATCTCCGCGAGCTCGCCGCCGGAGGTCTCCTGGACCACCTTCGTGCCCCGCTGGGCGAAGGCCACGGCGCTCAAGTGCGCCCCCCGCGCGAGCCGCGGCGCGAACGACTCGGGGAAGGCCTTCGCCCACGCGTCGAGCAGCGGGCGCAGGGCCGGCTCGGAAGAACCAAAGGCCGCCGTGGCGTCGGCCGGCCAGCGCTCGAAGTGCGGGTCTTTCTCGAAGGCGTCCTGGAAGTGGGTGAAGGCGGCGTCGAGCTGGGCGAAGCGCTTGTGGATCAACAGCGAGCGCAGGCCCGCTTGATCCACCCACTGCCGCGGGAAACCCTCGGCGCTGGTGCCCTCGTCGCCCTTCAAGGGCAGGCCCTTCGGCAGCGGCGCCGGAGCGACCTCGACGAAGGGCTGGAGGCGGCCCAGGCGCTCGGCTTCGTCCGCCTTCGCCGCCTGCTCACGCCACTTGAACCAGATGCCGAGGGAAAGCACGACGATGCCCAGCACGCCCACCACGCGAAAGATCCGCCGCCCCATGTTCATTCTCCCCCGCGTTGATCAGCGACACACGACCGGCAGCTCGAGCACCACGCCATCTTCATCGGTGACGAACACCGCGTCACCCGAGGTCAGCAGCTTCGGCAAGTACAGGGGCCGCAGCGCGAGCGGTTCCCACGCGCCCAGCACGCCGCCGTCACCGGGGCCCAGCTGCCACACGGCCGTCTCGGTGGTGGCGAAGACCGAGCCACAGCGCCCCTCGATGCTGGTGAGTTCTTCCCCGAGCGAAGGCGCGACGGGCACGCGGGACGGCAGCGCGAGCACCTCGCCGGTGGTGGTGCCCACCTGCGCGCTCGCGCCGGAGAACCACACGCCTAAGGGGAAGCGGCCGGTGAGCGGCAGCTCGGTGGACCGCCAGCGCTCGGCGGTGCTCGAGCTCAACTGGAAGAGCCGGTCGTTCGACACCGCCCAGCCCTCGAGGCCGGCGTCGGGGGCCACGCGCACTTCCCAGTCGGTGATGGGGAGCCCGGTGGGGCGCAGCACGGGGTTGACCAGGGCGGTGCCGTTGGCGAGCTCCGGCGCGGCGAAGAGCGTGTCGCCCTGGGTGACGATGAGGACCCGGCCCTGGGGGCGCTCGACGATCTTCGCGTGCGGCGCATCGAACGGACCGCCGGTGGGCAGGTAGAAGTCGAAGTCGGTGCCGCCGTCGGCGAGCTCGGCGGTCACCACGCCGTTGCGGTGCACGAACTCGTCGGCGTCGTTTTCCACGAACCCGGTGTACGACCACGGGCTCGACCCGAAGCGCACGCGGAGCATCAGCCCGAAGTCGCCCGCGTCGGGGGCTTCGTAGAAGTCGTCGTCCACCAGCGCCCGGCGCGTCGCCCCGGAGACGAGGACCTCGCGGGGCCGCTTCGAGAGCAGGTCGCCCACCTCGTCGAGCGGAGAGCCGAGGAACCACTGCAGCTGGCCCTCGGGGAGCAGGCGCACGTGACCGCGGCTGGTGCCCCAGAAGGCGTCGGCCTCGCGGGCGTCGAGGAACTCGGGGGTGGAGCCTTCCATGGAGAGCAGCTCTTGCTGGCCGTCGATGTCGCAGGCGACGAAAGGAGCGACCGCGCCACCGTCGACGGAGGCCACGAGGCCGAAGTCAGGCACCTCGCTGCCCCCGGGGCACTTGACCGGCGCCGACGGCGCAAACACGGTGCAGCTCTGCAGCAGGCCGCACAGGCGCCGCACCGGGTTCGAGGCGACGATGCCGTCGGGCGTGAAGCTCGCGGCGATGGAGCCGTTCTCGGCGCGGAGCCGAGCCGGCGTCCCGTAGTCGACGGTCGCCACGCCACCGCGGGGGATGACGAGCAGCGGCGTCGGCTTCTCTTCCCCCAGCAGTTCGCGGGTGACCGGGTAGCCCGTGGCCTCTTCACGCAGCACGTAGAACCGCGGCAGGCCTGCGTCGCCTTCTTCGGTCTCGGTCGCGGTGACGTCGAGGACGGTGCCACCGAAGGGCCGCACGTCGTCCGGCGCGAGGACCAGCGCGGCCTGCCCGTTGGCGAACACCACCACCGCCCCTTGCGTGCCGCCGTCAGACAGGGCCCAGGCCAGCGGCGCGAGGCGATCGACCGGGGTCATGCCGGGGAGCAGCGCGACCGGGGCCACCCCCTGCCCTCCGTCATCCTCGGCCGAGCCGAGCATCAAGAGCGTGCCGGTGGGCGTGTGCACCACGAGATGCCGTGGCGTCAGGGCGAGGTCCACCGCCTCGAAGCCCAACGCGAAGCGGAAGCGCCCCACGGTGAAGCCCTGCACTCCGTCACGCTCGCCCATGACGAGGCTGGAGAGTTCGATGTCCGTGCCGTAGCGCACCGCCGCGGACAGCGCGGTGTACGCGCCCCCGTCGAAGGGCAGGGTCACTGCCTGGGAGGTCCGCACGAAGTCGCCGCCGGCCTCGCTCAGGGGGGAGATCAACGCGCCTCCTCCGACGCGGGCGAAGGGCAGGCCCGCCGGCTCGAGGCTCACGTCGAGGCAGCGCCGCTCGCTGGTGCAGCGCCACCCGCCCACGCACTGCGAGTCGGTGTCGCAGGGGAACGCAGAAGGCTTCGCGGGATCGAGGCAGCGCCCTTCCTGGCCGCACAACCACCCGCCGGTGCACCCCGCTGGGCCATCGCAGGGTACGGCGACGCCGACGTCGCGCGCGTGGCAGTACCCGTCCTTGAGGCACACCCAGTCGTCCGAGCACTCCTCGGTGCTGGCGCAGCGGTAGGGGCGACCCTGCTGCAGGTCGACGCAGCCCGCGCCGAGCACCACGGCGAACACCCACAGGGCGCGCTTCACGGGAACACCCCCGCCAGGCCGAGGCCCGAGCCGGCGGGCACCACCGCGAGCTGCACCGAGTTTCCATCTGCGGGCATCAGCAGGAAGCCGGTGATCAACGAGGCCACGCCGGCGGCCAGCGCCCCCACGGCCACCCAGCGCTGCACCTGGAGCGACTGCAACTGGCCTTCGTAGCTCGCCCGGGTGTTGAGCAGCCCCGCGGTGGAGCCGGCCGCGTCGAGGGTCGCGGTGAGCTGCGCTTCTTGCGTCAGGTGCAGCGCGCCCCACACCAGCCCGAAGACGGCGGCGGCGCCCCCGACGCCGATGAGCGTGTAGGGGAGCACGCGAGAGGGGGGCGGAGGCAGCGGCGTGCCCGTCGCCTCGGCCACCGCGTACGGCAGCATGGCGCGCAGCGCCTCGAGGGAACGCGCGAGGCGGGTCGCGCGGCCCAGCGGCTGGGCCTTCTGCGAGTCGAGGGTGTTGAGGGTCAGCTGCCAGGCCTCGCCGAGCCGGGCGAGGGTGCCGGTCATCACGAAGCGCGCGCCCAGGGCCCCGGAGAGCTCGGCCATGCACGACTTCGACGCCTCGTCACAGCCCAGCAGCTGCTTCTGCCGGTCGAGGCCGATGAGCGATTGCAGGTCGCGGCTGGAGAGCACCTCGAAGAAGCCTACGCGCTGCACCTCGCCGGTGATGGCGTCGGTCAGCGGGCTGGTGAGCGAGGCCTCCACGCCGGCGCCGGGCTGGAGATCGAGCACCACGAGGCGCGGCTTCTCTGGGGTCGCTGCGAGCAGCGAGACGGCGACGAGGAGGGGGGTCACGGCGCGGGAGCCTAGCGGAAGCGCCGCCGAAGCCCGGAGTGATCAGAAGGTGCAGATGTTGAAGGTGCACGTCGGCACGAATGGAAGCGGCGAGGCGTTGCAGCAGTCGGCGGCGACGTTGCAGCGCTCCCCGGTGCGGCTGCAGTAGCAGACGTTGGTGGTGGTGCCGCCCCAGGGCGGCGGCTGGCACTGGTAGGGCGAGCCGCGGGTGCACTCGGCGGCCGTGGTGCAGACGTCGAAGCAGCGGGCCACGCCGTCGTTGGTGCCGTCGTTGGCGCAGACCCCGTCGGGGGCGCACGCCCCGCCGCGCCGGCAGGCACCACCGCAGGAGCCGCCCCGGTCCGGGAGGCACACGCCCGACTCGCAGGCCGCGTTCCCGCTGCAGGGAGCGCCGTACTTCGCGAGGTTCTTGTCCTTCGCTTCGCAGTGCCGGCTCCAGGGGTTGCAGCCGTAGCTGCCCCCGAGGCGGTTGCAGTCGGCGTCGGTGTTGCACAGGGGCACGCAGGTGTTGGGGCCTTCCCAGTCCAGGTTCTCCTGGCAACCGTAGCTGGTGCGGCAACCGGTGGCGCCCGAGCACTGCTGGCGACAGAAGCGGCCTTCGCCGTCGACGGTGCAGGCGCTCCCCGCGGGGCACCCAGTGGAGACGCCGGCGTCGAGGAGGCAGCCGTTGAGCGCGCCGACACACGCGCCCGAGGGCCAGCCGGAGCCGAGCTCGGTGCGGCAGGTGCCCGAGGCGCACTGCGCCCCGGCGTTGCACGGCTTGCCGATGAGCAGGGCGGAGCAGGTGCCGCAGGTGGTGTTGGTGTCGGCGCAGTCGATCTGCCCGTTGCAGTTGTCGTCGAGGCCGTCGGTGCAGTTGGTCTCGGGCGCGGTGCCCACGCAGTCGGAGTCGAGGCAGTCCGCGAGGCCGTCATGGTCCTCGTCGCCGCCGCCGGTGCACAGGGTCTCGGCCTGGCGCTGGTTGCGACACACGCAGCCGGTGCCGCACGCCTGGGCGTCGCAGCCGGGGTCTTCGCAGTCGCGGTCCCCGTCGTTGTCGTTGTCGAGGCCGTCGGCGCAGAGCGCGGCGCCGGTCTCGAGGGTGCCGTTGCCGCAGAGGTTCGAGGGGCCCACGCAGTCGAGCACGTCGGCGCAGTCGCGCAGGCCGTCGGCGTCGTTGTCGGCGCGGTCGACGCAGGAGGTCTCGTGCTTCGCGCCGCCGGAGCAGGTGCAGCCCGCGCCGCAGGTGGTGCCGTCGCAGTCGGGGCCGTCGAAGCAGTCGGTCTTGCCGTCGCCGTCGTTGTCCAGGCCGTCAGTGCACGCGGTCTCGCGCTTCGCCAGGTTGGCGCACACGCAGCCCGCGCCACAGGCCGCGGTCACGCAGTCGGGATCGGCGCAATCGGAGCGGGCGTCGGCGTCGTTGTCTGAGCCGTCGGTGCAAGCGGTTTCGAAGCGGGCCAGCGCCCGGCACTCGCAACCCGCGCCGCAGCTCCTGGTGCCGCAGTCGGGGTCGGCACAGTCGAGGAGGTTGTCGTGATCATTGTCGAGGCCATCGGTGCACGAGGTCTCGGTGGCGCGCGCTTGCAGGCAGGTGCAGCCCACGCCACACGACTGGTTCGCGCAGTCGGCGTCGGCGCAGTCGGCGCGGGTGTCGGCGTCGTTGTCGAAGCCGTCGTCGCAGGTGCCCTCGCCGCGCAGCCCGCCGTGACACGCGCAGCCCGTGCCGCAGCCCTGGCCTTCACACTCGGAGTCGAGGCAGTCGACCTTCGTGTCACCGTCGTTGTCCTGCGCGTCTCCACAGTTGGCCTCGCCCTTCACCCCGCCGTCGGTGCATGCGCAGCCGGCGCCGCAGGCCTGGCCCAGGCACTCGGGGTCGGCGCAGTCGAAGGCGCCGTCGTCGTCGTTGTCCACCTCGTCGCCGCACAGGGAACTGGCCTCGGGGCCGCCGTCACCGCAGCGGGGGCGCGCGCGGCAGTCGGGGTCGGCGCAGTCGATCTTCCCGTCGGCGTTGTCGTCGAGGCCGTTGTCGCAGACCTCGAGGCGCAGGCAGGCGCTGGAGGCCTGGCAGGCGACGTCGTCACAGTCGGTGAAGCCGTTGCGGTCGTCGTCCACCTGGTTCCCGCAGTCTTCCGGCAGGCGCATGCAGCCGGGGGTGGTGAAGCAGGTGGGGTCGAGGCAGTCGGCCTTGCCGTCGTCGTTGTCGTCGACGCCGTTGGAGCAGAGCTCGCGCTTCATCGGGGTGACGGGCTCTCCCACGCAGCCGAGGGCGACGAAGGTCACGACGGCGAGCGCGCAGGAGAGAGGAATTTTCATGGCGTGGCGGAAGGGCCACTCTTCGCACACCTCGGCCGGGAATTCACGCCACCGGGGGGAAACCTGCGGCTACAACGGTCCTCGCGTGTCGATGCGCTCTCTCCTGATGATGCTGGTGTGCGGGGTCTCGCTCGCGGCGTGGGCCGGGGCGCCGCCGCCTGCGCCGACGCGGCTGTGGATCACCGGTGGCGTCGCGGGGCGCCAGTACCAGCAGGAGTTCGTGGCCCAGCCGCCAGTGAACCTCACCGGCTTCTCGCCGACGACGCTGCACCTCTCGGGGGCGCACTTCTTCAACCGCTTCGGCGTCGACGTCGAGGGGCGCGGCGAGCTGTTCTTCGCGAAGCAAACCGTGCCGGCCACGGGCCTGAGCGTGCCCCTGCCGGCGTTCGATCTCTCGGCGGCGGCCGCGGTGCGCTTCGTGCCGCTCTCGTGGTTGACCTTCGAGGGCCAGGTGGGCTGGGCGGTGGGCGAACGCTCGGTCATCACCCAGGACGGGGCGCTGGGCACGGCCCACCTGTTCTTCACCGGCCCCTCGCTGGGGCTGGTGGCGGGGCTGGCGCCGACGCGCGCCGTCTCGGGCCAGCTCTACGTGCGCGCGGTGCCGGTGGTCTTCGGGCTGGGCACGCCCACGAACTTCAGGCTGCTCTCCTTGAGCGTGGGCGCGCAGGCCTCGCTGGGCGCGCTGCACCTGGGAGACGCGCAGCTCGGCGTCGCGGTGTCGGTCGAATACGCGGCCACGGGCATGGTGACCAACGCGAGCTGGGCGAACCAGAACGCGCTGCGGCTCGGGGTCGGGCTCTCCGTGCAGCAGTGGATGGAGGAGCCGCCGCCGCCGAAGCCGGCGCTGCCCTCGTTGAAGGGCCGGGTGCTGTCGTCGACGGATCAGCCGGTGGAAGGCGCGGTGGTGGTGCTCGACGACACGGAGCGCACGCGCAGCGACGCCTCCGGGGCGTTCACCTTCGCGGGCGTGGCGCGAGGCAAGCACCGGGTGAGCGCGTCGAAGGAAGGCGCCTCGCCGGTGTCCCTCGAGGTGACCACGCCTTCGAGCGCGGTGGTGCTCACGCTGGGCGCGCCGACGGGGCCGGGGCGGGTGGCCGGCGTGGTGCGCGCGGGCGCCACGGTGCTCGCAGGCGCCGAGGTGCTGGCGGTGGAGACGCAGCAGCGCGCGAAGAGCGGCGCGGACGGCACGTACCTGCTCCCCCGCGTGGGCCCGGGGCCGGTGACGGTGCAGGTGAAGGCCGAGGGCTTCACCAGCGCGGAAGAGGTGGTGCAGGTCGCGCCGGGCGGCGAGGCGGCGGTGGACTTCACGTTGACCCCGTCCACGGTGGCGGTGCGGGCGACGCTGCGCGGGCTCATTCGCGACACCAGCGGCGAGCCGGTGAAGGCCACGGTGCGGGTGGTGGAGCTCAAGCTCAAGCTGCAGGTCAAGGCCGACGGGCGCTTCACGGCCGACGTGCCGAGCGGGAAGTACACCCTGGTCATCGAGGCCCGGGGCTTCGTGGCCCAGACCAAGACCGTCGAGGTGTCGGGTGGAGACCAGGCCATCTTCCACGCGGTGCTGGAGCGGGTGCGCTGAGCGGACCCGGAGTTCCCCCCGCGCCCGAGCGACGCCACCGGCGCTCGTGATTCGGTCGGGCGTTGTAGTAATGGCCCGGCCCATGCTCACAGCGTTCCTGGTGGTGTCGATGACGGCGGCGCCGGTGGTGGCCAAGCCCGTCACCCTGGCGTTGCCCGGCCTGAACGCGGTGAACCTGGCCCCGGGAGAGAGCGATCTCCAGGCCGAGCTCATCGCGCAGAAGTTCATCGCCCACGGGGTCGAGGTGAAGACCGCGAGGGATCTCCAGACGATGCTGGGCATGGAGCGGCAGCGGCAGTTGTTGGGTTGCTCGGACAACAACGCGTGCATCGTGGAGATGACGGCAGCGTTGGGAGTCGACGGGGTGCTCATCGGCGACCTGGGCCTGCTCAACGGCGAGTACGTGCTGAACCTGAAGGTGCTGGCCTCGAGCAGCGGCAAGGTGCTGGCGTTGCACAACGCGCGCGCGCCGGCGAAGCAGCTCGAAGTGATGCTGGAGAACGCGGTGCGCGGCATCCTCAAGAGCCTATCGGGGCCGATGAAGCACTCGGAGCTGGCGGTGGGCGTCGAGCCGTTGCCGCTGACGGGCGTGGAGCAGTCGGCCGGCGCGGTGCGGACCTGGGCGCTGGCCCCGGCGGTGGTGGGCGTGGCGGCGCTGGGGGCGGGCGTGGTGATGCAGGTGCTCGCGGGCAACCAGTTCACCGACCTGAGCACCCACCACTACCCCGAGCCTGAAGCGCTCCAGCGGCGCAACGACGGGCAGCAGCTCGAGACCGGCGCGAACATCGCGCTGATTGGTGGAGGCGTGGCCGTCGCGGCGGCCGCGGTGATGTTCTTCGCAGGAGGTTCGAGCGTGACGCCCACGGTCGCGCTGGGTCCTCAAGGCGGAATGATTGGCGTGACCGGGGTGCTGCCGTGAAGCGCGTGATGCTTGCAGTGGTGGTGCTGTCGCTGGCGGCCTGCCGCAACTGGGAAGAGGCGTACGACAACTCCATCGACGGAGGCGCGACGGGTGGTGGGACCGGCGGCGCGACGGGCGGCGGAACCGGAGGCGCGACGGGCGGTGGGACCGGAGGCGCGACGGGTGGTGGGACCGGAGGCGCGACGGGTGGTGGGACCGGAGGCGCGACGGGCGGTGGGACCGGAGGCGCGACGGGCGGTGGGACCGGAGGCGCGACGGGTGGTGGGACCGGCGACGCGGGCATCTGCGGTGGCGCCTGGTGCCTCTTCAGCAGCGGCTCGAGCGGGAACTTCGAAGCCACCCAGGGCGTGTGGGCCTCGAGCCCCAACGACGCCTGGGCGACGGCCTGGGGAGCGCAGGTGCTGCACTGGGACGGGATCTCCTGGACCCGACTGTCGATCTCCGCGTTTGGCCAGGAAACCAACGCCGTGTGGGGGACGTCGAGCTCGCGCGTCTTCGTCGGCGGAGCCAACGGCACCGCGTACCTCGGCCCGCCCTTCACGGTCGCCAAGGAACTGGTGGTTCCTGGCTTCGCGGGACTCGTCGGCATTCACGGCCTTGCGGACGGCGGGTCGGTCTACGCGACCGGCAGAGACCGCGAGATCTTCCGCTACAACGGCACGCAGTGGGCGCAGCTCGATGCGGGTGTTCCGCTCGTTGCCAAGCAGGGGTGGCGAGCCATCACCGTGGTGAGCGAAACGGACATCTGGGTTGGCGGTTCGGGCGGCATGGTGATGCACAGCGCTGACGGCGTCGCGTGGACGCAGGTCAGTACCGGGACCACCGAGGACATCCACCGCGCGTTCGCCAACGGCCCCCAGGACGTGTGGTTCGTCGGGAACTCCGGCCTGGTCCTGCGGTGGAACGGGACCGCGTTCAACGAGAGCTACTGCGCCTCCTGCGGCGACATCTGGGGTCTGTGGGGCCGGGCCACTGACAACATGTGGCTCCTTGGCAGCAACAATTCGCTCGTGCACTGGGACGGCCAGGCTTTCACGCGCGTGCCGGGGATCGAGCCCAGCGCCGACCCCTCCTATGGCGCGGGCCTGTGGGGTGCCGGTGACAACGACCTCTTCCTCGTGACGCACTTCGCGGACGGCGGGAGCGGAGCGCTTCACTACCGCCGCTGACGCCCCACGCGTCCAGGCACGTAGCTGAGGCATTGTTTCGACGCTTCAGGGTGAGCTAGCCTGCGCCCATGCAGGTGGACCGCTGGCCGATCATTGGTCGTTCGCAGCTCATCCGGGCCTTTCGCCCAGGGGAACGGGCGACGAAAGAGGCCCCTTTTCGAACGCTCCGCACCCACGGTTGGGCCACGGCCGGAGTGAGCGTCGTGACCCGGAATGAAAGCAGCGCCACGGGCCGACTCACCATCTTCAGTGTTCTCAACATGGACGCCGCACGCCTCGCGCGCGAGGGGGAACATCGGGGCGCGACGACGTTGGCGAAGGCCGCCGCGACCATCGAGGCGAGCGCGGAATTCCTTCTCCTCAAGCAGTTCCTCACGGGCCACAGCATCAAGGACGTCTCCGCGGTCCTCGACGGCGGCACGGAGGAAGCCCAGTGGACAGACGTTCACGAACTCTTGAAGCGCCTTGCACGTGAAACGAACTCGACCCGCGCCCGCTGTTCCCCGAAGGTGAAGCTCCCGGAGGTCTTCGCAGGCAAGCTCTCCCGGGAGCGCGGGCTGCTCATCCTCAACGCAGACGGAGGGGGCCGAACCGCCGTGCCGCCATCGCTCGCGAAGGCCGTGCACCGGGAAAACGTCGGCGATTGCCTCGCGCTGGAGACTGAACAACTCGACGACCATCAGATGGTGGTCAACGCGTTGCCAGGCATCGACACGGGGCCTGCCTCGGCGCCCGGGTTCAGCCCGTTCGGCCGCAACGCGCGGGTGCATGCCTTGACGAAGGCGGACGCGAAACGCCTTGCGGGCACGCCCGCGCCCTTGAGAATCCTTGTTCCTGTCGCCATTGGCGCATGAGTCGGCCCGAGTGGCAGCTTCGTCCCGCGCGCCCCCAGGACCGCGCGCTGATCAAGCGCTTCGCGTGCGCCGCCCCGACGGTTCCGTGGGAGCGCGAAGCGGAGCACTTCATTCAGCACGGCCTCTGCGACTGGGCGTTCGACACGTTCGCCCGGAAGAACGACCCTCGGCTCCTTCTCCTGTTTCATCGAAAGAGCGGGGAACTCGTCGGCGTCGCCGCCCATGAGCGCACCGAACTCCGCTACGGCAGGACGCAGCCGTTCGCGGCGACCAAGCTCGAGGTGGTCGCCATCGCACGGAAGTGGCAGGGCCAGCGGTTCAAGAGCGGCGACCGGGTCAGCGATGTCCTGTTGTCTGCGGTCATGACCGATGTCGCAGCGCGCGTGCCTCCGAGACACGCCCGGGTGTTCGCGATCGCTCATGAGAAGAACGTGCGCAGCATCGCCGCCCTGGTCCGCCACGGACTCGTCGAAGAACTCAGCCGGGTCGACCCGAGCTATCGACGACTCGTGACGCCGCACCGGCGATGAACCAGCGACTGGGGCATCACCGAAGAGGGGGCGGCGTTGCACCACTGCAGCCACCCAACAGGTCGAATACACGCTCGAGGTCTCGGACCCCGACTTCACCGCGTTCCCCTGAGACGCGAGGCTCAGCGCCGCTTGCGCAGCGCGAAGAACACCGCGGCCGCGGCGAGCAACCCGCCCGGCACCGCGGTGCAGCCGGTCTTCACCGGCGTCGCGCCCGTGCCCGCATCGACCGCGGGGCTCGCCCCGGCGACGCACAGCAGGCACTCGTAGCTCACCGAGCTCGGCGGCGAGCCGTCGGAGTAATCCAACTTGCTGCAGGTGTTCTTCGCGCACGCCCCGGCGGCGTTGGCGTCGTTGGTACACGCCGCGCCCTCGGTCTTGCTGGCACAGCCCGAAGCGTTCGGAGGAGGCACGTCGGCGCGCGCAACCGTCGCGCACAGCATCAGGGCACAGAGCAGGGTCTTCATGGTCGGCTCGCATCATGCCTGACGCGCCGTGAGCGTCGACTCATCAGCACCACCACCGCCCCCAGCGCCCAGCCCACCGACGTCGAACTGCACGCGCACCCTTCGGCCACGAACTGCTGCGGCGCGAGGCCACCGTCGGCAAGCCCGGCGTCCGCGCCTGCATCGACGTCCGAGCGCCCGGCGTCCGTGCCCGCATCGACCTCCACGGTCCCCGCGTCGCCCCCGGCATCGACCGTGAGCACCCAGCTGAACGGCAGGGCGAACGGCTGCACGCCCCCGGTGACGGCGCTGAAATGATCCGCCACCACCACGCCGACGACGTCGACGCCGGTCCCGAGCACGGCGAGGTCGGGGCGATCTCCAGCCACCGTCGCGCGCGCCTCCACGCCCGGCCGCGCGAGCCACAGCAGCGAGGTCTCGTCGTCGACCCAGGTCAACACCGGCGGGTTGCCGCGGGCCATCTTCAAGCCCCGCGGCGCGCCGGTCGCATCGACCCGCGGCCCGGGCACCCGCATGCCCGCTTCGAGGGCGACCGTCTCGTAGCCCCCGTCGCGAAAGAAGGCCGCGACGAAGCGCGTGCCGTCGTGGCTCAGGGCCGGTTGGCTGGCGCCGACCTCCACGCTCGTCGCGGAGTCCCCGAGGAACGCGCCCCCGATGCTCTGCCCGGGCAGCGCCCACGCCAGCGCGCAGGCACCCGCTTCACACTCGATGGCGAGGTCGCTCGCCCCCGCCTGCGCCCAGCCCGCGACCATGCCCAGCGTGCCGTCCAGGGCCACCGGCTGCGCGGCCACGTACCCCGGCTGGGTCCACGCCACGACGAAGCGCGCGCCGTCCCAGGCCACCACCGGGCCGGTGCCCTCGAGCAGCGAAGCGCTCTGCGCCGAGAGCACCAGCGGCGCCGACATGCTGCCGTCGGCCTGGCGAAGGACCCCCTGGATCGACGCGCCCGTGAGGCCCCGCTCGCGCCACGCGATGAACGCGACGTCGCCGGTGCCCAGGGCCACGTCCACCATCTCCACGCGCGACAACAGCCCCCCCACGCGCAGCGTCACCGCCGGGCCCGTCACCTGCACCAGGCCCTGCGCGTTGCGAGACAGCCGCGTCCCCCGCACGTCACCCAGGCCCTGCCTCCACACCGCGAAGCCCGTCGACCCGAAGGCCACGTGGGCGTCACGCTGGAGCCCCGGCCCCGTGGCGATGTTCTGTCGCGAGAGCACCTGCGGCGTGCCCACCGAGCCGCCCGCGCCCAGGCGCAGCACCTCGACGTCGAGCTGCAGCCGGCCCACGGTGTACGCCGCGAGGAACCCGCTCGCTCCGGAGTTGGTGAGGGCCAGCTCCCTGGCGGTGGTGGGCACGTCGAACACGTACGGCGCTTGCGGTGGGGGCACCTCGAGGTGCAACGAGTCGGGCATCGCGAGCGCGCCCTTGTCCAGGAACCCCAGCACCGGCCCGCCGGGGGACAGCGTGAGCGCCGGGCTGCGCCCCGACCGGCTCACCGGCACCGCCGCGCTCGTGCTCCCCACCACTTGACGGGAGAAGACAGACGTCACGCTCATGACGTCCTGCTCCCACGCCATCCACGACTCCAGGCCCGTGGCGCTCAGCAGCACCGCGGGCAACCGCTGCGCAAGGAGCGCGTTGGACCCCGTGTCGGTCTGCACCAACGGCGCCGTCTGCATCGGCATGAAGCCGTACACATGGCTCAACCCCGTCGCCGCCGCCGTGGCCTCCACCCCGAAGAGCAGGTTGCCGCCGCGCGCGCTGAGCGAGGTGCGCGTCACCGTCGCCGCGTTGGGCAGCACCCCCACGTAATGTTGCCTGGCGGCCCCCGGGCTCACCTGCGTCACCCGCGGGCCAGCGCCTTCCGGCGCCCAGCCCAGCAGCACCAGGCCCTGCTCCGGGTCGGCGGCGAGCGACGGCGCGCTGCCCGCACCGAGGTCCGTCACCGGGTTCATCCTCCGCGCCTGGTCGTCGAGCTCGCAGGAGGCGACGTGCGTGCCCCCGTCACTCATGTGCTGCTCCCACGCGAGGGTGAAGCGCCCCGCGGGGTTGGCCACGAGCGCCGGGTGCCGCTGCCCGCCGCGGCCCTCGAGCACCAGGAGGTTGGCCGTGTCGGCGA
>CAIVGN010000180.1 GCA_903905455.1 uncultured Archangium sp.
CGGCGGCCAGCGCGGGGCGGTACGCGGGGTAGTGCTCGTCGAGCAGCTCGCCCACCTCGAGGAAGAGGGTGGCGTTGCCGAAGGCCGCGCAGCGGGACGCCGCGGACAGCGTGGGGAAGAAGCGGGCGCGCAGGGCCGGGGGCACCCAGGGGGAGAAGAGGAGCCCCGCGGCGAGCCGCGAGCCTCGCAGGGCGTCGAGCGCGGCCTGTGACGGGGCGAGCTCCGGGCGCCCAGCGGCCACCAGCACCCCGCGCAGGCGCTGCAGCACCCGCAGGCCCACCAGCTGGTCGACGAGCACCGGGCGGCCGAGGAGGGCGCGGCCCAGCGCCGTGACGTCGAGCACCGCGTCTTCGAGCCCCGGGGCCCGTTGCCCTTCGAGCAGCCGCAACGCCGCGAGCGCCTGGAGCTGGGGGGCGTCGAGCACCGGCACCTCGAGGACCGAGGGCCCGGCGGCCGAGAAGTCGAAGAACTCCAGCGGGGTGCCCGCGGCCTGGCTCCAGTCATCCCGGCCGCGCAGCGCCTGCATCCAGCCGAGGTCTCGCTCGAAGGTGGGTGCCTTCGCCGGGTCGCGCAGCAAGTCGTCCCCGGCCTTTTCGAGCGCGGACACGAGCTCCCGGGGGAGCGGCGCGCCGCGGTGGTCGCAGCGGGCGAGGTGCTGCGCCAGGGCGGCGCCGTCGCCGGCCCAGGTCAGCTCGCAGCCCAGGCTCGCGGGCGTGCGCTCCTGGGTCACGTTGAAGGCCGCCGAGGCCTCGAGGTCGGCCGCGAACTGCGCCTCGTTCGCGGCCCAGTCGGCCAGGAACTGCTTTCGCACCGGCTCGGTCTTCTCGTCGACGAGGCGCTCGGCCACCACCCGCGCGCCGACCCACAGGGCGGCCAGGGTGCCCAGCGCGAGCACGGCGAAGAAGAGCGAGAGTCGTCGGAAGAGCCGGGGCATCCGCCCGCCTCTTAACCGCCGGCGTCCAAGGCTTGCACGGAGATCACCGCGGTCAGCGGAATCGAGCCGTGCACGTGGGGAAAGCGCAGTCCCCCGCGGGCCTCGCGCGTGACCTCCACGTCGAGCGCGGCCTCGTTCAGGCGCACCAACAGCACCGGCTCGGCGGCCTCGGCGTAGTGGGCCCGGGCGATGGCGTGGGCCGTGGCCAGGTCGTCGCAGCAGTGCACGAAGCCGTCAGCGGCGAAGCGGGCCGGGGTGTAGCGGCCGTCGTGCTGTCCGTGCTCCCACTCGGACTGGAGCGCGAGGTGAAGCAGGGTCACCGCTTCTTGAGGCCCGCGAAGCGGGCGGTGACGTCGGGCCGGGCGGTGCCGTTGGCGAAGGCGGCGAGGTCGCCCTGGCGCAGCGACCGCAGCTTCGTGGTGCGCTGCTCGGCCGCGGGGTGACGTGCGAACCCGCCGGCGGCCGGGGGTCCCTGCGAGAGGAGGTAGCGCTCGTATTCACCTACGTCGTAGCCGGCGAAGGCCACGAGGCGCGCGGCGGCGTCGTCCGCGGCGAACTCCGCCTCCGGGTCGTTGCCGAACTGGGCGAGGGTCATCACCGCGTTCATCACGAAGGTCACGAACGGGTCTTCGGCGGCCTCGAGATCGAAGGCGCCGTCGAACTTCCCGGCGAACTTCGCCGCGTCGGCGGTGGTGGGGTTCCCCGGGCCGCCGCTCGCCAGCGCCAGGGCGGCCCACTTCGCCGCGACGCACTGCTTGTGCCGGGCGTCGCGGTACTTGAGCAGCGTGTCCTTGTGCACCACGTGGCCGATCTCGTGGGCCAGCACGCCGGCCAGCTCGGCCTCGTTGTGCAGCGACGCGAGGAGCCCGGTGGTGACGAAGACGTAGCCGCCCGGGGCGTTCGACGCGCTCGCAGTCTCGCTCTCCACGACGGCGAAGGTCCACGGCAGGTCGGGCCGGGCCGACCGGCTCGCGAGGTTCTTGCCCACCACGGCGACGTAGGTGGCGACCTCGTCTTTCGGCCCGCCCGCGTAGAGGTGGCCCAGGTTGCGCGTGGCCTGGAGCGCGAACTTGCGGCCGACGAAGCGCTCTTCGGGCCAGGTGATCTCGGCGGCGAGCAGCGGGGCGCAGGCGCGCTCGGCCTCGGCGTTGGCGAGCTGCATCGAGGCGGCCATGCGGCTGGCCTCGGCCGCGGCCGCCATCAGGCTCGGGTCGGACGTCATCGGCCCGGGCTGGGGCTTCGCCGTGGCACAACCACACAGGGCAAGGAAGGCGATCGACGCTGCGCGCACGGGAAGCTCCAGGGACTGCCTTGGAAAACAAGCGGGGCCCGCGCAGTCTGGCTGCACGGGCCCCGAAGTTGAAGCGTCGTTGCTGGTTACTTCTTCATGATCGGCGCGAAGATCTTGGCGGTGTCCGGCTTCGCCGTGCCCACCGCGAACGGGGCGAGGTCGCCCTCGCGCAGCGCCTTGAGCTTCGCCACGCGATCGCTCGTCGAGGGGTGATTCGAGAAGCCGCCGCCGCTGTTGCCGAGCGCGGTGAGGAACTTCTCGTACTCGGCCGCGTCGTAGCCGGCGAAGGCCACCAGCTCGAGGGAGGTGGCGTCGGCCTGGAACTCGTCTTCCTTCACGTTGCCAAACGTCTCGATGCCCTTGAGCACTGCGTCCATGATGAAGGCCACGAAGCCCCCCTCCGCGGTGTCGAGATTGTAGTCGTCGAAGAACTTGGCGTACTTCGCCGCTTCCGCTGCGCCCGCGGGCAGCAGGCTGATCGCCGCCTGGATACCCTTGCCCACGACGTAGCCGCCGGCGGTGGCACCGTCGCACTGCGTGGCCTTGACGTCGCGGTACTGCTTGATCGAGTGCTTGAGCACGATGTGGCCGATCTCGTGAGCCAGCACGCCGGCGAGCTGGGCCTCGTTGGTCATCTTGTTGAGCAGGCCGGTGGTCACCACCACGTACCCGCCCGGGGCGCTGAAGGCGTTCGGGGTCTCGTTCTCGATGACCGCAAAGGTCCACGCGATGTCGGGGCGGGAGGAGTAACGCGCGAGGTTGCGACCGACGACGGCCACGTACGCCGAGAGGTCATTCTTCGGTCCATCGGGCAGGCTCACCTTCTTCTTGTCCGTGACCTCCTTGGCGAGCGCCGCGGGATCGGTGGCGGTCATGCCTTCGAGCACCAGCGAACCGAACGAGGACACCTGCTTGACGCTGACCACGCCGCCCATGGCGCGCTCCTCAGGCCAGGCCACCTCGGAGGTGCGAATCGGATCACACTTCGCTTTCGCGCGTCGGCCGGCCTCTTCGAAGATCTGCACGCCTTCACTGCCCGCGTTGGCTGCAGCCGCGGCGATGGCGCCGACGCCTTCGCCCCGCGTGACGCTGTTGAACAACGCGCAGCCACTTCCCAGGTTGAGGGCGGCGAGGACGATCACCAGTCGCGCGGCGTTCACTTGCCACCTCCCAGTTCTTTGCTCTTCATGGCGATGGCCTCAGGCGTGCCCTTGTTCTTGTTGTGCTCTTCCGCGTAGATGACCTGCACGGCCGCCTTCTTCATGTCGGGGCCCTTGGTCTCGGAATACGTGAGCGCGGCGTTGGTGAGGCCCTTGGTCGCGGCGCCAGACGAAGCGAACGCCTTCGTGTCCAGTGGCCCCTTGCCGGCCTCGGCGATTTCCATCTGCGGCTTGCTGGGTGAGAGGTTGCTCATCAGCACGAAGCCCTTCTTCCCGCTGACCTCGATCTCGTGAAAGCTCTTGTCCTTCTCGCTGGCGCCCTTCCATCTCACCACTTCACCGACGGCCAGTTCCTTGCCGATGGCGGTGGAGGTGGGCTTGGGCTCCTTGAGCAGCTTGACGCCCTTGGCCTTGATGTAGAGGTCGTCGCCCACCTTGACTGCCCACGCGCCGCTCGCGCTCAACAGCGCGGCCGCGACTACTGCTCCGTACAGACGTTTCATGTGTTGCTCCTGAAGGAAGACTTCACTTCTCCAACGTCGACACCCCGTCCCAGGCTTCGGGCGGCGGGCGAACCTCGAATTCCATGCACAACGCGAGCAGCCGGCGGCTCGGGCCATCACTTCCGTCGATTTCCAGCGCTTGCGCCAGCGTGGCCTTCGCCCCCGCGAACTGCCGAGCGCGGTAGGCGGACAGTGCTTGCCCATAGAGGTCAACCACTTTCAGCTTTTCCTGCGGCAGCTCGCCGCGCATCGACAGCAGCTCGTAGACGGTGACCGCGTTGTTCTTGCCCGCCACGCGCACGCGATCGAGCTCCCGCGCCTCGACGTCGTCCTTGACCGCCTCGTACGTGCCGGGGCCCATCATGATCAGCGTGCCGTAGTTCTTGTTCGCGCCCTCGAGCCTGGCGGCGAGGTTCATCTCGTCGCCGATGGCGGTGTAGTCGAGCAGCTGCGCCGAGCCGATGTTCCCCACCATCATGGTGCCGGTGTTGAGGCCCACGCGCGTGTAGACGTCGGGCAGCCCCTCCTTGCGGAACTCCTCGCGGAGCCGGCCGATGGCCTGCTGCACCTTGAGCGCGCCGCGCACCGCGCGCAGCGGGTGATCGTCGTGGGGCAGGGGGGCCCCGAAGAGCGCCACCACCGCGTCGCCGATGTACTTGTCGATGCACGCGCCCTCGCCGGTGAGCTCCGGGGTGACCACCGAGAGGTAGCGGTTGAGCACGCTCATCAACTTCTTCGGCTCCTCCTTGAGCTTTTCGGAGAAGGTCGAGAAGCCCTTGATGTCGGAGAAGAAGGCCGTGACGTTGAGGTTCTCTCCCTCGAGGTTGGGGAGCTGCTTCTGCTCCACCATCAGCTCCACGAGGTCCGACTCCATGTAGTTCTGGAACAGCTCCTTCAGGCGCTCGCGTTCCTTGCGCGCGAAGAGCCGTTCCCAGGTGGTGGCGAGGATCGACGCCACGGTGCCCGCGAGCCCGGGCAGCGCCGAAAGCACGTGAATGCGCGTGGCCACGAGGAAGCTGCCGGTGATGGTGAAGAAGCCCACGTACAACAGGACCGGCCAACCGATGTCGACGAAGGTGTTGCGGATCACCAGCACCAGCGCCACCGAGAAGAGCGCGACCATGAACGCGAAGACCAGCGAGACCCAGAAGGGCGCAGCGATGATGAACTGGTCGTGCAGCAGGTTGTCGAGAATGGCGGCTTGCTTCACCAACCCGGGAGTGGCCTGCTCGAGCGGCGTGGCCTTGGAGTCACCGGTGCCGACGGCGACGCCGCCGACGAGCACGATCTTGTCCTTGAAGATCGACCCCTGCGGGTCCTTGCCGATGTCGCCGCCCGCGCAGTCGACCCTCGACTGGTCTTCCTTGATGCACTCCAGGTAGTGCCGCACCACCCCCACCAGGGAGATCATCTTGAAGCGATCGCTGAGCTTCCCGCCGTAGTGGATCTCCGCCGTGCCGTCGTTGTTGATGTGCACCGCGCGGCTCCCGATGGTGAGCTTTCCCGGGGCGACGACGATCTCCTGCGTGCCCTCGAGCAGCGCGAGCGTGGTCACCGGCAGCGTGGCGTAGGTGTTGTTGCCGTCTGAATAGGCGAAGGCCGTGCGGCGCAGCTTGCCGTCTTCGTCCTCTTCACTGGTGACCGTGCCGAAGCCGTCGGCGCTCTCCAGCGCCTTCGGCATCGCCGGCATGGGGTCGTTGGCGAAGGCCTTGCCCGTGGGCTCGCCGTGTTCGTCGTGCTCGACCTCCTGGGGGAAGGCGGGCACCTCGAGGCCCTTGAAGGACACCGGCACCGCGTAGGCTTTCGCGGCCCACAGCACCCGGTTCACCGCGGCCTGCTGGTCCATCGCCGCCTTCTCTTCGGGCGTGGGGTCCTCGGGGAACTCGCCCTCGGGCACTTCCTTCTCCAGCGAGGGCATCCTGCCCACCGGCCGCGGCGACGCCGGCTCGACGGCAGGCAGCGGCTTGGCGGTCACCGAGGTGTTGAAGCCGAAGACCACCGGCATCTTCGTATCGTCGAGCGCGCTGGCCAGGGCCAGGTCACCCAGGCCGTTGGAGCTCGGCTCGTTCATCACCATGTCGAAGACCACGGCCTTCGCGCCGGCCCTGGAGAGGTAGGTGACCAGGTCGGCCCAGATGATGCGGTCGAACGGCAGGCTCGCGTTGTAGCGCTGCTGGAGGAACGCGCTCTCGGACACCTCGGTCATGGTGGCGTCGTCGAGCGCGACGATGACCACGTCTTCCGAGCGCACCAGCTTGCCCAGCCCGAACTTCCGCTGCACGAACTTGAGCAGCTCGCGCTTGGGCAGGGTGAAGGCCTTGAGGCCGTCGTCGTAGGCCCCGCGCTCGTCGTCGGAGATCTCCATCACGTCGAACTGCCACCACAGCGCCGCGAAGGTGGTGGCGACGATGGAGAGCAACAACATCACGTGCCAGATGCGGCCAAAGCGCAGGCGGATCAGCTCGAGCGCGCGTTTCATGGCGCGGGAACTTACGCGGGCATCTCCCCCGCGACAGAAGAAACGTCAGGCCTGTAACGCGCGCACCGAAAGCGCCTTGCTCTCGAGGAACGCGGGGTTGAAGACCTTCGAGGCGTAGCGGCTTCCGTGGTCACAGAGAAAGGTGACGATGCGCAGGCCCTGGTTCGGGCGCTGCCTCGAGAGCTCCCAGGCCGCCCGCACGTTGAGCGCCGCCGAGGTGCCCACCACGAGCGCGTCTTCGCGGGCCAGGTGGTAGAGCATCTCGATCATCTCCTGGTCGGTGACCCGCACCGCCTGGTCGATGCGCGCCCGCTTGAAGTTCTCGGTGAGCCGCATGATGCCGATGCCCTCGGTGATCGACCCCCCGGTGGCCTCGAGCTTGCCCTCGCGCACGTAGCTGTAGAGCCCCGAGCCGGAGGGGTCGGCCAACACCACCTCCAGCTTCGGGTTCTTCTTCTTCAGCGCGCTCGACACGCCCCCCAGGGTGCCGCCGGTGCCGCACGAGGCCACCAGCACGTCGACCTTGCCCTCGCACTGCTCCCAGATCTCCTCGGCCGTGGTCTCGGCGTGGATGTCCGCGTTGGCGGGGTTCTCGAACTGGTTGGCCCAGAACCAGCCCGGGTTGGCCTCGGCGAGGCGGCGCGCCTGGTGGAAGAAGTGGTTCTCGTTGGCGAAGGGCACCACCGGCACCTTGCGCACGTCGGCGCCCATGGCCTCGAGGAACTCGTATTTCTCGCGGGCCTGGTTGTCGGGCATGGTGACCACCACGCGGTAGCCGCGCTCGCGGCCCAGCAGGGTGAGGCCGATGCCGGTGTTGCCCGCGGTGCCCTCGACGATGGTGCCGCCCGGCTTCAGCTGCCCGCTGGCCTCGGCCGCGCGGATCATGCCCTTCGCCGCCCGGTCCTTGATCGACCCGCCGGGGTTCATGAACTCGGCCTTGCCCAGCACCTCGTTGCCGGTGCCCCGGCTCAGCGTGCCGATGCGCAGCAGCGGCGTGTTTCCCACCGAGTCCCAGAGCGTCGAGATGCGAGCTGACATTCGACGCGATGTACCACGGCCTCGCGGTACGCTCGGTGCCTTGCGAAGCGCCGCGCTCAGCCTGCTGCTCGTCCTTCCGCTCGTGGCCGAGGCCGACACCGTGCTCGCCGACGACTTCGAGGGCGCGACGCGGTTGCGCAGCGAAGTACCTCCGGGCGCGTGGAACTCGCTCGACCGCCGCCCCGGGTGCCCGGACACCGTGACCCCGTTGGCCGCGCACCGAGACCTGGGCGGCCTGCGCATCGACGACCAGTCCGCGGCGACGGGCTCCGGCGACATGACCGCGTACTACGCGACCTTCACCGCGCCGCTCACCACGCAGGCACACCTGCGCTTCTGGTTCCGGCTGTCGACGAACAACGACCGCGGGTCGCTGGTGCTGGGGGAGTTGCTGCGCGCGGCGAGCGGCTCGGCCTGCGACGTCACGCTGCGCAACCCCGGCGCGCTCCTCGGGGCCGCGGGCGCGAACGCCGACGCGACCTTCTCCTCGCTCGACTCCGGGGTGCGCCTCTCGACGGGCGCCTGGCACCTCGTGGAATGCGGGGTGCGCGGGCTGGGCACGACGGCGGGTGAACGGTGGCTCGCACTCGATGCGCAGGTGGTGGCCCGCGAGGCGAACCTCGACTTTCGCAACACCACGGTGAGCGCCGCGGCGGTCGGCCAGCCCTACTCGATGGACCTCGCGTTCTCAGGCGCGCTCGACTTCGACGACGTGCGCGTGGGCGATGCGCCTCAGGCGGCGCGGTGGAGCGTCGATGGTGGCGCGTTGTCTCCGGGGGCGTGCGTGCCGTGGACCATCGGCCTGCTCGACAGCGAAGGTTCGCCGACGGTGCTGCCCTTCGACGCGCTGCTCTCGTACACGGCCCAGCGGGCGATGCTCTTCGCGGACCCGCTGTGCCTCGCGACGCTCCCCGCGCTCTTCCTGCCCGCCGGCGACAGCACGTTGACCGTCTACCTGCGCGCCACCGGCAACTCGCCGGCGAGCCTCGACGTGGCGTTCGTCGACGTGCTCCCCGGGGGCCACGCGGTGGTCGTCGGCTCGGCGGCCGATGCCGGCGCATCGACGGATGCGGGCGTGCTCGTGAGCGACGCGGGGCTCGAGATGGACGCGGGCGTGCCCGTCGCCGACGCGGGGCTGGACCCCACCATGCGGAGCCTCGGCGTCGGGTGCGGCTGTGCTTCGGCCGACGGGGCGCTGGCGTGGCTGCTGCTCGCGCTTACGTCGCGCGGAACCCGAGCTTGGCGAGGTCGTCGGTGAACTGCTCGACGGTGGTGAACACCCGGCCGTGCATGCCCACCTGCGTCGCGGCGATGGCGTAGGCCTTCACGTCGTCGAAGTACGCCGTCTTCCAGGGCAGCGTGCCGGCGGCCGCGAGCGCCTTCTCGTAGATCGCCTTCTCGGGCTTGATGAGGCCCACCTCGCACGAGAACACCAGCGCGTCGAACGACGAGAGCACCGGCAACAGCGGGCGCAGGTACTCGACGTGTTGATCGTGGGTGTTCGAGAGCAGCACCAGCTTCGCCTGCCCCGCGAGGAACGAGACCATGTTGATCATCGGCTCGTTGAGGGTGAAGTGGCACGTCCACAGGTCGAACCAGGCCTTCGGGCTGAGGTCCTTGCCCAGGCGCTGCACCAGCTCGACGCGCAGCGAGTCGCCGGGCAACTGGCCGCGGTTGACGCGCTCCCACAGGCCACCGTCGAGGCGCGCCTTCATCGCCTCGGGCGTGGTGTCGAAGGTGCGCGCCATCTCGGCGAAGAGCTTCGTGTTGTCGTGGAAGGCGAGCACGTTGCCGAGGTCGAGAATGATGGCGTCGAGCGACATGGGTGCGGCGTGATGCCACTTTCGCCGGCGCGCGGGAAGTGCAACGCAGGCCTCGTGCGCTTCTCGCTCCAGACCTTCGTCGAGCTGGGCCTCCGGGCCGCCCCGGCGGACCTGCGCGCGCTCGGCGAACGGGTGCTGCGCAGCGCCGACTGGAACGGGCTGGACCTCGACGCCCAGGCCGTGGCCCTGGTGCTCGGCAAGCCCGACGAGGTGGGCCCGTGGTTGTTGGCGCTCGCGCCGAAGGAACCGGTGCGTGCCGTGGCGCTGGCGATCCAGCAGTCCCGGCTCACGCTGCGCTTCGCGCTCCTCGACGGGAAGGTGACGCGGGTGCTCGACCACGCCGCGCGGGTGTCGGTGGCCCAGCTGCCGCCGCCGGCGTTCTGGCTGTCGCTGCGCAAGGCCCTCGACCAGGCGCCGGAGCTGCGCGGCGAGGTGCTGGAGGTGATCCACGCGGCGCCGGTGCGGGACCTGCGGCTGCGCGCGGCGCTCTCGTTCCTCGCCCCCGGCGACGCCTCGTTGTGGACGCCTGCGGATCACCGCGCGGCCCTCGCGCTCGAAGACCCCGTCGATGCGGGGTTCATCCTCTTTGGGCTCCTGCGCGAGCTGCCCGCGGTGGCCACCGCCGCGACCTGGCCGCCGCCCACCCGGCTGCTCAAGGGGCTGACGGATGCCCAGCTCGAGGACCTCTCGGTGTTGTTGCGCGACGAGAAGCTGCTCGAGCAGCGGCGCCGCCGGGCCGAAGTGCGGAGGGCCGAGGTCGACGTGCGGCCGCTCCTCGCCGCGGTGACCGATCGCGACGCGTTGCTCACGCTGGGCCTCGTCACGCCTTCGCCGGCCTTGCTCGAGCAGGTGGTCGGTTCCCCCGCGCCTGACGACCCGGCCGAGGCGATTCTGCGTGACTCCTTCATCCAGGGTTGGGCGCGCGAGTTGCACCGCGAAGGACCTCCCCGCGATGCCCCGTGGCGCTCTCCTTGGCTCGAGCGGGAGACGCCCCTCGTACCGCGCGCGAAGACGCCACCGCCCGGCCCCGTGGCGCCCCCGGGCATGTGGGAGTCGTCGTGGAAACCCACGCGCGTTTCACCCGGAGTGCGCGCCATGTGGCGAGCGCTCGAGCCGCGCGAGGACGTGCGTCCCTGGCAGCTGACCGAGGTGTTGGAGCTGGGCCCCGTGCTGCTGCCCCGACTGCGCGCGTGGGTGCGGCGCGAACCGGCGTTGCTCGTCGCGCTGCAGGACCTCGACGACGGCGGCCTCGACGAGGCGCTGGTGCTGGCGTGGAGCTCGCGGCGTCGTCCCCTGGCGATGGCCGCCCGGGAGTTCGCCCGGCGCTACCCGGCGCGCGCGAACGGCGCGGCGCTTCGACTGTGCTTCAGCGCGCTGCCGAAGGAGCGGGCCATCGGTGCCGTCGCCTTGCGCGCACTGGAGCGTGGCGCCGCGCAGGAGTTGGCTGCGCTCAGCGCTGAGCAACGTGCCTGGATCGACGGCCTGCTCGACGCGCGTCCGGAGTTGCCCGCGCGGCGGCCTGCCTTGCCCGAGTTTCTCCGCCTCGCCGCGTTGCCTCCGGTGGTGACGCGCGATGGTCTCCATGCGCTCGACGACGCGGCGCTGCGCGAGCTGCTGTCGGTGATGAAGACCACGCCGCCGGAGGACGGCACCCCGTTGCTCCGCTGCGTGGCGCCGTACGACACCGAGTCACTCGCCACCTTCGCCGGCGCGGTGTTTCGCCAGTGGCTCGCGGCGGGCGCGCCCCCGAGAGAGAAGTGGGCGCTGTTCGCGTTGGGGCATCACCCGTCCGACGCGTGGGCCACGGTGGTGGGCGCGTTGTGTCAGCAGTGGGCGCAGGGCGGCTTCCCCTCGCGCGCGCAAGACGGGGTCGCGGTGCTGGGGCACATGGGCAACCGCGTGGCGCTCGGTGAAGTGCACCGGCTGGCGACGCGCATTCGCACCGTGGGGCTGCGCTCGCGGGCGCGGCAGGCCTTCCAGGAGGCCGCGGCGCGCCTCGGCCTCAGCCAGTACGAATTGGAGGACCGTCTCGTGCCCGATCTCGCGCTCCCGGTGGGCACCACGCTGCGCCTCGACGGCAACCTGCGGCCGGTACTGCTGCGCGCGGGCAAGTCGGTGCCTCCCTCCGACGAGCTCAAGCGTGCGGTGAAGGCGATGAAGCCCGCCGTGCTGCGCCTCGAGCGGTTGATGATCGAAGGGCCTCCCCTGGGGGCGCTCCACTTCACCGAGACCTGGGGCATGCACCCCTTGCTCCGGCCGCTCGCCGAGCGCGTGGCCTGGGGCATCTACCGGCGCGGTGCTCGAGTGGGCCTCTTCGTCCCCGGCACGCCACCGCAGGGCGACGTGGTGCCGCTCGAAGAAGACGTCGGGGTTCGGCCGCTGCACCCCATCGAGCTCGTGGGTGGCGAGCGCGCGCAGGTCGCCGCGTGGCTGCCCGGCAAGGGCCCCTTCGAGCAACTGGAGCGCGCGTGCTTCGCGGCCGGGGCGCTCCAGGGCCGGCTCGAAGCGATGATCGACGCCGACGTCTCGGTGGTGGGCTTGCTGGGCCTCGAGCGCCTGGGGTGGGAACGCGGGCCGGTGCTCGAGGGCGGCTTCTCCACCGACCTCACCCGCCGTGGCGAGGCGTGGAGCGTGACCCTGCGCTTCGATCCCGGCCTCTCCCCCGCGGATCCCCTCTCGTGGGATCGGCAGATCGTCACCGCCGTACGCCTCGACGCTGCGCAACCGCTCGAGCCACGCGTGGCGAGCGAGGTGCAGCGCGACCTGCTCAAGAGCTTTCCGAACGACTGATCACTCCAGTCTTCGCCGCTGCCGCAGTCAGCTCCAGTCTTCGAGCCGCAGCCCCTTCACCCGACCGAACTCGCGCACGTTGTTGGTGACGAGCACGGCCCCGACGGCGACCGCGTGCGCCGCGATGATCGTGTCGAGCGGGCCAATGGCCCGGCCATGCCGCTCGAGGGCCGTGCGGACCTTCGCATACGCCCTGGAGATCTCAGGTGGGAGTTCAAGCACCGGAACGGCGTGGAGGAACTCGTTCACGCGCGCTTCGAGGCGAGTCGCGTCGTCCAGGCGCTCGAGGCCGAAGCGCAGCTCCATTTCCGTGATCACGCTCACCCCGACCCGGGCCCGAGGTTGTCTCGAGAGCCGTTCCATCACTTTCGGCCGCGTGCCCTTGATCACGAGGGAGGCGATGTTCGTGTCGAGCAGGTATCGGTCTCTCACTTGAGCGCGTTCCGTCGCTCGTGGGGCTTGTTGCGATCGCCGAGATCGAGGCGTTCATCGACCTCGATGTCCCGGAAGAACTCCAGGAAACGAAGGGGCCACCCGTTCTCGTCGGCGGGTTCGTCGATGGGGTCGAGGACCAGGCTGTCCCCCTGCCGGTGGATCTTCACCTCGCGACACGACAGCCGGTACTCGAGCGGCAGGCGAATCGCCTGGCTGCGACCGGACCAGAAGACCTTCGCGGTGTCCGAAGCAGGCTTCTTCTTCATGAGCCGGAGGCTGTCATATCCTCACGAGATATGACAGTCGCAGCCCTGCCCGGATTGCCCTCGGGCACGGGTGGCGAGCGAGGTGCAGCGCGATCTGCTCAAGTGTTTCCCGCCCGAATGATCACCCTCGACCCGCACCCGCTCCTCGAAGTCGCGACCTTCACCGCCACCTTTCCGCGTCCGCTGGGGGAACTCGGCCGCGTCGAGGCGATCATGGCCTTGCTCGCGCTCGACGCGCCGGCGCCGCTCCACTCCAACGACGAGGTGCGCGGGGCGGTGCGAGAGCTGCTGCGGCACGGGGGCTACAAGCCGACGGGGCGGGGCAAGCCGGCCTCCGAGTACCTGCTGCGCGCGGTCGGCGAAGGCGCGCTGGGCAGCATCAACGCGGCCGTCGATGCCTGCAACGTGGCCTCGCTGCACAGCGGCCTGCCCATCAGCGTGGTCGACCTCTCGCTGGGCCAGGCGCCGTTCCGCATCGGCGTCGCGCCTGAAGGCAGCAGCTACGTCTTCAACCAGGGCGGCCAGACCATCGACCTCGCGGGGCTGCTGTGTCTCTTCGACGCCGAAGGGCCCTGCGCCAACGCGGTGAAGGACGCGCAGCGCACCAAGACCACGCCTTCGACGACGAAGACGTTGTGCGTGGTGTGGGGCACCAACGCGTTGCCCGGGCGCGCGGCGAAGACGGCGGCCTGGTACCGCGAGCTGTTGATCAGCGCGGGCGCGAGCGTCGAGCGCTGACGGAGTTGCTCACTCGCTGACGTCGTCGATCTCGTTCCATGGCAGGCCACCGGCGATGTGCTCACCGCGATCGCCCAGGCGCTCGATGGTGGACACGGTCCACACGTCGACCATCGCGTCCCCGTCGAGGTTCGTCGCGCAGAGCATGGTCACCGAGCACGCGGGGCAGTCGCCCTTGATGCCCAGCTCGTGCACCACCAACTTCGGCAGCGCTTCGTCGACGGCGCGCGTCGAGAGCTGCGGGTACTTCGCCTCGTCGAAGCCCTGGCCCACCTGCTCGGCCGTGGGCAACCCGCCGGTCCACAGCGCACCCTCGGGGGCGAGGCGCAGCAGCACCTCCCCGCGTTGCGGCGCCGGGAGCAGCTCGGGCAGCTTCGTCGTGTACCGCTTCTCGCGCGCGTAGAACTTCTGCTGCGCCGCGTGCAGCTCGCTCAACGTCTCGCGGCACTCGAGCTGCCGGGTCCGCATCTGGTAGCGCTTGAAGTTCGGCAACCCGAGGCCGAGGAAGATGATGATGCCCGCGCCGCTGACCGCCATCGTCATCTGCGTCACCTGCTTGCGCAGCGCCCACTTCGCGTCGCGGCGCCCGCGCAGGTACCCGTAGAGGCCCAGGCCCAGGGTGATGAGCAGCATCGGCGGCACGCACAGCCCGGCCACCGAGAGCACCATCGCCACCACGGGCAGCATCGGGCCTTCTTCGCGGGCGGGCTGGTCGCTCATGCGGCGCGCTCTACGGGGCGGGTGCCGCCGGTGCAAGCGCTCGGGAAGATTCGCTGATGCGCGCGGGGGTTGGGGCTATGTCTGCTGGCTCCGCATGCGTCTCCTCCGCGTCGCCCCACTCGCCGTCGTCCTCTTCCTCTCTGCCTGTGCGCACCGGGTCTCGAACCCGACGGAGGCGCTCGAGAACGCCGCGGCCAAGGCCGGGCCCGGGTCCAACGCCAGGGTGCTCGCGCTCGCCGGCTTCCACGCGCTGCTGATGGAAGGTGACGCGAAGAAGGCCCAGGGGCTCTTCGACGACGCCATCGCGAAGGACGCTTCCGAGCCGCTGGCGCTCACGGGCCAGGCGGTGCTCGCGCAGCGCGTGGCGTTGCCCCTGAAGTCCCTGGTGGCGGCCCTCGACCTCATCGAGCGCCAGCCTCGCCACGCCCTGACGCCCGTCGCCGCGCGCATCGTGCTCGACACGGCGGGCCTCTCGAAGAGCACCTCGATGCTGGTGCGCGAGCGCGTGCCCGCGATGCTCTTGAAGGGCCAGCAGCCCGACACCGCGCACCTGCTGCGCTCGGCGCTCGCCAACGCGTACCTCGACAGCGGCGACCTCGCGAACCACGCCTCGGTGCTCTCGGACATGGGCGTCCCCACCTCGGGCACGCTGGTCGGGCCGTTCTCGGCGTGGCACCTGCTGTCCACCGGCGAGGCCACGGCTCCCGAGAAGGATGGCTCGCTGGAGAAGCTCGCGCCGGGTCCCTTTGGCCCGCTGGCCGCGCGCGTGCTGCGCTTCACCGATGGGCGCCTCTCGCTCGCCGGGGAGCCTCCGACGGGTGACGTGTACCTCTACGCCGTCGAGGTGACCGTGCCCGAGCGCGCGCGCTTCGTGCTGCGAACCGTGACCTCCATGGACCACGTGGCGCTCATCGACGGCACGCCCGTGCTCTCGCGCTTCACCTCGAAGCGCCCGGCCTCGACGCTCACCACGCGCGTGGTGAAGCTCAGCGCGGGGACGCACCGCTTGATGCTGCGCATGGCGCGCGAGAACCAGGCGGGGAACATGACCGTCTCGCTGCATCGCCTCGACGGGCAGCCCGCGGGCCTCACCTTCGCGCCCGCGCAGGGGGCCTCGCCTTCGTGGGGCCAGTCGGTGTCGGTGGAAGACGGGGGCGATGGGCTCTACGCCACCGCCGAGTCCGTGCGCGCCGCGCTGGAAGACGACTGCGGTGACGCGCTGGCCCGGTTCCTCGCGGCGCGTGATGCGCTGGGTCGCGACCGTGACGGAGCGCGCGCGCTGCTCGCCGACCTGCCCGAGCGCGTGAACGGGCCCGCCGTCGCGGTGCTGCGCGCCGACGTGTTCCTGCAAGACCGCACCGTGCCCACCCGCGTCGCTCGGGGCCGCGCCACGCGTGAACTCGAGGCCGCGCTGGTGAAGGACCCCGGCTTCGTCGCCGCGCGCATGGTGACTGCGCAGCTCGCGCTCGATGACAGCCGGCAGCTCGACGCCCTCGAGCAGGCCCGCGCTGCGCGTGACGCGCACTCGCCTCCCGGGGCCCCGGTGCTGCAGCTCATCGCCCGCGTGGAGCTGCAGCTGGGCCTCGACGCCGCGGCCGCCGCCACCGCGCGCGATGCCGAGCTCGCCTTGCCCGGCCTGTGTGAGTCGTTGCTGCTCCAGTACGACCTCGCGCGCCGCCGCGACGCCGTCGCCGAGAGTGACGCGCTGCTCGACAAGACGGCGCACTGCGCGGGCTTCCTCGCGCGCTCGGCCGAACACCTCCGCAGCCATGGTGCGCTCGATGGCGCCATCGCCCAGTGGGAGGCGCTGCTCGCGCGTGACGAAGGCCAGGTGCCTGTCGCCACCTCGCTCGCCGGGCTCTACGTCGCGCAGAAGCGCTTCGACGACGCGGTGAAGTTGCTCTCGCGGCTGCGCATCCAGTGGCCGCGCAACCCGCAGCTCCCGAAGTCGCTGGGGGACGTGTACGACGTGGCCGGCCGCCTCGATGACGCGCGCGTGGCCCGCGAAGCCGCGCTCGAGCTCGATGGCGCCGATCTCCCGCTGCGCCGCGCCCTCGAGCGCAAGAAGACCGGCAAGGAGCTGCTCGACGCGTGGGCCATCACCACCGAGGAGGCGCTCAAGTCGTACGAGGCGGCGCCCGGCAGCGAAGACGCGACGTCCAGCTTCGTGCTCGACGCGGCCGCCATCCAGGCCTTCCCCGACGGCACCATGGTCGACCGGGTGCACATCATTCAGAAGGCGCTCGATCAGCAGGGCGTGCAGGACGTGGCCGAGGTGCAGATTCCCCAGGGCGCGACGGTGCTCACGCTGCGCACCTTGAAGCCCGATGGCCGCTCGCTCGAGCCCGAGAGCATCGAAGGCAAGGAAGGCATGTCGTTGCCCGGCGTTCAGGTGGGGGATCTCGTGGAGTACGAGTACCTCCTCGCGCACCCCACGCGCGGCCCCGGTCAGCCCGGCTTCACCGCGTCGGCCTTCTACTTCCAGGTTGCGCGCCAGCCGAACGCCCGCTCGAGCTACGTGGTCATCGCGCCGAAGGGCAGCGGCATGGAGGTCGACGCGCACAACGTGAAGGCGCCGAAGCCGCAGCTCGAAGGGGAGCTCGAGGTGCTGCGCCATGAAGAGCGCCGCGTGCCTCCGTACATCCCCGAGCCCATGGGTCCGCCCTCGGCCAACGAGTGGTTGCCCTTCGTGTCGGTCGGGGCAGGGCAGCGCGGCAACGAGGGCGTGGTGCTGTCGTACGCCGATGCCTTCCTCGAGCGCGGCCTCATCACCTGGGAGGTCGAGGCCTTCGCGCGCGGCGCGGTGAAGGAACTCAAGGCGCCCTTCGGACTCGACGCGGTGAAGGCCGTGTACTCGGCCGTGCAGCACAAGCTCTCGGGTCGCGATGGCGGCCTCGCGGTGTCGGCGGCCTCGTCGGTCGCGCAGGACCGCGGCAGCCGCGTGTGGTTGCTCAAGGCTTCCCTCGACGCGCTGGGCTTCGATGCGCGGCTGGTCGCGGTGCGCGCCTTCACCTCCGACCCCGCGCCGTACACCTTCCCCAACGAAGGGCTGCTCCCGTACATCTGCCTGCGCGTGACGCTCGGTGATGGCCAGGTCATCTGGCTCGACCCGCTGGTGCGCTTCGCGCCGTTCGCCGAGTTGCCCGAGTTCGCCCTCGGTGGGCTCGAGGCCTACGTGCTGCCCGAGGTGGGCAAGCCGCTGCAGAAGGTGACCACGCCCGAGCGCACCACGCGGCCGGGCAAGACGGTGACCCTCGACCTCTCGCTCAACGAGGCCGGCGAGCTCTCGGGCACGGGCGTCGAGACGTACACCGGGTTCGAGGCCGCGCAGCTCGCGGAGGCCCTCGAGGCGCTCTCGGCGGATCAACGCGACCAGGCGCTGCAGTCGGCGCTCTCGCGGTACTTCGGCGGGGCGGATCTCTCGAACCTGAAGGTGGACCTGGAGCGCGACGTCGGGGCGCCGGTCACCGTGCGCTACGAGTTCATCGCGCGGCGGTTCGGGCGCGCGGAAGGCCCGGGCCGGTTGGTCGCCTCGTCGCTCACCTACCCGCTGATGGTGGGGCGCCGGTACCTCGCGGTGCCCATGCGCGTGACGCCGCTGTTCATCGACGGCAGCGAAGCGAGCGCCACGAAGGCCACGCTGACCCTGCCCGCGGGCTGGTCGCTGCAGAGCCCGGTGGGCGAGGTGAAGTTGTCAGGGCCCTCGGGCACCTACGTGCGCCGCGAGCTGCAGACCGGCATCAGCGTCACCGTCGAGGAGGAGTTTCATCTCACGCAGAGCCGCGTGCCCACGAAGCAGTACGAGAACTTCGTGCAGTTCGCCGGCGAGGTGGACCTGGTGCAGCAGCGGGATTTGTTGTTCGAGAAGAAGTAGTCGCGGGACGGTTTCACGTACTTGCCAGTGTCAAATAGCGCCCCTTCGCCTCGCGGTGCAGGCTGCATCAGCGTCTCGATGATGGTGCTCTCGCGGGGCAAGGAGCGACACGACCCCGCTCACGCGTGCGGTGGGTGCGTACGAGGCCACCGACTCAGTCGAGCTCTCGCACTGAGACCGGTCCTACGACGTCAACGGCGACCCTTCGGCAATAGCGCGGCGGAGCGTCTGAACATCTGCGATGAAGGGAGGTCGGCGTAGGATGAGCCGGAGCGCCTCCTCTTGTTCTGATTGCGTCCCGAGACCGAAGGCTGCCGCCGCGGATGTAAGGGCAATCTCGTAGATCTCGACCTCGAAGCCAATGTTAGCCAATTTGAGGTGATCGGCGGCAGTGGGTTCGCGACGCGGCACGAAGGGTTCAACCTTGGCAATCAAGTAGCTGAGCATTGGTTCCGGAACGCCTGTTTGCTCGTCGCCCGCCATCGCCCGCCCGCGCGCCCACAGTCGCTCATCGCCTCGCTTCGCCAGTGCGATGAAAACGCCCAGGCACGACGAGCAAAGCGCAATGTCACCAACACTGCATACCTCAGAGTCATGTCCTGCGTTGACTATGCAATTCAATTGAGTGGCCCGCCAACCGGAGGCAAGTACCCCATGCACCTCATGAACACCGTCTGGGCCTGAGGGATCCCCGCGTTTCGCATGAGCAAGGCTGATCGAGACGATTGCGGGAGCACATGACCGCGTTGGCAAGCCCGTTGGTAACCGTTCACGCGATCACCGCGCTTGATGGGCGAGATCAGCGCCCGCAATGCCGCGGGGCCAGAGCGGCTCGCGAGGGCGTAGCGGATGTGATCTACACCTCCGGTGAGCCTCGACCCACGCGACCAGCGCATCGACA
>CAIVGN010000181.1 GCA_903905455.1 uncultured Archangium sp.
CGACCGTTCCTGAACATTGAGGCCTTGCCCCATTCGACTCTGCGCCTCGTCTAGCCCGCGCGGCAGATGAGCGCACCCCTCGCCCCGGGGGGCGAGGATGGGAGTGGGGCGACCCTGGGCACCCAAACAAAGACACGACCGCTGCCGATCGCAGGAGACGCAAGCCCTCCATCGAAGCCTCGCGTCCCCTGCCTCACCGACCAGAGAACCTCACCGACCGTGGCGCCCATGCCGGCCGAACTGGCGACTGAACCGGGGCGCCGGCGCGCACGCGTGATGCTCCCGGTTCATGCGGCGATCGTCGTCCCGGCGCAGCTCACGCCGACCCCGACCACCGCGACGATCGTCGTCGCGCCGGTCGTCATCGCGTCGCGACCCCTGTCCCTGGCTGAACTCGCTGCGACCATCGCGGCCGAAACCCTGCTCCTGGCCACCACGCCCGCCGCCGGGGGCCGCGAACGCCGCCGTCGAGACCAGCACACCCAGCATCAGCATCATCGTCTTCATGGTGTTCCTTTGGTGAGGGGGACTGCCCCGTGTTGAACGGGCCCCTGCCCCGGGCGTTCACGCCCGGAAGGAACACTTCGCACTCCTTCACAATCGCCCATTTCAGAAGCGAACGACGAACGCCTTCTCCCGCGCGCCGACCTCGGTCAACGCGGGGCCCTCGGCGAGCACCTCGTCCACGCGAATCACCGACAAGCCCTCGTAGTGGGTCCGCAGCTCCGCCTCGGGCACCGAGAACGGCGGCCCGCCGCGCTGGTCCTGGGGGTACTCGACGGTGATCACCAGGCCCGGCGCACCCTCGGGCATCAGCGCCCGCACGTGCTCGACGTAGTCGGGGCGCATGGTCAACGGCAGGGCGATGACCGCGGCCCGGTCGAACAGCGCGTCGATGGGCCCCAGCAGCTCCCGGGTGGTGGCGAAGAAGTCACCGGCGAACAACGTGATGCCCCCGAGCGCGTAGCGCACGAACGGGCCCACCTTCGTCACCACGGGGGTCAACCCGTGCTCGGCGAAGAAGGCCTGCACCGCGGTCTCCACCAGCTCCACGCCGACCACCTCGAAGCCCTGGGCCGCGAGGTACGCGAGGTCTTCGGTCTTGCCGCACAGGGGCACGAAGACGCGCTTCTTGCCGGTGTAGATGCCGAGGTGATTGACGAGGTGGGCGTTGGGCTGCCCCTCGTGAAAGCCGATGCGACCTTCTCCCCACCGCGCGTGCCAGAAGTCAGGTTCCATGGTGTTCCTTCAGCCCGCGGTCAGCAGCAGGGCATCGTTGTTGAGGTGAAGTTCGGTCGCGGCCGTGGGGCGGAAAGCCGAGAGCTTGACCGTGTTCTCGCCCAGGGTCACGACGTCGCCCGCCCGGAGCACCACGCCGTCGGCCAGCTGGGCCGCGAGCCCCCGCACCAGGCCGGCCACCGCGTCCCAACTCTGGCCGGGCACGTCGCGCACCACCAGGTCCGGGCGGCCGAACTTCTGCATCCCCCGGGTGTGAATGGTGGCCCGGATCGAGATCGGCTCCGCTTCGACCACCACGTTGACGTCGCTCGAGAGCGCGAAGGGCCTCACCGCGGGCCAGTCCGCGACCTCGGAGGCCTTCCAGAAGCGGTTGGTCTGCGCGTCGAGAATCACCGTCACCCCACGGGCGATGAGCCACTGCGCGGTCACCCACCCCGCCTGGAGGTGCTCCAGCTCGTCACCATCGGGCCGGTTGATCAGCACCGCGGTCAACTGGGTGGCGGCGTCGAGCGCGCTCACGTCGCCCAGGGCCGCCAGCGCCAACTTGCGCAGCGAACCCGAACGGAAGCCGTCGAACCAGCCGGGGTCCATGTCGCGGGTCAGCTCGCGCACCTCGACGAAGTTCATCGCCGTGGGCGAGGGCAGGCCGAAGCGCACGGCCAACATGGGCACGTCCGTCGACAGCGGCCCCGACGAGAAGCAGAAGAGCTGAAAGACGTTGGGCCTACCGCCGGGCTGGAAGGCGCTGCGCTGCCACGACGGGATGTGCATGGTCATTCGGGGGGGTCATACACCGGGTCCAACCCTCGGAAAGCACGGCGAAATGAGGCGGTAGGAGAAGTTGAACGGGCGCGTGCCGCAGGCTACATCGGCGCTCCCTATGGAATTCCGGATCGCGGCAGATGAGCTGAAGAAGGCGCTGCACCGTGCGCAGGGCATCGTCGAGCGCAAGGCGACCATGCCGATCCTCTCGAACGTGCTCGTCAACGCGACGAAGACGGGCGTGACGGTCACCGCCTTCGACCTCGACATCGGCATCGTCAGCGAGCACCCGGCCGAGGTGATGAAGCCCGGCGCGGTGACGGTCTCGGCCAAGACGCTCTTCGACATCGTCAGCCTGATCCCCGATGCGAACCTGACCATCAAGAAGCTGCCGAACAACTACGCGGAGATCACCTCCGGCGCGGCGCACTACAAGATCGTCGGCATGGCCCCGGAGGAGTTCCCCAAGCTCCCCAAGGAAGACGCCACGCACCTGGTGAAGCTCACCGGCTCGACCATCCTCGAGATGATCAAGAAGACCCAGTACGCCATCTCGAACGACGAGACGCGCTACATCCTCAACGGCGTCTTCTTCGAGCCCCGCGAGGGCCACAAGGTGCGCATGGTCGCCACCGACGGCCACCGCCTGGCGCTCGTGGAGCGCGAGATGGCGGGGGACTTCAAGCTCAAGAGCGGGGTCATCATCCCGCGCAAGGGCCTGTTCGAGCTCAAGCGCCTGCTCGACGAGGCGCCCGACGCCGAGTGCCAGCTGGGCTTCGCGGAGAACTCGGCGCTGTTCAAGAAGCCGGGCCTCTCCATGGTCATGCGGCTCATCGACGGCCAGTTCCCCGAGTACCAGCGCGTCATCCCCAAGGAAGGGGAGAAGCAGGTGATGATCAAGCGCGCGACGTTCTTCGACGCGCTCAAGCGCATCTCGCTGCTGTCGGCTGACAAGTCGAGCGCGGTGAAGCTCTCGCTGTCCGAGAACCTGCTGCGCATCACCGCGAACAACCCGGAGCTCGGCGAGGCGAAGGACGACATCGAGGTCGCCTACCGCGGCCCGTCGCTCACCATCGGCTTCAACGCCCGCTACATCCTCGACGTGCTCGGCGCGCTCGAGACCGACGAGGTCACCCTCGAGCTGGGCGACGAGCACAGCCCCGGCGTGCTCCACGCACCCGGCGACAAGGAATACACCGCCGTCGTCATGCCCATGCGCGTCTGAGCCGGCGTATGGTCCCGGGTGAATGAAACCACCCGGGAGTCGTCAGCGGGCCGTGCGTTTTCTCCCCCTCGTCGCAGTGCTCGTCGCGTCCGGTGCGTCCTTCGCGCAGGACGAGGGCGTCTCTCCACCCCCCATGGTGCCGGCTGATCAGCCCGTCGACCCGGGGGCCGGCGCACAGCCGCAGTACCAACAGTACCCGCCGCAACAGCAGCCCTCGCAGCAGCCGCAGTACCAGCAGCAGCCGCAGTACCAGCAGCAGCCGCAGTACCAGCAGCAGCCGCAATACCAGCAGCAGCCGCAATACCAGCAGCAGCCGCAGTACCAGCAGTACCCGCAACAACAGCAGCCCTCGCAATACCCCCAGCAGCCGCAGTACCAGCAGTACCCGCAGCAGCAGCAGGCCCCGCAGCAGCCCCGGCAAGCGCCGCCCGCCGAGGTGAAGGAAGGCCTGATGGGCTCGACGCGGACCAAGCACTTCGTGGGGCTGCTCTCGGGCGCGTTCGGCATCGCCAACGCCACGCCCGGGGTGGTCGTCAACGCGCGCCTCGAGGCCGACATCGGGCGCATCGGGCTGCTCTTCGGCTACACGAACTTCTTGTCGTCGGTGGACGCGTTCGCCTTCAGCAACATCCAGGTGCACCAGTTCAACCTGATGGGGGGCTATTCGTTCTTCTCGAGTGACGCGCTGACCTGGCGGGTGCTCGGCGGCGTCGACGTGATGATGCGCGAGGGGACCACGGCGGTCGGCCCCATCATCGGCACCAACCTGCGCTCGATGTGGGGGCCCGTGGGGCTCGACGGCGCGTTCATGGTGACGCTGTACCCGTTCCGTCAGCTCGAGTTCCGCGCGGCCTTCGTGTTGCGCTTGAGCATCTTCGAGCTGCACGTCGGCTGGCGGGTGCAGGTGGTCGACGCCACGCAGTCGGGCTCGCTGGGCACGTTGTTCACCACCAGCCCCACGGTGAACGGGCCGGTCGCGGGCGTGGGCCTCACCTTCTGAGGCCGGTCGTTCAGATTGCCGGGTGACCCACTCACCCCAGCGAGAGGGGGATGGGCATGAAGGTCAGCCCGGTCATCACCCAGGTGATCACCACCACCACCTTGCGGCCCCGGCTCAGGGGCACTTCGGGGCGCTCCACGGGCGGGTGACCGACGCCCACGATGCGGGTGATGAGGAGGAACCACACCAGCCACGAGGCGCTGCAGAAGAGCGCCATGACCAGGGCCCCGGCGGCGATGCGCTCGCCGATGGCCTCGGCCTTCGCGCCGTACCAGGCGTGGGTGAGGTGGCCGCCGTCGAGCTGACCGACGGGCAGGAGGTTGAGCATGGTCATCACCAGCCCGAACCACGCCGCGAGGAACACCGGGTGGGCCATGAGGTCCGAGCCGGCGGCGATCTTCCCGTGGACCAGGCGCACCGCGAGCCAGGTCAGCAGGTTGTCGCCGAACAGCTCGTACTGGGGCCACACCGGCTCGGGGGCGTCGAAGACCAGGTGCCTGATGTACAGCCCGCCCTGCGAGGCGAGGTTGATCAACGAGAGCGTGGGGGGAAAGCCGGTGCCGAGGTCGTCGGGCATCTTCTCGACGTGGGACAGGGCCACGCCGACGAAGAGCATGGGCACGGCGATGAGCAGGCCGGCCAGGGGACCGGCGGCGCCGATGTCGACCAGCGCGTCACGGGTGGGGATGCGGCCCTTGAGGCGGATCACCGCGCCCAGGGTGCCGAAGCCCAGCGGCAGGGGGATGAAGTACGGCCAGCTCGCGTCCACGCCGTGGGCCCGGGCCATGAAGTAGTGGCCCAGCTCGTGGGACAGGAGGATGAGCATCAGCACGAAGGCGTAGAGCCCGCTGGCCCACAGCTTGTCTTCCAGCGTGCCCTCCACGCCGCCGCCGAAGAGCGTGAGGCACACGAGGAAGGTGGTGACGCAGGTGGCGAGGAACAGCCCGAGGTGGAGCCGCTTGTTCACGGCTCCCGCGGTGGACGACATGGGTCAGGCCTTCCGAAATCGACGATTGACTGGGGACTGTCGGTACCTATGCTCCGCGCCGCTCTTCCCCTCAACACTTTGGAGTCACTGAACATGAAGAAGCTCATCCTCGCCGCTGCCCTCGCGACCGCAGTCTCGGGTTGCACGTCGATCGAGTCGGCCACCGTCGCCAGCAACGAAGTGACCGCCACCGGGGGCGAGGCCGTCGCCGTCATCCAGGCGAGCTCCATGGGTTGGACGCTCATCTTCCACATCGTGGACATCGTGACGTCGGACCTCGACCAGGTGGTCAACAAGCTGCTCATTGGCGAGGCGAAGGCCATGGGCGCGTCGAAGATCGACCTCAAGTCGGCCAGCACCAGCTCGCGCCACGGCATCTTCGCGGTGTTCGGCCTGCCCGGCCTGAACATCACCAGCCCGGTGTTCTCCAGCGCGGTCGGCATCGCGGTCAAGTAAGGCACGACCTTCGGGTCGTCCGACGGGCTCGCTCCTTCAACCGGGGCGAGCCTGTTTCATTTTCGAAGGGGTGGCTGGATGAAGAAGCTCGCGCTCGCGGTGGGGTTGATCAGCGCCGGGTGTCCGAAGTCGCCGGCCGAGGCGCCGGCGCCGCCGCCCTCGCTGGTGGCCACGGCCAAGCGCGCGCTCGCCGAGCGGGAACGGCGGCTGACGTCGTTCAAGCTGGTGGTCGACTCGACCGAGGGGGAACAGCGGGCGCACCACGAGTTCGCCTTCAAGAGCCCCAACAAGAGCCGGGGCCACATGACGGTGCCGCAGGAGGTGGAGCTGGCGTTCGATGGGGCGCGGTTGGTGCGGGTGCTGTACCCGGCGAAGGTGGTGGAGGTGGTGCCGCTCGACTTGCCGCCGGCGCAGCGCGCGTACTTCCTGGCGTCGACGTTCATGCCGTTCGCGCCGGAGGGGTACCGGGCACCGCTGTTGCCGCTCTCGGGGGTGGAGGCGAAGCAGGTGTCGCGGCCCGACGCTGCCGAGGCGGTGGAGCTCACGGTGCGGCCCGGAGACGGGGTGACGGTGCGCTACGTGTTGCGGCTGCCGTCAGGAGATTTCCTGGAGAAGCGCACGGTGGCGGAGGGCAAGGAGCGGGTGCTGAAGGTGCTCGAGGAGCACTGCGAGGCGGCGCTCGGGGTGTGCGTGCCGACGAAGCTGGTGGAGACGATGGGGGAGGTGGTGCTGGGGACCACCTCGGTCAGCGACGTGGAGTTGAACCCCGCGTTGCCGCAGGAGTTCTTTTCGCCGAGGTGACGGGGGGCGGGGAGGCTTCGAGGAGGGGTTTGCGTCTCCTGCGATCGGCAGAGGTCGTTTCTGTGTTTGGGTGCCGGGGTTCGCCCCTATCCCTTCCTTTCCCCCCGGGGAAAGCGGACCGCTCGGCCGCGGGGGCCAGACGGGATGCAGAGTCGAATGGGGCAAGGCCTCGATTCGCAGGACCGCTCGCAGCGCTGGACACCCACGCTTCTTCTCGATGGTCTTGGCATGCGCCGGATCCACCGCCCAGGCAGCAACATCTGACTTCCTACAGTGGCTGCCGAAGGGCAGCACCTGCTGCTTCAGGATGCTGCTGCTTCAGCGCCCCGCGTCGCCGTCGACGAAAACCGTCGAGGACCTACGGTGGATCAACCCCCACCGACCGTTCCTGAACATTGAGGCCTTGCCCCATTCGACTCTGAATCCCGTCTAGCCCGCGCGGCAGATGAGCGCACCCCTCGCCCCGGGGGGCGAGGATGGGAGTGGGGCGACCCTGGGCACCCAAACAAACACACGACCTCTGCCGATCGCAGGAGACGAAGACCTCCCATCGAAGCCGGCCGCGGATCCGCGCCCTACAACTCGAACCGCTGCAACCGTGCGCCCACCTTCACACCCTTGCGCAGGTTGCGACCCGAGCACGTGACGAACGCCTCGTGCCGGCACGCATTGACCAACACCACGTCACACGAGAGCTCTTCCGCGTCACTGGTCGCGTCCAACGCCGCCCGGGCGAGGCACTTCGCATACTCCCGCGCGTGCACCCGACGCCAGTCGGCGATCTCCTTCACATGCTCCTCTTGAGACTCATGCCCCTCGAGCGGCTCCTGCGGGTCACACTCCGCCAGCCGCGGCTCGTAGGCCATCCACCGCCACACCCGCAGCGGCGCCGCCTGCCCCTCGAGCACCAGCGAGCGCGCCTCGAGCCGCGTGCCCGAACTCCCGTCGTCGCCTTCGGTCATCGGGCAGAGCTTCGCGGGCTGCGCACAGCCCGTCTCCGGCACCGCCGCCACCTCCACGCACCCCGTCAGCGCGCGGGCATCCTTCGCGGTGAGCTGTGGCTGCTTCTTCTTCGCCCACGCCGCCACCGCCTGCTGCCGCACCGCCGCGTCATCCGACGCGAGCGGGTGCTGGGTGAGCACCAGCAGCAGCAGGCCCTCAAACATCAGTTACAGGCGCCCGTGGTGGCGTTGCAGGCCTGGCCCGTGGGGCACGCCGACAGCGCCCCCACGTTGGTGCACTTCGCGCGGCAGAAGCCCGGGGTCACCGAGCTCGCCGACGGCTGGCACACGTAGCCCGTGCGGCAGGTGGACTGCGTGCCCGGCTGGGTGCACGTCGCCCGGCAGGTGCTCTGCGCCGCCCCGAAGAAGCTCTCGGTCACGCAGGTGCTGCCCCCGGCGCAGGCCGTCCCGTTGCCGCAGCTCGAGGTGCAGTAGCCGGCCGGGTAGCCCGTGGCCTGGCCCCCGAGCGACTCGGCGATGCACAGGCCGCCCACGGTCGGCGAGCACTGCGTGGTCAACGTGCACGCACTGCCCGCCGGCAACAGCGCCCCGGCGTCCGGAGTGGGCACGATGCCGCCGTCGAACGGAGGCGGCACGATGCCCCCATCGAACGGGGGCGGCACGATGCCGCCATCGAAGGTGGTCATGCCGCTGCACACGCCCGCGCCGCACTGCTCACCCATGGCGCAGCGCACGCAGGTCTGACCCGACCGGCCGCAGGCGAAGCGCGAAGTGCCCTGGGTGCACTGCCCGTTCTGGCAACACCCCATGGGGCACGTCGTCGCGTCGCACACCCGCGCCGCGCAGGTGCCGTTCTGGCAGGCCTGGCCCATCGGGCACTGGGTGCACGCCTGGCCCTGCGCGCCACAGGCAAACGAGCCCTGCTGGGCGGGCACGAGGCAGAAGTTGTTGGTGCAGCAGCCGGCGCACGACTGCGGGCCGCACGCGCCCACCATGCAGGCGCCGTTGACGCACTGCTCGCCCAGGTTGCACATCGTGCACTGGGCCATGCCCGCGCCACACGCGAGCGCCGAGTTGCCCACCTGGCACTGCCCGCGCCCGTCGACGCAGCCGCAGGTCGTGCCGCCACCGCCGCCAGCGCCGCCGCCCGTCACCGTGCCACCCCCGGTGCCGCCGCCCAGGCCACCACCGGTGACGCTGCCGCCCCCCATGCCGCCGGTCCCGCCGCCGGTGACCGTGCCGCCGCCGGTGCCGCCGCCCGTCACCGTGCCCCCACCCGTGCCGCCGCCCGTCGCGTTCCCGCCGCCGGTGCCGCCGCTCGAACAGCGCCCGTCCACGCACGCGCCCGCGTCTGCACAGTCGACGTTGCTCAGGCACTGCGCTTCGGGCACGGCCGTGAAGCACGCGGTCAGAGAGAGACTGATCAGGGCGAAGAGAAGACGACGGTTCATGAACACTCCGAGGGGATGATGGGCGCGGCCTGCCCACCCGGGGCATGGTTTCACATTCATGCGGGGCCCGGGGCAAGGGGCTCGTGGCAGGAACCCAAGGGGCGCCCGGCCTCGTTCCAGCCCCATGGGCCTGTTTCTGCTGCGCTTCGCCGCCTCCCCGACCCCGGGGTGCCCCGCCCGGGGCAACGCCCTGGTGGTGCGGACCGCCGACCACCGGCTCGTGCTGGGCCAGGGCGGCGCCGAGGTGGGTCGCTACGAGGTGGCCCTGGGCTCCGGCGGGGTCGCTGCCGGGCGCGTCGGGTGGGCCCAGACCCCGCTGGGGGCCTTCGTCCTCGCAAGCCCCCGCCCCTCGAGCCAGTTCCACACCTTCATTCCCCTGGTGAACCCCGACCCGACGCGCTTCTCGGCGTGGGCCAGCGGGTGACGCGGGTCGAGTTCAGGTGACGCGGCCGGCCGGGGCAAAGAGTCGGCACACGGCCTGTCGCGGACCTGATTATGAAGAGGGCCGTGAAGGTCCTGTGCCCCGAGTGCGAGCGGTTGATCACCCTCGAGCAGTTTCGTCTCGACGGTGACGCGCTCGTCGTCACCTGCCCGAAGTGTGGCGCCGAGAGCCGCGCCCAGCCCACCGCCGCGGCGCCCACGCCCACGCACGCCCTGGGCCGGGCGCTCCAGCCGCCGCGGGTGACCCTGGCCTCGACCTCCGGCGGGAGCAACGTGGTGGTGCTGCGCACGGCGGGCCACGAGGCAGTGCAGAAGGCCGCCCTCGCCGCCGACGCCGGGCCCTTCACCATTCCCGACGACACCTGCCCCAAGTGCATCTCGCGGCGCAGCACGGCCCCGGAGTGCCCGCACTGCGGCATCCGCTTCGAGAGCTTCGACGAGGCGAGCGTGCTGCCCCCGAAGTGGCTGCGCGAAGAGTGGGTGGAGTTGCTGCGCGACTGGGGCAACGAGACGCGGCACAGCGCGCTCCGGCGCCGGGCCCAGCAGGTCGACACGCTGGCGGCCGTGGGGCGGCTCTACCGGCTGCGGCAGTCGGCGGTGCCCGAAGACCCCACGGCGGCCGAGGGCCTGGCGGACATCTTGCGGTTGGCGGCGGTGCCCATCGGGATGCCGCGCTCGGCCGACGACCTCGCCGAGCGCCGCCGCACCGCGATGATCGGCGGCGCGGTGACGCTGGTGGGCGTGTTGATCCTCGTGCTGGTGCTGCGGCTCTTCGTCTTGCGCTGATCAGGCCCGCTCGAGGCCCGCTTCCACCGCGCGCACCAGGGTCTTGAGCACCTTGATGCGCGTGTAGAACTTGTTGTTGGCCTCGACCAGGGTCCACGGGGCGACGGGGGTGCTGGTGCGGTCGATCATGTCGCAGACCGCGTGCTCGTAGGCGTCCCACTTCTCGCGGTTGCGCCAGTCTTCGTCGGTGATCTTGAAGCGCTTGAAGGGCGTGGCCTCGCGCTCCTTGAAGCGGCGCATCTGCTCTTCCTTGCTGATGGCCAGCCAGAACTTCACCAGCACGGTGTTCGAGCCGTGGAGATCGCCTTCGAAGTCGTTGATCTCCTGGTAGGCGCGCAGCCACGCGGCCTCGTCGCAGAAGCCCTCGACGCGCTCGACGAGCACGCGGCCGTACCAACTGCGGTCGAAGATGGCCATGCGCCCATGGCGCGGGAGGTGCCGCCAGAAGCGCCACAGGTACGGCTGGGCCCGCTCCTCTTCCGTGGGCGCGGCGATGGGGATGGGGCGGATGAACCGGGCGTCGATGGCGCCGGTGACGCGGCGGATGGCGCCGCCCTTGCCCGCGGCGTCGTTGCCTTCGAAGACCGCCACCACCGAGAGCCGGTTGAAGCGCGGGTCGCGCGAGAGGAGGTTGAGGCGGCCCTGCCACTTCTCGAGCTGCTGCTCGTAGTCGCGCTCGGCGAGCTTCTGGTCGAGCGTCAGCGCCTTGATGACGTTGCGGCCGTCGAGCGGGGCCACGAGGGGGTTGGGGCGCACGCGGCGGCGGTCGGCCTTCACCGGCTTCTCGTCGAGCCGGGCGCGCAGGGCGGCGAGCAGCGTCTGGCCCACGGTGAGCGCGCGGCTGCGGGCGTCGACGCCGTTGACCACGAACCACGGCGCGTCACCGGTGGACGTGGAGCGCACGAAGTGTTCGGAGGCCTCGCGCAGGGCGTCGTACTTCTTGAAGAGCTTCCACTCTTCGTCGCCCACGCGCCAACGGGTGGACTTCTTGGCGGCGAGCGACTCGAGGCGCTTCTTCTGCTGCTTCCTGGTGAGGTGAAACCAGAACTTCACCAGCAGCACGCCCTCGTCGGCGAGCATCTTCTCGAAGCGCTGCACCTCGGCCACGCGCTGGTCGACGCCGGCCTTGCTGAGCTCGCCCAGGGCGCGCTCCATGATGGGGTGGCTGTGCCACGCGCCCAGGAAGATGCCGATGCGCCCTTTCGGCGGGAGCCTCGCCCAGAAGCGGTACATGTAGGGGCGCTCGGCCTCGTCTTCGCTGGGACGATCGAAGCCGGAGGTCTGCACGTGCCGGGGGTCGAGCCACTCGTTGAGCTGGTTGACGACCTCGCCCTTGCCCGCGCCCTCCACGCCGCCGATGAGCACCAGCACCGGGAAGCCGCCGTGTCGCAGGAGCTCGAACTGCGCGGCGAGCAGGGCCTCGCGAAGCTTGGCCTCCTCCTGGCGGTAGGTGGCCTTGTCGACTTCGTGGGCGATCTCGGCAGTGTCGAACATGGGGTTCCCCGGTGCGGGTCGATCAGCGGTAGGGCATCACTTCAGGAACTGGGTGAGGGCCTGCTTCGCCATGTCCTTCGCGAGGGCGAGCTGGGCGGCGTCGCCGGTCTCAGTGGCGTTCTGGGCCATGCCGGCGATGAGGCCGCCGGTGATGAGGAAGGCGTCGTAGGCGGCGGTGCGCTTCTCGTTGCTCATGGCCTTGAAGCCGGGCAGCTCGGCGAGCGCGTCGTTGATGATCAACTGCAGGCCCTCGCTCTCGGCGTCGGAGAACTCGCGGCCGGTGGACACCTGCAGGCTGATGCCCAGGAGCACGGTGACGGCGGTGGAGAGGTTGTGCTTGCGCACCCCGGGCTGGGCCTCGATGCCCGACTGGATGGCGCGGCACAGCTGGATGACCTGGGCGCGCTCCCCGGCGGTCTTGGCGTTCTTCGCGAACTGCTCGGGCATGGTGCGCTTGCCGGCGGGGGTGAAGTCGGTCGCGGTGAGGGCGTGCTTGAAGGCGGGCGGGGCCACCTTCACCGGCGCAGCGGCCTGGGGAGTGGGGGTGGGAGTGGTCACCGCGCGGATGCGCGTCTGGAAGTAGGCGTTCTGCTGCATCTGCTGCTGGAAGAAGGCCGCGTTCGCCGCGTAGGGGTTGCTGTAGTTCAGGCCCGTGAGGGTGTTCGTGTACTGGGCGTGCGCGGCTGCGGCGACGAGGGTCAGGGCGAGGGCCAGCAAGCGCATGGGGAGCTTCTAGTATGGAGGCGGGGGACGCGCTCGCGGAGCGGCTGCGGTGGGAGGTTTGCGTCTCCTGCGATCGGCACAGGTTGTTTCGTCGTTTGGGTGCATGGCTTCGCCCCACTCCCTTCCTCTCCCCGCCCGGGGAGAGGGGAGCGCTCGCCGCGCGGGCCAGACGGGATTCAGAGTCGAATGGGGCAAGGCCTCAATGTGCAGGACCGCTCGCAGCGCAGGACACCCACGCTTCTTCTCGATGGTCTTGGCATGCGCCTGATCAACCGCCCAGGCAGCAACATCTGACTTCCCGCAGTTGCTGCCGAAGGGCAGCAGCAGCCGTTGGATGCTGCTGCTTCAGCGCCCCGCGTCGCCACTCACGAAAACCGTCGAGGGCCGACGGTGGATGAACCCCTACCGACCGTTCCTGAAAATTGAGGCCTTGCCCCATTCGACTCTGCGCCTCGTCTAGCCCGCGCGGCAGATGAGCGCACCCCTCGCCCCGGGGGGCGAGGATGGGAGTGGGGCGACCCTGGGCACCCAAACACAGAGACGAGCTCTGCCGATCGCAGGAGACGAAAACCGCCCATCGAAGCCCCCGAGCGCCAGCCTGCGCTGCCCCCAATTCCAAAAACTCCGCCCCCCGTTCCCACTCACGGGTCATGCACGCCTTCGTCGAGGGCATGAAGAAGGTCGAGCGCGCCTCCATCGGCTACGCCGCCTACGTCGACCACGAGCTCGCCCCGCTCCTGCGCCGCGGGTTCCTGCCGCCCCTCGCCGCCGGCTTCCGCCACTTCATGGGCGCGCCGCTGATCTCCAGCAGGGTCGACGCCGCCTCCACCCGCGCGCTGGCCGACGCCGAGGCCAACCCCCTCGACTCGCACCCGCCCGCCCGCGACTGCATCGCCGCCGCCCTCCGCCTCGCCACCCCGCTCCGCTCGAGCGCGGCTTCGTGTCCACCAACCTGCCGGGCCACGTCACCTCCTTCGTGCGCGGCGCCGTGTCCTTCGAGGCCGGCCGCGTGCTCGGCGACTACCTCGACGGCACCCTCGACGCCGCCGGCTGGCAGGCCCACCTCGCCGCCCTGGGCGTCGCCGCCCTCGACGTCTCCCAGCTCGGGGCCTGAGCCCCGGCTCCAGGCAGTCGGGCGCCACCGGTCGCGGGCGCCCTGGTCAACCCGCGAAGCCCGCGGCCAGCAGCGCGTCTCGCAGCGGCTGGGTGCCCGGCGAATCGTCGGCGTCGACGCGGTACCGCGCCCCTTCCGCGGCGAGCTGCACCTCCACCTCGAAGCGCACGGGCACGCCGCCAAGCGCGAGCGCTGGCAACGACACCCACCACTGCTCCACGGCGTCGCTCGAAGGGCAGCCGCTCCCCACCACGCGCAAGCCCGGCCCGGCCTCGAAGGTGTTGGTGCCCGCCGGTCGCAACGGTTCGTCGAAGCCCAGCGCAGCCCGCAACACGCCGACCACCCGCTCCACCGGCGAAGGCCAGTCGTCACGCGCCGCAGCGAGGAAGGGCCCGAAGTCGAAGGGCTGCTCGAGGTGGCGCGCATGGACGAAGCCCAACCACGCGAGGAAGCCAGGCTCGTCGCGGCGGGCCCGCAGCCGCGCCAGCTCGGGGTTTCGCGAGGGGTCGCGGGGGATCCGCACCGAGCGCCCGGGGAAGCGGAGGTGGAAGTCGGTGAAGCTCGGCCGCCCGTCGTCGGCGACGCCTTGCTGCAGCACCGCGCGCCACAGCGCCTCGAGGGCTTGCGCGGGGTCGTCGAACTCACCTTCGTGTCGGGGCTCGGCCTCGCGGTCGAAGAGGTCGTTGGACCACAGCACGAGGGGCATGGTGCCCGGACTCTGCCCCAGGACGCGGCCTCAGGGCCCTTCGTAGTCGCGCAGCGTGGTCACCACGCGAAACCGCTTCTTGAAGAACAACAGCCCCGCGATGCCCTTGATGGTCAGCTTCGAGAGCGCGCGGCCCGCCGGGGTCTGCGCCTCGAACGCACAGTCGATGGACAGCGCCTCGACGAACATCGGGTTCTTCGAGGGGCGCATCGACAACGCCACCGTGTCGCCGCTGACGGGGTCGACCGTCGCGTCACCCATGGACAGCGCCTCGTCCTTTTCGCCCGCCGGCTGAAACCCGACGCGCAGCAGCCCCGCCTCGCCCGCTGGCGGCAGCATCACGAAGCGGTACTTGGGCTGCTCCGCGGGGTGAAAGGGCGAACGCATGGCGGCCTCGGCCTTCTTCGGGGGGCGCTCCAGCTCGGCGCGCTTGGCCTCGGTGAGGTCCTTCCCGTTCTCTTCGTGGTGCAGCAGCGTGCGCCCCACCTTGCCGCCCGCGCGGGTGACCCGCAGCGTCGTCTGGGTGGTCTTGTTCACCGCGCCCGCGGCGTCGAGCTCTTCGGCGTGCACCTCGAGGGTCAGCTGCGCGGCCTCGGTGAAGGCCTCGAGCTGCAGCGCCCGCGCGCCCAGCTTCTCGAGGAGCGCAGGCTCAGGCACCGCCGCGGTCAACAGCGTCACCATGGCGAGCACACCCATGCGCCCACTCTACGCAGACGCCGCCGGCGATTGCGTCCTCGCGGCGCGCACCAACTCCGAGGTCAGCCTCCGCAGTCGCACCGGGTCGATGGGCTTGTCGAGGAGGACATTGGACACGCTGGCGAGGTAGTCCGACGCGTGGGGCGTGAAGGCGCCGCCGGAGACGAAGACCACGCGGCGCGCGAGCACGGGCAGCGTGGCGACCAGCCAGGCGTGGAGCTCCATGCCGGTCATCTCGGGCATCATCAGGTCGCAGAGGATGACATCGAAGCGCTGGTCTTTCTCGAGCAGTGCCCGGGCTTCGCGACCCGACGCCGCGGTGAGCACCTCGTGCTCGGCGAGCAGCCGCTGGAGGATGCGGCGGATGGGCTCCTCGTCGTCGACCACGAGCACCCGTCCGTGGACCGCGGGCGCGGCGGGCTTCGCCGGCTGCGGAGGCGGGAGGGCCACCGGGGTGGCCGCGCAGGCCGGCAGGCGCACGAAGAGGCGCGTGCCTTCGCCGACCCGGCTCTCGACGCGGAGCTCACCGCCGAACTCGGTGACGATGTTCTTGCTGATGGACAACCCGAGGCCCGAGCCCACGCCCACCTTCTTGGTGGTGAAGAACGGCTCGAAGATGCGCCCCAGGTTCTCGGCGGGAATGCCATGCCCGGTGTCGGCGATCTCGACGAACACCGACGCGCCCTCGCTCCACGTGCGCACGGTGATGCGGTTGCGGTCCACGTGTCCCTCGTCGATGGCGTGGGCCGCGTTGATCAACAGGTTCAGGAAGACCTGCGCCAACTTGCCGTCGGACGCAAGCACGGGCGGCACGGGACCGAGTTGCTTGATGAGCTGGGCCCGGTACTTCACCTCGTTGTGCGCCATGGAGATCGCGGTCTCGAGGGCGAGGTTCACGTCGACGTGGTTGAGCTCGACGCGCTCGGCGCGGGCGAAGGTGCCCAGGCCCTGCGAAATCTTCCGGATGCGCCGGGTGCCTTCGAGCGCGTCGCGGGCGCCTTCGAGCAGTTCTTCGAGGGCGCCGGGGCGCAGCAGCCCGGCGTCGTGGCCGGCGAGCGCGGCCTGGCCCTGTTGCTCGGCGATGGCCGTGGCGCACCAGCGGGCGAGCTCCACGAGCTTCGGCAGGTCGAGCGCCAGGGTCTCGAGGTTGGCGAGCACGTAGGCCAGGGGGTTGTTGATCTCGTGCGCGACGCCGGCGGCCAGCATGCCCATGCTCGCCATCCGGTCAGCCTGGGCCAGCCCGGCCTCGAGCTTCTTGCGCTCGGTGATGTCCACGTGGGTGCCCAGCAACCGCAGCGCGCGGCCGTGGGCGTCACGGGCCACGCACTTGCCGCGCCCGAGAATCCACCGCCAGGCGCCGTCGTGGGCCCGCATGCGGTACTCGACCTCGAAGCGCTCCTTGCGGCCCTCGATGCAGTCGAGGTTCGCCCGGTCGGCGGCGTCGCGGTCGGCGGGATGAATCAAGTCTCGCCAGCTCTTCCCGGTGGCCGCGAAGGTGCCCACGTCGAAGCCCAGCATGCGGAAGTAGCCGGGGCTGAAGTAGCCGCCGTCGGTGACGAGGTCCCAGTCCCACAGGGCGTCGCTGGTCGCGTCCATGGCCAACACGAAGCGCTCGTCGCTCTTCTTGAGCGCCTCGTCGGCCTGCCTGCGCTCGGTGACGTCGGTGATGAAGCCGTGCCACAGCACCGCGCCGTCGGCTTCCTTCTCGGGGAGCGCGCTGCCCAGCAGCCAGCGCACCGTGCCATCTTCGAACTTGGCGCGGTACTCGTGCTGCCACGGCGTCAGGTCGCGGGCCGACTGCTGGATCGAGGCCACCACGCCCGGGCTGTCTTCGGGGTGCAGGCGGGTGAAGACGACCGCCGCGTCGTGCTGCACTTCTTCAGGGGAGACCCGGTAGATGTCGCGCAGGGCCTCGCTGGCGAAGGGGAAGCACGAGGTGCCGTCGGGGCGCAGGCGGTACTGGTACACGACGCCGGGCACGCGGCTGGCGATCTTCTCGAGGCGGATCAACGCCTCCTCGCGTGCCTGGGCGACCTGGCGGTGCTCCGTGACGTCTTCCGCGGCCCCGAGGAGCTTGGGGCCCTCGGAGGAGTTCACCACCTCGCCCCAGTAGCGGCAGGTGATCCGCGGACCGCTCTTGCTGCTGATGATCAGCTCGATGGCGGTGTTCCTGGGGGCGCTCATCAGCCGCTGGGCGAGGAGCTCGCGCTCCTGCGCGTCGATCATCCCCAGCTCCACGGCCGTGCGGCCCACCATCTCTTCCCGCGTGAAGCCGATGCGGGCGCAGAAGGCGTCGTTGACCTCGAGGTAGCGGTCGGTGGCGAGGTCGCTGATGGCCATCAGCAACGGACTGCGGTGGAAGGCATTGGACAGCAGCGCCTTGCTCCCGCGCAGCGCGTCTTCCATCGCCTGCCGCTCGGTGCTGTCGCGGCCGATGACCGCCAGTGCCGCGCGACCCTCCCAGGTGAAGGGGCTCACCGAGGCCTCCACGACGAAGGTGGTGCCGTCCTTGCGCCGGTGCACGCGGCGGTGCGCATGGAAGTCGGTGCCGTGCAGGGCCTTCATGGTCTCGAGGGGCTCCGTCGAGAGCTCCGCGGCGCTCAGGCCCAGGAGCTCGGCGCGCGAGTACCCATAGAGGCGGGCGGCGGGCGAGTTGGCCGCGAGGATCTGCCCGGTGTCCTGGTCGAAGACGAACGCGGCGTCAGGCAGCGCCTCGAAGAGCGCCTGGAAATCGAACGTGCCCGCTGGTTGCTGCATCATGCCCCGACCCCTCGCCATGAACGTCGCGGTGAGTGTCGACCTCGGGGAGGCGGCTGAACAGCGGTTTCGCTGACATGACAATCACCTACGCGCGTGTCTCAGCTGCGTAACAAGAAACTGCCCAACACCAGCCAACGCCGGTCGCTCGCGCGCAGGCCTGCAGCGGCGTCGTGGAATGCCAGACGGGCAGCCAGTACGCGGTGACCATGCCCGGGGTGGCCGTCACGCGCAGACACGAGGAGCTGTTCCTTCACCCCGGCCGCGGTGAAGCAGGGCGCACGCTGCAGCGCGGCATAAGCAGGGCCACGACGGCGGAGAAGCTGGCGACCTTTCGGGGACGGGAGCGCCTCGAACTGAGCTGGGAAGGCGCGCCTGGGCAGGCATGATGCCCCGATGAGCACGGACCCGCTTGATGTGTTGATGGCCGTCGACGATCTGCTGCACCACCCTGCCGCGCCCTCCGACATCGAGAAGGCCCTGGTGGTGCTCAAGAAGCACGCGAAGCAGAAGCTGTTGCTCTCGTACTTCGCCAAGGCGCTGGTGCTCGGCGGGAAGTACCAGGCGGCGCTGGAGAAGGCCGACGAGGCGGTGGCTGATCAGAAGTCGTCGGCCTGGCCGCGGTTCTGGCGCGCAGCGGCGCTGGTGGGCCTGGGCGCCGACGCCAAGCAGTGGGTGCCAGAGCTCAAGCTCGCCTACAAGGGAGACCGGGACGTGGCGAAGGAAGCGATGGCCCAGCCGGTGTTCGACACCGTGCGCGGGTCGGCCGAGTTCCTCTCCGCCATTGGGCAGAAGAAGGGCGCCGCGGGCCCTTCCGTGGAGGTGGCGCGGTTGATCAAGCTGGCCACCCACGGCGAGCCGTTCGACCTGTGGGCCGCGGCCTCGACGCTGGGCAAGCACCAGGATCAACCGAGCATCATCGACGCGAAGTTGAACGCGCTGGAGGCCATCTGCGAAGACCTCGATGAGCACGGCGAGGCGAACCTCGCGGAGTACGGCAACAAGTCGCCGGTGTTCTTCCACAAGGCGCTCAAGGCAGAGAAGACGGCACGCAAGGCGCTGGGCAAGGCGCGGTCGGCGTTCACCGTGGGCCTCGAAGTCGCGGAGTAGCGCGCCGCCCCGGCCTCGAGCACCCACGGCGAACCACCGCTTCAGTCGTCGCCGTGGTGGTCGTCGTCGTCATTCCGCATGCGCGCCAGGTAGATGCCCGCCCAGGTCACGGAGGCATCGGCGTTGGCCATGCTGACGTTGATCACCAGGTAGCGCGAGCCATCCTCCCTTCCATCGCTGCGGAAGGAGTCTCGCTCGATGCCCATGGAGGTGACCAGGAGCGGGACGAGGCCGGTGGCGTCCGCGGGAGGCGCTCCGAGATCGACGTTCCACGCCGAGGTGTGGGTGTCGACGAGCACGGTGAAGCGGCTGGCCCGCGTGTACGGCCCGTCGACGAGGTACAGGCCGGTGACCGTGTTGGTACGCAGCGCCTTGAAGGCGACCTGCCAGGTCGACTCCCCCACCGCGCTGACCGCCGCGAAGGCGTTGGAGCGCCAGCGCGGAGGCTCGAGGCTCTCTTCCTCGGAGCCTCCCTTGGGGCTCGGCGCCCGCCCGGAGAAGTTCCAGAACAAGAAGTCCTGGAAGGTGGGCCCGGTCTGCGCGGCCATCCACGTCTTCTTCGTCTGGAGGTCGTGCACGAAGAGGCCCTGGTGGACGGGCACGGTGTGGGTGTACCAGCCGTCCTTGTTCAGGCTCTGCGCGACGCAGTACTTGATGACCTCCTTGTTGCCGTCACCCGCGCACTGCATCTGGAAGGAGCGCGTTGCCGTGCCCCAGGCGCCCCAGAAGGCGACGTAGCGCCCGTCGAACGAGAGGCCCTCACCGAAGCGGGTGAAGGTGTCCGCGGTCGGCTGCCCCGAGGCGTTGGGCACCCGGCCCCCGATCTTCACCAGCGTCTGCAGCGTGGGGTTGGGGCGCAGGGGCGCGCGGTACACGCCGCCCGCCGTGGGGTTGTCCTCGTTGTCGGAGCCGACGAAGACCATGAAGCCCTTCGCGGCGCTGGGCGGCGCAGTGGAACCAAAGAGCGTGGTGGTGCCGGGGATCAGCGAGCTGACGTTGTCGGCGACGCGCTGCACGCGGCTCAGGGGCACGGAGAGGTCGCGGTAGTAGACCCCGGTGCGACCCTCGGTCAGGCCGCCGCCGAGATCCTGCGTCCAGTTGCCCTTGAAGACCACCGTCGAGCCCGCGAGGCCCGGCGCGCCGGGGAACTGGTCGAAGCGGGTCCCCGCCACGGCCCCGGGCACCTGGTACTCGGGGAACACGAGCTGGCCGGTGGGGTAGTCGGCCACCCCGCCCAGGAGGTTGGCCCCGGCCTGCAGCACGCCGCCCGGGTTCGCGAACACGCCCGAGGTGCCCACCTTGGTGGTGGTGCCCGCGTCATCGAGCGCGAACTGCCACACCGGCCGCGTCTGCCCGCGCGTGGCGACGGTGCGCGTCAGGAGGTCGATGCGCGGAATGGAGGGGAACTCGTTGAAGGGTGCGGCGAGGTTGTTGGGCGAAGGGGCGATGCCCCCGGTGACCGCGATGGGCGTGACTGGCCCCGGAGTGAGCTTCGTGCCGAGGTCGCGGGTGAAGATGCCGCGCACCGGACTGGAGCCTGCGCCCGAGCCTGCATCGGAGCCGGAGCCCGAGCCTTCAGCCGCGGCGGGGAGCAGCACCGTCTCGCCTTCGCCTCCGCCTCCTTCCGACCCGGTGCTGCGCGCGCGGAAGACCACGAACCCTTTTCCGTTCACGGAGGGCTGATTGTACGAACTGAAGGTCTTGCCTCCCGCATTGGGGATCAGACTCGCGTTGTTGACGACGGTCTCCCAGGCCAGCCGCGGAGCCGCCGGCTGCGTCAGGGGGAGACTCGTGCTGTCCACCGCGTCCGACCCATCGGGCCACCCGCATCCTGCGATCGCCGCCGCGACGACGAGCCACCGAGGCCACGACTTTCTTTGCACGGGGCCGCCTCGTGCCGATCCGATGGTGTTGCTTCGCCCCGCCTTGCCCCGTGTGTTGCCCATGTGAGACCCCCTGGTTGACTTCGGGCAGGGCGGAGCACTCGACGTGCCACCGTGTGGTCGAGGGTGCGAGCACCACCGAGCGTAGACAGCGGGGCATTTTGGTTGCGCCGAACGCAAGAAGGGCGGCGGCGAAGCGCTGAAGGAAGGGCGCGTTGAGATGCGCGGTGGGCGCGCATCCTGTGAATCTCAACGGCCGCGATGCAGTGACGCCCGTTTCGTCTACCCTGCGCGCCATGTGTTCGTTCCTGACCGTGGGCATCGAAGGAAGTCGTTCCGCCGCGCTCGAAGCGGCGCTGGTCGCGCTGCGCCTCGGGGTGAGCCGCGAGGTGAATCCCCAGGTGCAGCGCCTCTTCCCCGCAGGCGACACGCTCTTCCTCGTCACCCGGGGGGAGTGCTCCTGCGACCTCGTGCCCCTGAAGGCCGACTCGCCGCGCGAAGAGAAGCGACGCCGTCGCGGACAATCAGGCTCGAAGCGACCCAACCAGGTCTCCGAGACATTTTTTGCGTCATTGAAGCCCCATGCCCCGGTGCGCCTGTATTTCCACGAGGTCGCGGGCGATCACCTCACCGAACCGGTGAAGCCCGAGGCGCAGGCCACGCTGATTTCCTGAGAGGAAGGTCAGGCCCGACAGCAATCCCGCTGCCTACATGGTAGGAAAACTGCACACACTGATTGCAGTTCACCAAGGGGCGGGTCATGGGCGCTGGTTTGCGTTTGAAGTCCGGGGCGTTGGTCGCATTTTCTTTGGTTGTCTTGTCTTGTCAGGCCCAGGCGGCGCCGGTGAGCGCCTTCCGGCTCAGCGGGGTGCCCACGCAGGCCGTCGCCGGAGCGCCCGTGACGTTCACCGTCTCGGCGCTCGACGCGACCGGGGCGCTGGTCGCCGACTACGCAGGCACTGCGCTGATCACCAGCAGTGACCTCGCCGCCGCCGTGCCCGTGCCCGCGGTCTTTTCATCGGGCGTGGCGGCAGGCCTCACCCTCACCTTCAACACCGCCGGCACCCAGTCGGTGACGGCCACCGACGCGCTGCTGACCGGCGTGAGCGCGAGCGCGTCGGTCACCGTCGCCCTGCCCCCCAGTTCCACCATCACCGCGCCGGTGAACGTGAGCGCCGGAGCCAACGCGACGGCCACGGTGCCCAGCCAGGCCGGCGTCACCTACGCCTGGAGCGTCCAGAACGGCGTCGTCACTGCCGGTGGCACCGCGCGCTCGATGACCTTCACCGCCGGCGCCTCCGGGGCCGTGCTGCTGTCGTGCCAGGTCACGCGCACCGTCGGGGGCGCCAGCAGCACGGGCACCCGTTCGGTGAACATCGCCGCGGTGCCCACGGCCCCCGCGGTCACCGCGCCGGCCCTCGTCACCACCGCCGTCGCGGGCAACACCGCCAGCGTCGCCGCCACCGTCGGCATGACCTATTCGTGGACCATCGTCGGCGGCACCATCAGCGGCTCGAAGCTGGGGGTGATCAGCGGCGGTCGCAACACCGTCACCTTCACCGCGGGCGTGGTGGGCACCCTCACCTTGAGCGCCGTGGAGATCAACGTCGCGGCCCTCAAGAGCGCCGCCGCGAGCGCCACCACGCAGGTCATCGCCGCGCCGGTCAAGCCGAGCGCCATCACCTCCACCACGCCGGTCACCGCCGGCAGCAGCGGGCTCACGGCGAGCGTCACCGCGCGCGCCGGCGCCACGTACCTGTGGACCCTCGCCGGCGGGACCTTCACCAACGCCCACGGCGACGCGGGCGAGCTGGCGGGCACCACCAACTCCGTCACCTTCACCGCGGGCGCCGCGGGCACGCTGGTGCTCACGGTCAAGGAAGTGAACCTCGCGGGCACGAAGAGCGCCGCGCTCTCGAAGAGCCTCACGGTGAAGGCCGCGCCGCTCCCGCCCACCATCACCGCGGCCAGCCCGGTGAACGCCGGACAGACGGGCCGCACCGCGCAGGTCACGGCCCGCACCGGCTTCACCTACCTGTGGACCATCGCCAACGGCACCCTCACCTCGACCGGCGGCACCGCGGGCGTCACCGCCACGGGAACGAACACCGTCACCTATACCGCCGGAGCCGTGGGCCCGGTCACGCTGACCTGCGTCGAGCGCAACGGCGTGGTGGGCCCCAACGGCAGCAGCGCGCCGGCCACCGCCAGCATCACGGTGAACCCCGCGGGCAGCCCGGTGATGCCGGTCATCACCGCGACGAGCCCGGTCTCCGAAGGGCAGTCGGGCCGCACCGCCTCCGTCGTGGCGCTGACGGGCATGAGCTACCTGTGGACCATCGCCAACGGCGCCGTCACCTCGGCCAACGGCCTGGCCGGCGTCACTGCCACGGGCCGGAACACCATCACCTATACGGCGGGCGTCGCGGGCAGCACTGACTTCACCTGCGTCGAGAGCAACGGCGTCGCGACCAGCCTCCCGGCCACGAAGTCGGTGACGGTGGCGGCCACGCCGACGCGGCCCAGCCTCGTGACCACCACGCCCCTCGAGGCCGGCGCCAGCAGCAGCGCACAGGTCACCGCCAACACCGGCATGCACTACCTGTGGGGGGCGACCAACGCGACGCTCACCAGCGCGGGAGGCACCTCCGGAGTCACCAGCGGGGCGAGCAACAGCGTCACCTTCACCGCGGGCACGGTGGGCACCCTGGGCCTGACCTGCGCGGAGCTCAACGCCGCCAACGTGCAGGGCCCCACGGCCTCGGCCTCGGTGCAGGTCATCTCTGCGCCGCCGGTCACCCCCACCATCAGCGTCCAGGCCACCGTGGCCCTGGGCACGTCGGCGACGGCCTCGGTCGTGGCGCGGCCGAGCATGACGTACGCGTGGACCCTCACCAACGGGACCTTCACCAACGTGGGCGGCGCGGCCGGCGTCGTCAGCGGGTCGACCAACTCCGTCACCTTCAGGCCGGTGGCCGAGGGGGCCCTGGTGCTCACCTGCGTGGAGACCAACACCGACGCGGTGAACTCGGGCGCGGCGACGGCCACGCTGACGGCGACGCCCGCGGGCACCGGCGGCATCGTGGCCATGCCCCGGCTCGGCCTGGGCCGGCCCATCTTCGGCACCAACACCCCTTCGCTGCTCAATGACGGGGCGTACCGCGCCTCCTACGCGTGGACGGCCCCGAAGGGCGCGTGGGCGGCCCTCGACCTGGGCGCCGGGCCTTCCCAGCTCTACGTGCAGATCTCCAACGAAGACTCGGCGACCGGCGACCTGAACGGCGGAGGCATGGCGGCCTTCCACTGGCTGACGAGCGCGGACTCGACCAACGGCCAGGACGGTACGTGGACCACCGTGGCTACCATCACCGCCAACCCGTACATCACCCGCGCGAGCCTGCTGCCCTTCAGCGGCCAGCGCTGGCTCAAGCTGGTGATGGACTCGGCCTCGACCCTCGATGAGATCGACGCGTGGGACGCGAGCGGCGGCGTCACCGACGCCTGGATGTTCATCGGCGACAGCATCACCAACCGCGCCACCAAGCGTGGCAGCCAGTCGGGCGTGGGCAACCAGCCCTCGTTCCAGGCCAACCTGCAGACGGCGAAGGGCCAGTACCCGGCGCAGGGTGGTGGCGGCATCGTGGGCGCCGGCGCGGCCGACGTGCGCGCCAACATCGACGCCTGGCTCGCGGCGTTCCCCCACGCGAAGTACTGGGCGGTGAGCCTCGGCACCAACGACGCCTACGCCGGCGCGGCGGGCCTGCCGCAGTGGATGGGCGACATGCAGTACATCATCGACCACCTCAAGGCGGCCGGCCGCGTGCCGGTGCTGGCGCGCATCCCGTACACCACCGACCGCTACTACGGCTTCCCGAGCGGCACGGCGCTGTACAACACGTCGGGCATCGACGTGCTGGTGGCCACCAACAACCTGCGCCCCGGGCCGGACCTGTACACGTGGTTCCAGGGGCACACCGCGGAGCTCGAAGACGGCGTGCACCCCACCGAGACCGGTTGCATCTCGTGGAACCGGCTGTGGGCCGACGCCGTGCTGCCGATGTACTGAAGCGCGTTCGTCGGTGCAGGTCTCCGGAACCACCCGGCGCGCGCACGCAGGCACGGGCGCATGATTGGCGGTGCTCGCAGCACGGTTTTCGCGCCCCGATTCGGTGGCCCCCTTTTGCGGGGAGGCCGCTAGAAGACGCGCCATGAAGGCACTCCTCTTCGGCGGGTCGGGAATGATTGGGCAGGGCGTGTTGCGCGAGCTGCTCTCGCGGCCCGAGGTCACGCAGGTCATCTCGGTGGGGCGCAGCGCGCTCTCGCAGAAGCACGAGAAGCTGGGCGAGCTGCTGCTCAAGGACCTCACCGAGTACTCGTCTGCGGGCGCGGCCTTCGAGGGCGTGGACGCGGTGTTCTTCTGCCTGGGCATCTCGTCGGGCGGCGTGACCGAGGCCGAGTACCGGAAGATCAGCTACGACCTTCCGCTCGCGGCGGCGAAGGCGCTCAAGGCGAAGAGCCCCGGGCTCACCTTCTGCTTCATCTCCGGCGCCGGCACCGACGCCACCGAGAAGGGCTCGGCCATGTGGGCCCGGGTGAAGGGCGAGGCGGAGAACGCGCTGCAGAAGGTGGGCTTCAAGGCCGTGTACTGCTTCCGGCCCGGCTACATCCAACCGATGGACGGCATCGAGTCGAAGACGCCCTCGTACAAGTGGATGTACGTCTTCACCAAGCCGCTCTACCCGTTGATCAAGGGCCTGACGAAGTACGTGACCTCGACCCGGCAGCTGGGCTTCGCGATGGTCGAGGTGGCGAAGAAGGGCTTCGGCAAGCCGGTGCTCGAGAGCGCCGACATCAATTCCGTGCAGGCGTAGCGACCCTGGGCGCCCATACTCGGGCGCATGGCTCCTGCTCCTGATCAACTGCCCTTCCTGCACCGCTTTGCCACGTCCGTGCAGGTGCTGTTGACGGCGGGGTTGTACCTGCAGCTCTCGGTGCTCGGAGGCCTTGCGGCGACGCCGGGGTTCTTCGTGCTCTCGCTGGTCTTCGACGCCACGGCCGCGTGGGCCCGGCTGCCGCGCGTCGCCGCGCTCTCGGTGGGGTTGTTCGTGGCGTACTTCTCGTACGCCTTCTTCGTCATCTTCGTGGTGGCCGCGTACCGCTTCCTCACGCGCGCCGGCACGCCGCTGGGCAGGTACCCCTACTACTCACTCAAGGGCTACCAGTGGGCCAGCTACAACGCGCTCATCCTCCTGGTCCGGTACACGTGCATCAACTTCATGCGGGTGACCCCGTTCATCAACCTCTTCCACGCGCTGATGGGCATGAAGCTGGGCGCGCGGGTGCAGATCAACACCGCGATCATCGGCGACTCGAACTTGATCGAGATCGGCGACGACACGGTCATCGGCGGTGACGTCACCCTGGTGGCCCACGCGGCAGAGCGCGGGCAGTTGATCACCGAGCGGGTGAGGATCGGTCGCAAGGTCACGGTGGGGTTGATGGCGGTCATCTTCCCAGGCGTGGAGATCGGCGACGGCGCGGTCATCGCCGCCAACGCGGTGCTCAAGAAGGGCACCAAGGTCGGCGCGGGGGAGATCTGGGGCGGCGTACCGGCAGTGAAGCTGGGGCAGCGCGAGGCGAGGCCGACGACGCCGTGACGGGAGGCTGCGTTGAGATGCGCAGAATGCGCGGTGGGCCGCGCATCTTGTGAACCTCGAAACGGGGGGCGGCTCGCGGCGCGATTGAAGAGAGCACGCACGTCCGTCATTGACCGGCGCGGACGCCCGACGAGCCGCGGTGACGACGGCGCAGCCGATTTGGCCGAGCCCGTCGAGCGCGCCGACCCCTTGCGCTGCTCGAGACGCGACGCGGGCGTGGTGGGTGCGGCGCTCAGCCACCTCGCGGCGTTGAACAGCAGCCTGAAGGGTGGCGGTCATTCGCGAAGCGTCGGCCGTGCACATCGCGTGCGGGCCCCTCGAAGACGCGACGTCTCGATTCAGCAACAGTGACGGACTTTCAGCGCACGGGGGCAGCACCAGAAATCCGTCACTGTGAATCGCACGAGACGAAGCCTGCACGGGTTCGTCAGCGGCACGCTCGAGCCGAGGGGCTGATCAACCCAGGCACGGCGCAAGGTCTCCACGTCACCCTCGCTCCCCCAGGGCCTTCGCCGTCACGCACGCGCAGTCGAACCGCGAGGGCATCTCCGACGTGCGGCGGTGAACAGCAGCATGTGGGGTGGCGGTCGTTCGCGGAGCGTCGGCCGTGCGCATCGCATGCGAGCCCCTCGAAGGCGTGGCGTCTCGATTGAATCGACACTGACGGACTCCGTGGGGGTGCGCACCACCACCGAGTCCGTCAGTGTGCAGGGCCCGGGACGAAGCCTGTACTTGCGAGTCACCGGAACGCTCGTGCCGAGGGGCTGCCCAATCCGGGCACGGCGCAGGGCCCCCACGCCCCCTCGCTCCCCAGTGCTTTGGCCGCTCCCCGCACCGACCCACGTGCAGTCGCACCGCGCGGGGACATCCGCGGTGCAGCGGTGAACAGCAGCAGGAAGGTCAGTCGCCGTCGTCGGCCTTCTCCTCGTCGTCATCGCCGTCGTCGTCGTCATCGCCGTCGTCGTCGTCGTCGCCGTCCTCGTCATCGTCGGACTCGTCATCGTCGGACTCGTCATCGTCGGACTCGCTGTCAGCCGTGACATGGGGCTCCGGTTCCCAGGGGAAGCCCGGCTCGGTGAGCACGGCCACGACGAGTTCGTGCGCGCCTTCGCACAGGTAGACGCGCCCTGACGCGAGTTCCTTGAGCGCCTGGCTCGCAGCGATGAGCCGCAGCGCTTCTCCGACTTCGCGCGCCCAGGCCCACGCCTCGGCCTCGGCGCGCTCGTTCCCCTCGACGCGGTTCGAGGCCTTGGGCGGCGCATAGAACTCGGGCGCCGGTCCGCCGGGCAGTTCCGCCGGGGCGACGGAGAAGGTCGCGACCGGGTCGATGGCTGCGCTGAAGCCAGCGAGGCTTCGCGGCCCGGTGAGGCGCAACCGCACCTCCTCCTCGTCGCGGTAGCGTTGCGGCACCCGCTCGAGGACCAGCGCGCCCAGCTTGAGGTCAGGATGGCTGGCCTTCACTTCGCGCAGGCGCTCCTCGACCCACTGGGCGAGGCGTGGGGCGAGGCCCGTGACGCCATGGGAAGGGTCGTTGGTGCGGTCGCGCACCACGGGTTCGTCCTCCAGGGTGATCAGCTTCTTCCGGGTGACGAGATGCACCCGCCCCTGTCGCTTGATCAGCCCCTTGATCGACCGGTCATCCAGCTCCTGCTCCCGGTCTTCGGGCAGCCGCTGCACGTTCACCACCTGCGGCAGCGCGTCGTGCGCGAGCCGAAGAGTGAACAGGCGGAGTTCCGTGTCGAGCACCAGCAACTCGCCACGGTCGAGCGCCACCTGCAGCACCCGCCGGGGCGACGAGAGGCGCGCCACGCAGCGGGGCGCCCCAGGGGACCGCAGGTCGATGACCGCGATGGGCCCACGCGAGCTGTCGACGTCTGCCTCGCCCCTTCCCTGGACCACGGCGAACTGCTCGCTGATCGCGAGACGACTCGGATCGTCGATGCTGAGCGGCAAGAAGGCGAGCGGCCGGGGTGCCGACGGGTCTCGCACGTCGACGGTGCTCAGCCCCTCGGCGGTGACACACACCAGCACGTCGTCCCCGAGGAAGGCGCAGTCGATCTCTTCGCGAGCACCCTCGGGCAAGGCGATGGTACCGACCAGGCCCGGCTTCGTGACGTCGATGAGCGCGAGCGCCCCCTTGCCCTCGACCACCAGCAAGTTGCCCCGGGAGGCGAGCGCACCGCGCCGCGAGAGCGGCATCGCCAGGGGGACGGGCTGTCCCGCGAGGAACAGGCGGCCGTCGGCCTGGAAGACCAGCCGGTCACCCCGCGCGTGGATCGCGTCGATGCGCGCGGCGTGCGCCTGTCGGGGCTGGCGACCAGGCGCTCCTGATGGCGTGAGCCCGACGCTGGCCATCTCGCCGGCCCGCGTGACCCAGAGCGTGTCGGCGTCGACGCAGAACTCGTTGACCTCGCCGAGCTCGAGCACGTGTTCGGCGACCGGCGTCGTGGAGACCTTCGGGTCGGGCTGCTGGCTCAACACGAGGTCCGGAGCGGCCCCGGCGTCGACACGCGAGGGGGCCCAGGACTTGCGCTGCGCAGCGAGCTGGGTGCGGACCGCCGCCTCTTCCCGGAGCGCCGCCTGCACCAGGTCGGGGGCGCCGGCGAAATCACTCGCGGCGAAGGCGGCCCAACCCGACGGTTCGCTGAACGAAGCACGCAAGTCCTGCTCGGCGGCCTTCGGGTCTCGCTGCTGCAGGATGACCGCGCGCGCCCAGCGCCTCTCCGCGTCACTCCCGCCGTCGGTGGTCGCGAGCACGGCGAGCGCTTCGTCGGTCTTCCCCTCCCGGCCCAGGGCCATCGCCCGGCGCAGCGTCTGCCCGCTCGGGACGTCCTCGCTGGGCTCCAGCTTCTGCAACCGCGCCAGCACCGCGTCGAAGCGCCCGAGGCCGCGCAGGCAGTCGAGCTCCCCTTCCCACGAGTCCGCCCGGTCCGTGTTCGGCAGCGCCTCGTAGGCCGCCAGGCCCTCGGCGAAGCGCCCGGCGGCGAGCAGGGCGGCGGCGTATTCGCCCTCGAGGCGGGCCCGGCTGTCGTCCTCTGCAGGCACGCGCGCCAGGAACGCGGGCACCTGGTCGAGGCCTCCGCGCTGGGCGAGCTCCTTCACCGCTCCCCACATCGACAAGCCGTACGCGGCGACGAGCTCGAAGTAGCGGTCAACGGAGGCGCCGACGAGCGGCAGCGGCAACAGGCGGGCACCGAACTCGAGCTCGGGGTGCGTCTTCAGGTGCCTGAAGAAGGCATCGAAGATGGCGCGCTCCTTCGGCGACCCGTCGTCGTCGCTCGAGGTGTAGCCCCACTTCAGCGTGACCAGGAAGGACGCCTTGCGCTCCCGCCAGCCCAGGCCCTCGTGCTCTTCGCCCACCTCGGGGCGCGTCCAATACGCGCAGGTGTCGAAGCGGTACTCGCGAACGGGGCGCTGCCCCTTCTTGAACTTCAGGCCGTCCTGCTTCGCGTCGGGGAAGAAGAGCACCACGCCTTCCGCGGTGGTCGCGCCCAGGGCCTTGAAGGTCTCGTCTTCGCGTTCTTCCTCCACGGGCCACACCACCCCGCCGCGCGCGTCATAGACCGCGGTGGGGAAGGCGACCTGCTTGCCAGCCTCGAGCTGGAGGAAGACCACCAGCTGAGGGAACGCACCCAACCCGCCGGAGCTGGCCAGCTCGGAGAGGGCGCGAGCGACGTCGGCGTCGAGCTGCGCCACGTGGGCCGTGAGCAGGGCCTGCGTCGCTGCGTCCGGGTGCGCCAGCGGAGGGAGCAGCGAGGGCCCCTCTTCCTGGCGCATCCTCACCGGGGCGTTGATCAGCTGCCGCAGCGAGGGGCCGCTGGCGCGCTCCAGCTCGACGTACCCGTGAAACCACTCGGTGAGCGGCACGCGCAGGCTCGGGGCCTCTTCGGCCAGCTCGAGCTCGCCGGGGTACTCCTCCCAGCGGTCGAAGGCCCACACGCCGAGTTCTCCGAGCGTTTGCAGGGGCCCGATGACCAGCGTGCGCAGCTTGTTTCGGTTGAACGTCTTGTCCGCCAGGGCGGAGTTGAGCGCCTCGGTCAGCGCCGCCGTCAGGGTCGTCATCGGGACTCTCTGCCCGCTCGGAGCGGGCCATGGCCTTCGCCGCGAAAGGGCCCCGCACGGTAGGGCGCCCTCGTGCGCAGGGCCATCACGAACCCAGACGCGCTGCGCCGCGACGGAGCAAGCACCTCGGCTGCAGTTGAAGTGACTCGCCTCGCGTCGCACCAGCTACCGTCAGCTCATGGGTTCACCTTCGAAGACGAACTTCTCGCTCAAGCGCCTCGCCCACGCGAAGGGTGACCTCCGGGGCCTCGCGGTACACGGGGACACGCTCTACGCGGCAGGCGCGCACACGCTGCTGGTGACCGGGGACGGAAAGCGCTTCAGCACCGAGGTGTCACCCGGCCCGACGAATGCCCTCGTGGCTTCGGGTGAGGCGCTGTTCGCCGCCGGAACGTCCGGGCTCTTCGTCAGCACCGATGGCGCCAAGAAGTGGCAGCCCATCGCGCTCCCCTTCAAGGGAGCGCTCTTCGCGCTGCACCAGGAGGTGGGCGGCACCTGGTGGCTCGGGGGCGACGGCGGCGTGGTGCTGCGCTCGAAAGATCCGCTCCGCGGATGGACGTTGTTTCCCACGGGGCCGGCGCCCGGAGCCGCGAAGGCCGTGCTGGGCTTCTGCAGCGTGGGCGAGCGGCTCTTCGTGCTCAGTGGCGGCGGAGGGTGGGTCGTCGATGGCCCGCGGGTCACTCCGTTCAGCACGAAGGCGAGCCTGCTGACGCGAATGCTCGTGTCCCCGGACGGGGCGCTGCTGGCGTTCGGCGCGCTCGACACCGGCTCGCTCTTCGCCGGTCGCTCGACGGACGGTGGCGCCACGTTCAAGAAGGCGAAGCTGCGCACCACGAACGACGCGGGCACGCTGCGCGATGCCTGCCTGGTGGGCAGCGAGCTCGTCGCCGTCGGTGGCTACGGCAGCCGCAGCGCGGTGCTGCGGTCGAGCGATGACGGGAAGTCCTTCGACCAGGTCGTGAGCAAGCCGTTCCCCCGGCGGTTGCTGGCCATCGCCCCGTACCGGAACGGAGCCCTCATCGGCGCCGGCGATGAGCCCGCGGGACAGAGCGAGCTCCTTGGGCTCGTGTCCCCTCGCGCCAGCAAGACCGTGAAGGCCGATCCCACCCTCGCGGCGCGCACCGCGTTCGTCGCGCACGTCTCACCGCTCGCGCCGAAGGGTGATGCGCGGGCCTGGCTCGAGGCCCTGGCGCCAGCGGTCGTGGGATTTCGGCCCGGCCCCACGACGCGGATCACGATTGACGACCGAGAGGTCGACGCGAAGCAACAGGTCACGTGCGAAGCGCCGCTCACCGGTCGCCCCGCAAAGGACCTGCCCGCCGGGATGCTCGAGCTCGCCGCGTTGCACAACGGCCTCACCTGGCGCCTGACCGGCGGCCAGCGCTGCGGTTTCTTCGGGCTGGGTTCCGATGGTCAGCTCGCCCGCGTCGATGACGCCGACGCGCTGCTCGCGCTCCCCATCCCCTTCGCCGCCGCGATGAAGAAGCTCGGGCGCACGCGGGTGCACACCTTCTTCTTCAGCTCCGGAGGCACGTCACGCACGTGGGTGGTGCTCGATCCGACGAAGCCCAACGCCAGGGGAGAACCGGGGTTCGCGCTCGTGCTGCCCGCGGATCGCCGCGTCGGGAGAACGACCGCCGACGTGGTGCCGCTGCGCTCGGCGAAGAAGTTCGGCGCAGGCGCGGTGCTGCTGGGGTTGCTGGGGTTGCTGGGGTTGCTGGCGCGGGAGTTCGGCGGGGCAGTGCCGTTTGTCGAGTTGAAGTGAAGTGAGGGGAGTGAGGTGGCGCGGCCCCTCACCCCGCCCTCTGCCCGCTCTCGCAGGGCGAGGGAGGTCATTTCGGGCGCGTCGAGTAGTGGACCACGCCCTCTTCGTCGACCCAGCGGTGAATGTCCGGGCCCTTCTCGGCCGGCCCCTTGTTCGCTTCCGCGCGGGCCAGCTCGAGGCGCTGCGCTTCCCTTGCCGCGAGGTCCTTCTCTTTCGCCTCGAACTCCTTCTGCACCAGGGCCTTCTCTTCGGCCCACTTCGCCAGGGCGGCGTCGGCATCGCGCTGCTGTTGTTCGGCCCGCAGTTGCTGCTGCTGCGCGACGAGCTGCTGTTGCTGCGCGAGCAACTGCGCCTGGGCGGCCTGCTGCTGATCAATCAACGCGTTCTGCTGGGCCACGAGCCGCTGCTGCGCGGCGAGGGTCTCGAGTTCCTGCGCGCGGGCGTTCTCCTTCTGCCGCTCGACCATGGTCATCTGCGTCACGTAGGCCTGCTGCGCGGCGAGCTGCGAGAGCACCACCAACTGCTGCTGCTGGGCGGTGAGCACCGGCTGCCGGGCGGGCCCCAGGAGGAGCCCCGCCGGGCGTGCGGGCCGCGACTCGTTCACCCAGCCGTTGACGTAGCCCGACCACGTGCCGGGCACGGGCTGGGCGAGGACCACCGAGCTGATCGACACCACGGAGAGCAGGAGTGCGCGCATGACGAAAACGACCGTACTCCTTCCACGCGCGCCACTCCATGCGGCCTACTTCCTCAGGATGCCGCTCTGGTCCCACAGCCAGGTCGTGCTCCCGGTGGAGGCACGCGCGTGGGTCAGCAGCCCCCGGGGGAACGTCTCGGTGGTCCAGCTCGTGCCGTTCCACACCTGCGCCACGTCGGTGGGGCCCGTCGAGGCCTGGTCCACGTGCACGTCCGTGTCGGAGGTGCCCCAGATGGCGCCCGCCACGGCCGTGAAGCCGAGCGCCGTCCACACGCCCGCCCGGTAGCGCATCACCCCGAAGGTGCCCGAGACCCACAGCGAGCCCTGGGGGCTCTTCCACAACGAAGTGATGCGCGTGGTGGTGGACGAAGGGAGGGCCGACTCGAGCTGCCAGGCGTTGCCGTCCCAGCGCAGCAGCACGTTGCCGCTCACGCTGACGAAGGCGGTGTTGGCGTCGAGGGCCACCAGCGCCCCGAAGTACTCGGTGGTGCCGGTGAAGGGCGTGGTCACGTCGGTGAAGGTGGTGCCGTTCCAGCGCACCATGCGGCTGCCGCCGGTGAGCCACAGGTCGGTGTCGCTCACCCCGCCCACCTGGTTGAGCGCCTGGCCGGTGAGGGTGCCCTTGAGCACCCAGGTGGTGCCGTCGAAGCGGTACACCGAGGTGCGGTTGTTGGAGATTTCCGTGGTCCACACCGCGGTGCCGTCGGGCGACCAGAAGCCGCCGTGGTTCGTGCCGTACGACGCAATGCGCACGCCCTGGTAGCCGGTGGGCGTGAGCATCGCCACCACGTCACGGCCGGTGCCCAGGCTCGAGTACTCGACCTGGCGCACCATGGCGCGCGTCGCCGAGAGCGGCAGCACCGCCTGGTTCGTGGCGAGCACCAGCGGGGGAATGACGTTCCACGCGTGGCGGCTGACCCAGCCCGCGGTGCTCCGCGTGAGGAAGACGCCCGAGTTGCCGACGAAGGACGCCACCGTGGCCGAGCCGTGGCCCTTCTGCAGGGAGAGCATCGGCACCTCGGTCGAGCCGCCCACCGTCGCCCAGCTCGCGCCGTCGAAGTGCCAGCCGCCGGCGGTCGTCTGGAAGTAGTCGACGTCGGTCACCGAGCGCGCCGCCAGCTGAGGGTCGGGGTAGCTCTGGGTGTAGCCGTTGTTCGGCAGGGTGACGCTCGTGGAGATGGTGCCCACCCACTTGGTGAGCTGCGTGTAGTACCCGTAGCCCGAGCTGTAGCTGATGTTGCCCAGGTAGAGCTCGCTGCTCGAGGCGCTCGCCACGGCATGCGCCGAGTTTGTGCTCAGCCGCGTCGGCATGGTGGAGAGGCCGAGGAGCGGCCAGGTGTAGAGCCCGTCGCTGGTGACGAGCCGCAGGTCGCCCCCCTGCTGGGTGAGCTCGGTGACGCTGCTGAAGGCGGTGGAGACGATGGGCGTCGTCCACGTGCCCGGCGCGGTGTAGCGGCGGAGGAAGAAGACCCAGGAGTACGTCGTCGGGCGCGCTTGTCCGGCGACCCAGATGGCCCCGCTCGAGTCCCGGAAGAGGTCGGAGATGACGACGTCCGAGCTCACCGAGAGGTCGTCCCAGGTGGTGCCGTTGAAGTGCAGCAGTGACCCAGAAGTGCCGCCCACCCACACGTCGTTGGGCCCGTTGGCCAGCACCGCGTTGAAGGTCACGTCGCGCAGGCGGTACACGCCCGAGGTGGCGCCACCGGCCCGCGCGCGGAGCACCAGGCCCTCGTAGCCCGCCGCCCACACGTCGCCGCTGGCCTCGGCGTACACGTCGAGCAGCGTGATGGTGGGCGTGGTCGCCGCGGTGAAGCAGTACTGGTTGGTGGTGCACACGCCGGTGCTGGGGAAGGGCTGCGCCGAGAGGCAGGTGTTCGCCGAGACGCCCACCGCACCGCAGGTCGCGCCGGCGGTGCACGTGCCACACGCGGCCGACCGCGCCCCGCCGCAGTTGTCGGTGGCGGTGATGGTGCCGCAGGTCTTGCCCAGGCGGTCACACAGCGCACGCTCGGTCTCCGGCGTGCAGCCGCAGACGTTGGCCGTGCCTCCACCCCCGCAGGTGGTGTTCGAAGCCGAGCAGGTGCCGCAGGAAGTCACCGAGCGGGTGGTGCCGCAGTTGTCCACCGCGCTCAAGCTGCCGCAGGTCTTCGAGAGCCGCCCACACAACGCCGCGTCGGTCTCGGCCACGCAGGCGCACACGTTCGAGGCGCCGCAGGTCTGGGGCAGCGTGCACGCACCACAGGCGACGGTGCGGTAGCGGCTGCAGAGGTCGTAGCCGCTGGCGGTGCCACACTGGGCGTTGCGCGCCGTGCAGAAGTCCGCGTCGCTCTGGCCGCAGCCGCACTGGTTGGCTGTGCCCGCGCCTCCGCACGTCTGGGTGCCGTAGCAGGTGCCACAGTTGGCGACGTTCTTCGGGTTGCCGCAGAGGTCGGTGCCCGAGACGCTGCCGCAGGTCGCGCCCAGGCGCTGGCAGAAGCCGGAGTCCGTCTCGGCGTTGCAGCTGCACTGGCCGGCGTTGCAGGTGTTGGGCGCCATGCACGAGCCACAGGTGACCGAGCGGTAGGTGCCGCAGGTGTCCGCGCCGCTGGCGGGCCCGCAGGAGATGTTCTTGCGGGTGCAGAAGGCCGCGGTCGTCTCCGGCGTGCAGGCGCACTGGCCGGCGGTGCTGCAGGTCTGCGTCGAGGTGCACGTGCCGCAGGAGGCCACCGAGCGGGCCGTGCCGCAGTTGTCGAGCGCCGTCGCCGCGCCGCAGCTGCGACCGACCCGCGCACAGAACGTGGTGTTGCTCTCGGCGACGCACACGCACTGCCCCGCGGAGCAGGTGTTGGGCGAGAGGCACGCGCCGCAGGAAACGGTGCGCGTCACGCCGCAGGAGTCGACGAGGGTCTGCGCGCCGCACGTCACGCCCGCCCGGGCACAGAGGACCGCGGTGGTCTCCGACTGGCAGGCGCTGCCGCCGCCGGTGGAGGTGCCGCCTCCTCCGCCCGCCGCCGTGCCGCCTCCGCTCGCGAAGCCGCCACCCGTCGCCACGCCTCCGCCAGTCGCGTTCCCGCCACCCGTCGCGTTTCCACCACCCGTCGCCGTGCCGCCACCCACGGCCATGGGGAAGGTGCACGCGCCGGCGACGCATTGCTGGCTGCCCACACACACGTCGCAGCTTTGACCCGCGGCGCCGCACGAGAGC
>CAIVGN010000182.1 GCA_903905455.1 uncultured Archangium sp.
CACTTGCGCGCGCAGCTTCTCGGCTTCGGCCTCCGACGAGTCCACCCATGCCTGCAACTCGGCGACGCGGGCGTCTTCCTTCCCGCCCGCAGGCTTCTTCGCCTCCAGCTCCGCGACGCGTGCGCGCAGCTTCTCGGCTTCGACCTCCGACGAGTCGACCCACGCCTGCAGCTCCGCAACGCGGGCGTCTTCCTTGCCACCCGCCGGCTTCTTCGCCTGCAGCTCGGCCACTTGCGCGCGCAGCTTCTCGGCTTCGGCCTCCGACGAGTCCACCCACGCCTGCAGCTCGGCGACGCGGGCGTCTTCCTTGCCACCCGCAGGCTTCTTCGCCTGCAGCTCGGCCACCTGCGCGCGCAGCTTCTCGGCTTCGGCCTCCGACGAGTCCACCCACGCCTGCAGCTCGGCGACGCGGTCGTCTTCCTTTCCACCCGTCGGCTTCTTCGCCTCCAGCTCCGCGACGCGTGCGCGCAGCTGCTCGGCTTCGGCCTCCGACGAGTCCACCCACGCCTGCAACTCGGCGACGCGGGCGTCCTCCTTCCCGCCCGTCGGCTTCTTCGCCTGCAGCTCGGCCACTTGCGCGCGCAGCTTTTCGGCTTCGGCCTCCGACGAGTCCACCCACGCCTGCAACTCCGCGACGCGAGCGTCTTCCTTCCCGCCCGTCGGCTTCTTCGCCTCCAGCTCCGCGACCCGGCCGCGCAAGCGTGCAGCCTCCGCCGCGAGCGCATCGTCGCCTGGCTTGTCTGCCTCGAGCGTCGTGACGCGAGCCCGGAGTTCCTCGGACTCGGCGTCCGAAGCGTCGGCCCACGCCTGGAGCTCCGCGGCGCGCCGCTCGGCCGCCTTCAGCAGTTTCTCGAGTTCGTCGACCGAGTGCGCCACGTCGATCAGCTAACGGGGCCCGGCCCCACATTCCGCGACACGCGCCGCCCGAGAGTCACCCGGGACCTCACGACGACGAATGACCCTCACCGCAGCTGCAGCGTCTGCAGGCGCGACCACACCGTCACTGCCACGCGCTCGAGCACCTCGGCGCCGGCGCGACCGATGCGGGTTCGCCACCCTTCGTGGGGCTTGAAGTGCACCTGGAAGAGGTTGGCGTCGGCGACGCGGGAGAGCAGGTATTCGTCGCTCGTCGCGAGCTGATCCACGAGGCCCAACTCGAGCCCGCGACGCGCCAGCCAATACTCGCCGGTGGAAACCCTGGAGACGTCGAGGGCCGGCCGCTGCGAGTGCACGAAGTCCTTGAACAGGAGGTGCGTCTCCTCGAGTTGCTCGGTGAACTTCTGGCGGCCCTTGTCGGTGATCTCCCCGAAGAAGCTCACGGTGCGCTTGAACTCGCCCGACGTCATCTCCTCGAAGTCGACGTCGTGCTTCTTGAGCAGCTTGTGCACGTTGGGTACCTGGGCGACCACGCCGATGGAGCCGACGATCGCGAACGGGGCGGCGACGATGTGGTCGGCGACGCAGGCCATCATGTAGCCCCCGCTGGCCGCGACGCGGTCGACGCACACCGTCAGGCGCACCTTCTTCTCTCGCAGGCGGGCGAGCTGGGCCGCGGCGAGGCCGTAGTGCGGCACCGCGCCACCGGGGCTCTCGAGGCGCACCACCACCTCGTCCTCGGGGCGGGCCACGGCGGTGATGGCGCTGATCTCCTCGCGGAGGCTGGTGACACCGGTGGCCATCAGGTCACCGTCGAAGTCGAGCACGTAGACGTTCTTCCTCGCGGCGTCGGCGGCAGTGTTCACCTTGTGCTGCTTCTTCTTCTCGCGGTGCAGGGCCTTGAGCTGCTTGCGGTCGAGCACCCCGTGTCGGAGCGCCTCGCCCAGGGCCTCGAAGCGCTTGTTGAGCGGCTTGACGTCGAGCCGGGGAAAGGCGGCGCGGCGACGGCGGGTGAGCGCGACGACGACCGCCACGGTGGCGATCGCGGTGAGGAAGATGATGAAGCCCTTCGCAGCGAAGCCGAGCGTTTCCAGGAGAAGGTCCATGCCTCTGGCTAACACACGCCCCGCGCATGCCCCGGCGGCGGCTGGCCAAAGAGACAGGCTTCCCCCTTCGTTGCCGGCGCCCCGCAAGGCGATCCACGCGCGCAGCCGATGAACGCCGTCGCCCGGTGAAGACACTCCACCGCATGCGCCGACTGCTCCTGCTCTCGCTGACCCTCAGCTCGCTGGCCTTCGCGGAAACCACCACCGAGGTGCAGCGATTCCGCGACCGCAGCCCCTTCGATCGCACCTTCGGCATCGGCGCGTACGCCACGGGCTGGGCGGGGGCCTACGGAGGCGCGGGCCTCGGAGCCCGGGTGCGCATCGAGTTGCTCCCCTGGCTGGGCACCGATCTCTTCGGCGAGGCGCTGGTGGTGACCGCGCCCTCGGGCATTCGCCACGATCACCCCATCGGCTTCAACCTGTTCTTCCCCATTCGCCTCGGCAACGTGGTGCGGCTGCGCCCGTTGATCGGCATGTGCGTGGTGGCGAGCTTCATCGAGCCCACCGAGCCCCAGGCCCCGCGGGCGGACGACGTGCTGGTCGGCGCGCACGCGGGAGCGGGGCTGGAGATCGCGCTCCACCACCGGCTCTCCTTCTTCGTGGAGGGCAAGGCCGTGGTGTGGATGGGACACGATCGCAGCGTGCAGGGCTGGACGGGCGCGGTGGGGAACGAGGTGCAGCCCTTCCTCGTGGGCCAGGCGCAGCTCGGGCTCACCTTGCACCTGGGCGGTTCGTGAGGGGACTGCTGGCGCTGGCGGGCGTGCTCGCCGGCTGCGGCGTCGAGACCGCGACCGGCCCGCGCGCCGAACAGTGCGGGACGTGCCACCAGGCGCAGTACGCCCAATGGCAGGGCTCGCGGCATGGCCAGAGCACGAGCTCTCCGGTCTTCACGGCGCTGCTGCCACGGGTCGAGCGGGCCTGGGGAGCGACGGCGCGCGCGCGGTGCGTGGCCTGCCACCAGCCCGGGCATGGAGGCGACGAGACCATCGGCTGCGTGAGCTGCCACCAGGCCATCGGCAACCGGGGGGACGCCAACGGCGCGCTGGTGGTGAAGCTGGGCGCGCCCATCGCCTCGCGCCACGAGCCCACCGGCCACGCGCCCCACGAGGTTGCGACGCGCGGGTTCTTCACCTCGGCGAGCCTCTGCGGCACCTGTCACGAGGTCCGCGGGCCGGGGCACCTCGACGAGCCGACGCTCACCGAGTACCGCGCGACGACGCAAGCCACGGACGACAGCTGCCTGGGCTGTCACTTCGACGAGGGCCACCGCTTCGGCGGCCTCGAACCTTCCTGGGGCGCGCCTCCCGAGGAGGCAACGTCGGCGACCGCGCGAGCCCGGGTGTTGCTCGAGAAGGCGCTGCGACTCGAGGTGGTCCTGGTGAACGGGGCCTGGACGGTGCGCCTGACCAACCGCGGCGCGGCGCATGGCGTGCCCACCGGCATGACGTCGCTGAGGGACGTGTGGGTCGACGTGAAGGTGGGCGCGCGAGAATTCCCGCGCGTGATGGAGCTGGGGGCGCGGTTGGAAGACGAGGCCGGCGTGGTGGCGCTGATCACCGACGCCACGCGGGTGACGTCGCGGAGCCTCGCTGCCCAGGCCTCGCGCGAGTGGACGGTGCCGGCGTCGCCCGGCGAGAAGATCGAAGCGACGCTCCGCGCCCGGGCGGTCCGCGAAGAGGCCCTCGTGGCGCTGGGCCTCGACGGGGCCGAAGTGCCGCTGCTCGAGGTGCGCGCCCGCTGAACTCCGCGCCTACCGGTGGCTCCCCAGCACGTGCGTGCTCGAGAAGCCGGTGTCCTCGTCGGTGATCACCACCTGCACCAGGCCCCGCGCGTCGATGCTGTACTTCTCGCTCACCAGCGGACCCTGCCCTTCGAGCCGCTTCACGGTGACGCCCTCGAGCGGCTGGCCGCGCAGCGCCGCGTCGAACGCAAAGTACACGTCGGTCATCGGCGCCATGTCGCCCTGGGGCGTGCCCTTCGCGTCGAAGGCCGCGCACTCGAAGAAGCGGAAGTGGCCCAGGTTGTGGGCCGCGCGGTAGCGGCGGGTGGTCTCGATCTTCGGCCCCCCGGCGCTGGGCAGCCGGGCCTCGCGCCCGAAGATGGTGTCGTAGGTGGCCGCGCGCCCGCCCTCGACCTCGCGGAACACACCGAAGTTCCGCGAGAACCGGTCGGAGAGCTCGAAGCGCGTCTCCTGGCTGCCGGCGATGGCCAGGCCGATGGCCACGGCCCCGTGGGGGTACGGCGAGCGATGCACCCGCCGCCCAAAGGCCTCGCGCAGCGTGCGCGCCACCACCGGCAGCGAACTCCCGCCACCCACCACGTAGACCCCGGCCACGTCGCTCAGGTCTTCGCTCTCGCCGGGCATGCGGCGCACCAGCGGCTGCATCGCCTCGATGGTGCGGTCGACGAGCGGCTGGCACGCCTCGGCGTAGTCGGCAGCCGCGATGGTGACCACCGGCGTCGGCGCCTTCGCCCCCAGGCAGCTCTCGAGATCCACGGTCACGCGCTTGGTGTTCGGCGTGAGCTGCTCCTTGGCGGTGCGGCAGGCGTCGGCGAGGCGGCGCCGGAACCAGGGCGAGAGCGACGGGAGGTCGAGCTTGGCGGCGCTCGCCACCAGCTTCACCAGCACGTCGTCGAAGTCGTCACCGCCCAGTTCGGCGAGGCCCGCGGTCTGCACCACGTCGTGCTGCACGCCGGTCATCAACACCAGCGAGGCGTCGAAGGTGCCACCACCGAGATCGTAGACCAGCACGTGCTCGCGCTTGGAGGTCAGGGTGCGCGCGTGGCGGTGGGCGTACTCGAAGCCCGCGGCGCTCGGCTCGTTGAGCATGGCGCGCACGGTGAACCCCGCGGCGCGGAAGGCCTCGAGGGTGACGAAGCGCTGGGTGCAGAAGGCGTTGGCCGGCGAGGCGAGCACCGCCTCGAAGCGCGGGGTGTCCTTGAGGGCCGCGGGCAGGTTGCTGCGGGTGCGCAGCGCCAGCTCGAGCGCCTTGAAGAAGCCGGTGAGCAACTCGGTGAGGCCGACGTCACGCCCGCCCAACGAGATGGTGCCACCGGTGCGCAGCGAGTGACGGGCGAGGAGGCGCTTGAACGAGCGCGACTGGCTCCAGCCGGGGTCGCTGGCCACGGCGAGCGCGTCGAGGCCGAAGCGGAGTTCACCCTCGCGGGCGGCGACGATGGAGGGGAAGGTGTCGAGGCTCTCGCCGCTCTCGGACTCGAAGCTGACGAGGGGGAAGTTGCCGCGGTCCGCGTAGGCCACCACGGTGTGCGTCGTGCCGAAGTCGATGCCGAGGCTCATGCCCCGCGTATAGGCGCTGGGCGCGGGCTTGGGCGAGTGTCAATCGTGGAACGTGGAGACGTTCGCGTCGGGCATGCCCTTGAGCCGCTCCAGGGTCCAGTCCGTGGGGCGGGTGGCCTCGAACTGGGATTCCTCGAGCGAGGCGACGACGAAGGTGACCGCGGTGCGGCGCAAGTAGCGGTGAATGCCGCTGCCGGTGCCGCTCTCGGCGAGCGAGCGCGCGGTCTCGCCGTTGTGCAGGCGGCCGGCGTCATCGAAGGTGGCGCCGTCTGAGTAGTGCTTCGAGGTCCAGGTCATGGTGCGGTGGTCGACGCGGAACATCTCGCACACTGGAGCCCACATTCCCTCGGGCCAGACCATGGCGATGGCGCATTCGACAGTTCGGCGAGCTTCTGAGTCGGTCTCTTCTGCACGCATCAAGCACCTCGGCGCGCCCAAGACGGGGGCCTCGGAGGGCTATTCACGGCCCTGGCGCAGTCTTCCGCCTCGCGGGTGGAGAGGGTGCCTACAGCTTCGCGAGGGCCGCGGTCGCTTGCGCCACCCAGTCCGCGCCGTCGGCGTCGCCGCGCGCCCGGCCGAGCTCCACGGCCTTCTGGTACGCAGCCTTTGCGGCGTCGGTCTCGCCGGTCGCCGCCAGGCCCTCGCCGAGGGCGAGGTGATTGAGCGGGTGCGCGGGGGCCCGTTCGACGGCCTTCTGGGCCTGGATCACGCCCTCGTCGGCGTTGCCCGGACCCACCGGCCACCCCGGCGCGCGCACCAGCAGGAGCGCGAGCACCCGCGCGGCCCCGGCATCGTCGAGCGTCGGCGCCTCGGCGTCAGCCTTCTTGAGCAGGTCGATGATGCGCGGAAGCCCCGAGAGCGCGGTGAGCGGTTGCTCACGCGCAGCGAGTCCCAGCGCGACGGCCTGCCAGTAGTTGCACGGGGCGGTACCCGGCGTGCGTTGCTGGCACTCGGTCCCCGCGGCGACGGCGGCTTCGACCAGCGCCTTGCGGTCTTCCTTCGCGCCGTGTTCCACGAGCCAGGCCACGCTGCGCACCACGCCCACCGAGCCCTCGGCGCGCGCCGGGTCGGCCACCGCGGCGGTCTGAAAGAGCAGCAGCGCGTGACGGACTTCGGCCACGTCGGGGCGCTTGCCGAAGGACGCCTCGGCGTCGGCGAGCGCGGCCTCGGCGGAGGTCCCGGGCGCGACGATGAGCGGCGGAGGCACGCGCGCCGGGGGACACGCGGTCAACGCCAGCGCCAGGAGCCACGCCGCGCGCTTCATTTCGTGGGGCTCCCGAAGGCCTTCTTCGCCGCCGCGAGCGCCGCCTCATCGAGCGGGGCAAAGCCGGTGAGCCGCACGCCCTCGAGAGCCGCCTTGCCGCGCTCCACCGAGGGCAGCTTGAGGAACGCGCCCGACGCGGTCTTCCACTCGGCGGCCGTCAAGCGCTCACCGAGGGTCGCGACGACGGCCACGGGCACCTTCGGGCCGGCGTGGACCACCTCGAGGTCGGCGGCGAAGGGCAGCGTCGAGAGCGCCTTCGCCTGCTCGGAGTCGAGCACTACCGCGAGCTTCTCCTTGCCGCTGGCGGCCTTGCGCAGCGCCGAGAGCACCTGCCCGCCGCTGGTGACCTTCACCGTCGCGGGGAGCGGCCCGAAGCCCTGCAGGGCGACCCTGGTCACGAAGTCGGGCGCGTAGCCGGCGGTGGAGAACACCGTGTACCCGTCGAGATCGGCGGCCTTCTTCACCGCGTCCTTCTTCGCGACCAGCGTCCACTGCTGTGTCGCCTCGAGGCCCTGCTGCACCACCGCGAGGCGGGCGGTGAGCTTGAGCTCGGCTTCGTGCGAGAGGAAGAACGGCAGCGGCACCAGCGCGAAGACCACGTCAGTCTCGGCGAAGCGCGCGAGGCCGGCCTTCTCGTTGGGGAAGTACTTCGCGTTCAGCGAGTCCTTCGGCCAGGCCGAGAGTTCACCGATGGCGGTGGCCATCTCGTCCATGCGCGACTGGGCCTCTTCGGTGGTGCCCGGGTAGCCGGGGGCGCAGAAGACCAGCGCGCGGGGGCCGCTCGGTGCGGGCGGGGCCTTGGGAGGTGCCGCGAGGGACAGGGACGCGGTGAGCGCGACGACGATGGAGCAGAAGACGTTCCGCATGCGGGCCATGGTAACGGAGCCGCGAGAAGCGCGCCGCCCTCGTGTTGCATCGTTGCTTGCGGTGACGGGGCCACCTAAGCCCGTTGCATCATGGAAAAACGCTCACGGATCGAGAGGCTCTTCGCGGCGATCATTGCGCGCCGCTGGTTGGTCGTCGGGTTCTGGGCGTTGCTGGTGCCGGGCGCCGCGTGGCTCGCGCTGCAGATCCCCAGTGACGGGGCCATCGATCGCCTCGTCGTCGAGGCCGACCCCGACGTGGTGCGGACGCGCGAGTTCCAGAAGGTCTTCCCCGAGGGGCGGCAGATCGTGCTGCTCTTCGAGCCGGCCGGCGACCCCTTCGCGCCCACCGCGCTGCGCGAGCTCGCGGCCGTGGAAGACGCCGTGGGCAAGGTCAAGGGCGTGGTGACCTTCTCCGGGCTGTCGCTCTTCCGCCGCCGGGAGGCCGACCTCGCCGCCGAGGGCTACGCCGAGCGCTACCGCACCTTCGCCCTGGGCACGCCGCTGTTCCGCAAGCAGGGCCTCGTCGGCGATCACCACGTGTCGATGGCGGTGACCTTCGAGGCGCCGTCGTCTCACGAGCGTGACGCGACGTTGGTGGAGATCGATCGGGTGCTGGCCGGCGTCGAGCACCCCACCCTGGGCAAGCTGCGCCGCGTGGGCCAGCCCTACGTCGAGCAGTGGCTGGAGACGGAGACCCGCAGCGCGACGGTGCGCTACTTCCCGCTCTTCGGGGCCTTCGTGGTCATCCTGGTGCTGGCGCTCTACCGCTCGTGGCGCGCGCTGCTGGCGATCCTCCTCACCCTGGGCGTGACGGTGGTGATCGCGGTCGGCCTCGGCCACCTCTTCGGCTTCTCGCTGACCATCGTCTCGGAGCTGGTGCCGCTGGTGGTGCTGGTCACCGCGACGAGCACGCTGGTGTACCTGCACTCCCGCTACATCCAGCAGCCGGAGGGCGTGGACCTCGACCAGCACCACGTGTTCTCGCTGGCGAACAAGGCCCTGCCGGTCACCGCGTCGATCATCGCGGCGATGCTCGGCTTTGCGGCCCTCGCGGTGTCCCAGATTCGGCCCATTCGCGAGATGGGCGTGTGGACGGCCACGGGCCTGGCCATCTCGTGGCTGACGGCCTTCACCCTGTTCCCCGCGCTGCAGAAGATCTTCAAGGCGCCGACGCGGCAGGGCACCACGGCCGCGGGCCGGGCCTACGTGCGGCTCGCCGACGCCCTGCCCCACTTCACCTACCGGTTCCGCTTCCTCATCCTCGCCATCGGCACCGTCATCGCGACCGCGGGTGGCTTCGCGCTCTTCGGCCTGCCCGGGGTGATCAGCCCGATGCGCATGGAGGTCGACGCCATCGAGTACATCGACGAGTCGCTGCCGCTGCGCGCGGACATGATGGCCTACGAGAAGGCCATCGCAGGCCTCGCCGCGGTGCGCATCTGGGTGAAGACCGAGGACGGCGCGGTGGTCGAGCCTGCGACCCTGCAGGCCCTCGATCGCCTGACCACGGCGGTGGGCGCGGAGCCCGGCGTCTCTTCCGTCATCGGCCCCACCACGCTGCTGCGCCTGCGCCGCTACGTGGCGGGCCAGGGTGACGCGCTGCCCGACGACCCGGAGGCCTTCGCGGCGACCACCTCGGACCTCGAGCAGTTGCTCCTCACCGAGAAGGAGCTGCGCGGCTTCATCGACTTGAAGACCCTGGGCCAGGCGCAGCTGATGGTGGTGACGAAGCGCGGCGACGCGGCCTCCTTCGAGGCGCTCCGCGGCCGGCTCGACGCGCTGTGGAAGGCCGAGCAGGCGCGCTCTCCGGCGTTGGCCAAGGCGAGCGCCACGGTGGTGGGCGAGTCGATCCTCCAGGCGAAGATCAGCGAGCACCTCGTGCCCACCCTGACCGAGAGCTTCGGGCTGACCGCGGCGCTCATCTTCCTCACCTTCCTCGTGGTGTTCCGCAGCGGGGCGGCGCGCGTGATGGCCATGGTGCCCTCGGTGTTCGCGATTCTCGCCACGTTCCTCGTGATGCGGCTGACGGGCATCCCGCTCAACGTCGCCACCATCCTCATCGCCACCACGGTCCTGGGCACGACCGAGAACGACCAGGTGCACTTCTTCCACCACTACCAGGAGGCGAAGAAGGAAGGCGCGAGCGCCGAGAAGGCCCTGCTGCACACCCTGCACGTCTCGGGTCACGCCATCATCTACGCGACGTTGATCAACGCCAGCGGGTTCCTCGCGCTGGCCTTCTCGAACCTGCCTCCCATGCGGCAGTTCGGCATCGTCACCAGCATCGCCTTCGCGTTCTCGATGATCGCCGACTTCACCGCGCTGCCGGCGGCGCTGTGGCTGGTGATGCGCGAGAAGCCTGACGCGGCGAAGCTCGAGAAGCGCTGATCAGGAATCGGCGGCGTCTTCCACCGGGGTCTCGACCTCGCCCTGGGGAACGCCGTCGACGTAGTACACCGAGCGGCCGAGCATCGACGACACCCGCGCCCCGGGGGTCACCACGCCCGTGAGGTTGAGCGGGTCGACGGCGGCGATGCGCACGGTCTGACCGTCGTGCGGTGCGCGGCGAACGGCCCGGGCGATCTCCAGGGCCTCGGGCAGCGCGAATTGTTCGCCCGCGAAACCATGCAGGAAACGCCCGCCACGCACCTCGCCGCGCGCCTCGAAGCGCCGGTAGAGCTGCAGCAGGTCCCGCCACGGCGGCGCCAGCGCCTCTCGGGCCACGAGGTCGCGGAACACCACGCCGTAGCGGTGCAGGAACTGCCAGGCGAGCTTCTCTTCCAGCACCCCGGGCTCCATGGGGTCTTGCGGCTGGAGAATGAACCACCGCCCCGGCCCCCCGCGCATCGTGGCGCGCTGGCGCTTTCGCAGCTTGGGGGACTGCAACACGCGGAGGTTCTGCACGGCGTCGGCGGTGACGAGGCCCCGCGAGAGCAGCTCCCACAGCGCGTCCTCGACCTCGACCGGCAGGCGCCGCGAGCCCGACTGCAGTTCGTTGAAGAACGACGCCCCGCGGCGCTCGAGCACCTTGAGCACGTCGGTCGCTGCGTGGGTGAGATCGCCCGGCCACGGCCGCGGACCATCGGCGAGCACCGCGCCCGGCCGCGCCGCCTGCAACAACCACTCGAGATCCGCGCGCCGCGCGAAGGTGAGCGACGCCGCCCGCCCCTGCACGGTGCGCCGCGGCGTCTCCACGGGGCTGAACTCCACCCCGCGCCGTTGGCCCGGAGGGGTCTTCGGTTCCTTCAGGGTCAGCCGCCCCCACGCCACGTCGCCGCTGAAGCACGCGTCTTCCAGCCACTCGCCCAGGTACTGGCGCATGCGCGCGGGGAACAGCTCGCGCTCCCAGGCCGCGGCCGGGGCTTCCCAGCCCTGGAGCAACCCGGTGATCTTCGCCAGCCCCGCGGGCCCGCGCAGCCGCGACTCGGCGTCCACGTGGTGCCAGCGGAAGAGGAAGCGCATGAAGTCCTGCTGGGAGAGCGGCTCGATCTCCTTGCGCAGGCGCCCCACGGTGAGGCGATGGATGCGCTGCAACAGCCGGCGGTCGCACCACTCGGTCTCGTCGGTGGGCGGGATCGGCCGGAACTGGCCGCGGAGCACCTGGCCCAGGGACTCGAGCTTCGCCAGCGCGGCCTCGATGTCGTAGCGGCTGAGCCCCAGGCGAGCCATGAGCTCGGGCGTGGTGACCGGGCCGAGCACCTCCATCCACCCGCGCACCACCTGGCGCGCCGCGAGCTCGCGGTCGATGGGGAGATCCCCGGGCAGCGCCGTGAGCGCCAGCTTCGCGTCGGGGTACAGCGCCTGCACCACGGGCACGCGCTCGGCGGCGTAGGCGAAGTGCAGGTGCTGCGCGGCGCGGGACTGGGCGGCCAGCGCCGGGAGGTGCGCGGCATCGCCCAGCGGGAAGAGGCCCAGCTGGAGCAGGACGTCGTGGAACTCCTCGGCGTCACGGAAGGTGGGCTCGGCCTCGGCGATGACCTGGTCGATGGCGCCCTGGTCGAGCGCCCCGAAAGCGACCGCGTCGCTCGGAGGCAAGGTGCGGCGCAGCGACACCGAGCGCGCCCGGCGCTCCTCGAGCGGCGCCTCGTCGAGGAAGGTGTACGGCGCGGAGTTGAGCAGCGCGTGGGCGAAGACCGAGGGCTCCGGGAGATCGACCGCCACCTTGCGGATCTCGCCGCTCTTCAACTTCTTCAAGACCTCGACGAACCCGTCGATGTCCATCAGGTCCCGCAGGCAGTCCTTCATCGTCTCCGAGACGAGGGGGTGGTCCGGCGGCTCGAGTTCCATGCCACCGTGGTTGTCCTGGCAGCCGACCTGCTCGGGGAACACCGCGGCGATGAGGTCTTCCGCGCGCGCCCGTTGGATCGGCGGCGGTACCCGCTTGCCGTTCTGCAACCGAGAGAGCGCCAGCGCGCGGCCGGCCGCCCAGCGAAACCGGGTGCCGAACATGGGCGCCTGCAGCACGGCCTGGGTGAGCACCTTCTCGGCGGTCTTCGCGTTGACGAAGTCGAAGATGTCCATCAGCGGGAACGAGTGCTGCTCGCTGAGCGAGAGCAGGATGCCGTCGTCGCTCGCCGCGGCCTGCAGCTCGAAGTCGAAGGTGCGGCAGAACGACTTGCGCAGCGACATGCCCCAGGCGCGGTTGATGCGCGCCCCGAAGGGGGCGTGGATGAGCAACTGCATGCCGCCCGCTTCGTCGAAGAAGCGCTCGGCGATGACCGTGTTCTGAGATGGCACCGCGGTGAGCGCGGCCTGCCCGGCCCGCACGTAGCGCACCAGGAGATCGGCCGCGTGCGCGGGCAACTTGAGGTCCTTCTCCAGCCACAGGTGGGCGTCTTCGCGGGTGACCACCTCCTCGCGCAGCTTCGAGACCTCGAGCGAGAGTTCATCGGTGCGGGCCGGCGCCTCGCCCTGCCAGAAGGGGATGGTGGGCGCCGAGCCGTGGGCGTTCTCCACCCGCACCTCGCCGCCGAAGACCCGGCGGATGCGCCACGAGGTACTGCCGAGCACGAAGACGTCGCCAGCCATGGCCTCGACCGCGAAGTCCTCGTCCAGCGTGCCGACCTGCTTGTCCTCGGGCTCGCAGATCACCGCGTAGCTGAAGAGATCGGGGATCGCCCCGCCGTTCTGCAGCGCCATCAAGCGCGCCCCGGCCCTCGGGCGCAGCACGCCGTTGACCCGGTCGCGGTGGAGGTGCACCCGCGAGCGACCGCGGTTGGTGGCCACGCCCTCGCTGACGAGGTGCAGCACCTTCTCGTACTCCTCGCGGGTCAGCCCCTCGTAGGGCATGGCGCGGCGGAGCACGTCGAACAGCTCCTCTTCCTTCCACTCGCGCGCGGCGACCTCGGCGACCACCTGCTGGGCGAGCACGTCGAGCGGCTTCTCGGGCATGCGCACGGCGTCGAGGTTCAAGCGCGAGATGGCCGAGAGCAGCGCGGTGCACTCGACCAGCTCGTCGCGGGTCATGGCGAAGAGCAGGCCCTTCGAGATGGCGGCCTTGTGGTGACCGCTGCGCCCGAGGCGCTGCAACATCACCGCGATGCTGCGCGGGCTGCCGAGCTGCACCACGAGATCGATCGACCCGATGTCCAGGCCCAGCTCGAGGCTGGCCGTGGCCACCATGATCTTCAGCGTGCCGTTCTTGAGCCGCTCCTCGGCCCCCAGCCGCAGCTCGCGCGCCATGCTGCCGTGGTGCGCGGCGACCTTCTCGTGGCCCAGGCGCTCGCCGAGATCGTGGGCCACGCGCTCGGCCAGGCGCCGCGTGTTCGAGAAGATGAGCATCGTGCGGTGCTGGGCCGTGAGCGCGACGAGGCGGTCGTACAGCTGGCCCCACATCTCGTGCGTGGGCGCCGCGGTGAGCTCGTCTTCGGGGGTCTCGAGCCACAGCTCCCAGGGGCGCACGTGGCCGACCTGAACCACCTCGCAGGGGGCGCGGTCTTCACGGGGCGCCCCCACCAGGAAGTGCGCGAGGCGGTCGAGCGGCCGGGTCGTCGCCGAGAGCCCGATGAACTGCGGAGGGTGCGTGGTGATCGCCTTGAGCCGCTCGAGCGACAGCGCGAAGTGCGAGCCGCGCTTGTCGCGGGCCAGCGCGTGGATCTCGTCGACCACCACCGTGCGCACCGAGCGCAGGGTCTCCCGGCTCTTGTTGGCCGTGAGGTAGAGGTACAGCGACTCGGGCGTGGTGATGAGGATGTGCGGGGGCTTCTTCACCATCGCCGCGCGCTGCGAGGCGGGCGTGTCCCCGGTGCGCACCATCACGCGGATGTCGGGCAGCACGAACCCCGACAGCCGGGCGCGCTCCCTCAACTGCTCGAGCGGCAGGAGCAGGTTCTTCTGCACGTCGTTGCCCAGCGCCTTGAGCGGCGAGACGTAGACCACGTGGGTCTCGTCGGTGAGCGTGCCCTCGGCAGCCGCGCGGAAGAGCCCATCGAGACACGCGAGGAAGGCGGTGAGCGTCTTGCCCGAGCCGGTGGGCGCGGCGATGAGCACGTCGCGGCCTTCGCGAATCAGAGGCCAGCCCCGAACCTGGGGCTCGGTGGGCTCGCCCAGCGTCTCGTGAAACCATGCCCGGACCACCGGGTGACAGGCCCGTAGCGCCGCGTGCACCTCGACCGAGGCGGCGCCTGAGAAGTCGATGGGCTGCTGGGGGTCCATGGGCGCAGAACTGAACAGGAGTTCACCCGGGCGATCAACTGCTCGATCGGCCCAGTCGGTGACGGTGGCATGCTGGGCGGCGGTTGCTGACCATGTGGTCCCTTTTCCTCTCCGCGCTGCTCGCCACGACGCCTCCGATGGTGCCCGCGCCGGTTGCCCCGCCGCCGATGCCGTTGCCCTGGCCCGTGCAGAGCCCGCCTCCAGAGGCGCCGCCTCCAGCCGGCCCGACGTCGCGAGGAGTCTTCGCCGCGCCGCGCGTGAGGCCCCCGCCTCCGCCACTGCCACCGGCGAACTTCGCGCTCAACTTCGCCCCGCTGAGCTTCTTCTCGCTGACGCTGTGGCTCGAGGCCGAAGGGCACGTGGGCGCGGGCGTCACCCTCTTCGCCAACGCCGGTGGCGGCCCCTTCGGCCAGCTCGGCGGTGACGCGGGCGCCCGCTACTACGTGGGGGGCGCGCCGTTCGCGGGCTTCTTCCTGGACGCGCGGGGCTCGGTGTTCTCGTTGCCGGCGCACGCGCTGGTGATGGTGGGGCCCGGGCTGCAGCTGGGCCACGCGTGGCGGTTCGGCCGGCTCACGCTGTCGGTCGCCGCGGGCTTCACCACCTGGCTCGGCCTGGCGCGCGCACCGCCGGGCACGACGTTCTTCGGCGCGACGATCACCGACGCCGACGTGATCGTCTTCCCCGGCATCACCCAGCCCCCGGTGGATCACGCCAGCGTACAGCCCACGCTGCGCGTCACCTTGGGGCCCACGTTCTGAGCAGCCGCCGGGGCTCCTCCCCCGCGGCCAAAGTGGACCCGGTGCACGACTTCACATAGGAGGTCCGTTTCTGTAGCAATGATGCTGCAGATCAAGAGGGGGTACATTTTGAACCTGAAGAACTTCTCCGTCGTCGCCGGGCTGTTGCTTGCCGTTTCCTTTGCAGCCTGCGGCAGCAGCGATCCGTGCACGGGGACCAGCAAGTGCTCGGCTGACGTGAAGCTCACCGCCGAGGGGATCACGGCCTGCCAGGCCAACTTCGCGACCGGCGCAGCGTGCGGTGAGCAGAACAAGGCGCTGGCCAACTGCATGCTCAACAACCAGGTCTGCGGCGCCGACAACAAGACCGACGGCCTCGCCACCCTCGCGAAGTGCACGAGCGAAGGGGCGAAGTTGGCGATGTGCCAGGCGCCCGACGCCGGCCCGTGAATTGGTGACGGAGTGAAGACCAGGACGACCCGGCGGGCCCTGATGGGGTCGCCGGGTCGTTCGATGTCTCGCGGGTGCGCGGTGCGCGGTGCGGAGGCTTCGAAATCGAGCCCTGTTTCCCCATTTTGTTGCTGCTTCAACGGGACGACTCAGCCAAAGAGTGAACCTTCTCGCTGGGGGGGTTCACACTCATGGGCTTTCGTCTCTCGACGTTCGTCGTGGTCGCTACTCTTGTGTTCACCGGTTGTTCCGCGGTCGAACCTGGCGCTGATGCCGGCACGACGCCCGGCGCCGGCCCGTTCAACTTCCAGTTCAAGAACCACAGCTTCTCGTTCGAGAACTACGTCAACGTGCAACCGGCCTTCACGGCCACGAACCTGACCCCGGTGGAGCTCGTGCGCCTCTTCGGTGACGGCGTGTGCGCCGAGCCGGCCGACGGTGGCAGCTGCACCCTCAACCCGCCTGCGCAGAAGTTCATGGAGGCGACCAACGCGGCGATGAGCGGCGGCCACTGCGAGGGCATGGCGGTGCTCAGCCTGCTCTTCGCGACCGGCCAGGCCAGGCCGTCTGACTTCGGGGCCGCCACCGCCTACGAGCTGCAGCTCCCCAACAACGAGCCCCTGCAACGGGAGATCGCCTACTGGTGGGCCACGCAGTCGACCCAGCCGACCCTCGCGGCCGACACCCGGAACATCAAGACGCCCAACGAGGTGCTGGCGATGCTCGAGGCCTGGTTCGCCTCGGGCGGTGGCAGCGAGACGTACTCCTTCGGTCTCTACAAGCGCGATGGCACCGGCGGCCACGCCAACACCCCGTACGCGGTGCGCACGCTCGACGCGGGCATCAAGGAGGTCGTGCTCTACGAGAACAACTTCCCCAACGCGGTGATGTCGGTGGTCATCGACACCAACGCCAACAGCTGGACCTACGTGGCCACGGTCAACCCCACGAGCCCCGCGGAGACCTATGACGGTGACGCCACCACCAAGTCGCTGACCCTCACCTCGACCTCGGCGCGGACCCGGCGGCAGATCTGCCCCACCTGCGGCACCGTCAACGCCAACGGCGTGGGCGTCAAGGGCAACGCCGTGTCCTTCCGGGAGCTGGGCATCGAGGGCGCGGCGCGGGTGACCGTGGGCGACGGCCTGGGCCACTCCATCGGGCTCGACGGCGGCGCGTACGTGAGCACCATCCCCGGCGCGACGGTCATTGGCGGCAAGTCATCGCCCTCCACCTGGACCCAGGTCGAGCTGCCGCGCTTCCGCCTTCCCCTCACCACCCCGATCACCGTCACCCTCGACGGCACGGGCCTGGGCTCGGCCTCGCCTTCCGCGGTGCGGCTCACCGCCCCCGGCTCCACCTTCGTGGTGGAGGGCGTGAACCTCGACCCCGGCCAGGTGGACACCATCACCTTCTCGGGCGGCAGCGACCATGTGACGTACACCACCTCGGGCGCCGAGACCCCGGTGGTCGAGCTGGGCCTCACCCTCGACGGCAAGGACTACCTCTTCGAGGTGACCGGCGTGGCGGAGACCACCGGGGTGACCATCGACCTCAAGGCCGACGTGCCGGCGGGCAAGCTCGCGGTGAAGATCAACAGCGCCGACGGCAACGCCAGCTACGCCGTCAAGGTGCACGCGCTGTCGACGGGTGACGTGGTCTTCGGCCACCAGGGCAACACCGTGTCCAGCGCCGCCACGGTGTGGCTCGACTACGGCACCTGGGCAGGCCAGGGCATGCCCATGACCTTCGAGGTCGACGACGACGGCAACGGGACCATCGAGCAGACGCTGATGGTCACCGACGACGGGGACTGAGCCGCGGGAAGGCCGGGGCCGCTCGGCGGCCGACCTGGCCCCGCACGCGCTCGAGCAGCTTCACCGGGTCGAAGCCCACGCCGTCCTCGAACACCAACTCCACGTTCTCGAGGTCGGCGATCCGCTTCGAGGGGTCGCCGCGGAGCACCACGAGGTCGGCCTGCTTGCCGATGGCGAGGGTGCCCACGCGGGCGCCCTCTCCCAGGAACTCGGCCCCGTTCTTCGTGGCGATGCGGATCGCCTCGAGCGGGGTGAAGCCTCCGTGCGATGGAGCGCTGATCGCCCTGGCCCGCCAGGAGCGAGAACATGCGAAAGCGTAGCGGATCAGCCTCCCGAGGGCTTGAACACGAAGGGGTACGTCACGCGGTACGCAGCGGCCTGCCTCCCCACGGGGAACTGCCAGGAGCGCACGCGCGAGACGAGGCACTCGCTCAACTTCTCGCTGTGCGCGGTGTTCTGCTCGACTCGCGCGTCGGCGACCACGCCCGCCGCCGCGACGAGGAACTGCACCGACACCTTGCCGGCCAGCGACGGCGACTGCTGCAGCGCGAGCTCGTAACAGAAGCGGATCTGGTCCCGGTGCCCGTTGATCACCTTGCGGATCAGCTCCCGGTCCACGCAGCCAGCGCCCCCGGTCTCCGCTGAACAGGTGAGCTCCGTGTCCTTGTCGAGCGACGGGGGCACCTTGTCCTTTCCCGCGATGAGCCGACCGATGTCGGTGCGACCCGCCACTCCCGAGCGGGGAATCGCCCCGATGCCCACCGGGTCTCCGCCAGGGCCGCCCGCGCCGTTGCCCCGCAGCGACCAGCCGCCGTTGCCGTCACCATTGGAGGCCACCACGTTGCCCAGGGCGCCCGCGAGTTCCTTGCCCAAGCCGCCCGGCCCCATCACGCCGGCGGCGCCAGGTCCGCCGAAGATGCGCCCCCCGAGCTGGACCGCGACCTGCGCCGCCGAGCCGCCCGGGTCCTTCACCGGCTTGCTCGGAGGCCGGGGCTTGCCTTCGCTCGCCGTGCGCTTGATCGGCTTCTTGATGGGCTCGGCGTTGGTGTCCTGCGTGCGGTGCATGGGCTGCGGCTTCTCGGCCTGCACCAGGATGTGGCGCATGTGCGTCAGCTCGCTGGAGACCTCGTCCCCCTCGTGCTCCTCGAGGGTGAGCCGGGCCTGCATGGCCATCGCCCCGAAGACCGCGAGGCACACCAGCAGCGTATTGAGGAAGCGGTAGTCGATGGCGTCGTCGAGCGTGCCCACGGCCTTCGGGGGCGCGCGCACGCGAAAGGCCTCCACCGACACGGGGCCACGGCCCAGGCGCAGCACGTCGGCGCGGCCGATGTCGAAGCTCCACCCCTTCGGCTCCTCGAAGGCCAGCCCGCGGTGCACGGCGTCACCCAGGGACAGCGGCGTCTCGCCGTTGCGCAGCACCTCGCCCACCACCCCTTCGCTGAAGCCGATCGAGAAGTGGCCCGGCGCGGTGTGGAAGCGCAGCGGCGCCTCGCTGGCAGGCACCGGCTCCCCCGTCGAAGCCAGGCTCAGCTGCTGCCCCTGGTGCAGCACGTGGGTCGCGACGCGACGCTCACCCCAGAGCACTCGCACACACAGCGCTTCGTTCCGCAGCTCGGGGTTGGCCATGGCCCACGGACAGCGCTGAAGATTCCAGGTTCCCTCCCCGGAATTCCCAGGCCGATCCGACGGGCTCCGCTGATCAGTCCTTGAGGAAGAAGATCGTCGCGGCGGCGATGAGCCCGGCGCTCACGATGGCCGAGGTGACCGCCACGGTCGCGTCGGTGTTGGCGGTGTTCGCCAGGGCGCGCGCCTCGGCCTCGGGGAGCCGGCTGGCCCGGGTGCCGTCACCCAGGTCGACGAGCGAGGCGTCGTAACGGGCCCGCGCGTTCCCGGACAGCGCGCCGAAGGCGATGGCGACCCCGGCGGTGGCCGCGGCTCCACCGGCGAAGACCCAGGCCGCGACGCGCGGGGGTTTGCCGGGGACGCCGTCCACCAGCGCGGAAGCGCTGGCGAGGGGCTTGGTGGCCGGGGTCAGCTCGACCTTCTTCGGCGTGTCGGTGCGCGCGACCTCGAGGGGCGGGAGAGAGGGCGGCGGCTCGACGGGCTCCTTCTTCTTGAGGTCGAGGCCCGCCTTCACGTCGCGCACGAAGACGACGATGGGCGCCGACATCGCGTCGCTCCAGCCATTGAGCGAGGAGGAGACGTCGAGCGTGCCCAGCGACTGGTCCTTGTCGGCGGCGACGGCCTCGAGGTGAATGGCGAGGGTCTTGCCAATCTTGCCAACGTCAACACCGACCACGACCGCCTTCGGCCCGAGGAGGATGGCGAGCTTGGCCAGGCAGGCACGGGTGCCCTGGCAGGACTTCGGGTCGGAGAACCCCGCGGCCCGGAGTTCCTGCGCGGTGGCGGCGTCGTCGAGCAGGGAACCCACGCCCTCGCGCTTGAACGAGTCGAAGACGCGCTGGGTGATCTTCGGGGCCAGGGCCTCGGCGCCCGGCCGCTTGCTGGTGATCACGATGGCGACCGGCGCGCGGACTTCGGGGGCCTGGCTGAGCGCGAGCTGCAGGAGCACGAGGGGAAGCACGCCCGCACCCTACCCCGTCAGTGCTTCAACTGCCCCTCGATGTCGCCGAGGAACCCCCAGGCCTCGCGGCGCTCGGCGTCGTTGGTGGAGCGCTGGATCTGCTTGTTCGCCTGGTCGACGAACTGCCGCAGCACGTTGTCCTTCTGCCCGGTCTCCGCTTCCTTCGAGGCGAGCTGCGCCTCGATGCGCTTGAGCCGCGCCACGAGCTGGTCCGTGGTGATCACCTTCCCCTTCGGCTTCGGGGTCTCGACTGGCACGGGCTTCGGCACCTCGACGGGCGGGGGCTCGGGCTTCACCACTTCGACCGGCGTGGGCTCGGGCTTCACCACCTCTATCGGCGTGGGCGCGGGCTGCACCACCTCTACCGGCGCCGGCGGATCCACCTTCGAGGGGCTGAGCACGACGAGCGCGACCACCCCCAGCACCAGCACCCCGACCACGGCCGCGAGCACCATGGGCAACTTCGACTTCGCCGGGGGCAGCACGTCCTCATGGCTCGCGGTGAGCGGCCCGGCCATCGTCTGCGAAGAAGCGCCGGCCCGGGGCAACTCCGCAGCCGAGGCCCGGGTGCGCCCCGAGAGCGACGACTGGCTGTTGCCGCTGCGCGAGGCCGGCGCCGGCGTTCCCCCGACGACGCGGTTGCGGCCTGAAGGCGGCGGGGTCAGTGCGATGGGCCGCTGCACGCCAGAGCCGATGGGGGGCGGCGTGAGCTGGCCCGTGGGCGCGAAGCTCTGGCGGATCGCCTGCAACTGGTCGCGCATCACCGCCGCGCTCGGAGGCCGGCTCGAGGACTCCTTCTCGAGGGCCCAGAGGATGACGTCGTCGAGTTCCTTCGGGAGGTCGGGGCGGATCGACGAGGGCACCGGCGGGGGATCTTCGACGTGCATCCACATCGTCTGCAGGGTGTTCTCGCCGCGGAAGACGCGCTCGCCGGTGAGCATCTCGAAGAGCACGCAGCCCAGGGCGTACAGGTCGGTCTGCGGGCTGATGTGCTTGCCGCGCGCCTGCTCGGGGCTGATGTAGTCGGGCGTGCCGAGGATGACCGAGGCGCGCGTCTGCGGCGTGGCTTCGCCGGGGAGCGCCCCCAGCTTGGCGATGCCGAAGTCGAGGAGCTTGATGTAGGGGCGCCCGCGGCCGGTGTTCACCAGGAACAGGTTCGAGGGCTTGATGTCGCGGTGAATGATGCCCGCGGAGTGCGCGGCGTCGAGGGCGTCGAGCATCTCCTCGGCCCAGCCCAGCGCCTCACCGATGGGCAGCGGCGCGCGGTGCTTGATCAGCTGGTCGAAGGCCTCGCCGTCGAGGAACTCCATCACGAAGTAGTGCGAGCCCTCGGGGAGCTGCCCGAAGCTGAAGATGTCCACGATGCCCCGGTGGCGGATCTCGTTGACCGCCCGCGCCTCGGCGAGGAAGCGCTCCACCAGCTCCTTCTCGTTCGAGAGCGAGGGCAGCAGCACCTTGACCGCGACGCGCTTGCCGATGACGGGCTGAATGCCCTCGTACACCACGCCCATGCCGCCGACGCCCACGCGCTTGGTGAGCTCGTACTCGCCGATCTTCCGGCCGCTCAGGTCTGGGAGATTGGTCGACACCGCGCGCGAACTGTAGCCCGCGGGTTCCGTTTGCGCCTCACTGTGCTCGACGAATGCTAGAGGCGGCGCCCATGACGCCTGCGGTCTCGCCCCTCGATGGTTCGCTCTTCGGCCCCGGCCAGCCCTGCTTCGGCTGCAGCCCCGATCACCCGGCCGGCTTCCACCTGCGCTTCGTGATGGACGGAGACGACGTGGTCACCAAGCTGGTGCCCGAGCAGCACCACCAGGGCCCGCTGGGCTTGATGCACGGCGGCCTGGTGTCGACGCTCGCCGACGAGACCGCAGCCTGGGCAGTGCTGGTGAGCATGGGCAAGTTCGGCTTCACCACCCACTTCGAGGCGCGGCTCTCGAAGGGCGTGCGCGTCGGCGTGGAGGTCGAGGCCCGGGCGCGGCTGACCAAGAAGACCACGCGCGTGGTGAAGGCCGCGGTGGAGATCCGCCAGGAGGGGGACCGGTGCTTCACCGGTGACTTCACCTTCGTGCTCCTCGATCGCGCCGGGGCCGAGAAGTTGATGGGCGGGGCGATCCCCGAGGCGTGGGCGAAGTACTGTCGCTGACATGTCGAACCCCCGAAGTTCCGCGATGCGATGGCTCGGTCTCGTTCCCCTGGTGCTGGTGTTCGCCTGCGGCCGCGGGGCCCTGCTGCCAGGCCCTGACGCGGGGACCACCGGCGGGAGCGGCGGGGGCCACGCGAGCGGGGGGGGTGGCGGAAACACCGGAGGCGGAAGCGGTGGAGGCGGCGGCGCGATCGACGCGGGCACGTCCTGCTCGGGCCTGGGCGTCGAGGCCTGCCGTCTCGACGCCGCCTGCGAGCCCGACTTCTGTCGCGCCTGTTCATGCCAACCCAACTTCAAGGGTTGCCGCGCGAAGACCGACGCCCCCTTCGACTGCCCGGCCCTCGGCTGCCCGTCCCCCGTCTGCTGCCAGGCCAGCGCCGAGTGCCAGGCCATCGGCACCTGCGCGCCCCCAGGCACCCCGTTCGGCTGCGGCGCGTGCAACAACCAACCCGACACCTGCACCGACGACGCGAGCTGTCCCGCCGACGCGGTGTGCGACCCGCGCCCGTGCGCCTGCAGTGGCCAGCGCGATTGCCGCCCGGGTTGCGGCGTGAACAACCCCTGCGCGGCGGGCACCACCTGCACCGCGAAGCGCTGCGTCCCGCTGGCCTGCACCTCGAGCGCGACCTGCCCGGGCACCTTTGCGTGCCTCAATGGCCAGTGCGCGCGCCGCACCTGCACCACCGACCTCCAGTGCGGTGACGGGTTCTGCGTGGACGGCACCTGCTTCGAGGGCCTGGGCGAGTGCCGCACGCCGATGCCCTGACGTGGGAATTGCCGGGGCGGGTGTGCCGTGTAGGCTGGCCGCCTCCCGTGCGTACCTTCGCCCTCTTCTTCGCGCTCGCGATCGCGGCCCCTGCATGGGCCGACAACACCGCCGACGAGGCGGACGTCGCCTTCGAGTTGGGCAACCGCGCCTACGCCAAGCGCGACTACGACGGCGCGCTCGGCTCGTACTTCCTCTCGTACCGGCTGGTGCCCAACCGCAACGTGCTCTTCAACATCGCGCGTTGCTACGAGGCGCTCGATCGCTTCGACGAGGCCTACCGCTACTGGAACGATCTCTTCGTCGACCCTTCGCTGCCCGACGGCGATCGCCGGGACGTGAAGCAGGCGCTCAACCGCCTCGCGCCGCGCGTGGCCCTGGTCACCATCACCTCCACCCCGCCCGGCGCCGAGCTGTACGTGGATCGCAAGGACCTCGGCAGCCGCGGCCGCACGCCGCAGACCATCGCCGTCGCGCCCGGGGCGCACACGCTGATCCTCGAGCTCCACGGCCAGCGCCCCGCGCAGGTCAAGGTGTCGGCCGCCCGCGGGAAGGACGCGCGGCAGAGCGTCACCCTGGAGCGCATCGTGGGCAAGGTCACCGTGCAGGGCACCCCCGAGGGCGCGGTGGTGCGCGAGAGCGCCGACGGCATCGAGCTGGGCCGCGTGCCCGCCGAGGTCAGCCTGTCACCCGGGCAGCACCTGTTGATCGTCCAGGCGCCGGGCCACTTGCCGCAGCAGGTGCTGGTCGACGTGAAGGCCGACCAGACGAGCGCGGCCCGGGTGGCGCTGCCCGAGAAGCCGAAGCCTACGGGCAAGGTGGTGGTGACCTCGAACCGCGAGAACTCGGTGGTGCGCGTGGACGGCCGTGACTTCGGCTTCACCCCCACCGTGCTCACCCTGCCCGTCGGCGAACACCGCGTGGAGGTGAGCAACGACGAGGTGACTCCGCAGGTGCAGGACCTGACGGTCACCGAAGACAGCGAGACGCGCCTGGCCGCCGAGCTGCGCTACTCGCCCCCGAGCGTGACCGCGGCCTCGAAGTCGCAGCTCACCGTCGACGAGGCCCCGGCTTCGGTCACGGTCATCACGAGGGAAGAGCTGCGCGCCTTCGGCTACCAGACGCTGCCCGAGGCGCTGCAGGGCGTGCGCGGGTTCTTCTTCACCGACGACCGCGTGTACACCTACGTCGGCGTGCGCGGCTTCCAGCCGGCAGGAGATCTCAACACCCGCATCCTCATCCTCTGGGATGGCCACTCGATCAACGACGTGTGGGCCGGCCAGGGCTTCAGCGCCCGGGATCTCGAGCCGGATCTCTCGGGCATCGAGCGCATCGAGGTGGTGCGCGGGCCCGCGTCCATCCTCTTCGGCACCGGCGCCTTCTTCGGGGTCATCAACATCGTGCCGCGCGCCCGGGTGGGCCAGAAGCGCAACGTCGAGGCGGTGGTCGGCGCGGGTGGGCAGAACGGCGTCAAGGCGCGCGTCACCGGGAGCCTGGGGCAGGAAGGCCGGTCGATCATGATCACCGGCGCGGGGTTCTTGTCCGAAGGCGCGGCGCTCACCGACCTCGCCGCCGGCACGGTGCGTGGCCTCGATGGCGAGCGCTCGCTGGGCACCTCGATGCGCGCCGAGTTCGAGGGCTTCACGCTCGTCGCCAAGCTGAACCAGCGGCGCAAGCAGATCCCCACGCAGCCGCTGGGGGCCGACTTCGGCATCCCCGGCACCGAGTACACCGACACCCGCGGCTTCGCCGAGCTCCGCTACGAGAAGGCCTGGAGCCGCGTCACCTTGAACGCGCGCGCCAGCTACGACGGGAGCCGGTACCGCGGCTGGTACGCGCGCCTCGACAGCGCGGGTGACCGCTTCCGCGACACCGACACCGGCGCCGCTGACTGGTTTGGCGGCGAGGTGCGCGCCGGCATCAAGCTCTTCACCGGCAACAAGCTCACCGCCTCGGTCGAGGCCCAGGGCCAGTTCGTCGCCCAGCAGCCCGTGGGCTTCACCACCGCCGACGTGCACACCAGGGCGCTCTTCTCGGCCACCCTGCTCGACGAGTGGCAGCTCTTCGACCGCGTGTTCCTCCAGGGCGGCCTGCGCGTCGACAAGTACTTCGACCTGCCCGACCTCGCGCTCTCGCCCCGCGGCGCGGTGGTGGCGAAGCTCTACCCGGGCGGGGTCACCAAGCTCGTCGCCGGCCGTGCCTTCCGGGCGCCCACCGTCTACGAGACCTACTTCAACGACAACTTCGCCACGCAGCGCGCGCCCACCACCCCGCCCCGCCCAGAGCTGATCACCACCTTCGAGCTCGAGCACTCGCACGATCTCACCCGCGAGCTGCGCCTCACCGTCGGCGGCTACTTCAACCTCATCAACCAGCTGGTGGTGCTGCGCGAAGAGATGGCCGACATCCCGCTGTGCGGTGGGGGCACGGTGCAGTGCTACTCGTACGGCAACTCCACGGCGCCGCTGACCGCCGGGGGGGCCGAGGCCCAGCTCAAGTGGCAGCCCGGGCGCTTCACCATGGTCGAGGCGAACTACTCGTTCGTGATGCTCGGCGGCAACGACGCGAAGCTCGCCTCGTACCCCATGCACATGGCCTCGCTGCGCGCGATGGTGCCCATCAAGGAAGGGCTGGTGCGCGTGTCGGGGCAGGCCACCTTCAACTCGGCCCGCCGCGCGGAGGACGGCAGCTTCATCGGCGAGGCCCTGCTGCTCAACCTCGGGCTCTCGGGCGAGTACGGCCCCCTGCGCTACTACGCCGGGGTGCAGAACCTGCTCGATCAACGCGCGGTGCTGCCCGTGCTCAGCGAGATCTTCTTCACCCGCGTGCCGCAGTACGGCCGCACCTTCTTCATCGAGCTGTCCGTCGGCTTCTGATCAACCCGGCGCGGGGCCGGGCGGTGCTAAGGCCCGCCCGGTGAGCCCGGACCCCGCGCCCCTCGACGTCGACCCCGTGCTGACCCGCGCCCTCGACAACCTCGCCCGCCTCCAGGGCCCCCGGGGGAGTTGGCCCAGCGACTACGGCGGCCCGATGTTCCTGCTGCCCATGTGGGTGGCGCTGGCCTGGGCGGCGAAGCGGTTGCCCGACGCGCAGCGCACCGCGCGGCTGGTGACCTACTTCACCAACGTGCAGCGCCCCGACGGCAGCATCGGGCTCCACGCCGAGTCGACCAGCGGCAGCATGTTCACCTCGGTGCTCGGCTACGTGGCGCTGCGACTGCTGGGGGTGCCCGCGGACGACGCGCGCGCGACGCGGCTGCTCGCGTGGATCCACGCCAACGGCTCGGCCCTGGGCGCGGCCTCGTGGGGCAAGTTCACGCTGTGCCTGCTGGGGCTCTACGACTGGAAGGGCATCGTGCCGTTGCTGCCCGAGCTGTGGCTGCTCCCGTACGACGCGCCGATGCACCCCGGCCGCCTGTGGTGCCACGCGCGCATGGTGTACCTGCCGATGGCCTGGCTCTACGGCATGAAGTCGACGGCGCCCGACGACGCGCTGCTCTCGGCCATCCGCCACGAGCTGTACCAGGGCCAGTACGCGCGCATCGACTGGGCCGCGCAGCGCGCGGTGGTGGCCAAGGCCGACGACTACCGGCCCAACACCCGGGCGCTCCAGGGCGTCAACCGCGCACAGGTGGGCTTCGAGATGCTGCCCGGGCTGTTGCGCAAGCGCGCCCTGGCCGAGTGCCTCAAGCTCATCCGCCACGAAGACGCGGCCACCAACGATCTCGACATCGGGCCGGTCAACGCGGTGCTCAACATGTTCGTGCACCACTTCCGCGGGCCCGAGGGGCGCGCCGACTTCGAGCGCGGGTGGCCGAAGTTCGACGAGGCCTACCTGTGGGACGGCCACGATGGACTGAAGATGCAGGGCTACAACAACGCCGAGCTCTGGGACACGGCGTTCGCCCTGCAGGCCCTGCTCGCCGCCGAGCGCTCGTTGCCGGCCGAGCGGCTCACCCCGGTGCTCAGCCGCGCCTACGACTTCCTGCGCGACAACCAGATCCTCGAAGACGTGCCCGAGGCCGCGCGCCACTACCGCCACGCGAGCAAGGGCGGCTGGCCCTTCAGCGACCGCAAGCACGGCTGGCCCATCACCGACTGCACCTCCGAGGGCTTCAAGAGCGCGCTGGCCCTCGAGGGGCGCTTCGAGCACGAGGTGCCGCTGCCGCTGCTGCGCGACTCGGTGCGCCTCATCCTCTCGTGGCAGAACGACGACGGCGGCTGGGCCTCGTACGAGAAGCAGCGCGGCGGCACCTGGCTCGAGGCGCTCAACCCCTCGCAGGTGTTCGGCGACATCATGGTCGACGCCAGCTTCGTGGAGTGCACCAGCGCGTGCCTGCAGGCGCTGGTCAAGGCGAAGCGGCGCTTCCCCGGGGAATTCGAGCTCGACGGCCCCATCGGCCGCGGCGTGGAGTTCTTGAGGAACGCCCAGCGGCCCGACGGCAGCTTCGAGGGCAGCTGGGCGGTGTGCTTCACCTACGGCACGTGGTTCGGCGTCTCGGCCCTGCTGGCCACTGGCGCGCACCGGGACGATCCCTCCATCGGCCGCGCAGTGGACTTCCTGTTGCGCAAGCAGCGCAGCGACGGGAGCTGGAGCGAGCACGGCGACACCTGCCGCGAGCGGGCCTGGCTCGACGGCGCCGAGGGTCACGCCGCGCAGACCTCCTGGGCGCTCTCGACGCTGGTGCGCGCCGGGTGCCGCGACGCGCCGGCCCTCGAGCGCGCCGCGCGGTGGCTGTGCGCGCGGCAGGCCAGCGACGGCAGCTGGCCCCGCGAGCCGATGGTGGGCGTGTTCAACCGCACCTGCCTCATCAACTACGACTGCTACCGCCACTACTTCCCGGTCTGGGCGCTCGCCGAGTGGAAGAACCTTGGCCTGGCACAGGGAACGACACCCCGGTGAGCTGGGGCGACGCGAGGTCCTTCGACTTCGCGTTCGAGATCCAGCGCGTGGGGCAGCCGCTGCGTCAAGCCGGGTGGGGGCGTGAGGCGAGCGCCTTGAGGTCGAGCCGCGCCCCCACGTCGAGCTCGTGGTGAAGTCCCTCGAAGAGCCGCCCCACGTCGTCGCGAGACACCTTGGCGCCCGAGCCCTGCACCTCGAGGGTCGAAAGGGCCTTGAAGGCCAGCGCCAGCGAGAGGCCGCAGAAGGCGAGGTAGCCGCGCGGGGCGCCCCCGGCCTGCAGGGCCTGCACGTACTGGTTGCCCCCGTCGAGGTCGGCGCTGGCCAGGGCGAAGATCTCCGCGCGGGCCACGGTGCGCGGCAGGTACACCCGCCCGTCGCGCGCGTCGTCGCCCGCATCCTTGAGGATGTTGATCAGCTGCAACCCCTCGCCGAACGCGAGCATGTGGCCGCGCAGCTTCGCCGCGTCGTCGGCCAGGCTCGCGCAGTCGTGGAGGAAGACCTCCGTGAGCAGCTCGCCCACGATGCCCGCCACGATGTAGCAGTACGACTGCAGGTCTCGCGTCGAGGTCAGCTGCAGGTTGCCGCGCTCGTCGGCCCGCGAGACCACCTGGGCCATGCCCTCCGCGGTGCGGACGGTGTGCGCGAGGATGACCTCCCGGACCCGGGGCGCCAGCGTCGTGAGGTGCTGGAGCACCGCGGGCGTCTGCTGCAGCAACTCGAGGTAGCCCGCGTGCTCGACCGGCGGCGTGGTGAAGCTCCAGGCCACCAGCTTCTCGGCCTGGGCGCGCTGCTGCGCGGAGGGCAACTGCAGCACTTCCACGAAGCGCTCCAGCGCCTCGATGCGCTGCGTGCGTGGCCAGGCGGTCGCGTCCTCGAAGGTGTCGGCGATGCGGAACAGCAGGTACGCCACGCCCACCGCGGCCCGCGTCGGCTCGGGGAGGAGCGGGATCGCCAGGGCGAAGGTGCGGCTCGTCTTCAACAGCAGGTCGTCGAGGTCCACGGCGCGGCTCGGTAGCTGATGTCTCGGAGTCGCGCACGTTCTGACACCCGTCACTGGCTGACGTGTGTCGTCCGACGAGTGTTGCGAGCGCTTCGAGCGGCCCGGTAAGCACGCGCGCATGTCGCTCGAGGTGATCGTCGTCGGTGGTGGCTTTACCGGAATGGCGTCGGCCGCGGCGCTCGCGCAGCAGGGCGCGACGGTGCGGGTGTTCGAGGCCGCGCAGACCACGGCGCCGCAGTTTCGGGGCGAGCTGATTCACCCGCGCGGCGTGCGCGGCCTCGAGTCGCTGGGGCTCAAGGTGCCGCTGTTCGAGCGCGGCGGCGTGGCGGTCAACGGCTTCGCGGTCAGCCAGCACGAGGGCGCGGCGCCGGTGCTCCTGCCCTACGAAGACGCGCAGGGGCCGGGCCTGGGCATCGATCACCCCGCCATGGTGTTGACCATGCGCGCGCAGCTCGCCGCGCGCCCCAACGTGAGCATCACCACCGGCGCGCGCATCGCCGACTTCGTGCGCAGCGGCCCGCGCATCGTGGGGGTGCGCACCGCCGACGGGCAGGAGCACCTCGCCGACCTCGTGGTGGTCGCCGACGGCCGCAGCTCGAAGCTGCGCCCGCTGCTGGGCCTCGAGCCCGAGGTGAAGCTGCTCTCGTACACCGTGGCCTTCGGCGTCGACGGTGAGCTGCCGCACGGCCGCATGGGCCACGTGTTCCTCGGCGCGCCCGGGCCGATCCTCGCGTACCCCTACGCCGAGGGGCGCATCCGCTTCTGCGTCGACGTGGCGCTGGGCGCACCGAAGGGTCGCGAGGCGCTGGTGGCGCTGATCTGCGAGCAGTACGCGCGCGTGGTGCCCTCTCCGCTGCGCGAGGCGATGGTGAAGTCGCTGCGCGAGACCCCCTTCGAGGCGTGCGCCAACCACTCCATCAGCACCGCGGCGTGCGCGGCGCCGGGCGTGGCGCTGGTGGGCGACGCGGGCGGCTGCGGCCACCCCTTGACCGCCTCGGGCATGACCAACGCGATGAACGACGTGCTCACGCTCGCCGAGCTGGTCGGGGCGCGCGGGCCCGACGACGCGGCGCTCACCGAGTACCAGCGCCGTCGCTACGACTTCGTGCGCATGCGCGAGCTGTTCACCGAGGCGCTCTACGAGGTGTTCCGCGGCCACGACGACGGCTCGAAGGCCCTGCAGAGCGGCGTGTTCCGCTACTGGTCGTCGTCCGCGCGCTCGCGCCGGGCGTCGATGAACATCCTCTCGGGTGAAGAGGTGCGGGTCTCGCGCTTCGTCGCCGAGTATTCGCGGGTGTTCCGCGGCTCGGCCGTCGACGTCATCAAGCGCTCGGCCTGGCAGCCGAGGGCCGGTGGCGCCCGGCTCAAGTCGCTGGCGAAGACGAGCCTCGGGCGCTTCAGCGCCGCGGCCGGGCGCACCGCGCGCAAGGTCGTCGACCGTTACCGCCTGGGGCTCCACCCGCTACCGTGACGTCTCAGTGCGGGCCGCGGCCGATGACGCCGTCGTTGCCCACGGCCCAGAGATCTTCTTCGCTGGTGCCGCTCAGGTCGTTGAAGCGCACGCCCGCATCGTTGCGGAAGACGGTCTGCCACTGGCTGCGCGCCCAGCGCCGCACCCGGCCGTCGGCCTGGGACACGTAGAAGCGGCCGTTGGAGAAGGCGCGCACCGACGTGAGGTCGACCTGGGTGTCGCTCTCGAGGGTGCGCCAGCCCGCGCTGGTGCGGCGCAGCACGACCCCCTCGTCGCCCACGGCGACCGCGTCGCTGGCGCTGGTGACCCACACCGCCCGCAGCACCCCGCGCGCTTGATCTATCGCGTCGAGCGACTCCGCCGACCAGCCGCCATCGGCCCCCAGGGCCCACACCGCGAGCCTCCGGTTGCTGCTCGCCCCGACCTGCGTCGAGCCCACGGCGAAGAGCCCGGTGGGCGAGCTGCCATGGAGATCGAACACCTCGTCGCGCGAGGTGAGGTTGCCAGGCGTGGTCACCACGACGCCGCCGCGCGCCCAGCGGGTGAGCTGGCCGTCCCGGCTCACGCCGACATACTGCGCCACGCCGGCCTCCACGAAGCCGGTGATGGCGATGGGCGCGGCGGGCACCGGGCGCGAGTCGGTGCACGCGGCCCCGAAGAGCGCCTGGCTGGCGATGCGCCCCGTGCCGGCCAGCTCGACCTCGCCGCCGGGCTCGGCCCACAGCGCGACCATGCCGGGCGGGCACGAGGCCCCGACCTCCGTGAAGCCAGCGTCGCCCTGGCGCACCAGGAGCTTCGTGCCACCGGCGACCCACAGCGAGCCGGGGGCGAACGACGAGGCGACCAGGAGATCGTTCGACGCGCCCCGCACCTCGTCGACGGCCGACCACCCGCCGTCGGCGCAGCGCCCCTCGTCGATCTGCCCATCACAGTTGTCGTCGAGGCCGTTGCACAACTCCGGCGCGAGCGGGTGGGTGAGCGCGTCGCGATCATCGCAGTCACCGGCCACCGCGACCCACCCCGGACCACACACGTTGCTGGCCGTGCCGGCGCCGAAGCCATCGAGGTCGCGATCGCGGTAGTTGCGCGTGGTGCAGGTGACCACGCCGCTGTCGGTCATGCCGCCGTCCGCGAGGGGGCAGTCGACCTCCGCGCAGTCGAGCACGGTCAGGGCCTGGGGCAACACCAGCTCGCGGCCCTTGGGCTCGACGAGGACCACGTCGTAGGCGCCGCCGGCGACGGGCGCGGCCACCCGGCCGGTGACGTGCTCGGCGTCGACCCACGTCACCTCGAGGAGGTCGACCCGGCCCTGGTCGTTGCGCAGGTAGGCGCTGACCACCACCGCGGGCACCACCGACTTCGAGGGGTGGTCGAAGTCGAGCGTCGCCGCGGGCACCAGGCCCGATCCCACCAGTTCGACGGCGCCGCCCAGCGCGGTGTCCATCACCGTGGGCGTCACCTCCAGCAACGAAGGCTCCGCCGGCTTCGGCAGACAGCCGACGAGCAGGGCAACGCTGAGGACGGGGAAGAGGCGCATGGGCAGGGCCCGGAAGGACCGGGGCGTCCACTGTAGCGGCCTGACGCGCGAGGGTGCTACCTCGTGGGCCCATGAGCTCACTCAAAGGTCGCACCCTGTTCGTCACCGGCGCCAGCCGCGGCATCGGCCTGGCCATCGCCCTGCGGGCCGCCCGAGACGGCGCCAACGTCGCCATCGCCGCCAAGACCGCGGAGCCGAACCCCAAGCTCGAGGGCACCATCTACACCGCGGCGGCCGCCATCGAGGCGGCGGGCGGCAAGGCGCTGCCCATGATGTGTGACATTCGCGACGAGGCCCAGGTGCAGGCCTGCGTGCAGAAGACCGTCGAGACCTTCGGCGCGCTCGACATCTGCGTGAACAACGCCAGCGCCATCAGCCTCACCGGCACGCTGGAGACCACCATGAAGCGCTACGACCTGATGCACCAGGTCAACACGCGCGGCACCTTCCTCGTCAGCCGCACCTGCCTGCCCCACCTGCTGCAGTCGAAGTTCACGCCGCACATCCTGAACCTCTCGCCGCCGCTCTCGATGAAGACCAAGTGGTTCGAGAACCACACCGCGTACACCATGGCCAAGTTCGGCATGTCGATGTGCGTGCTGGGCATGGCCGGCGAGTTCAAGGACCAGGTGGCGATCAACGCCCTGTGGCCGCGCACCACCATCGCCACCGCGGCGGTGAACATGCTCGGCGGGGACGAGCTGATGAAGGCCAGCCGCACGCCGGAGATCATGGCCGACGCGGCGCACGTCATCTTCACCCGCGGCAAAGACTTCACCGGGAACTTCCTCATCGACGACGAGGTGCTGCGCAGCGCGGGGGTCACCGACTTCAAGCGCTACCAGGTCGACCCCAACATCGAACCCACGCCCGACTTCTTCGTCGACTGACCCCGCGCCATGGTGACCGGCCTGCTGGTGGGGATGCTGCTGTGGGGGACCCCGGACGTGGCTGACGCCGGGCAACTGCGCGCCCAGATGGGCACCCGCGCCACCCTGGTCGGCGTCATCGAGCGCGTGGCCGTCGGCCAGGGCGCCTCGCAGCGGCAGGGCACCGCGGTGGTGCTCGATGACGACACCACGGTGTACGTCTCCTACGGCGAACCTCCCGCGGGGTGGGCGCCGCTGCTGGGCGCCCGTGTGCGAGTGGAGGGCCTGCTGAGCCCCTCGCTGACCGACCACGATCCCTCGCTGCTCGCGCCGCACCTCCGCTCGGTCAACGCGCCGCAGCGGGACACCCGGCCGCTGTCCACGTTCGACGGCCAGCGGGTGCGGCTGGGGGGCACCGCGCGGGACGCGAAGGGCGGCGCGGTGCTGCTGGTGGGCAAGACGCCGGTGTACCTCCCGGGCCTCGACGCGTGGCCGGCGGGAGCCCAGGGCCAGCAGGTCGTCGTGGGAGGCACGCTGGTGCAGAAGCAGCACCTCCCCGAGGCCCGCCGTGACGCCCGGGGCGCCATGAGCCAGGGCGCGAGCGGGCCGCAGTGGGTGCTCGAGTCACCGCAGTGGCGCCTGGGTCGGGAGCCGAAGCGATGAGCGCCCTGCTCTGCCTGGTGCTGGCCGCGGCCCCTCTCCAGGTGCGCGTGCTCGAGCGGGAGACCCCGGCGCGGGTGCACCTCGAGGCCGCGCGCTTCACCTGTGATGGCCAGCCGTTGCCGGGCACGACCTTCGACGCCGAGGCGTCGATTCGCGAAGTGAAGGTGGGCGACGCGAAGTGTACCCAGCTCGTCGGCGAGGACGGCGTCACGGTGAGCGTGAAGTCGACCACCCGGAAGTACGAAGGCCAGGTGCGCGTCTCGCTCGAGGGCGGGCTGCTGCGGCTGATCAACGTGGTGGACGTCGAGGCCTACCTCCCCTCGGTGGTGAAGGCCGAGGCCGACGGGGGAAAGCCCGCGGCGCTCGAGGCCCAGGCCGTCGTCTCGCGCACCTTCGCGGTCACGGGCCGCAAGCGCCACGAGCGCGCCGGCTACCACCTGTGCGACCTCGCGCACTGCCAAGTCTACCGGGGGCAGACCGGTTCGAGCCCCGAGGCCGAGGCGGCGGTGAAGAAGACCGCCAACCTGGTGCTGCTCATCGGCGGCATCGTGCTCAAGCCGGCCTTCTTCCATTCGTCGTGCGGGGGGCACACCAGCCGCGCCAGCGAGGTGTTCGGCGAAGACGCCGCGGGCTCGGCGGTCAGCGACGTCGAGAACGGCAAGGCGCGCTGCCAGGGCCCCGACTTCACGTGGAGCTTCGAGGTGGAGAAGGACGCCCTGGCCCGGGCCATGGGCACGGCCCCCGCGGGCATCGCCATCGAGCCCCTGCGCCGCGACGAGGCGGGCCGCATCGTGGAGGTGCGCGTCTTCGGCAAGCGCCTGGGCGGCCAGGAGTTCCTCTCGCGCGCAGGGAGGGCCTTCGGGTGGCAAGCGGTACGGAGCCTCAAGTTCACTACCTCGGGCGAGACCGACACCGCGCTGCGCCTCGACGGCACGGGCCTGGGCCACGGGGTGGGCCTGTGTCAGCTCGGGGCGAAGTCGCTGGCCGAACGGGGGGTCGAGGTGCGGGGCATTCTCGCCCGCTACTTCCCCGAGTCGCAGCTCAAGCCGATGCCCTGAGCCGGCCTACCTGAACGCACAGCCGCGCCCTTGCCGAGCGCCGCGGTCTTCGGAAAAGCTACGAAGGCCCTTCGGGGCAACGAAAGGAGGTGGTGCCTTGCCAAACGAAAGTCAGGGACCCATCTCCGCGACGAACCTCTGAAGTTTGCACTTCAGTGACTGTCGCGGAGTGGCCCGAAAGAAAAGCTGTGGAGCCGCCTCTGCCGTATGAGAGGCGGCTCTCTTTTTTCCCAGGCGCCCATGCCCACGCTCCCCGACGACTTCCGCCCGGCCTTCGGGCTCTCGTACGGCCACGCGCAGTCGCTCTTCGGGGTGATGGCGCGGCCGAAGCTCGCGCTGCCGGTACGCCGCGAGCGCCGGCAGACGCCCGACGGTGACTTCGTCGACCTCGACGTGCTCGACGGCCAGCCGGGCAAGCCCACGGTGGTGCTGCTGCATGGCCTCGAGGGCTCGTCGACCTCGGGCTACATGCAGCTCACCCTGAAGGAAGTGCAGGCGCGGGGCTGGTCGGGGCTGGCGCTCAACGCGCGCAGCTGCTCGGGAGAACCCAACCGCCAGGCCGCGTCGTACTCGTCGGGCGACTTTCGCGATCTCTCGTGGCTGACGAAGACGCTGACGGGCCCGGTGTACGCGGTGGGCTTCTCGCTGGGCGCCTCGGTGCTGCTCAACTTCCTGGCCCGCGACGAGGGGGCGTCGCGGCTCAGCGCGGCGGTGGCCATCTCCGCCCCCTACGAGCTGGCCCTGGGCGCGCGCTTCCTCGACGCCGACGCGCTCATCTCGCGGCGGTACCTCGCGCGGTTCCTGCCGGTGATGAAGGCCAAGGCGATAGAGAAGGCGTCACGCCACCCGGGGCAGTTCGACGTGCGCGCCATCGCCGCGACCACGGGCATTCGCGACTTCGACCACCTGGTGACCGCGCCGCTCTTCGGCTTCAGCTCGGCCGAGGACTACTACGCGCAGTGCTCCGCGGGCCCGCAACTGCAGCGCATCCGCACCCCGACGCTGCTGCTCTCGTCGCTCGACGACGCGCTCGCGCCGCCGGTGCTGCCGCCCGACGTGGGCCAGAACCGCGCGCTCGACGTGTTGCTCACCCGGCGCGGAGGCCACGTGGGGTTTGCCGAAGGCTCGCTGCGGCGGCCCCACTTCTGGGCCGAGCCGCGCGCGCTGCAGTGGCTCGACGGGCGCTGACTACTTCTTCTTGCCGGCCCTGGGCGCCTTGAGCGTCACCACGCAGTGCCGGAAGTTGCCGTCGATCATCGCCGCGACGTACTTGCCGCTGGGGTGAAACCAGCTCTTCTGGAGCTTCGAGTCTTCGCGCGTCGCCGAGGCGTAGCAGCTCTGCTTCTTGTCGCCGGCCGCCAGGGTGAAGCCGGGGGTCTCGCCGTCGGCCACCAGCTCGCCCTGCAGCACCACGCCGTTGAGCGAGGTCGAGGGCGCGGGCAGCACCAGCAGGTTCTTCCACTGGTACGGCGCCTTGTTGGGGTCGAGGAAGCGCACGCACGACAGCGCGCCGTCTTCGCGATCGAGCCCGCTCAGGTTCGCGGGCCACGTGGGGTTCACCGCCGAGTCGCTCTGGCAGAAGAACAGCTCCACGCGGTCATCGTTGGTGTGCTGCTCGAACACGAGCCAGGTGCCGTCTTTCGACCACCCGTAGAAGGTCTCTGCGTCCGACGCCGCCGCCACCGCCGAGCACCACAACACGACCGCGACTGCCAGGACTCGCATGATTCTCACTCGACGCAGCGGACCTTCAGCCATTCGAGGCCGGCATCCCGGCATCGACGACCGCAGGGACGACGTCCATCACCGGCGCCACGACCGGGGCCACGGGCGCCGGGGGAGGCACCAGCACCACCTTGTACTGCTCGACGCCCTTGGGGAGCGTCACCACGAAGACCGGGTTCTCGTCGACGTACTTCTTCTCGACGGGCAGCTTGAAGGTGCCGTCCTCGGCGGTGGTCAGCTGGAGGCGGTTGCGCAGCTCGCTGACTTCGACCTTCGCGCCGGGCACGGGCTTCGAGGTGGCGGTGTCGACGACGACGAAGGTGACTTCCTTGCCCTCGGTCTTCGAGGTGACGAAGTCGCCGTAACGGGAACGAAGCGCGCAACCGGTGGAAACCAGCGCGAGGACTGACGCGAGCAGGACGAAACGCATGAGGCGTCTTCTAGTCTTCGAGGGAGAAAAGGCCAGCGGTTCCAAGGCACAATGCGGGGCACATTGGTTCGCTTCGCCTGGGTGTCCACGCTGCTCACCATCACCTGCCTGGGGGTGTGGCTGGCCTCGTCGCTGGTGGCCTTCGCCGGAGGCCCCGCGGAGCTGGCCCTGGTGGGCGCGGTGCTGCTCTTCCCGGTGCTCCCACTGTGGTGGGAGAAGCGCGCCACCGACGCGTTCTACGCCCGGCTGCGGCGCTCGACGCGGCTGCTGCCCAAGCAGCGCGCGCTGACCGGCCCCACGAGGGTCGCGCTGCGCACCCTCTTCGTCAACCTGGCCTTCATCGCCGCGCTGTTGCTGCTGTGGCCGAAGATCGCCTTCTCGGCCCTGGCCACGCGCGGGGACTGGTTCCTGGGCGACGCGCAGGGGCCGTGGGTCGAGCGCACCCGCAGCGCCCTGGTGGCCACCGCCTCGGGCCTGGAGTGGCTGCACACCGCCTCGCAGGACAACCCCAACCGGAGACCCGAAGACACCCGGGCACCGGTGCCCGACGACGTGAAGCCGCTGGAGTCCGTCGTCGTGCCCTATGGCAGCGGCGCGCGCTGGCGCCGGCCGGATCCGCCTCCGCAGCCCCGGGTCGTCGAGCCGGTGGTGCACGAGCCGCCCCGCCCGCCCGAGCCGCCGGAAGAATCGGCGTACACCGTGGGCGCGACGAGCTGGCCGTGGGCGGCGACGGTGCACCCGGTGGTGCAGGGCATGACCGCGGCCGACGAGACGAGCCCCGAGGCCGTGGTGCGCTACATCGCCGCGCGCACCAGCGATCCCTTCGAGCGCGTCAAGGCGCTGCACGACTGGGTGGTGACGCGGCTGCGCTACGACCGCGCGTCGCTCACCGGGGTACGCAAGCCGCAAGACGCGCACACGGTGTTCCTCTCGCGGCTGGGGGTCTGCGAGGGCTACGCGCGGCTGCTGGTGGAGTTCGGAAGGCTCTCGGGCGACCGCATCGTCTACGTCACCGGCGAGGTGCGCGAAGAGCACGGCGAGCTGGCGCCGGTGGGGCACGCGTGGAACGCGGTCGAGGTGAAGGGCGCCTGGTACCTGCTCGACGCCACCTGGGACGACCCGGTGATGAACGACGGCAGCGACGCCTACCGCACCGACTACCTCTTCATTCCCCCGCAGCTCGCGGGCCTCAACCACTTCCCCGACGAGCCGCGGTGGCAGCTGCGCGCCGAGGCCCTGGGCCGCGCGGCGTTCCTCCGCCAGCCGCTGGCCACCCCGGGCCTCTCGCGCGAGCGGCTGGTGCTCAAGGCCCCGGCGGGCGCGGTGGTCGACGTCGACGACACCTTCGCCCTCGAGCTGGAGAACCCGGCCCGTGCGTGGGTGCTGGTGCAGGTGGGCGAGCAGAAGTGCGGCCCGAGCAACGAGGCGGCGCTCGCGCTTTCGTGCCCCGTGGGCCGCGGCGCCGGCGAGGCGGTGGTCTTCGTCAACCACCAGCGCGACGGCACCTACGAGTCGGTCGCCAGCTTCAAGCTGCGCTGAAAAGAAAACGGGAGCGGACCCTTGGTTCGAGGTCCACTCCCGCCGTCGTCACGCCGTGAGGCGCTTTAGATCTTCGCGTTCGGCGTCTTGACGAACACCGCGTTGAACTCGGTCATCGACTTGTTGAGCTCGGCCTTGATGTCCGCCGTGAGCTCCTTCTTGTCTTCGATGGCCTTCTGCAGCCCGGCGAACTTGCCGTCGCAGAACTCGAGGTATTCCTTGCACCAGCGCGTGATGTCCAGGACGGGGATCTCGCGCAGCCAGCCGCGCTTGCCCGCGTCGCTCTTGTCGGTGGCCGCGTAGATCTGCATCACCTGGCGCGCGACCGGCAGCGGCTCGTACTGGGGCTGCTTGAGCAGCTCGGTGAGGCGGGCGCCGCGGGCCAGCGTCTCCTGCGTCGCCTTGTCGAGGTCGGAACCGAACTGGGCGAAGGCGGCGAGCTCGCGGTACTGCGCGAGGTCGAGCTTCATCGAGCCGGCGACCTGCTTCATGGCCTTGATCTGCGCGGCCGAACCGACGCGCGAGACCGAGAGGCCGACGTTGATGGCCGGGCGGATGCCGGCGAAGAACAGGTCGGTCTCGAGGAAGATCTGCCCGTCGGTGATCGAGATCACGTTCGTGGGGATGTAGGCCGACACGTCGCCGGCCTGCGTCTCGATGATGGGCAGCGCGGTCAGCGAGCCAGCGCCTTCCTGGTCGGAGAGCTTCGCGGCGCGCTCGAGCAGGCGGGAGTGGATGTAGAACACGTCGCCCGGGTACGCCTCGCGGCCCGGGGGGCGGCGCAGGAGCAGCGAGAGCTGGCGGTAGGCGACGGCCTGCTTCGAGAGGTCGTCGTAGATGACCAGCGCGTGCTGCTTGTTGTCGCGGAAGTACTCGCCCATCGCGCAGCCGGTGTAGGGCGCGAAGAACTGCATGGGCGCCGGGTCGGCGGCCGAGGCGGCGACGATGATCGTGTATTCGAGCGCGCCGTACTTCGCGAGCTTGTCCACCACCTGCGCGACCGTCGACTGCTTCTGGCCGATGGCGACGTACACGCAGACCATGTTCTGGCCCTTCTGGTTGATGATCGCGTCGATGGCGACGGCGGTCTTGCCCGTCTGACGGTCACCAATGATCAGCTCGCGCTGGCCGCGGCCGACGGGCACCAGCGCGTCGAGCGCCTTGATGCCGGTCTGCATGGGCTCGTGCACGCTCTTGCGCTTGACGATGCCGGGGGCCTTGAGCTCGATGCGGCGCATCTCGGCCGTGACGATCGGGCCCTTGCCGTCGATGGGGTTGCCGAGGGCGTCGACCACGCGGCCCAGCAGGCCGGGGCCCGTGGGGACCTGGGCGATCTGCCCGGTGCGCTTGACGACGTCGCCTTCGCGGATCGGGCGGAAGTCACCCATGATCGCCACGCCGACGTTGTCTTCCTCGAGGTTCAGCACGAGGCCCTTGGTGCCGTTGGCGAACTCGACGAGCTCACCCGACTGGGAATTGTCGAGACCGTAGACACGGGCGATGCCGTCACCAACCGCGAGCACGGTACCGGTCTCGGACACGGTGACCTGCTTGCCGTAGTCCTTGATCTGCTCGCGGAGAATGCGGCTCACTTCATCGGCGCGGATCTGCATCGAGTTGTTCCTTTTGTACTTTGGGACTGCGGAGAAAGTGCGCGGCGCTTACCACGGCACTTCTGGACAGGTGAGGTGATTTTTCACCTTCGGGACTTCAGTTCTGCTGCTGGGGGACCCTACCCCCAACAGCCCGGAACGACTGGGCAATCAGCCCTGGCGCTTCTCGTTCTCGATGACCATGTACTCGAGCAGCGCCTTCTGGAGGTGCAGCCGGTTCTCGGCCTCGTCCCACACCACCGACTGGGGGCCGTCGATCACCGACGCGGTGACCTCCTCTTCGCGGTGCGCAGGCAGGCAGTGCAGGAACAGGGCGTTGGGCTGGGCGAGCTTCATCAGCGCGTCGTTGACCTGGTAGCCGTGGAGATCCGAGAGGCGCTTCTTCGACTCTGCCTCCTGGCCCATGGAGGTCCACACGTCGGTGATCACCACGTCGGCGCCGCGCACGGCCTCGTGCGGGTCGTTGACCAGCTGCACGAAGCCGTGGGCCGGCACCACCACGTCGTCGTCGGGGTGGTAGCCGCCGGGCGAGGCGAGCTTCAACTGGAAGCCGAAGATCGACGAGGCGGCGGTGAAGCTGCGGCCCATGTTGCTCGCCGTGTCGCCGATGAAGGCCAGGGTCTTGCCCTTCACCGAGCCGAGCTTCTCTTCGATGGTGAAGAGGTCGGTGAGGATCTGCACCGGGTGGCCGCCGTCGGTCAGCCCGTTGATCACCGGGACCGCGCAGTGCGCCGCGAACTCCTCGATGCGGGCGTCGGCGAAGGTGCGCATCATCACCACGTCGCAGTAGCTGCCGGTGACGCGGGCCGTGTCGGGCAGGGGCTCGCCGCGCGACATCTGCGAGTTCGACGCCGAGAGGTCGATGCACGAGCCGCCGAGCTGCAGCATCGCCGCTTCGAAGGACAGGCGGGTGCGGGTGGAGGCCTTCTCGAAGATCATCACCAGGGTGCGGCCGGCCATGGTGCGCACCAGGCGGCGCTCGCGACGGGCCTGCTTGAGCACGGCCGCGCGGCGGAACAGCCCGTGGTGCTCGTCGAGGGTGAGGTCGGTGAGTTTCAGGAAATCGCGCTTCTTCGACTTCACGGGAGGCTCCTTCGCGCTCGATGCGGAAGCGGTGGTGATTGCCTGACTTGGGCCCGGGCGGCAAGCGTGACGGTCATGGCGTCGCCGAGGCTGGCGCTCCGAAGCCAGAGCAGGCGAGAATTGCGCCATGCGCGAGCTCCACCGAGCCCCGGCGACGGCCGAAGACCTGAAGACCATCCCCGAGGGGTGGACCGGGCAGATCGTCGACGGCGAGCTGTGGGCGCTGCCGAGGCCGGCCTACGGGCACGGGCGCGTCACCTCGCGGCTGGGCATTCATCTCGGGGGCCCCTTCGACATGGGGCGCGGAGGCCCGGGCGGTTGGATCATCATCGACGAACCAGAGCTGCGCCTGGGTCGCGACGTCCTGGTGCCCGACCTCGCCGGCTGGCGAACCGAGCGACTCCCCGTGGAGCCCCCCGCCGACGCCCCGTACTTCACGCTGGCGCCCGACTGGGTCTGCGAGGTGCTCTCGCCCTCGACCGCGCGGCTCGACCGGGTGAAGAAGGCGCGCAGCTACCTCCGCGAGCGCGTGCCCTGGATGTGGCTCATCGACCCCGTGGGGCGCACCCTCGAGGCCTACGCGCTCCAGGGCGAGGCGTACTCCCAGCTCGGCACCTGGGAATCAGGGGAGCGCGCGCGCAACGCCCCGTTCGACGCCGTGGAACTCGAGCTCGACGCCTTGTGGGGCGCCGAGCCGAAGGCTCCGACCACCGGGTGACTCCGCGTCGTCGTCAGTATGCCTGGACCGTCACGTACACGCTCGCGCCTTGGACGTACTCGACGACGGCCCCGAGGTGCGCCGGCAGGGCCGCCACGACGGGTGAGCTGCCAGTGGCCGACAGGGCGCGCGACGTCGAGAAGATCGTCGTGCCGGAGGGCAGCTGGTCGAGCTGCACCCCGCCGCTGTTGAGCTGCGAGGCCACGTAGACGTTGCCGGCGAGGTCGGCGGCGAGGCTCCGCGTCTGCGCGGTGTTCACCTGGGGCAAGCCGGTCACCCGGGTCGAGGTGCTCGGGCTGCCGGTGGGAATGACGTAGATCGCGGTCGAATTGCCGAGGCTTCCGATGTTGATCCCGGAGGAGAAGAGCTGGCCGCCGCCCAGCGCCCAGTCCGAGTAGAATTCCTGGCCTGGAGGGGTCACCTCCGCGGCGAACGAGGCCCCGTCGTCGGTGCTGGCGCGCACGTGGAACGAAGGCGTGTCGGCCGCCACCGCGAGGAACCGCGTGACCGGGTCGTAGGCGAGATCGAAGAAGGCGATGCTCATGGCGACGTCGGTGATCGCGAACGGGCCCACCCCCTCGTCGAAGTTGCGCATCACCCGCACGCCGCCGCTGGTGGAGTACCCGACGAAGACCTTGTCGTTGAAGGCCTCCAGCGAGAGCCCGGAGCTGGTCGAGGTCGCCACCCCCACCGACGTCGCCGCGGACCACGTGGCGCCCGCGTCGAGCGAGCGACGCAGGAACACCTCGCCGGTGTCGAGCATGATCGCCGCGAAGACCGCGTCGCTGGGCGTCGCCGCCAGCGCCAGCTGGCTCACCGTGAACGGCGCGTTGGGCACGGCGGCCATCAGGTCGAACGGCGCCGAGAAGCTGCTGCCGTGGTTGGTGCTCACCGCGACGAAGGCCGAGGTGCCGCACAACATGCCGGCGTAGATCACCCCGCGCCCGTCGACCGCGAGCTTGTTCGTGGCGTTGGCGACCGCCGTGGTGCACGAGAGCGATCCGCTGACCAGCACCGGCGCGCTGGTGACGAAGGTCTCGCTGTGGCAGCTGGCGTCACACCCGTCGCCCGACACGAGGGCCCCATCGTCGCAGGTCTCACCGCGCGAGAGCTGCACCACCCGGTCGCCGCAGCGCTCGATGACGCAGCGGTGGCTGCAGCCGTCGTCATCGGCGGTGTTGCCGTCGTCGCATGCCTCGGTCACATCGAGGAGGCCGTCACCGCACGCGGCGGCCTGGCAAGTGCTGGAGCAACCATCGCCGTTGACCTGGTTGGTGTCGTCGCACTGCTCGACCCCGGCCTGGACGAAGCCATCGCCGCAGATGGCCGCCGTGCAGGTGTTGAGGCAGGCGTCGGTGTTGGCGTTGTTGCCGTCGTCGCACTGCTCGATCCCGGTCCTCACGAAGCCGTCGCCGCACGCCGAGGCGACGCAGGTGTTGAGGCACGCGTCGGTGTTGGCGTTGTTGCCGTCGTCGCACTGCTCGATCCCGGCCCTCACGAAGCCGTCGCCGCACGCCGACGCGACGCAGGTGTTGAGGCAGGCGTCGCCGTTGTTCGAGTTGGCGTCGTCGCACTGCTCGACCCCCGCCCGGACGAAGCCGTCGCCGCACGCCGAGGCCACGCAGGTATTGAGGCACGCGTCGCCGTTGCTCGAGTTGCCGTCGTCACAGGCCTCGATCCCGGCCTGCACCACGCCGTCGCCGCAGGCCGCCAGCGCGCACGTGTTGAGGCAGGCGTCGCCGTTGTTCGAGTTGCCGTCGTCACAGGCCTCGACCCCGGCCTGCACCACCCCGTCGCCGCAGGCCGCCAGCGCGCACGTGTTGAGGCAGGCGTCGCCGTTGTTCGAGTTGCCGTCGTCACAGGCCTCGACCCCGGCCTGCACCACGCCGTCGCCGCAGAGCGCCACCATGCAGCCGCGGCACGCGTCGGTGTTCACCTGGTTGCCGTCGTCGCAGCTCTCGCCGGCCTGCACCACCCCGTCGCCGCAGCTGGGCAGCACGCAGTCGTTCCGGCAGCCGTCGTTGTTCACCCGGTTGCCGTCGTCGCACGCCTCGACGCCGGCGCGAACGAGGCCGTCGCCGCAGGCGGCCAGCACGCAGGTGCTCCGGCAGGCGTCGGTCTCGACGGCGTTGGCGTCGTCACAGGCCTCGGTGCCCTCGACCAGCCCGTCGCCGCAGCGGATGACGTGGTCCACCTGGAGCGTGACCGTGGCGACGTTGGAGCGCTGGGCGCCGTCGACCGCGCGGTAGGTGAAGGAGTCCGTCCCGCTGAAGCCCTCCGTCGGGCGGTAGGTCAGCACCGGCGAGGCGCCGCTGAGCGCGCCGTGGGTCGGCGGGTCGACCACCTGGAAGAGCAAGGCTGCCCCCGGGGCGCCGGTCGCGCGGAGGGTCACGGTCGCATCGGTGTCCTGGAGGAGGTCGACCGAGAGGTCTGCCGCCACCGGCGTCACGCCCAGGACGGTGATGGCCACCTCGACGGGGACCAGGTTCGCGCCGTCGGAAATGGACACGGTGACCACGTCGGCGCCCACGTAGTTCGCGAAAGGCGCGTAGACGAACTGGGGCCCCGGACCCGTCACGGCGCCGTGGCTGGGCTTGCTGACGCTGAAGGTCAGCGTCGCGCCCTCAGGGTCGACGACCGGGATCTCGAACGCGACGGTCGCGTTCTCGTAGACGCTGATTTCCAACTTCGCCATGGCGGCGGAGGGCGGTTGGTTCGCTGACGGATCGACACAGGCGGCCAGCAACGGGAACAGCAGACCTGCAAGGCGGAGGCGGGAGCGTGGATTCACCCGCAACAATTATCGAGCCTCGCCGCCGATCGGAAGCGCCGTTTGACCCGGTAGGAAGGCGTCCTACAGCGACGAGCCGGAGATGCTCGCGTAGAGCTGGGTGAGCCTGGGCACCGTCGCCGCCCGGGCACCCAGCACCTTCGCCTGCGCCTCGAGCGAGGCCAGCGTCGCCTGCACCGCCGCGGGGCCGGTGCTGCCAGCCGAGAGCTTGCGCGCCACCGCGCCCGAAGGCTCGAGCACCGACAAGGTGACCGCGTCGAGCGAGGGGTCGATGGCCTGGGCCATCTCCACCGAGGCCTGGCGCAGGTTGAGGCCCTGCTCCTGGCAGCGGCGCACCAGCGAGCCGACCACCTGGTACGCCTTGCGGAAGGGCATGCCCTTCTTCACCAGCGCCTCGGCGAGATCCGTGGCCTGGGTGAAGCCCTCGTCGACGCCCACGCGGCACTTCTCGGGGTGGAAGGTGACGCGGGGCAACGCGAGGCGCAGCACCGAGAGCGAGCCCAGCAGCAGGGGCCCGGTCTCGAGCAACGAGGCGCGGTCTTCCTGGAGGTCGCGGTTGTAGCCGCCGGGCAGCCCCTTGACCGTGGTCAGCAGGCCCATGAGGTTGCCGATGGCCTTGCCCGACTTGCCGCGGATGAGCTCGAACACGTCGGGGTTCTTCTTCTGCGGCATCATCGAACTTCCCATCGAGATGTCGCCGGAGAGCGAGGCGAAGCCGAACTCCTGGGTGCTGAAGTCGATGAGGTCGGTCGACAGGCGGCTGGCGTGCACGAAGAACTTCGACGTCGCGTAGAGCAGGTCGAGCGCGAAGTCGCGGTCGCCCACGGTGTCCATGCCGTTGAGGGTCACGCCCTCGAACGAGAGCAACTGGCGCGTCACCTCGCGGTCGATGGGCAACGAGCTGCCGGAGATGGCGCCCACGCCCAGCGGCAACAGCTTGCACTGCTCGAGCACGAAGGCGAGCGACTGCGCGTCACGCAGGAAGGCCGCGCCGTAGGAGCCCATCCAATACGCGAGGCTGATGGGCTGGGCGCGCTGGCGGTGCGTGTACGAAGGAAGGATGACGTCCTTCTCGAGGCGCGCGCGGGTCACCAGCTCCTGGATGAAGTCGGTGAGCGCCCCGAGGGCCACGGCGGCGATCTCGCGCACGTGCAGGCGCAGGTCGGTGGCCACCTGGTCGTTGCGGCTGCGGGCCGAGTGCAGCAGGGCCGCGGGCGCGCCGATGGTGCGGTTGAGCTCGACCTCCACCGCCATGTGCACGTCTTCTTCGTTGGGCAGCGTGAGGGTGCCGGCATCGGCGCGCTTCCACACCTCGACCAGCCCGGCGCGAATGGCGCGCGCGTCGGCCAGGGGGATGACGCCGGTGCGCCCCAGCATGGTGACGTGGGCCATGGAGCCCACGAGGTCTTCGCGCAGCAGCTGGCGATCGAGCGACAGCGAGCTCGAGAAGGCCATCACTTCAGGCAACAGCCCCGGTCCACCCGAGGCCTCGGTCTTGGCAAGCGTCATGAGGTGCTTCCTTTTTTCCAGACGGTGAGGAGGTCGCGCTTCACGCGGACCGGTTTGATGCCCCGCGCGGGCACGATGAAGATGGTGTCGTCGCCGGCCAGCGTGCCGAGCACCCCGGGGGGACGGGTGGAGTCGATGGCCGCGGCCACGGCCGGCGCGCCCCCGGGCAAGGTGCGGATGACCACCATGGCGTCGCCGTCGTCCACGGAGGTGACGAGGTGGTGCACCTGGCGCAGGGCCTCGTCACCGCGGCTTCGCGGCGCGTCGGGCAGCTCGTAGAACGTGCCACCGTCGGGCAGCGTCACCCGCCGCGCCATCACCTTGGCGAGATCGCGCGAGAGCGTGGCCTGGGTGACCTCGAAGCCCTCCTTCTCGAGGAGCCGGCCCAGGTCTTCCTGGGTGGACACGACGTGGGTGCGCAGGATGCGGCGGATGACCTCGCGGCGCGCGCGGTGCGTGGCGACGTCAGCCATGGGTCACCAGCGAGCCGATGCCCTGGTCGGTGAAGAACTCCGCGATGATCGAATGCGGGGTCCGGGCGTCGATGACGTGCACCCGCTCCACGCCGCCCTCGAGGGCGGAGATGGTCCACTTCGCCTTGCGCGTGAGGTTGCGGTTGAAGACGCCCTTCGCGCTCTTCTCGCGGAGGATGGTGGTGGTCAACTGCCCCAGCAGCTCGTCGTTCTCCACGAAGCCCGGGCCGCCCACGAGGTAGACCAGCTTCGAGGCCTTCGCGGTGATGGCGATCTCGCTGGCCACCTGGTCGGGCTCGAGGGGGATGGTGCTCCCGTCGTCGAGGAAGCCCACCGGCGAGACCACCGGCACGTAGTTGCGCTGGAGGAACATCTCGAGCAACTCCGAGTTCACATTGCTCACCTCGCCGGGCAGCCCTTCGCCCATGCGCCGGCCCTTCATGAACGAGGCGTCCATGCCCGACAGCCCGATGGCCTGCACCCCGGTGCGGTTGAGCATGGTCACCAGCTCGGTGTTGGTCTGCCCGGAGACCATCATCTCCTTGGAGTGCGAGTCACCCTTGGAGGTGCCCTCGGGGCTCTCGCCGTGCACCAGGATGGGCACCAGGCCCACGGCGCGCAGCAGGTTCACGTCTTCGACGATGGACGCGCGCAGCGAGTCCTTGCCCATGGCCTGGCGGCCGAGCTTGAGCACCACGCGCTTGCCGGCGAAGCGCGAGATGTAGGTCAGCGCCTCCTTCACCAGGGTCACCTTGAACTTCGGCGAGTAGTTGGTGAGC
>CAIVGN010000183.1 GCA_903905455.1 uncultured Archangium sp.
GGTGACTGCTTCTTCCGCCGCGCCGCAGAGGCTCGCGTGTCTGCGCGCCGCCTCGAAGTCCCGCAGCCGGTGCTCGTAGAGTTTCGCCAACCGCAGGTGCAGCGGCGCCGGGGTGATGGCCCGCTCCAGCGCCCGGTGCAGCGCGGCGACCGCTTCCTGGTACTCGCCACGGCGACGACGGACCTCCGCTTCGAGGCTCCACGCTTCGGACGCCACGCGCCCCTGCTCCGCCCGCCCGAGGAATCGCAGCGCCCGCGCGTCGTCGCCGTAGCGCGCCGCCACCGTCGCCAGGCCCAACGCCGTCTCCGGCAGCAGGGTGTGTTTCTCTTCCCACGCGCCCGTGAGCCGGTTCACCAGGTCCACCATGCTGCGCACGTCACGCTCGTTGTGGCTCAGCACCCGCGAGAGCACCGCCACCCGCCCCGTGCGCAGGTAGTCGAACCACGCCGCGGGGATCAGCGCCCCGTCGATGTCTCCCTGTCGATGCACGTCGAGCACCCGCCGCTCCAGCGTCGAGAGCTTGAGCTCCGTGAGGTGGTGCCGGAACACCCGCCGCGCGCAGTGGAGGAGGTCGACGTGCGGCCGCTCCTGCGGTGGCGGGAGCCGGTTCATCACGAAGCGACTGCGCAACAGCGGCCAGTCGAAGCTCCGCCCGTTGAAGCTGATCAGCATCGTGCACTCGGCCAACCGGGAGGCGAACCACTCGAGCATCGGCCGCTCCTGCCCCGGCCCCGGGAGGTGCACCTGCGAGACGAGCACCGAGCCATCGCGGATCTCCGCCGTGCCCAGGAGGAAGGCGAGCGTGCCCGTGCCTCCCGCGAGGCCCGTGGTCTCGGTGTCGAAGTAGAGCGGCCGCGAGGTATCGAGCGGGTCGTCCATCAGGGCCAGGGCCTGGAGGGAGGCCGGGTCGACCTCGAGCGCTGGGCCCGCGTCGTGCTCTACGAGGTGCAGCGGGCCGAACTCCGTCATCCGCTGCGGGATGAGGGAGGCGATGGCGGCTTTGGGCGCAGGGGCCCGCTGCGGCGCCGCGGGCATGCGCGCCAGGCGGGAGGTGAGGAGCGAGGGGGCTGGGGGCGTGCTCGGCCCCTCACCCCGGCCCTCTCCCCGCTGGCGCAGGGCGAGGGAGTCTTGTCCCCGTTCCCCCTCCGCGTGGTCTTCAGGACACCGCATGGACGCCGAGCTCACTGAGCACCGCCAGCGCCATCGCCTTTCTCCCCGGCGCCGTCACGGGCCCCACGCATGCCGGACACCCATGCTCACACGCACAGCGCTCGAGCAAATCGCGCGTCCCCCGCAGCACCGTCTCGCGCTCCTCGAACAACCGCGACGCCAGGCCCACCCCACCCGGGACGTGGTCGTAGAGGAACAACGTCGGCTCGTAGACCGCGTCTCCGCGCGACCCACTGCCATCCCGGCTCCCCATGCAACGCCCGAGGTCGCGGGGGTCGATCATCAACCCCACCGCCGCCACCGTGTGCATCGCCGCGTTCACCCCGTTGAGCGCGTCGAGCAGGTCGGGCCGCGTGCCCACCCCGTGCGCCACCATGCGCTGCAGCACCCCCTCGGGCACCGTCAGCCAGAAGGCCGTGGTGTGCATCTGCATCTCCGGCAACCGCACGTCGCCGTAACCCACGTTCTCATGCGTGTGGAACTTGATCTTCTTGTACCCCACCACCCGCTCCACCACCGACACCTCGCCGGCCCCCAGCTCGCACTGCGGCTGCATGGTCTCCTGCGCGCGCGAGAGCACGGTCACCTTCGTGTATGTCATTGCGTCTGTGTAGTAGTCGGGCTCGACCAACCGCACGAAGGCCTTGTGGTTCTCGAAGTCGAGCTTCTCCACCTGGTACTGCCGTCCGTCGTGTTGGTAGATGGCCTGCTCGTGCAGCATGGTGTGCGTCGAGCGCCAGTCCATCTCCGCGATGGTCTTGTCGTTGGCCAGGTCCACCACCACGAAGTTGTCCCAGCCCACGCTGCGCAGGCTCACGTCGTTGGCGGGGTACGAGTCCGCGCTCCAGTGGTACGTCGACCGCCCCGACGGAGACACCGCGGCGTGCACCACCTGGTGCGAGGCGAGGTACTCCAGCACCTCCTTCACCTGGTCGGCCTTCACGTCGCGGAAGCCCTCGTCGCTCTCGAAGGGCAGCTCGAAGGCCGCGCACTTGAGGTGCTGCACCAGCACCTCCACGTTGTCGGGGTCGATGCGCGCTTGCTCCACCGGCGCGGTGAGCAGGTTCTTCGCCGTGCCCGCCACGTATTGATCCACCGGCGCGCTGGAGGTGATGAGCAACGACAGGCTCGTGCCCTGGCGCCGCCCCGCGCGGCCGAAGCGTTGCCACAGCGCCGCCACGCTCCCCGGCCAGCCCGCGCACACCACCGCGTCGAGGGCCCCCACGTCGATGCCCAGCTCCAGCGCGCTGGTGGCCACCACGCAGCGCACGTCGCCGCTGCGCAGCCGGTGCTCGATGTCGCGCCGCTGCTGCGGGAGGTAGCCGCCGCGGTACGCCTGCACCAGCTCGGGAGACAGCCGCGACTCCGTCAGCGTGTCGCGCAGGTACTTGAGCATCACCTCGACGGTGTTCCGCGACTGCCCGAAGAGCAGCGTGGGCACCCCGGCCTTCACCAGGTCCCCGGTGAGCCGCGCGGCCGCCTTCACGTACGACTGCCGAATGCCCAGCTCCGGGTTGAGCACCGGCGGGTTGTAGAGCAGCACCTTGCGCTCGCCGCGCGGCGCGCCGCTCTCGTTGATCAGCTCCACCTCCCGGCCCAGCATGCGCGAGGCGTGCTCCTTCGGGTTGCCGATGGTGGCCGAGGCCATGAGGTACTGCGGCTTCCCCCCGTGAAAGCGCGCCACCCGGTCGAGGCGCCGCAGCACGTTGGCGAGGTGCGAGCCGAACACCCCGCGGTACGCATGGAGCTCGTCGATGACCACGTACTTGAGCCCGGCGAAGAAGCGCGCCCAGCTCGCGTGGTGCGGCAACACCCCGGCGTGGAGCATGTCGGGGTTGCTCAAGATGACGCCGCTGCGCTCCCGGGCGGCCCTGCGCGCGTCGGCCGGGGTGTCCCCGTCGAAGGTCACCGCGCCGTGGTCGAGCTTTGCCTCCTTCATCATCGCCCGCAGGGCCTCTTCCTGGTCTCGCGAGAGCGCCTTGGTGGGGAAGAGGAACAGCGCCCGCGCTTCCTTGTCGGCCGCCAGCGCCTGCAGCACCGGCAGCACGTAGCAGAGGCTCTTGCCCGAGGCCGTGGGCGTGGCCACCACGAAGTCCTTGCCGGCCAGCGCCAGCTCGAAGGCCTTCGCCTGGTGCGTGTAGAGCGTGCCTACGCCGCGTGCCTTGAGGGCGTCGCGCACCCGCACGTCCATGGTCTCGGGGATGGGCACCGAGCGGGCCGAGGCCCCCTCGAGCGTCTCGTCGAGCGCGATGTTGCTCCAGATGCGGCGATCGCCGCGCCATTGATCCAACAGCGCGTCGACCCCGTGTGTGGCGGCCCACGGCGTGCTGCGCTTCCCTGAAAAAGTGAGGTCCATCTGCTCTCCCGTTCAGTCACTGTACGGGTGGTCAGGTGACTGCTCAAGTTTTCAGGTCAGGGAGCCCCCTTGAAGACGAAACCCAGCGACATTCCATAGAGCGCGTCGTTCGCCTTGAGGCCGTTCCCCAGCGAAAGGTCGTGCACCGTGACGTCGACCCCCAGGCGCACGTCGAGCCAGGGCCAGGTCCGGAAGGCGATGCCCAGGTTGCCGTCGAGCGCGCTGCCGGTGGCCCCGGGGTAGAACGCGGCCGAGCCGAGCTCACCCTTGCCCAGCAGCCAGGTGGCCCCGAAGCCGACGTCGAAGGTGATGCGCCAGACCTCGAGTAGCCGCAAGCCCAGGCCGAAGCGCGGGCCCTGGTAGCTCACGTTGGGAATGCGCGGGCGCGGCGTGCCCTCGGCGCTGACGGCGGCGGTGGTGGACTCGAAGAAGTGCAGGCCCGCATGCACCGACGGCTCGACGCGGCGAAACGGGAGCCGGAACATCAGGCCCGTGCGCAGCCGCACCGCGGTGCTCTTGAAGTGGGCGCCGCCCAGGGTGGTGTCGAAGACGGGCGCGACGTCGGCGCGCAGGGTGACGCCCAGGTCGCCGCCGCGATCGTCGACGAAGTACGCCGCGGGGAACCACTGCACGTCGAGCGTGGCGCCCGTGGGCAATGGCCCGGCCGACGCGGCGCCCACCAACCCGTTCCCATCGCGCACCTGCAGGTTGCGGCCCCACCACCGGTAGTCCACGCCCAGCCGGAGCTTGTCGCGCGGCGGTTCCTGCGGCGCGGACGCGAACAACAGGCTGGCGACGAGCAGGGGACCCACTTCGGCGACTCTACGCTCCCCCACCCAATCAAAGACACACTTGAGCACCTCGCCTTTCGTGTGAACAATGCCGCCCATGGGGGAGAAGCGGCGGTCGAAGCGTCACGCACGCAGGCTCAAGGTGCGTTTCGGGGACACGGGGACGGTCGGCTTCCCTCACTCGGGGCTCACCAACGACGTCTCGGCGACGGGGCTCTTCGTGGTGTCCGGGCAGAGCCCCAAGCCAGGGACCCGGCTCCACCTCGAGGTGACCATGCCGGGCGAGAAGCCCCTCTTCATCGAGGGCGTGGTGGCCCGCCAGGTCATCGTGCCGCCGGAGCTGCGCCAGGTGGTGCGCACCGGCTTCGGGGTCCGCTACCTCCTGGGCACCGAGCTGATGGCCGAGCTGGTGCCGGCGCTCCAGGTGGTGCGCAAGGACGACCCGTTCTGCCTGTCCTTCACCGAGTTCACCGAGTGGCGCGACGCGGTGGAGAAGGAGTTCAAGCGCGGCGGCGCCTTCGTGTGGAGCCCCAAGCCCGTGCTCCAGAACACCATCATCACCGTCACCTTCGACCTGCGCTTCCTCGAGCGCCAGCTGGCCTTCGAGGCGCGCGTGGTGCACGTGATGCCCGGCCCCGACGGGCGGCACGGCGTGGCGCTGATGTTCGTCGACCCGGCCGGCGCGGCCTCGGCGCTCTCGGCCACGCTCGGCGGTTGAGTTGGGCAAAATGCGCGGCCACCGCGCATTCTGCCCATCTCAACTTGTCAGTCCCGCTCGCTATACCCACCGGTGAACCACGGTGGAGGGCGGGCATGGAGAACTGGGAACTGGAGGTCGTGCAGCGTGCTGCGCGGCAGGGCGGGGTGGTGCAGCGGGCGCAGGTGCTTCGTGCCGGAATGAGTCGGCACCAGCTCGAGCGTCGAGTCCGGGCTGGGGCGTGGGTCACGCTGTTCCCGGGCGTCTATCGGGTCGAGGGCGCTCCGCGCGGTTGGCTCCAGGACGTGCAGGGGCTCGCGCTCTGGGCGGGGCGTGACTTCGCCTTCTCGCACCGGACCGCTGCGGCGTTGCATGGCTTCCGGCGCTACCCCGCGGGGGCGCTCGAGCTGACCACCCATCGTGACCTGCGCGCCCCGCAGCGCGTCACCCTGCACCGGGTCGCGGTCTTCGCGCCGAGGGACGTGGTGGTCGTCAGGAACGTGCCCACGACGAGCGTGACGCGCACGTTGCTCGACCTTGCGGGGGTCGAGTCGCTCCCTGATCTCCGCGCGGCGACTGACGAGGCGCTTCAGCGCAAGTGGACGACGGTGGCGCGCCTGGCCGCCGCCGTGAAGTTCGGGCCCCGGGCGCGGGGGCTGGTGAACCTGCGCCAGTTGGTGCGCGAGTACGAAGGGGGCGACGGCCCGACCGAGAGCGAACTCGAGGCGCGGGTGTTCGAGTGTCTCGAGGAGGCGGGACTGCCGCGGCCGCGCCGACAGCGGGGGGCCCAGGTCGCAGGGCGTCGGTACCGGCTCGACTTCTGCTTCGTCGAGCAGCAGGTGATCATCGAGGCCGACGGCTACGCGACCCACTCGAGCGCCGAGGCCTTCGAGCGCGACCGCGCGCGCAACAACCGCCTCACCGCGCGTGGCTTTCGCGTGCTGCACTGGACGTGGGACGCGCTCGAGACGCGCCCTGCGGAGTTGCTCGCCGAGTTGCGGGCGATGCTCGCTGCGCCGCGATGAGTTCGCGGCGTCGGTCGTTCGCGCGACGGACGATGCTCGCTGCGCCGCGATGCGTTTGCGGTCTCGGTGGCTCGCGCGACGGACGCGGCTCGCTGCGCGGCGATGAGTTCGCGGACTCGGTGGCTCGCGCGACGGACGCGGCTCGCTGCGCCGCGCGGAGTTCGCGGCCTCGGTGGCTCGCGCGACGGACGCGGCTCGCTGCGCCGCGCGGAGTTCGCGGACTCGGTGGCTCGCGCGACGGACGCGGCTCGCTGCGCCGCGCGGAGTTCTTGGCCTCGGTGGCTCGCGCGACGGACGCGGCTCGCTGCGCCGCGATGAGTTCGCGGACTCGGTGGCTCGCGCGACGGACGCGGCTCGCTGCGCCGCGCGGAGTTCGTGGCCTCGGTGGCTCGCGCGACGGACGCGGCTCGTTGCGCCGCGCGGAGTTCGCGGCGTCGGTCGTTCGCGCGACGGACGATGCTCGCTGCGCCGCGATGCGTTCGCGCCCTCGGCGGCTCGCGCGACGGACGCGGCTCGCAGCGCCGCGCTGAATTCGTGGCCTCGGCGGCTCGCGCGACGGACGCGGCTCGTTGCGCCGCGCGGAGTTCGCGGCATCGGTCGTTCGCCCGACGGGCGGTTGACGGAGCGCGCCAGCCCCCGCGCGGTGCCAGGGTCTGGGGCATGAGACGCACGGAGTGGTTCCTGGTGAGCGCGGTGGTGCTGGTCTCATTCTCGCTGGCGTCGTCGCGCGACGCGCTCGGTCGGTTCGAGTTGCCGGAGGCCCAGGCATCCACGATGCGCCCCTCGCCGCTGGCCCGCGGCTGGTTCCGCATCCCTTCGGGCACCGTGTATCTGAGCGACGGCGCGAGCCATGTGTGCGGCTACGGGAGTTGGGTGCACTTCACCTCCGCCGGGGGTTCCTCCGGCGCGTGGACGCAACTCGTGGCCCTGCCCGCGGGCATCACCGACGATGGCCTGTGCCCGGCCTTCCGCGACTGAGGCCAGGCGAGGCCGACTCGTCGCCGGGGCGCCGGTGCATTGCGCCGTCTTCGCGCGCGCCTCAACCGAGCGGCGGGCTCCGTACCGGGACTGGGGCCAGGCGAGGCCGACTCGTCGCCGGGGCGCCGGTGCATTGCGCCGTCTTCGCGCGCGCCTCAACCGAGCGGCGGGCTCCGTACCGGGACTGGGGCCGACTCGTCGCCGGGGCGCCGGTGCATCGCGCCGTCTTCGCGCGCGCCTCGCACGAGCGGCGGGCTGCGTACCGGGACTGGGGCCGACTCGTCGCCGGGGCGCCGGTGCAGTGCGCCGTTTTCGCGCGCGCCTCGCACGAGCGGCGGGCTCCGTACCGGGACTGAGGCCGGGTCGTCGCCGGGGCGCCGGTGCATCGCGCCGTCTTCGCGCGCGCCTCGAAGGAGCGGCGCACCCTGCACCGCGACTGAGGCCGGGCGCCGCCGAGTCGCCTACGGTGCGCCGGTGCTTCGCAACGTCCTCTTCGCCGCCGTCTCTCCCAGCTACGACGTGATGCGCTTCGTCCGCGCCCTCTCGAAGCTCGAGGGGGTGCGCCTGCTGGGCGTCTTCGCGCGCACCTCCAAGGAGTTGCGCGCCCTGTGCCGCGACGTGGCCGTGGTCGACGACGCGACGAGCGTGCGCGACCTGGGTGACGCGGTCACGCTGCTCCAGCGCCGCCACGGCCCGGTGCACCGGCTGGTGGGCATCAACGAGGTGTTGATGGTGCAGCTGGCGCAGGTGCGCGCGCGGTTCGACATTCCCGGCACCTCGGTCCAGGCGGCGACGCTGTTCCGCGAGAAGGCGGCGATGAAGGACGCGCTGCGGGCCGCGAAGCTCCCGGTGGCCCGGCACGCGCTGCTCACCACCGACACCGCCGCGCGCGCCTTCGCCGAAGAGGTGGGGTTCCCGCTCGTGCTCAAGCCGCCCGCGGGCGTGGGCGCGAAGTCGACCTACCGGGTGCGCAACGGGCGCGAGCTGCTCGCCGCGCTTCACGGCATGGACATGCGCGCCCAGCACCCAGTGCTCGCCGAGGAGATGCTGCGCGGCACCGAGCACAGCTTCGAGACCATCACCCTGCGCGGGGTGCCCCAGGTCTTCTCGTTCGCCAACTACCTCCCCGGGTGCCTCGAGGTGCTGGAGACGCCGTGGATCCAGTGGGCCTGCGTGCTGCCCCGCGAGGTGAAGAACCCGGCCTTCGACCAGGCGCACGCCGCGGGGGTGGCGGCCATCAAGGCGCTCGGGCTCGACGACGGCATGACGCACATGGAGTGGTTCGCCCGGACCGACGGCTCCATCGCCATCGGGGAGATTGCCCAGCGGCCCCCGGGCCCCCAGCTGTGCCAGATGACCGGCCTGGTGCACGACGTGGACATCTACCGGGCCTGGGCGCGCTCGGTGGTGGACGGGGTGCTCGATGCGCCGTGGCAGCGGAAGTACGCGGCGGGCACGGCCTACCTGCGCGGCACCGGGCACGGGCGGGTGACCGCGATTCGCGGGGTGCGCGAGGCGCAGGCGCTGCTGGGCGAGCACCTGGTGGAGGCGAAGCTGCCGGCCCTGGGGAAGCCGAAGAACGACAGCTACGAAGGCGACGGGTACGTGGTGGTGCGGCACGAGAGCACCGCGAAGGTGAAGGCGTTGATCACCGCGGCCATCGAGACCATCAAGATCCAGTACGCGTAGGCGCGCCGCCGACGAACCACATGGCGACGAAGCGCCGCGGGCGGTCGCTGCGGTTGGGTCCGCTTCCGTGCGCGAGCAGCGGGTGAAAGAGCACCGCGTCGCCCGGCTGCAGGTCGAGAATCGTGCGGTGCGTCTCGTCGAAGATGCCCTCGTTGCGCACCGACAGATCGTAGGGGAAGGGGATGAGCCCCGCCTGGTGCGTGCGGCCCAGCACCTCGAAGCTGCCGTTCTCGGCGTCGGCCGGGTCGAGGGCGATGACCACGTTGAGCCCGCCCTTCCGCTCGATGCGCCCCTGGGTCTTGCCCACCACGAAGTGCGCGTCCTGGTGAAAGGGGAAGGCGGTGCCCAGGCGCGGCAACTTCAGGTTCACCTGGTCGACGTGACACTCCGGGCCCACCAGGCCGCACGCCTCGAGGGCGCCGAGCACGGCCGGGTCGGTGCGCAGGCGGTTGAAGGGGCCCTTGGCCTTCGAGGGGAAGGTGATCTTCCGCAGCGCGCCGGGGAACACCGCGGGCTCGCCCTTGCGGCCGCTGGCGGACTGCACCTCGAAGCCCACCCCGCGCAGCGTGACGTCGTGCTCCAGGGTGCGCGCCGAGGCCTCGAGGGCCTCGGTCGCGGTGAGCAGCGCCTTGACGGCCTTCGGGTCCAACAAGCGGGGGACGACGAGCCACCCCTCGCGTTCGAAGATCTGCCGGGCGTCGGGCTCCATCAGTGCTTCTTCTCGAGCACCGGGGCGGGCGTGCCGCGCCTCGCGTAGGCCTGGCCTTCCTTCGAGGCGGCGAACGCCTCGAAGCCCTTGGCCTTCACGTCGAACTCCACGCCCAGCTTGTCGCCGGCCGCGAGCATCCACTTGGAGACCTCGGCCCACTTCTTCTCGCCGAGCGCGAGGTCGATGAGCATGAAGTACGGGTCCTTCAAGGTGGGCTCCTTCTCGAGGGCGAGGGCCAGGCTCTTGCGCACCTCGGCGGGCTTGTCCTCCCCCAGCGCGACCGAGCCGCGCAGCATGTCGAACCACGCGTCGCTCCCCGCGCGCTTCTCGACGGCGACGATGGCCGTGCGGCACTGGGGCCACTTCTTGCGCAGGTAATAGAAGTCGATGCCCATCACCTGCGCGGCGGCGTCGTCGGGGTACAGGCCCAGGTAGTGGGCCATCATCTTCTGGTACGCGGCGTCGTCGAGGGTGGACAGCGCGGCGATGTATGGTTTGAGAAACAGCCGGTGGTCCTGGATGTCTTTGGGCAGCCCGGTCCACACGGTGCGCACGTCTTCCCACTTGCCGGCGTTCATCGCGTTGTTGATCCTGGTGAGCGCGGGGAGGTGCTTGTACATCGTCTGTTCCTTGCCCAGCAGGCGCTCGACCACGTTGAGCTGGAGGTCACCGAGCACCGGCAGCGCGAGCATGCGCATGTCGGCGCTGCGCAGGGAGCCGTTGGCGAGATCGTAGAAGTCGACGATGCGCAGCTCGCCGGTGGCCCCCTTGGCGACCATGAACTCCACGAAGTTGAAGGCGCCGCTCTTGTAGAGCACGCGCAGCTGCACCGCGGGCTGGCCCTCGAGGGTGACGTTGCGCCGGTAGGCGACGGTGCCGCCGTTGCTCACCTCGGTGGCGAGCGCGCGCCAGCTCTGGTCGAAGCCCTGCTTGAGGCCCTTGATGAAGCCCTTGCGGAAGCCGTCGGGCAGGGTGACGCCGGACAGCGAGCGGTCGACGAGGGCCTCGAGGTCCATGCGCGACGAGGCGCCGTCCTGGCCGGCCATGAAGTCGAAGGCGATGGCCTGGCCGAAGCGCGTGAGCTCCGCGTCGGTGGGCGCGGCGCAGAGCGTCAGCGAGAGCACGAGGGCGAGGGTCATGCGGGCGCTTCTACCTGCAGCTGAGGTAGCGTGTCGCGCATGGCTGCCATCGACCCCGGCTGGCGCGTCACGGTCTCCTTCACCGAGCCGACCTTCGACCTCTCCCTGGGTCGCGAGCCGGTGCTCCGCCAGTGGACCTGGCATGGGCGCTCCTGGTCTTCAGACCGGGCGCACCAGGCGGCGCTGTCCGAGTTCCGGCGGCTGTGGACGCTCTCGGGGACTGGCTGGGTGCGCGAGGTGGGCGGGGTGCACGTCGAGCCCGAGTGACCTGCACATTTGGGTGTCACGCTTCGGGGCCGGCGGGCCTAAGCACCTCGGCGGTCGAATGAAATGAGTGTGCCGTCGGACATCGACAGGCTGATGGGCGAGCTGGCGGACGGAAATCGAGATGCCTTCTCCCCCTTGTTCCGGGCGCTTTGGTCGCCTGCGCTGAAGGTGTGTCAACGGATGACCCGGAGTGACGCGGACGCGGCCGACGCGGCCCAGGCGGCGATGATGCGGATCCTCGAGCGAGCCGGTGAGTACGACAAGCGACGGCCGGCGGTGCCGTGGGCCCTGGGCATCGCGGCGTGGGAGTGCCGGACGTTGCAGCGCAAGAAGCACCGGCTGCGCGAGACCGACGCCACCCCGGTGGTCAGCGACGACGGCGCGACGGCGGAAGAACTCGAGCAGCGAGAGCTGGTGGGCGCGGCGATGCACGCCCTGGGCACGCTCTCGGAGGCGGATCAGCAGACGCTGACCTCGACCTATTGGGACACCGCGGCGGCGGCCTCGGGGGCCACGTTGCGCAAGCGGCGTGAGCGGGCGCTGACCCGGCTGCGCGACTCGTTCAGGAGGCTGTATGGACTCGATTGACCTCACGCGCTTCGAGCGCCAGGCGCGCCTTCGCTACGAGCTGTCGCGGGCGCTGCGCAGCGTGGTCGGCTTCGCGCCGGCGTTGCTGCTGGTCGGCGTCTCGGCGGCGTTTGCGCGGCGGCCGGGCTCGGCGTTGTTCTTCGGCGGCCTGCTCTTCGTCAGCGGCGTGTTCCTGCTGTGGCGCGGGCGCACGCTGCACAAGGCGGTGTTGCCGGGCGTGTTGTCGGGGCTCATTCCGCTGGTGTTCTCGCTGGTGGCCAACCGGGGACACGCGTGCGCGGGTGGGCATTGCTCGACGTGGTGCCTGCCGGCGTGCACCGCGGGCGGGGTGCTCGCGGGTCTCGTGGTGTCGTGGATCGCCGCGCGCAAGGGCCTCGATTGGCGGTTCTGGGCGGGCGCGTCGGCGGTGTCGCTCTTCACCGGCGCGATGGGGTGCTCGTGCGTGGGTTACTCGGGCGTGGTGGGGCTCGGCGTGGGCTTCGTCGCCGCGTCGGTGCCCTGGGGCGTGAAGAAGTGGGTCTCGCGGGCGCGGTGAACGGCGGCTGGTGAGGGTGGTGGGGTGCGGTGTTCCGGGCCGTGCGCGACACCGGCGTGCGCCTGGGCCGCGCGGCGTCTCGTTTTCTCCATTCTGACGGACTCCGTGGTGGTGCCCACCCCCACCGAGTCCGTCAGTCTGGTCCTCCCGCGCCGAAGCCTGCACGCGAGCGTCAACCTCCGTTGGCGCCGAGGGGCACTTCGGGGTCGAGCGCAGCCTCCAAGTCCCTGAAATACCTCCATCACCCCCTGCTGTTTGCCTGTCACGACCCGGGCCCCCGGCGCCTACAGGGGCATGCGGCGCGGCGTGGGCATCTTCCTGATCATCGTGACCTCGAGCCCGGCCTTCGCCCAGGCGCTCGAGGCCCTGGTGGCGGAGGCGCTCGACGCGCGCACCGAGCTGGCCCAGGCGAACGCCGAGACGAGCGCCGCCCGCGAGCGCAGCGCACAGGTCGAAGCGCTGCCCGAGCCGATGTTCCAGGTGGGCGTGCAGAACGACGGCTTCTCCCGCTTCCAGGTGGGCACGATGGCCACGAGCTGGGTCTCGTTCATGGCGTCGCAGACCTTCCCGTTCCCCGGGAAGCTGGGGCTGCGCGGCGAGGTGGCGCAGGTCGAAGTGCGGTTGCGCGAGCTGCAGGTCGAGCGCGTGCGCCTGTCGACCATCGCCGAGGTGCGCCGGGGGTACCTCTCGTTGCAGTTGACCCGCGCGCGGCAGGCCCTGCTCGAGCAGCGCCTCGCGCTCACCTCGCGGCTGGTCGAAGTGGCCCGCATTCGCGCGGAGTCGAGCGAAGGCACGCAGGCGGAAGTGCTCCGGGCGCAGGTGGAGCTGAGCCGGGTCGGGCAGCGGGGGCTTTCGCTGCGCAACGAAGCGCAGCTCGCGGTGCAGGCGCTCAACCGGCTGCGTCGCCAGCCCCTGGACACCGCGCTGCAGACCACGCCGTTGGCCGCCTCGCTGCCGGAGCTGCTGACCGAGGCACAGTGGCTCGACCTCGCGCGCGCCCACAGCCCCGAATACCTCGCGACCCAGGCCGGCACCGCGCGCGCCGAGAAGTCGGCCGCCCTGGCGGAGCGCTCGTACTTCCCGGACATCACCGTGGCCGCGTCGCTCATGGTGCGCGGGCCGCTCGAGCCGATGTGGGGGGTGAGCGTGGGCGTGCCCTTGCCGGTGTTCGCGGCGAGCCGCCAGGCGCGGGCGCGGGGCGAGGCGCAGGCGCAGGGCCTCTCGGCGAGCCACGGTCGCGAGGCGCTCGAGCAACGCTTCGCGCTGGCGGCCCACCAGCGCGCGCAGACCATGGGCACCCTCACCGCGTTGTGGAGCAGCTACCACGCGGGGCTCCTCGCGCAGGCCGCGCTCGCGGCGCAGAGCACGCTGGCCCAGTACACCAGCGGCCGGGCGATGTTCTCGGCGGTGCTCGAGGCGAACGCCACTTCGCTCAACGAGGTCGAGGCATCGCTGCAGGTGCTGGCCGACGCCTGGCGGCTGGCGATTGATCAGGACGAGCTGACGGCCGGTGAATCCAACGCACTGCTCGGGGCAGCTGCTGCTGCGCCCGCAACTTCGGGAATGTGACCATGCGCCCGCTCCGCCTCTTCCTCCTCGTCGTCGTCACGCTGGGCCTCGGGCTCGCCGGCGGCGCGTACTTCAACCGCGCACCCGAGCCGGCGCACGAGCACCCGGTGGTGGCCAGCGGCGAGCAATACCAGTGCCCCATGCACCCCTCGGTGGTGCAGGACCACCCGGGCCTGTGTCCCATCTGCAACATGAAGCTGGTGAAGGTCGCGGCGAGCCCGAAGGTGGCGCCCTCGGAGACGGAGGGGCTGGCCACGGTGGACATCGACGCCAGCCGCCAGCAGCTCATCGGGCTCAAGACGGCGCAGGTGGATCGCGGCCCGGTGGGGGGCAGCCTGCGCACGGTGGCGCGCGTGGGCCTCGACGAGACGCGGGTGCGCAAGGTGAACGTGAAGGTCGCCGGCTTCATCGAGCGGCTCTACGTGGACTTCGTGGGCAAGCCGGTGCGCAAGGGGGAGCCGCTGTTCTCGCTCTACAGCCCGGAGATCCTCGCGGCCGAGAACGAGCTGCTGCTGGCGCGACGCACGGGCACGGCGGGCGACCCGTTGCTCACCGCGGCGCGCCGCAAGCTCGAGCTGTGGGGCGTGCCCCCGGCCGAGCTCGAGCGCCTCGAGCGCGAGCAGACGGCCTCGAGCGTGGTGACCTTCGTGTCGAACGTCTCGGGCGTGGTGACCGAGAAGAACATCGTCGAGGGCTCGCGGGTGGAGTTGGGCGCGACGCCGTTCGAGGTGGTCGATCTCTCCACCGTCTGGGTGCTGGCCGACATCTACGAGACCGAGCTGCGCTTCGTGGCGCCGGGCATGACGGCGTCGCTGCGGCTCGATGCGTGGCCGGGGCGCACCTGGCAGGGCAAGGTGCTGTTCATCGACCCGGTGCTGGACGCGAAGACGCGCACCGCGCGGGTGCGGCTGGCGTTCACCAACCCCGCGGCCGAGCTCAAGCCCGAGATGTTCGGCGAGGTGACGTTGGCGCGGCCGGCGCGCGAGGTGGTGCGGCTGCCCACGGACGCCATCGTGCAGACGGGCACGCAGCAGGTGGTCTTCGTGGCGCTCAACGAGGGACGCTTCGAGCCGCGGCGCATCGAGACCGGCGAGGTGGGCCGCGAGTTCACCGAGGTGGTGTCGGGCCTCGAGGTCGGTGACGCGGTCATCACCCGGGCGAACTTCCTCGTCGACTCGGAGTCGAGGCTGCGGGCCTCGCTCTCCCGCCTGGGGAGCGGCGGGACCGAGGCGCACCGATGATCCGTTCCATCATCCGTTTCTCCGCCGAGAACCGGTACCTGGTCATCGCGCTGTCCATCGTGCTGCTGGCGTTGAGCTGGTACTCGATGCGCACCATCCCGCTCGACGCGTTGCCCGACCTCTCGGACACGCAGGTCATCGTCTACTCGCGGTGGGATCGCAGCCCCGACCTCATCGAAGACCAGGTCACCTACCCGCTGATCACCTCGCTGCTCGGGGCGCCGCGGGTCAAGGCCATCCGCGGGTTCTCCGACTTCGGCTACTCGTTCATCTACGTGGTCTTCGAGGACGGCACCGACCCGTACTGGGCGCGCTCGCGGGTGCTGGAGTACCTCTCGAAGGCGACCTCGCAGCTGCCGGCCGGGGTGCGCACCGAGTTGGGCCCGGACGCGAGCAGCGTGGGCTGGGTGTTCCAGTACGCGCTGGTGGACCGCACCGGCAAGCACGCCTCGGACGAGCTGCGCTCCTACCAGGACTGGTCGCTGCGCTACGCGTTGCAGGCGGTGCCCGGCGTGGCCGAGGTGGCGACGGTCGGCGGGCAGGTGCGGCAGTACCAGGTGAGCGTGGACCCTTCGAAGCTCGCGGCCTTCGGGTTGCCGCTCGAGGCGGTGATCACCGCGGTGCGCACCGGCAACAACGACGTCGGCGGTCGCCTCGTGGAGTTCACCGGCCGCGAGTACATGGTGCGCGGGCGCGGCTACGTGAAGAAGCTCGAGGACCTCGAGCAGCTGGTGCTCAAGGCCGAGGGCGGCACGCCGGTGACGGTAAAGGACGTGGCCACGGTGGCCCTGGGGCCGGAGCTGCGGCGCGGCGTGGCGGACCTCGACGGCGAGGGCGACGTGGTGGGCGGCATCGTGGTGATGCGCGAGGGAGAGAACGCGCTGAGCGTGATCAACCGGGTGAAGCAGAAGCTCGCCGAGGTGCAGCTGCCCGAGGGCGTGGAGGTCATCACCACCTACGACCGCTCCGAGCTCATCCTCTCGGCCATCGAGACGGTCACCGACAAGCTGCTCGAGGAGATGGTCATCGTCTCGTTGATCATCCTCCTGTTTCTCTGGCACTTCCCCTCGTCGATCGTCCCCATCATCACCATCCCCGTGTCGGTGGCGCTGGCGTTCATTCCCATGAAGCTGATGGGGCTCAACGCGAACCTCATGTCGCTGGCGGGCATCGCCATCAGCATCGGCGTGCTGGTGGACGGGGCCATCGTCGAGGTGGAGAACGCCTACAACCGCATCCACCAGTGGATGGCCGAGGGGCGGAAGGGCGACTTCCACCAGGTGCGGCTCGCGGCGTTGCTCGAGGTCGGGCCCGGCGTCTTCTTCTCGCTGCTGGTCATCGCGGTGGCCTTCGTGCCGGTCTTCACCCTGGTGGACCAGGAGGGGCGGCTCTTCCGGCCGCTGGCGATTTCCAAGAACCTCGCCATGGGCATCGCCGCGGTGCTGGCCATCACCCTCGACCCCGCGCTGCGCATGCTCTTCGCGCGCGTGGACCCGTACACCTTCAAGCCCCGGTGGCTGGCGCGGGTGGCGACGACGTTGCTGGTGGGCCAGTACCGGTCCGAAGAGCGACACCCCATCAGCCAGCTGCTGCACCGGCTCTACGAGGGGCCGTGCCGCTTCGTGCTGCGTCACCCGAAGCAGGTCATCGCCGTGGCCGCGACCATCGTGGCCTGCGTGGTGCCGCTCTACCTCTCGCTGGGCTCGGAGTTCATGCCGCCCCTGCGCGAGGGCACCATCCTCTACATGCCCTCGTCGGTGGCGCCGGGGCTCTCGGTCACCGAGGCGCAGCGGGTGCTGCAGACGCAAGACAAGATCCTCCGGCGCTTCCCCGAGGTGGCGCGGGTGTTCGGCAAGGCCGGCCGCGCGAACACCTCCACCGACCCCGCGCCGCTGACGATGATGGAGACCACCATCACGCTCAAGCCCGAGCGCGAGTGGCGCGCGAAGCCGCGGTGGTACTCGGCGTGGGCGCCGGAGCTCGTCCAGCGCGCGCTGCGGCCGTTCTGGCGAGACCGCATCAGCGAGAGCGAGCTCGAGGAGGAGATGAACGCCGCGCTGCAGTTGCCGGGCATCTCCAACGCGTGGACCATGCCCATCAAGGGCCGCCTGGACATGCTCTCGACGGGCGTGCGCACGCCGGTGGGCATCAAGCTCATGGGCTCGGACCTCGCGACCATCGAGGCGTACGCGCTGCAGGTGGAGGCCGCGGTGTCCAAGGTGCCCGGCACCCGCAGCGCCTTCGCCGAGCGCGTGGCGGGCGGGTACTTCCTCGACTTCAAGCTCAAGCGCGACCAGCTCGCGCGCTACGGGCTCTCGGTGGACGCGGCCAACGACCTGGTGATGACCGCGGTGGGTGGCGACGTGCAGAGCGTCACCGTCGAGGGGCGCGAGCGCTACGGCATCTCGGTGCGCTACGCGCGCGACTTCCGCGACGACCTGCCGGCGCTCAAGCGGGTGCTGGTGCCGCTGCCCGGGGGGCAGGGCCAGGTGCCGTTCGAGGCCATCGCCGACCTCGAGCTGACCACCGGGCCCTCGATGATCCGCGACGAGAACGGGCTGCTCACCGGCTACGTGTACGTGGACCTCGACACCACCAAGGTGGACCTCGGCACGTACGTCGCCGCCGCGAAGGAAGCGGTGGCGCGCGAGGTGAAATTGCCCACGGGCTACGTGATGACCTGGAGCGGGCAGTTCGAGAACATGCTGCGGGTGCGCGAGCGGCTGACGGTGATTCTGCCGCTGACCCTCGTGCTCATCTTCGGGCTGCTGTACCTGAATACGAAGTCGGCCTTCAAAGCGGGGCTGGTGATGCTCGCGGTTCCCTTCTCGGCGGTGGGCGCGCTGCTGCTGCTCTCGGTGCTGGGCTACAACCTGTCGATCGCCGTGTGGGTGGGGCTCATCGCGCTCATGGGCCTCGACGCGGAGACCGGGGTGTTCATGCTGCTGTTCCTCGACCTCTCGCTGGAGGACGCGCGGCGCCGCGGAGCGCTCCACACCCGCGACGACCTCGTGGAGGCCATCGTGCACGGCGCCGTCAAGCGGGTTCGGCCCAAGGCGATGACGGTGCTCGCGGCGATGCTGGGGCTCTTGCCCATCATGTGGTCCACCGGCACCGGGGCGGACCTGATGAAGCGCATCGCCGCGCCGATGGTGGGTGGCCTGGTGACCAGCTTCGCGCTCGAGCTGCTGGTGTACCCGGCGGTGTACCTCCTGTGGCAGCAGCGCAAGCTTGCGAGCGCCGGGGTTTCCGGCTGAGTTTCGGCGCTGCACATGCCTCCCATCCCGCCGAAGAAGCCCGGACCGCCTGTTCGCACCCCCGCCGCTGCTCCTGCCGTGCCTGCCCGGCCGGTGGTCGCGGCCCGTCCGCCCGCTCCGGCTGCCCCGGTGAGGCCTCCCGTGAAGCCCCCGGTGAAGGTCATCGCCGCGCCGAAGCCGCCGCCACCGAAGCCCACCGAGTCGTTCATCGGCAATGACTCGGCGACGATGATGGCCGAGGAGACCTTCGAGGAGTTCGAGGCGCGCATGAAGGGCGAGGAGGAGGACGCCCTCGACAGCACCGGCGCCAACCCCGCGCTCGACCGCGACGGCGACTTCGAGGACGAGCAGGACGAGGCGGCCGACGAGCCCCAGGACGAAGAAGAGGACGACGCGCCCGCGCTCCCGCAGAAGAAGGGCCGCAACGGCAAGCCCCTCGACCAGTTCGGCGTGGAATGGGACTACGTGAGCCACGAGGGCATGGGCTTCAACGACGACATGGACGAAGACGCCATGACGTTCGAGAAGAACGGCAAGAGCTACTTCAAGCCCGACTGGGGACCGCTCAAGCCCAGCAAGTGGGTGGAGTTCTGGAAGACGAGCTTCGCCCTCGAAGCGGCGATGGCCAACGACGACGACGACGAGTACGCGGCGGCGCTGAAGAAGCAGGGCTTCCGCAACCGCAACCACTGGAAGCGGGTGCAGCACACCTTCCTGCGGCACTACGGCGAAGACCCGGAGTTCACCAACGCCGCGCTCATCGCCCGCCAGGAAGGCTCGCGCGACGCCATGCGCAACGCGGTGAAGCCGGGGATGATGGACCCCATCGAGGGCGTCTCGCTGCAGGTCTTCGCGGGCATCTCCGCGCAGCAGATGTCGGTGCAGGGCCCGGCCTTCGTGAAGCTGCTGGCCAAGCACAAGCTCGACGAGGCGAAGTTCGCGCGGGTCTCGGAGCAGTGGCTGGCGCGCATGTCTGATCAGTCGGACCCCATGGCGTCCATGGCCATCGCCACCGAGTACGGCAAGGCCTTCTCGGGCGCGGGCGTGGGCCAGTTCGGCGAGAGCGCGGCGGCGGCCTCGGAGTCGGCGGGCATCAACGACAAGGTGGCCGGGAAGAACGTGAAGGTGGGCGCCGGTTCGATGACCTTCGAGAAGTTCGTCGAGGTGATGACCGCGCAGACGTGCTGGGCGCAGCAGGGCAAGGACGCCAACCAGATGCTCAAGAAGGTGTTCAACATGAACGCCGTGGACTGGTCGAACGCCTCGGCGATGTGGTCGCAGAAGCTGGGCACCGACGTCACCCTGGTGGGCAAGTTCAACTCGCTGCAGGCGAAGTACACCGCGAAGTACTCGGTGGGCGTCGACGACCCCGACTCGGATCTCGACGTCTAAGGCATGTCCGCCGACGCGTTCTTGCAGCAGTGGGCGGCGGTGACGGTGGAGCTGACGCAGCTCCTCGACGCCGCCCTCGACGTGGACCCGGCCGGGTCGTGCCCCTCGTCGTGGTCGGCGTGGCTCACGCGCTACGAGGTGGCGGAGCTCACCGAGGACCTGCGCCTGGCCGAGGTGTTGACGGCGAAGCAGACGAAGGGCGCGCCCTCGAGTGAAGTGCGGGCGTGCCTCGACGTGCTGGCCCGCGACGCGGCGGCGCAGCTGGCGCCGTTGCGCGCGAGCCTGAGCGAAGCGCAGTCGGCGCTGGTGGAGCAGTCCCTGCACGAGCTGGCGATCCACGCCTTCGAGCACTACCGGCTCAAGGCCACGGAGAAGAAGAAGCGCATGTTCGGCGCGGCGAAGGCGTTGGCGGCGCAGCACCAGTACGGCGGCTCGGTGGCGTCGACGGGCTACGTGCTCTCGTGCGTGAGCTGTCGCGCGCCGAGGCTGGGCGAGTCGTTGACCTGCGCGTTCTGCGGCGGTGCGTTGGAGGCGATGTCGTGAGCGACGCTGCGGCCCGCTGGGCCACGTTCCTGGGCAAGGTGCGCGCGCGGCTCGCGGAGATCCTCGAGGAGGCGCACGCGGGGCTCGATGAGATCGTCGCCACCGAGGTCATCGACCCCGGGCCCATCTCGGCCGCGGAGAACGAGGTGAAGGCGCGGCTCTTCGCGCTCGCGGAGAAGATCGACCCGGCGTGGTCGAAGCTGGAACCGGAGCTCGAGGGTGAGGCGGGCCTCGAGGCGCAGGGCCGGCAGCTCGACGCGGAGATCCGCAAGGCCATCGAGACGCTGGAGCAGCGCACCCGGCAGCAGGTGCGCGCGCGGCTCCAGGTGCTGTCCGACGAAGAGCGCGCGGGGCGGAAGCTCCAGTGCTCGAAGTGTGGCGCCCCGTTGCCCGAGCCCGAGGTGCAGCACCGCACGGTGAACGTGAACTGCCCCCACTGCGGCGCGGTGAACACGGTGCGCCCGGGACTGGCCACGGCGATGTGGTTCTCGCTGGCCCCGCGGAAGGGCTGAGCGCGTGCGGCGGCGCGCGCTGCAGGGGCCTCGAGTTCGCGTCGAAGCTCGTCTACGTCACCGAGCGCGGGCCCGACTTCACCCGCGAGTGCCTGGACGTCGAGGGCGATGGCGTGTTCGAGGTCGAGTACTTCGAGCAGCGGACCGACGCCGGCTGGCTCGAGCGGGACGACGTCACCATTCCCCAGGACGGTGGCGTGCCCCGCCGCACCCGGGCGTTCCGGCTCCGCCTGGGGCACGAACGGATCGTGAGCGCCCGCTGGCTCGATGGGGGCTGGGTGACGGTGAGCGACACCGAGGGGTCCCGGCGACTGGACGTGCTGCCCATCAAGCGGTGAAGCGCCGCGTGGCTGATCAGTGCGGGACTGCCACGCCGCCGCGTCAGTGCAGCATCGCCAGCAGGGCCAACGCGCCGAAGCCCGCGAAGCCGAGGCCCCCACCGAGCAGCGACGCGACGAGCACGAGCCCCCACGTGGTGCGACGATTCACGCGGCGATAGCAGTACGCGAGCCAGAACCACCCGAGCTGCAGCGCGCCCGCCGCGCCGGCGAACAGCACCGACAAGGAGAGCTGGTCCCGCGCTGGCGTGACCACCGTCGCCAGGGCGGCGGCGCTCCCCCACACCGCGCCGATGCTCAACCCCAGGGGAAGAAACGCGACCTTCGGCCAGCGCCGCCCGAAGCCCGATACCAGCCACGAGCTGAACGCACCGAGCACCGCGCCGCTCAGTGCGCCGCCGAGGCCGGCCGCCATCGAGTACTGCACGTAGTGAAGCACGCCGTACGGCGCGAGGAACCCGGTGAGCCCTCCGACCAGGGCGAAGTCGCGCACCCAGGGCGCGCGGGAGTCCGGGGACAGGGCGATCGCGTTCATGGCCGCGAGTGTCGCCTGCGCCCCTGCGAACCAGGAGGAGGCGCGACGGAACGGTCGGAATCCGACGCCGAATGGTCACCTCACCACGCAAGGCGGTTGGTTGACGGTGAACGAGTCCCCAGCACGCTCGCGGTGAAGGGCCGCGCGCGCTGGGGAGCTGATCAGCGCGGGATCGCCATGTACGAGATCCGCGACTGGTAGAGCGCGCAGAGGCCGCCGTTCCCTGCGTTGGTGACGCCGAAGCTGATGACGTGCGCGCCCGCGGTGACCGAGGCGTACTGGGTCATGGCGTGCGAAGTCATGGCGGTGGAGTTGCTCGTGCCCTGCGCGAACGGACAGATGCGGTTGACGGAGTCGCACGCGCCGCTGGCGGGAACGCCGTCGA
>CAIVGN010000184.1 GCA_903905455.1 uncultured Archangium sp.
GGCGCGAAGATCGGCGTCATCGGGCCCAACGGCTCGGGCAAGTCGACGCTGCTGCGCATCATGGCCGGCTGGGACCAGGAGTTCATGGGCACCGCCCGCCCGGACCCCAAGGCCAGGGTCGGCTTCCTCCCCCAGGAGCCCCAGCTCGACGAGACCCTCGACGTGAAGGGCAACGTGGAGCTCGCGGTCAAGCCGCTCAAGGACCTGCTCACCAAGTTCGAGGAGGTCTCGAACAAGCTCGGGGAACCCGACGCCGACTTCGACACCCTGCTCGCCGAGCAGTCCAAGCTGCAGGACGCCATCGACGCCGCCGACGGCTGGAACCTGGACCGCCGCCTCGAGGTGGCCATGGACGCGCTGCGGTTGCCCCCGGGCGACAGCGACGTGAAGACCCTCTCGGGTGGTGAGAAGCGGCGCGTGGCGCTGTGCCGCATCCTCCTCGAGAAGCCCGACCTGCTCTTGCTCGACGAGCCCACCAACCACCTCGACGCCGAGTCGGTGCAGTGGCTCCAGCAGCACCTCAAGGAATACACCGGCACCATCGTGGCCGTGACCCACGACCGCTACTTCCTCGACGAGGCCTGCCAGTGGATTTTGGAGCTCGATCGCGGCGAAGGCGTGCCGTGGAAGGGCAACTACTCGAGCTGGCTGGAGCAGAAGAAGAAGCGCCTCGAGCTGGAAGAGAAGGCCTCGTCGTACCGCCAGAAGTTCCTCGACCGCGAGCTCCAGTGGGTCAGCTCCTCGGCCAAGGCACGCCAGGCCAAGAGCAAGTCGCGCCTCGAGCGCTACGACGAGATGCGCGAAGACTTCGAGCGCAACAAGAAGAACGAGTCGACCGGCGAAATCTACATTCCCCCGGGGCCGAAGCTCGGCGGGCTGGTGGTGGAGGCCAAGAACATCCGCAAGGCCTTCGGCGAGCGGCTGCTCATCGACGACCTCTCGTTCAAGCTGCCCCCCAACGGCATCGTGGGCGTCATCGGCCCCAACGGCGCCGGCAAGACCACGCTCTTCAAGATGATGCTCGGCCTGGAGAAGGTCGACGGCGGCGACTTCCGCGTCGGCGAGTCGGTCAAGGTGGCCTACGTGGACCAGTCGCGCGACGCGCTGGCCGGTGACAACTCGGTCTGGGAAGAGGTGTCGGGGGGCCTGGACCAGCTCGACCTCGGCGGGCGCATCGTGCCCAGCCGCGCCTACCTCTCGTGGTTCAACTTCAAGGGCGGCGACCAGCAGAAGCGCGTCAAGGACCTCTCGGGTGGTGAGCGCAACCGCGTGCACCTCGCCAAGACGCTCAAGGAAGGCGGCAACCTCATCCTGCTCGATGAGCCCACCAACGACCTCGACGTCGAGACCATGCGCTCGCTGGAAGAGGCGCTGGAGAACTTCGCCGGCTGCGCGGTCATCATCAGCCACGACCGCTGGTTCCTCGACCGCGTGGCGACCCACATCCTCGCCTTCGAGGGCGACTCGAAGGTCGAGTGGTTCGCCGGCAACTTCCAGGACTACGAGGCGGACAAGAAGAAGCGCCTGGGCGCCGACGCGCTCATGCCCCGGCGCATCAAGTACAAGCCGCTGGTGCGCAAGTAAGAGGCACCCCGGGTGGAGGGGGAACACCGATGCGTCGCGCGCTCCTCCTCACCACCCTGTTCCTCGGGGCCTGCACCCCACCGGTGCCGGGCCCCGCCCCCGTCGAAGACCCCCTGGCCTACGCCTCCCCGCTCATGGGCACGGGCGGCTTCGCCTACTTCCACGGCAGCGCCTTCTCGGGCGCCAGCGTGCCGCACGGGTTGATCAAGGTCGGCCCCGACACGCGCGGGGCGCAGTACGGCGAGCTGCGCTTCATCCACTACTCCGGGTACTGGGCGGGCGACGACACGGCGCTGGGCTTCTCGCACCTGCACCTGCACGGCACCGGCGCCACCGACTACGGCGCGCTCATCGTGCAGCCGGTCAGCTCCCGCGACCCCTCGGTGCTCGACCGCGACACCTACCAGAGCCGCTTCAGCAAGA
>CAIVGN010000185.1 GCA_903905455.1 uncultured Archangium sp.
CTCCTCCGTGGCGATGCGCGCGCGGACCGACTGCCCCGCTTGCAGCACGAGCCGGGCGCCCTCGCGCCGCAACACCCCGGCGTCCTGCACGATGAAGACCGTCTTCATTTCTCGGGCTCCTGGTCCGGCGCGCGCTCTGCCAGCCGCGCTTCGAGCCGTCGCAGCGAGCGGGCGATGGTGGCCAGCGGGTCTTCGAAGAGCGGGCCCGGCAGGGGTTCGAGGGGCCGGGCGCGGGGCGCCGAAACGGTAGGCGCCCCCGGCATCGCGAAGGCCACTGGGCTCGCGTACAGCAACGGCCCGCCGCGCGCAGGGCAGGCACAGGCCGCCGCGAGCTCTGGCCGGAGTTGGTGGAGCTTGCGACACCCCATGGGCGACGGCAGGCCACGCCGCGCCGCCTCGAGCGCCGCAGGGTTGGCCTTGCCGGCGGCCAGCACCCGGCGCGCGAGGGTGGCCTCGGGGCCGACGAGCCCGAGCGTGTAGATGATGGCCCGCGCCTCCTCGGGCGACAGCCGCGAAGACTCGAAGGCCTGCGTCACGAGCCCCGCGATGACGGCGCATTGGCCGAGCACCGCCTCCTCGGCCCGCAGCGCGTCGGCCGTTGGCACCGCGCGCAGCACGGCAGCGACATCCGAGGGGCGTACCTCTCCTTCGCTCCTCGGCGTCGGCGCCCCGCCGGGAGACGTCAGCTCGGGGCTGGGCAGCGGCACGAGGCGGTGGGCCACGACTGCGTCGACCGCGGCCTCGTCGCAGGTGCGCAATCGCCCGAGGGCGTCGTCGGCGTCGAGCACCGGGGCGAGCCCGTCGTCGAGCATCAGGGCGCGGCGGTTGGTGCCTCGGTGGATGCCCAGCGGCAGCTTCACCAGGCTCGAGAGCCCCTTGGGCCCGTGGGTCGTCTGCCGGGGGAAGAGCTCGACGGCCAGCTCCGACGGGAGGGTGCCAGCGCGCTCCAGCACCGCGTTGAGGAGGGTGCGCACGGCCCGCGCGGGACGGCGATCTTCGAGGAACAGCCAGAGGTGTGCGCCCTTGCCTCCGCTGTCGAAGAGCGCGGGGGCGAGCCCCAGGGTGAGCGCGGCGTCGCGCAGCGCACGGAGCGCCTTCACCATCGCGGGGTGGGCCGAGGGGCGCGGCTCGCCCGGGGCGTGGCGCAGCTCGGCGCGCGCGTCGGGGACCAGGTCGAGGTCGAGCACCCCGAAGCTGCAGGACGCATCGGGGAAGAGGCAGTACTGGCCCAGCGTGCGAACGCCGACGAGGTGGGCCTCGACGTCGCGGGGCAGTAACGGCTTGCGAACGGGGCGCCACAGCGCGCGGTGCCGGCCGCTGTGTTGCTCGGCGTAGAGGTCGCGGCGGCCCCCGAAGAAGCGCAGGAACGTCTCGATGCGCGCGTCGGTCTGCGTGTCAGCGCCGCCGTCGTGGAGCTCGACGTCGAAGGCGTCTTCCTCGTGCGGGCTCACCTCGCCGCCGAGGAGGGCCTCGAGCTCCGCCCGGTCTTGTTCGGCGACCGCGGGCAGCGCCGCCCGGGCCAACGCGGGGGCCTGCGCAGTCACGGCCAGGAGCGCCAGCCGCTTCGCCTCCAGGGGCGTGGGGGCCGCGGCGAGGGCGCTGCGCAGCGAGACCACGGCGGCGTCGGGCTCATCGCGGGCCAGCGCCTCGAGCGCGGCGGTCAGCAACTGGGCGGCGTCAGGCGACATGGCGGCCCTCGCCCGGGGGCGCCGGCGGCGGCGTGGGGGCTTCGTGACCGAGCCTCGCGAGCTCCGCGGCCAGTCGCTGGGCCTCGGCGGCATCGCCTGCGAGCTGGGCCAGGGCGAGGAGACCGCGCAGCGCCCGCGCATCCGACGACTGGTGGCGCTTCTTGCGGAAGGCGGCGGCCTCGGTGAAGTGCGCGCGCGCCTGGGGGAGCCGGCCTTCGGCGAGCGCGAGTTCTCCGAGCCGGCAGAGGGTGAGGTGGCGCGCCATGCGGTCTCCGCGCAGGGACGCTTCCCACGCCATGCGCGCGGCGGCGGGTCGGCCCCGGGCGTACTGGAGGTCGCCCAGGTGGACCCAGACGTACGAGGGCCGGTGGTGGGCGGGCACGTGGCGCTCGAGCCAGTCGATGGCGCCGGGCACGTCGTCCTGCTTGGCGCGCTCGAGGGCGAGGCGGTCGTGAATGAAGGCGCGGTCGCGCGGGCCCTTCGCGTCGAGGGCCAGGCGCAGTCCCTTCTCGGCGCGGGCGTGCTCGCCGCGACCCGAGAGCGCGCAGGAGGCCTGGTAGAGCTTGAACATGGGCGCGATGAAGTCGGTCTCGGCGTCGAGCCGCAGGCAGCGGGCCGAGAGGTAGTTCGCCCAGTCCCACCGCTCGAGTCGCAGCGCCGAGCGCGCGCCGGCGTACAGGGACTTGATGTAGGGCTTGAA
>CAIVGN010000186.1 GCA_903905455.1 uncultured Archangium sp.
CGCGTGGAGCGCGAACGCCAAGGAGTATCGGTACGTGCTGACGCGCGAGGAGGCCGGCGACCTGGTGGTGCTGCGAGAACTCGCGGCGCTGGTGCCGGGCACGCGCAACTACCGGGCGTTCCACTTCAAGAGCAGCGAAGAGCGCCCCCGCACGGTCACCGCCATCGAGGTGCTCGAGACGCCCGAAGGGGTGACGCTGCGCTTCCTGGGCGAAGGCTTCGCGCGGCACATGGTGCGCATGCTGGTCGGTGGGATGACCGCGGTGGCCCACGGCAAGGTGAGCCACGAGGTGTTCCGCGCGGGCCTCGAGGCGGGCACGTTCTTCTATTGCCCCACCGCGCCGGCCGAGCCGCTGACGTTGTGGAACGTGGGCTACCCGGCGGACCAGGACCCGTTCACCGAGGCCGAGCGCGAGGCCTTCGCGTGGCCGCGCGCCGTCGGCTGAAGCGGCTCAGCGCAGCAGCCGGGCCACGAGCCGCGCCGCGCTGCGCACGGTGGCCGCGCCGGCGCGTTGGGTGAGCGGCAGCTGCACCGGGGCGTCCCAGTCGAAGTCGAGGAGCCGGGGCAGGAACCCCTGCTGCACGCAGCCCTCGAGGCTGAACACCGACACGTCGCGGCAGGTGCGGGCGGCGAGGCGCAGGTCGCGGCTGAGCTCGTCGAAGGAGAGCTTGGGCAGCGGGTCGACGCCGCCGCCGGTGCTGCCCACGGCCACCGCGCGGGCGCCGCGGGTCCACCCCTCGAGCAGGCCGGGGCCCAGGGGCCCGAGCAGGCTGCTGTAGGCCATCACCACCTCGCGCTCGACGGGCACGTCGAGGGAGCTGGTGAAGCGCTGGAAGAACTGGCTGCCGGTGGCGCGGTCTTCCAGGAGCAGGGGGAACTGGTAGGCCTCGAGGGCCCACCCGTCGGCCCGCAGCCGCGTGGCGAGGGCACCCCAGGCCTCGAGGGCCCGGGCCCGTCGTCCCCGGTCTCGCGAGCGCCAGGCCCAGGCACCGAGGGCCTTGGCCGGGTGGCGAAAGAGGTGGTCGAGTTCGCGCAGGTCGGGCTCGAAGTCGAAGCCCAGGGCGGTGAAGCGCAGGCCGTGGCGGTGGACCCAGGCGCGGAACGCGTCGACGCGCGCGGCCACGGCGTCGGCGTTGTCGTGCGTGGCGAAGTACCCGTGCTCGCGCTCGAGCAGCAGCCAGGCGCCGACGGGCACGCCTTCGCCCATGAGGCGCTGGACGGCGACGGCGCGCTCGGCCGAGAGGTCGCGCAGGCCCATGGTGACGTGGGCCCCCAGCGCGCGGAGCTGGCCCAGGACCAGGCCGTCTTCCACGAGCGCGCCGAGCTCGGGCGGGTCTTGCTCGTTGAAGAAGGAGAGCCGGGCGGGCTTCACCGGTCGTTCAGGGGACCACGACGGCGTCGAGCACCGCGGCGCCCTGCACGAGGACGCTGCAGTCCTTGGCGCCGACACAGCTCTGCACCGCGGCGTTGACGATCCAGCTGGCGGTCACCTTGCCCGAGGTGGCCGAGGTCACGGCGGGCACGGTCACCTGGAAGGCGTGGGGGAGGTCCGCGCCTTCGCCCCACAGCACTTCGGCGCCGCCTGCGGGCGTGTAGGCGACCTTCCAGCTGCTGGTGCCCTGGGCGGGGGGCGTGGCGTCCCAGCGGAGCACGGCGCCGGGAGTGAACGTCGCGGGCGGCGAGACGGGGATGGCCGAGCCGAGGTTGAGGGTGCTCACGGTCATCGAGAAGGTGGTGACGTCGTCGGTGAAGAGGATTTCGCGGGTCGTGGTGCGGCCGTCGGGGGTGATGAGGAAGCCGGGGAACTGGCACCGGTCGGTCTCGTTGGCGGCTTCGGGGTTGGCGAGGCCGGCCGAGGCGTTGACGTTCTGGCCGTCGAGGGTGGCGCGCAGGTTGGGGATGGTGCCGCAGCCGGTCTTCGCGGTGTCGTAGGTGAGGATGACCTGGAGCGGGCCGCCGAGGCGGCGCTGGGCGGTGAGCGCGGGGGAGGCCAGCTTGGCGAGTTCCGGTGTGGGCGGCTCGCAAGCCGAGAAGAGGAGCGCCGTCGTCGCCAGCAGGGTCAGGTGCGTCGAAGTCATGGGGGCGGAAGTTTACACGTCGGCGCGATGGACGCTGGGGGGATCGCGACGAGGTGCTTGCCGGGGCGGCTTCGACGGGAGGTTTTCGTCTCCTGCGATCGGCACAGTTCGCTTCTGTGTTCGGGTGCCCGGGGTCGCCCCTATCCCTTCCTTTCCCCCCTGGGGAAAGGGGACCGCTCGCAGCGCAGGACGCAGACGCTTCTTCTCGATGGTCTTGGCATGCGCCGGATCAACCGCCCAGGCAGCAACATCTGACTTCCAGCAGTTGCTGCCGAAGGGCAGCAGCCGCCGTTAGATGCTGCTGCTTCAGCGCCCCGCGTCGCCACTCACGAAAACCGTCGAGGGCCGACGGTGGATCAACCACTACCGCCCGTTCCTGACAATGGAGGCCTTGCCCCCTTCGACTCTGGATCCCGTCTAGCCCGCGCGGCAGATGAGCGCTCCCCTTTCCCCGGGGGGAAAGGAAGGGATTGGGGCGATCCCAGGCACCCAAACATCAAGACGACCGCTGCCGATCGCAGGAGACGAAAACCTCCCGTCGAAGCCTCGAAGCGCCACCCCGTTCACCCCTTCGACGTCGCCTCGTCACCCGCGGCCGGGCGCCGCACCGTATCCACCATGCGCTGCGCATCGATCCGCTCCGTCCGCTCCGGCGCCACCTCGGGCGAAGGCGCCAACGGAGGCGGCACCGCGAGCAACTGCCCCGCATGCTCCAGCGCCGCGCAGAACTCCCGCGCGCTCTGCCACCGCCGCTCGCGGTGTTTCTGCAGCCCCTTCTCCACCACCGCACACAACGGCACCGGCAACGAGGGCACCAACTCCCGCAGCTCCCGTCTCTCCCCGATGCGCACGTTGTTCATCAACGCCGGGATGCTCTCCCCATCGAACGGCTTCTCGCCGGCCAGCAACTCGAACAGCATCACCGCCACCGCGTACAGGTCGGTCCGCGCGTCCACCTCCCGCGAGTCGGTGAACTGTTCCCACGCCATGTAGCTGGGCGTCCCCATGGCCATGCCCGCCGCGGTGATCGCCGCCGCGCCCACCACCTTGCTGATGCCAAAGTCGAGCACCTTGGCCAGCTCGTGCTCACGCCCGTGCACGTCGCGCCGCCTCGTGACGAAGATGTTCCCCGGCTTGATGTCGCGGTGAATGATGCCCTTGTCGTGCGCCGCGGCCAGCCCACGCAACACCTGGCACACCAGGTCCACCGTCCGCGCCGGGTGCAGCCGCCCCTCCTTCGCCACCAACGCCTTGAGGTCGTCGCCCTCGACGTATTCCATGGCGATGAAGGCCACCTGGTCCGCCGTCACCTCCGCGTCCACCACCCGCACCAGGTGCTCGCTGCCCACCGACGCCGCCGTCGTCGCCTCGCGCAAGAAGCGCTCGAGCACGTTGGCGTTGGTCATCAGCTCCTTCTTGAGCACCTTGAGCGCCACCTGCGACCGCGTGCGCGCGTGCCGCGCCAGGTACACCGAGCCGAAGCCGCCGGTGCCCAGCAGCCGCTCCACCAGGTAGCGGTCGAGCTGCGTGCCACACAAGCCCGGCTCGCTCATCGCGTGGCCCGTGCGCGGACAGCGGTCGGCCGCCGCGTCGTGGGCGAAGCCGCAGTGTTGACAGGCAGGGGCGCTCATCGGTCGGCTGATCAACCCAGCAGCTGGGCCACCGTCTCGAGGAACTCCTTCTCCGTCTCGTCGATGACCCCGTCCACGCCCACGAACCACTCGGCCGCCGCGAGCACCACGTCACGGTGCCCCCGCAACAACCCCAGGTTCGGCTGGGGCAACGGCTTGCCCAGGTCGAGGTGCTTGAGCAGCACCTCCATCACCTCCGGCGCCACGCCCCACTTCGGGCCCAGTTCGGCCACCGCCGCGCGCTCCGCGGGCTCCAGCGTGTCGTTGGCCCACGCCACCTGCAGCAGCAGCTTCAGCGTCTCGACATTCACTTCCGGCAGCGGCGACGGACGGTTCATGGGCGCACAGGCTACCGCCCGCGCCGCCCGAGCACGACCCTCACGAGCGTCGCCCCACCCGCCAGCACCCCGCCCAGCACCCCGCGCGTGGCGAGCTCCTCCGCCCCCGGGCCCTTCGCCACGAAGAACACCAGGCCCGCGAGCGCGAAGAAACACACCGCCGCCGAGGCCACCAACCGCCTCGCCACCAGGCGCGGCTCCCGCGGCTTCCACAGCGCCTGGGCCGCGAGCATCACGAAGACCGCCAGCAACGCCACCGGCAGGTACACCCGGGTGAAGTCGTCGACCCCGCTCTCCGACAGGAAGTTCGTCGCCCGCGGCGGCACCAGCGCCATCACCCACGCGGTCACGGCCATGGAGGTCACCCCGTCGTCCACCTCGGGCTCCGGCTTCCCGTCGGCGGCCAGCGAGCGCAGCGCCAACATCGCCCACAGCACGCCGGTGGTGAACACGCAGCCCAGCAACATGGTGACGCCGCCGCCGTGGTCGATGCCCGTGGCCCGCGAGCGCCACAACAGGTGCAACACGCCCACGATGAGGCCGACGAGGAGACTCTCAGCCGCCCGCTTCGTCTCGTCGCGCACGCGAGGCCGCCTAGCACACGTTACAGGCCTTCGAGCTGCTCGGGCCGCAGGCGCTCCATCTGCCCCAGCACCCACTGCGCGCGCTCGCGGGTCTTCGCCGAGGGGGCGTTGACCTTGCGCGACTTGGGCGCGGGCAACACCACCACCATCCGGGCCGCCTCTTCCGGCGTCACCGTGGCCGCCGACTTGCCGAAGAAGTGCCGGCTCGCCACCTCCACCCCGTACAACCCGTTGCCGTACTCCGCGATGTTGAGGTGCACCTCGAGGATGCGCTGCTTGCTCCAGCAGACCTCGAGCAACACGGTGAAGTACGCCTCGAGCGCCTTGCGCACCACGTTGCGCCCCGGCCACAGGAAGAGGTTCTTGGCCACCTGCTGCGTCAGCGTGCTCCCGCCGCGCTTCGACTTGCCGTCCAGGCGGTCCTCGAAGGCCGAGCTCAGGGCCTCCCAGTCGAAGCCGTGGTGCTCCGTGAAGCGGTGGTCTTCGGCGGCCACCAGCGCGCGCACCAGGTGCGGCGAGATGCGCGACCGCGGCACCCACTGCTGCTGGAGCACGAAGCCCTTCTCGTTGTGGCTCGAGGCGTCCAGGCGCCGCTCGAGCATGAAGGCCGTGGTCGGCGGGTCGACCCAGCGCAGCACCAGCACCGGCCCCGCGGTGACCACCAGCCACGCCGCGAGCGCCCGCCCGAGCCACCACCGCGCCCGGGGCCACGGGGCGCCGGCGGGCTTCGACTTCCCCTTCACTTCTCGACGGGGCGCCCGGCCGCGTTCCACGCCAACATGCCGCCCACCAGGTTCATCACCTTCGAAAAGCCCATCTTCGAGAGCGCCTGGGCCCCGTTCGACGAGCGGCCGCCGGCCTTGCACACCACCAGCAGCGCCTCGTCCTTGTTCCAGGTCATCGCCTGGGCCGTCACCGTGGCCAGCGGCACCAGGGTGGCGCCCGCGATGTGGCCCAGCTCCCCCGTGAACTCCGCGGGCTCGCGCACATCGATGACCCGGTAGCCCTGCGCCGGCAGCGTCACCTCGGCCTGGGTCACGTCACGGAAGCCGGCGGGGTTGGGTCGGGCGGTGTCGAAGAGGGCCATGCGCCTTCACTGCCCGCGCCGGCGCGGAAACTCAAGCCTCGTTGGGCCCGCGCCCGCGTCACGACCCAAACCTTAAGTTCGACACCCGGCCTTCGGGCGGTATGGTTCGCCCTGCAATGTCTGATTCCAAGCCGGTGTCGATGCCCTCCCACTTGTGGGAGGCGCTGGAGCTGATGTCGTCGGAGATGGGCGTTCCGTCGGACGCGCTGGTCGCGCAGGCGGTGTTCACGCTCGCCCGACTCAACGGGTACGTCGTCCCCGGCAAGGCAGCCGCTGCGGGAGCCATCGCTCCGGTGGTGGTGGCCCCCGTGGTCGCGGCCACGCCCCGGGCGCCTCCCGTCCTGGCCCCGGTGGCTGCGCCGGTGCCCGTGTCCACGCGTGCCCAGCCCCCGGGCATGAAGGCCCGCCAGCCTCCCCCGCCAGAACCCGAGCCGGAGCCGGAGCCCGAACCGGAACTCCCGCCCGAAGACGAGGGCAACCCCTTCGACGAGCCCGCCGCGCCCAGCGGTGAGCAGGACTACGGCGACCCGGCCGACGAGCCGCCGGCCGACGAGCCCTATGACGAGCCGGAACCCGAGCCCGAGCCGGAGCCGGAGCCCGCTCCCCCGCCCCCCGTGGTGCGCAGCGGCGGCAGCAGCAAGGCCGGCCTGACGCTCTTCGTGGCCGGGCGCGACCCGTTCAAGATGACCGGCGACGTCTTCTCCATCGGCCGTGGCAAGTCCTGCGAGTTCGTCATCGACTCCAACAGGGTCAGCCGCGAGCACGTGCGCATCCTCCGCGAGGGGCCCGACTTCGTGCTCGAAGACTTGAACTCCTCCAACGGCACCTTCTTCGGGCCCGGCAAGGAGAAGGTCTCGAAGCGGAAGATCAAGGACGGCGACGAGTTCACGCTCGGCACCGAGAAGATCAAGTTCCAGATCCGGAAGTGATTACAGGCCGCGCGCCGCGCGACCCTCGGGCGATTCGAGCCACGAGACGGTGCGGCGCAGGCCTTCGGCGAACGACACGCGCGAGCTGAAGCCCAGCTCGTTCACCGCGCGGTCGATGCCGTAGCACTGGTCCCTCGCGAGGATCTCCACGGCGTGCCGGGTGATGAGCGGCCGCGACTTCGCGCCGGCCAGCCTCCACAGCGTCTCCGAGCAGAAGCCCAAACCCATCGCCAGCCACCGCGGCAGGCTGGTCTTCACGTGGGGAAACCCGAGCCCGTCGGCCAGCGCGTCGAGGTAGTCGCGCCAGGTCTCCTGCGTCACGTCACGCACGGTGTACACGCGGCCCACGGCGGCCGGGCGCTCGGCGGCGGCGAGCAGCGCGTCGACCAGGTTGTCCACGTACACCAGCCCCGCCGGCACCTCGCCCTTCGCGATGACCACCATCTCGCGCGCGCCCAGGAGCTTCGCCATCTCCACGCCCCAGTCCTTGCTGCGCGGGCCGTACACGGTGCCGGGACGCACCACGGTCAGCGGCAGCTTCGTCTCCGCGGCCACCGCGCGCACCGCGAGCTCTCCGCGCACCTTGCTGCTGTTGTAGGGCAGGCCCACGTCGCGCACCGGGGCGTCGTCGCCGCAGGCCTGCGCCGGGTAGCCGTACACGTCGGTGGTGCTCACGTGCACGAAGCGCGGGGGCGTGGGCTGCTGCGCGGCGGCGCGGGCGAGCTCGCTGGCGCCCTGCACGTTGACCCGCTCGAAGTCTTCGGCCGGCGCCCAGTCCGTGGCGAGGCCGGCGCAGTGGAAGACCACCTCCACGCCCTCGAGCGCGCGGGCGAACGTCGCGGGCGCGGTGAGGTCACCTTCGATGAGCGTCGCGCCCCGGGCCTCGAGCGCGCGGGCGGCCTCGGGCCTGCGCACCAGCACCCGCACCGTCGCGCCCTGCTCGAGCAGCCGCTCCACCAGCCGACCCCCGATGAACCCCGTCGCCCCGGTCACCAACGCGCGCATCAGCCCCGCCTACCACCTCGAAGGGAGACACGGAGCCGAAGACGAGGCCCCGGCGCTGGTACGGTCGGCCGCATGATCAGGTCGGCCCTGGAGCAACTGGCGCCCGTGCGGCGACTGCGAGACGCGCTGGTGGACCCCCTGCCCCGGCAGCTGGCGCGCCTCGCCCGGCTGGGCCTCGACACCGGCTTCCCCTGGCAGTTCCTGCGGCACCCGCTCGCCGCCCTCTCGGTGGCCCGGGCCCGGGGGCTCAACGCGGCCATGCTCCACGCGCTCCACGCCTCGAACCACCCGCACCGGGCGGCCCTGGTGGATGGCACGCGCACCGTGAGCTACGCGCGGGCCGACCAGGAGATCAACGCCTTCGCCCACGCCCTGCGCGGCCCGCTGGGGCTCCAGCGCGGCGAGGCGGTGGCCCTGGTGCTCGAGAACCGCGCCGAGTACCTGCTGGCGTGGTTCGCGGCCATGCGCGCCGGGGTGCGGGTGCTGCACGCGGGCTCGCACCTCACCGCCGACGAGCTGCTGCACATGCTGCGCACCGGCCACGCGCGGGCCGTGGTCGCCTCGCAGGCCACCGCGCCCATGGTGCGCGTGGCGCTCGCTGCGGCAGGCCTCGCCCGCGGTCACCTGGTGGTGTGCGACGGCACGCCCGAGGCCGGCGAGCGCTCGTGGGGCTCGCTCCTCGAGGGCGCGCGCGTGGACTTCCCCGAGGCGCCGAAGGAGCGCGCCGAGAGCGTGGTCTTCACCTCGGGCACCACGGGCAAGCCCAAGGGCGCGGCCCGCGACTTCGTGGCCTTCGGGCCGCTGGAGCTGGCGCGGGTGCTCGAGCGGTTGCCCTTCAGCTGCGCCGAGCGGCACCTCGTGGTCGCGCCCCTGAGCCACAGCGCCCCGCAGGTCTTCGCGCTCCTGCAGACCGCCCTGGGCAGCACCCTGTACCTCGAGCCCCGCTTCGAGCCCGAGCGCACCCTGCGCGCCCTGTCCCGCGAACGGGCCCACAGCGTGTTCCTCGTGCCCACCATGCTGCGCCGGGTGCTCGACCTCCCGGCGGCCACGCAGCGCGCCTGGCCCACGCCGGAGCTGCGCGCGGTGGTGGTGGGCTCGTCGGTCTTCGACGAGGGGCTGCGGGCCGAGGCCATCGCCCGCTTCGGGGCGCACGCGGTCTTCGACTTCTACGGCGCCACGGAGCTGGGCTGGGTGACGCTCATTCGCGGCGACGAGATGCGCAGCCACCCCGGCAGCGTGGGCCGGCCACTCCCCGGGCAGCAGGTGCGCATCCTGGACGCCACGGGCGGGCCCAGCCCCGCGGGAGAGACGGGGCTCATCGGGGTGCGCAACGCGCAGTCCATGCTCGGCTACACCGGCGACGCGCAGGCCACGAAGGACACCGTGCGCGCGGGGTGGACCACGGTGGAAGACACCGGCTGGCTCGACGAGGACGGCTACCTGTACCTCGCGGGCCGGGCGCGGGACCTGGTGAAGAGCGGCGGCGTCAACGTGTACCCCGCGGAAGTCGAGCGCGTGCTCGCCCTGGACCCCCAGGTGCGCGAGGTGTGCGTCATCGGCGTGCCCGACCGCGAGTGGGGCGAGCGGGTGACGGCGGTGGTGGTGCCCAGCGGCCCTCACTTCGACGCCGAGCTCGCCCGGGCGCGCGCGAAGGAGAAGCTCTCCCCGGCGAAGGTGCCGCGCGCGTGGCACGTGGTCGAGGCGCTCCCGCGGAACGTCAACGGCAAGGTGCTGCGCACCGAGCTGCGGGCGCGGTTCTCCCGGTAAAGGACCCGGGCGACGCGCCTTGAACACGGGCTCACGGCAATGAAGGGTTGAACCCGGAGAAGGCCGCCAGCAGCGCCTCCTTCGAGACGGTCTCGACGCGCAGCGGCCGGGCCGGCATGAGGCACACCCGCACCGTGTCCGCGGGGAGGTGCTTGCGCAGCGGTAGCAGCTCTCGCCGGGTGAGGTTCTGCAGCGTCACCTCGGTGCCGTGGGCCACACGCTCCAACGTGCAGAGGGTCGACACCACCAGCTTCGAGAGCGTGAGCTGCGGCCAGGCGGCGAAGACGGCGCTGAGCGTGAGCCGCGGGACCTGCACCTCGCGCAGCGCCGGGTGCTTCGAGAGCCGCGCCAGCACCTCCAGGGCCGACGAGGGCTGGACCAGGCGCAGCACTTCGACGCGCGCGAACACCGGCGACTCGCGCAACACGGTCACCTCCGCAGACGTGAGCGAGAAGCCCAGCGTCAGGCGCGTCAACCGCCGGGGCACGGCGCGGGCGACGGCCTGCTCGAAGTCCACCGCGGCGCCGAGTTCGACCTCGCGCAGCGCCCGCAACCGGGGGGACGCGAGGGCCTCGAGCACCGCCGCGGGCGAGCCCTGGAGCCGCTCGACCGTGGCGAACATCGGCGACTCGAAGGCCGCGCGCAGCGCCTCCGCCGGCACATCGTGGAGCACCCCTTCGCTGGGGAAGCCGCGCTCGACCTTGAGCTCGTGGAAGTGCGCGCCGACCGCGCCCAGCCACGCGCGGCGGTGCTTGCGCCACAGCGCCTGCGCGCGGTGCTTCGTGGCGCCAGAGGCCTGGTTCTCGGCGATGAGGAACTGGAGCAGGAGGAACTCGCCCCGGGGGTCGCCGCGCTCGAGCAGGAGATCGGTCAACACCCGCCGCCGCCCGTCATCGTCGGGCCCCTCACCGATGGCGCGCAGGGCAGCGTCGATCTCCGGGTCGAGCGTCTTCACGCGCGGCACGCCTTCGCGGTTCTCTCCCCCACCCAGGCACGCCCCATGGCGCCCAGCCTACGCGAGCGCCCGAGGCGAAGCACCGCGGCGGCCTGCAGCGCGCACCCACCCGCGCGGTGTCCCGACGGCGAGGGGAACTCTCTGCGGCCAGCGGCAGGTCCCTGAGCTAGCCTCGGAGCAATGACCTCGGCGGGCGTGCAGACGTGGGTCCCGGGAATGCGGCTGGCCCAGTACACCCTGATCCACGAGTTGGCGCGGGGGGGCATGGGGGAGATCTGGCTGGCGCGGCAGATGGCGGCCGCGGGCATCACCCGCCACGTGGTGATCAAGCGCATGATCCCCAGCGGTGACGAAGACGGCAGCGCGGTCACCATGTTCCTCGACGAGGCGCGCATCATCAGCCAGCTCTCGCACCCGAACGTGGTGCAGACCTTCGACTTCGCCCAGCACGACGACCAATCGTACTACCTGGTGATGGAGTACCTGCCCGGCGAGACGCTCTCGCGCACCATGCGCACGGCGCTCAAGGCCAACGCCCCGCTCGACCCGCAGCTCAGCGCCCTGGTCGTCTCCCAGGCGGCCGCGGGCCTGGGGAGCGCCCACCTGCAGCGGTCCGCTGACGGGACGCCGCTGAACATCGTGCACCGTGACGTGTCGCCGCAGAACATCCTCCTCACCTACGACGGCTACGTGAAGGTGCTCGACTTCGGCATCGCCTCTGCCGAGGGGCGCATGTCCAAGACGGCCACCGGGAGCGTCAAGGGCAAGATCGCCTACATGTCGCCTCAGCAGGCGGGGGGGGAGCCCATCGACTCCCGCGCCGACGTCTTCGCGCTCGGGGTCGTCCTCTTCGAGACCCTGACCGGACGAAGGTTCCACGGCCACCTGGACGACGTCGGCATCTTGAGGCGCCTGTTCTCGGGCACGCCCTTCGAGGGCCCCGCCCAGTTCGCGCCCGGAATACCGCCGGCGCTCGACGCCGCCACCCGCCGCGCGCTCGCCTTCGAACCCGACGAGCGCTACGCCAACGGCCGGGAGTTCGCGGTCGCCCTCGCTTCGGCGGTCTCGGCCGAGGTCCAGCTCCAGCCGCGGTTGCAGGCGGTGATGGGCACCCTCTTCGAGCAGCGCATCACGGCCCAGCGCAAGCTCATCGCCGTGGCGGCCGCCATGCACGGCGTCGGGGTCGACATGCCCTCGCCCACCTCCAACCCCTCGATGCCCGGGGTCGGGCTGCGGCCTGCGGCACAGTTGGAGCAGCCGACCCGCACCATCGCCCCCCCGCGCCCGAAGTGGCGAGCGCCCGCGCTGGGTGCGGCGGTCCTCGTCGCGGTGGTGCTCGCGGCCTCCGGGGTCCTGATCAACCGCGAAGAGACACGCGTCCGGGTGGTGACGAGCCCGGCCGACGCCCTCGTGGAGATCGACGGCGCGCCCTGCAGTGCGCCGTGCGACCGCGTCGTCGCGCCGGGTCGCCACTCCGTCTCCTCGAGCACGCCTGGCTATCGAACCGCCGCCGAGGACCTCGAGGTGAAGCGGGGAGAGCGCCCCACGGTCACGCTCACGCTGGTACCGGTGCCAGTTCCGGTGCCAGTTCCGGTGCCGGTTCCGGTTCCGGTGCCGGCGGGCGTTGCGGCGGGGCTGCCTGAAGGACCAGACGCCGGCGCGCCGGGCTCACCCGCCGAGTCCAGGGCGGCCGGGACCACGGGCCTGCTCACCCTCGACACCGTGCCCTGGACGAAGGTCTTCATCGGCACCCGGCAGGTGGGTGACACACCGCTGGTGAAGCAACGGGTGCCCGCGGGGCGGCTGAAGGTGCACCTGGTGAACGAGCTCGAGCGCATCAACCGCACCATCGAGATTGACGTCGCACCCGGGGGCATCACGGTGAAGAAGATCTCACTCTGACGCATGCGGGCTATGCTTTGCGGATGTGGGGTGAGCTCCTCGTAGCGCTCGTGGTTTCGGTGACGCCACTCGAGAAGGCACGCCGGCAGGTCGACCAGCTCGACTTCGATGGGGCCTCCCGGTCGCTGGGCGTGGTGCGGGCGCAGCGCGAGCTCTCGCGGGCGCAGGTGTTGGAGCTCCATGAACTCGAAGGCATCGTCGCGGCGACCCTCAAGGACGCGGCCGGGGCGCGCGAGGCCTTCAGCCGGTTGTTGAACCTGGCGCCAGACCACGTGCTGCGCGGGAGGTTCTCGCCCCGCATCACGCAGCCTTTCTACGAGGCCCGCACCTGGGTGCGCGACCACGGCGGCCTCGAGGCGACGACGCAGCCTGGAGCCCTGTCGGTGGTGGTCAAGAACGACGTCTTTCAACGGGTCTCCTCGGTGCAGGTGCATGTGCTCTCGGGCGAGCGGTGGCGGGTCGAGCGGCTGCCTCCGGAAGGTGGCACCCTCTCCACTGCGGGGCCGACGAAGTGGTGGGTCGAGTTGGTCGATGCGATGGGTTGGACCCTGCTCACGGTTGGTTCGATGGCCGCTCCGCTCGAAGCAGGCGTGACGCTGCTCCCGTCGGTGGCCGCGGTGTCCCCGGTGCAGCCGGCCCCCGACTTTCTTCCGCGGCCTCCGCTGGTCACGTCCGGGTCGGGGCTGAGGCCTTCACGGGTCGCCGGCTACGTCTTGATGGGCGCCGGCGTGGTGAGCGCGGGCGTGGGAGCCTTCTTCGGAGTTCGCTCGGCCTCGACCCGTGCAGCGCTGGGCGCGGCGGCAGACAGCCAGGGCGCCGTCACCACGATGTCCCAGGCGGACGCCTTCGCGCTCGATGCCCGGTTCCGCTCCGACGCCCTGGTCGCCAACACGCTCTTCATCTCCGCAGGCACCGCGTTCATCGTGGGCGGGGTGCTGTGGTTGCTGGGCATCGAGACCGGGGCAGACCTCGTACCTTCACGGGGGCCGACGCCGTGATGCGCGCGACGCTCGCAGTGCTGGCTTGCCTGCTGCTCGGATCGTGCTCGTGCGAGCCGGTCGCGAGCGGGCTCAGGTACGCCTGCGCCGATGATCAGCCCTGCGCCGCTGGCTTCTCGTGTCTCGAGGGCTGGTGCATCGTCGAGGGCAGCCTGCCTCGAACTGACGCGGGCACGGTCGACGCGGGCACGGTCGACGCGGGCACGGTCGATGCGGGCACGGTCGATGCGGGCACGGTCGATGCGGGCGTGGTCGACGCGGGCATGGTGGATGCGGGCATGGTCGATGCGGGCATGGTCGACGCGGGCATGGTCGATGCGGGCACGGTCGATGCGGGCACGGTCGATGCGGGCACGGTCGATGCGGGCACGGTCGATGCGGGCACGGTGGACGCGGGTTGCGTGCCCTCAGCGGAGGTCTGCACCGATGGCGTGGACAATGACTGTGACCACTTCATCGACTGCGACGACATCAACTGCCAGGGGAGACTCTGCGGGGCGAACGGTCAGACGTGTACCGCCGGGTACTGTACCTGCCCGGGGAACTTCGAGACCTGCGACGACGGTATCGATAACGACTGCAATGGGCTCAAGGACTGCACCGACCCCGTGTGCGGCAGCGCCCTCTGCGACCCCTCCGGTTCCACCTCCTCGCTCTGTGCCTCGAGCGTGTGCGTCTGCTCAGACACCTACTGCGGCCCGAATTTCCATGGCTGCCTGAACTCGCTCGTTTCGGCGTACTGCCCGGGGCTCGGGTGCATCAACGTCAGCACGTCCATGGCCCACTGCGGAGCCTGCGGCCTCACCTGCGCCTCGGGCCGATCCTGTCAACAGGTCGACGTGCCCCTGGTGGGGGTGCCGGGGGTGTTGATCAAGCGAGGCCGCTGCTCGTGCGGCACCACCGCCGACTGCGGAACGCTCGGCCAGACTTGCTCGTCAGGCGTGTGCGTCTGCAACAGGGACGCCCAGTGCGGGGCGAACGGCTTCTGCGACCTCATCGCGCCCGATGCCGGGGTGTGCGCCCCGCGCTGAGTGACACGCCGTCAATCCCCTTCCACCCGCCCCGCGAGCACCGCCGACACCTTCGCCAGCAGCGTGTCGGCCTGGAACGGCTTGGGCACCAGCACCCGGCGCAGCGACGCCTCGTCTTCCACCAGCAAGATGCTCGCGTCGCCGGTGAGCGCGCGCTGGGGGGGCGCACTGACCTCCTCGACCAGCGAGCCTTCGGGCGCGCAGGGCAAGGTGATGCGGAAGGTCGTGC
>CAIVGN010000187.1 GCA_903905455.1 uncultured Archangium sp.
CCAGGACCTGGGCATGGTCAACGTGGACATCAGCGCCAGCGGCTTGAAGGAACTGGTGGAGCGCGCGGAGACGGGCGGGGGCACCACCCACCTGCTGAACAATGCAGGCCGCGACATGCTGCGTCCGGGCCGCTCCGAGACCCTGGTGACGGCGGCCTCGCTCCGACCCGGAGTCCCCACGGACGTGGGCGACGACCAGGTCGTGCTGTTCAAGGTGGCGCCGGTGGACTGGGGGGTCGCGGTGGTGACCCCGGGGAGCGTGCGCGTGGTCCGCGCGCTGCGCGAGTCGCTCCCCTACGGGCTGCTGGTGCTGTTCATGCTGGCGAGCGTGACCCTGGTGGGGGCGCTGCGACGGTCCCTGCGGCGCTCCGAGCACGAGGCCGAGCGGGCCATCACGGACCTCGAGGCCCACAACCGGACGCTGACCGAGGCCCGGGAAGCAGCCGACCGGGCGAACCGGGCCAAGAGCGATTTCGTGGCCACCATCAGCCACGAGCTGCGCACGCCCCTCAACGGCGTCATCGGGATGGCGGCGGTGCTGGAGGGAGTCCGGGAGCCCTCGCGCCTGGAGGAAGGGCTCTCGGTCATCCGCTCGAGCGCGGACGGGCTGCTGTCCGTCATCAACGACGTGCTGGATTTCTCGAAGATCGAAGCCGGCGAGTTGAAGTTGGAGGTCGTGCCCTTTTCGCCCGGGCAGGTCGTCACGGAGGTCATGCACCTGCTGGCGGCTCGGGCCGCGGACCAGGGAAACACCCTCGAGCAGTCGGTGGACCCGGGCGTTCCAGCCTGGGTGGAGGGCGATCCCACGCGGCTGCGGCAGGTACTGCTGAACCTCGTCTCGAACGCGGTGAAGTTCACGGAGGGCGGCGTGGTGCGCTGCGAGGTGCACTGGAGGGACGGGACGCTGGTGCTGGCGGTGCAGGACTCGGGCATCGGCATCAGCCCCGAGGCGCAGCAGCGGCTGTTCGCGCCCTTCGTGCAGGCGGACGCATCCATCACGCGGAACTACGGGGGCACGGGGTTGGGCCTGGCCATCGTGCGGCGCCTCGCGGTCGCCATGGGCGGCGGCGTCACGGTGCGCAGCGAGCCGGGGCGGGGCAGCCGCTTCGAGGTGACGCTGCGCGCGCCAGTCGGGGCACCGCCGGCGCGGGCCGAGGTGCCAGTGGCCGCGACCCGGCCACTCCAGGTGCTGCTGGTGGAGGACAACGCGGTCAACCAGTTGGTCTCGTCGCGGCTGCTGGAGAAGCTGGGCCACGCGGTGCGGATCGAGGCCAACGGCGCGAAGGCGCTGGTGGCCATGGAGACCGGAACCTTCGACCTGGTGTTGATGGACTGCCACATGCCGGAGATGGACGGCTACGAGGCCACCCGGGCCCTGCGGGCACGCGGCGTGGACGTCCCCATCTTTGCGCTGTCCGCCGCGGTGACCATCGAGGACCGGGAGCGCTGCACGGCCGCGGGAATGAACGGCTTCATCCCCAAGCCCATCGACCAGGCCCGGCTCCAGCTGGCGCTCGCGCAGGTCAGCGCGGCTTCGGCGAGTCGATGAGCCAGTGCTGACCAGCGACCCGGGGCCGCTGCGGGCGCTCTTCGGCGCGCCAGGGCTGCACCACTTCGCGAACCTCGCCCCGTGGACCGACCTGCTCTTCGGCGCCTACCACCTGCCCCCGGGCGAGCCGCCGCGCGGGTACTTCGGGCACCTCGTCTCGCCGTTTCGGCCCGCGGCGCGGCCGACGCTCGAAGGCGCGCGCGCATCGGTGCTAGACCCGCACCCGTGACGAACAAGCTGCTGATCCCGCTCCTCTGCGCGCTGGCCGCCTGCACGCCCGGCACGCCGCCGCCGGAGCCCCTGCCCGGGGGGGCGGTGTTCCGCAGCACCGGCTCGAGCTTCGCGCGAGGCCCCCTCGAGGTGCAGCAGCGCGACGTGCGCGAGGGCGAAGCGGGGGCACCGCGGGCGCTGCGCATCACCGCGCCGGTCACCAGCGGAACCTACCCGGTGGTGCAGTTCCAGCATGGCTTCCTGCTCGACCACCGCGCCTACGACGAGGTGCTCAGCCAGCTCGCCTCGCACGGCTTCGTGGTGGTCGCGCCCCAGATGTACGCCGCCGACGGCGTGCCGTTGGGCAAGCAGAGCGTGGCCGACGAAGCGAAGGCCGCGGCCCGGGTCGCAGCCTGGGCGTTGCCGAACGCCGCGACGCTGGTGGGGAGCGCGGCCGATCCCCGGCCCATCGGCGTGGCCGGTCATTCGCGGGGCGGCAAGGTCACGTGGTGGCTGGCGCTGCACGAAGCCCTGCCGGTGCGCGGCCTCGTGGGCGTGGACCCGGTGGACGGGAAAGGCGGGCCGCTGCTCTCGGCCCAGCCCGAGGCGCTGCCCGGCCCGACCGACGACGCGCCCCGCTCGCTGATCATCGGCCTGGAGCTGGGCGGCTCCTGCGCCCCCGAGGGTGACAACTTCCGCCACTTCTTCGAGCGCACCACCGCGCCCACGCAGCTGGTGATCATCAAGGGCCACGGACACGCCGACCTGCTCGACCCCGACGCCGACACGGGCGGGCTGTGCGTGGCCGGGCCCGAGCGGGCGGCGGTGCGCGCGATGACCGGCGGCCTGCTCGCGGCCTTCTTCCGGCTCCACCTGCAGGACGACGCGACGGTGCAGCCGGAGCTCGAGACCCCCCACGTCGCGCCCCTGGAGATCACCGATGAGTCGCGCTGACGTGCAGGGCCTGTGGCTCATCGCGGTGGTGTCGTTGAGCGCCGTCGCCTCGGCGGCGCCCGAGCGTGCCGACGCGCCGGTACAGGGTCGTGCCCCGAGGAGCGCCCGGCTCTTGGCCGAGGGCGTGACGGTGGGGGTGGCCGGCGTGCTGTTGCCCGTGGGGACCTACGTGGCGTTCACCGCGGGGCTGCAGTCCTTCGTGGGGTTCTTCGCCGGCTTCCTGGGCGCCACGGTGCTGGGCGCGGTGGTGGCCCCGCTGGCGTTGATCATCGTCGGGCACCTGCTGGGCGCCGACGGAGGCACCGGGCGCGCGGTCGTCGGGGCGCTCATCGGCCTCGTGGTGGGGCTGCTCATCGGGCTCCCGTTGGCCACGATTCCCGGGGCGGCCTACGTGGTCGGCCTGGGCCTCGCCTGGGTGATGCCGTCGGTGGGCGCGCTCATCGCCTTCGAGTGGGGCCGCCCCACCCAGGACCAGGCCGCCGGGCTGGTGCTGGCCCGCTTCTGACTACCGGGTCGCGGGCGAGGTCGAGGTCGCGAACTTCTCGGCGCGCACCACCGACACGTCCGACAGCCACGCCACCACCGAGCCCTGGGGGAAGTACTTCTGGGCCAGCAGCTCGAGCACCGCGTCGGCCAGCTCGGGCGCGACGACGGTCTCGAGGCGCACCGAGGGGTTCTCCCACTCGCTGGCGCGGACCGCGTCGTGACCCCAGCCGGTGACCGTGGCCGCGGTGCAGCCGGACACGCCGAGGGTCTTGAGCTCGGTCATCAGGCGCTCCCGGAGGAACGCCTCCGCCACGATGACCAACAGCTTCATGGGCACGGTCTTGAGGGTCATGGGCAGGCTCCGTACACCCGTTGGGCGGCGGGAACCGGGAAACCGCGAAGCTCAGCGCTCGCCCTGCAGCACGAGGCTCACCAGCTCGGCCTGGCGGTGGGTGTCGGTCTTGTTCATGGCGCGCTTGGCGTGGGTGCGCACGGTCTCGGGGCTGACCCCCAGCTCCACGGCGAGGCGCTTGATGCTGCCGCCCTCGGCGAGGCGCCGCACGACGCGGGCCTCGGCGCGGGTCAACCCGAAGCGCGCCTGGATGGCCTGTGAGCTGGGCACCGGTTGCCGCCCGGCAGGCGCGGGCTCGCTGCAGCCGAAGAGGTCGCAGGCGACGGTGCCCAGGTGCGCGGGCGACGAGTGATCGAGGGCGAGCGCGCCGCGGACCGACGGCGGGGTGACCACGCACAGCAGCTCGCGCTCCGAGAGCCGCTCGTTGACCACGCGGGCGTCGCCCAACCCGCGGGCCCGGGGCACCGCCGCGAGGAACCAGCCGCAGGCGCGGAAGAAGGTGAGCGAGGGCCGCAGCCCCGGCTTGAGCTCGAGGCGCACCGTGAGCCCGGCGCCGCTCGGCCGGGAGCTCACGGTGACGAGGCCCTGGCGCGACGCCGCCTCGAGCAGCACCACGTAGGTCTCACGCGGCTCGCCGAGCAGCTCCGTCGCCAGGCTGACGGCCGAGGAGCGCGTGGCGAGGGTCTCCATCAGGCGCTGCATCTGCGCCGGGCCCAGGCCCGCCTCGAAGCTCTCGAGCGCGGTGAGCAACTCCTCCCACGAGGAGCGGGCGCGCGCGCTGCGGCGGAGCACGGCCGACGCGTCATGGCCCAGCAACTCCATGGACAGGAGCACGCTGCGCAGCAGGGGCGCGGGGACGTCGGCGCTCACGGCGAGCGCTTCTCTTCGAGGCCCAGCTCGAAGGCGAGCGACACGTCGCTCCACGGCTTGGCCACGAGGCGGCAGGGCATCACCTCGCGCAGGCGTTCGGCGTCCAACGAGTCCAGCGAGCCGGAGAGCAAGCTGCGCACCGCGAGCGGCGCCAGGCGCTTGACCAGCGACATCACCTCGAGGCCATCGCGCGCCGGCATGATCAGGTCACTCACCACGTGCGTGGGCTCGAACTCGGCCAGCACCACTTCGAGGGTCAGCGGGTCGAGCACGACGCGCACCGCGGCGCCCTGGCGCTTGAGCCACCGCGCGAGCGCGTGGGCCACCGAAGCCTCGTCTTCGACCACCAACACACGTCGCGACACCAGGCCCCCAGGGAGCACCACCGCAGCTTGAGCGAGAGCTGCGATAGTCCATGCGTGCGCCCTCGGAGTCCCCCATTTGGGGCATTAAGCCGTGTCGTGGGCGACCCAGCCCGCCTCCTGTCCGTCCTGACCCTGCTGCTGTGGGGCTGCCTGCCGGGAGGCGCCGCCTACCTTATCAGCCCCGACGCCCAGGCCATCGCAAGGCGCGAGGCCTTCATCGCCGGGGCGCGCCGGGAAGCGCCGCGGCTCAACGTGGTGCTCATCGTGGCCGACGACCTCGGGGTGCACGACACCTCGCTGTGGCCGGGGGGCGCGGTGAAGACCCCGGGCCTCGATCGGCTGGCGGCTGGAGGCGTGCGCTTTGGAGACGCCACGGTGACCGCCCCGCTGTGCAGCCCCTCGCGCGCAGCGCTGCTCACCGGGCGCTACCAGCAGCGCTTCGGGCACGAGGGCCAGCCCCACGAGCGCTACGCGAAGAGCGGGCTCGAGGCCTTCTTCTTCCGGGCCTTCGTCGCCCGCGGCGACTGGCAACTGCACCGCCCGGTCTCGCCCGACGCCGAAGACGTCGAGCGCCAGGGCCTGCCCCCCGGGGAGCTGACGCTCGCCGACCTGCTCCGGCGCCAGGGGTTCGCCACCGGGGCCTTCGGCAAGTGGCACCTGGGCGCCAACGACGCCTCGGTGCCGCACCACCGGGGCTTCGACACCCACGTGGGCTTCTACGAGGCGTACTCGCTCTACGCGAAGGACCTCTCGCGCAGCGACATCGTCAACCAGCACCACGACACGGCCTTCGACTTCTCGGACCCGTTCATCTGGGGCAAGGGCCGGTCGGGCACCTCGCAGCTGGTGCGCAACGGCGTGCCCTTCGAAGACGACGGCTACCTCACCGACACGCTCACCGGCGAGGCGGTGTCGTTCATGGAGTCGCACCGGGCCGAGAACTTCTTCGTCTACCTCGCGCTGCAGAACCCGCACACCCCGTTCCAGGCGAAGAAGGCGCTCTTCGATCGCTTCGCCGACGAGCCCGACGTGAACCGCCGGGTGTACAAGGCGCTCATCGCCAGCCTCGACGAGTCGGTGACCCGGGTGCTCGACGCGCTCGATGGCCTCGCGCTGGCCGACGACACGCTGGTGGTCTTCCTCTCGGACAACGGGGCGGCGCTCTACACCCACGCCGGCGACAACCGGCCGCTGCAGGGCGGCAAGTTCACCTTCTTCGAGGGCGGGGTGCGGGTGCCGATGGTGGCGCGCTGGCCCGGGCACCTGCCCGCGGGTACCACCTACGCCCCCGCGGTGTCGGCCCTCGACGTGTTCTCGACGGTGGCCGCGGCGGTGCACGCCGAACTGCCGCCGGGGCTGACCCTCGACGGGGTGGACCTCGCGCCCTTCGTGGCTGGCGAGCGCGAAGGCGTGCCCCACGAGTGGCTGTTCTGGCGCGCGGAGTATTCACAGGCGGTGCGGCACGGGCGCTGGAAGCTGGTACGCGACGCGTGGCACGGCACGAGCGCGCTGTTCGATCTCCAGGCCGACCCTGCCGAGGCGAAGGACCTCTCGAGCGCCGAGCCTGCGCGCGTCGCCGAGTTGGGCGCCGCCTGGGACCAGTGGAACGCCGGCTGCCGCCCCCCGCTGTGGCCCCACGTCATGGAGTACCGCTTCGTCGCCGACGACGGGCGCGAGTTCTGGTACCCGCTGTGACGCCATGAAGGTGCTGCAGCAAACGGTGAAGGTCGCGCTCCGGCCCGACGGCGGCCTGCGCGTGGGCATCGTGGCCGACACGCACTCGGCGCCACACGAGGGCGGCCTCGCGCACCTGCGCGCGCTGAAGCCCGACGTGCTGCTCCACGGGGGAGACATCGGCGACCTGGGCGTGCTCGAGCAGCTCTCGGCCATCGCGCCGCTGCACGCGGTGCGGGGGAACATCGACACGCGCCTGCGCGAGTTGCCCGACGTGCTGGTGCTCGAGCTCGAGCAAGAGGGGCAACGCGCGCTCACGGTGCTGCTGACCCACATCGCCGTGGCCGGCCCGCGCATCCGGGCGGACGCGGCGAAGCGGGCGCGCGCGGTGGGGGCGAGCCTCATCGTCTGTGGGCATTCGCACGTGCCCTTCCTCACCCAGGAGCGGGGGCTGACCCTGTTCAACCCCGGCTCCCTCGGGCCGCGGCGCTTCCGGCTGCCCATTCTCTTCGGGGTGATGGAGCTGACGCGCACCGGGGTGACCCTGCGCCACGTCGACGCCGAGACGGGCGCCCCGTGGCTGCCGCACCCGTAGGGGCTGGGTTTCGCTGGCATCGCGGGAGGCGATGACGTCTGATCTGCACGATGCCGCTGCCGGGCCTGAAACCGTCCATTGAGCTGCAGACCGAGCCTTCGCTCCAGTTGATCGATCGAGCCACGGGGGCGACGCACCCGCTGAGCGAAACCGAGGCGCGGCTCCTGCAATTGTGGGACGGCGCGACCACGGCCACCGAGCTCACGGCCCGGCTCTTCGTCGAAGGGTTGGACGTCGAACCCTGGCAGGCCGAGCAGTTCTTCACGCGCCTGGCCCGCGCGGGGCTGATGGCCGCGGCATCGCCGGTGGTGCCCAACTTCGTACCCGTGCGCCCCGGGGTGGAGCAGCCCGAAGACACCGTGCCGAAGCTGCGCGGAGACCTGGTCATCTCCCGGTCGACCACCAGCCGCGCCACGCTGGAGGTGCGCGACCCGCTCAGCGAGCGCACCTTCACGCTCTACGACTTCGAGGTGTCGATCGCCCGCATGCTCGACGGCAAGCGCTCGGCGGCGGAGGTGTTGTCGGCGGCGAACCGGCTGGGCATTCCGGTGACCCTCGCCACGCTCAAGACGTTCCTGCAGCAGCTCAAGGCCTACAAGTTCATCGACGAGACGGTCACCGGGGGCGAGAGCACCTGGCCTCCCCGCGCGCAGTGGACCCCGGGCGTCCGCGAGCTCTACCAGGGCGCGCTGCGGCAACTGCGCCAGGGCAAGTTCGACGAGGCGTTGGCCTACGTCGACGCGATGAAGGAAGCCGACCCCGCGAACGAAGAGGCCCTGGTGCTGCGGCAACGCATCGAGGCCGAGGCCCGGGGCTCGCTCGAGCTCAAGGTGGACTTCGAGACGTTGCACACGCCGACCTCGACGCCGGCCGTCGTGCTCTCCCTGGCGCCGGGCGACGACATCCCCACGGTGCCCTTCGGAGCGAGCGACCCCTTCGCCAGCTTCGGCTTCCACGCCGCGCCGGCCCGGCCCGGCGAGCCACTGCCCGTTCCCGCGGGGCTCGAGGGCCTGGTGACACCGGTACCGCTGAACGCGCCGATGCCCGACGACGAGCCGGCGCTGCCGAAGCGTTCCCGGCGGGGGCTGTTCATCGGCCTGGGCGTGGTGGCGCTGGCGCTGGCCGTGGTGCTGCGCCCCGTGCCCGCGACCCGCGCGCTGTCGTGCGAGCTCCAGCTCGAGGAGCTCGCCGTGCCCCACGCGGCCCGGGCAGGCGCGGTGAAATCGAACGAAGTGACCTCGGGGGCGCAGGTCGAGAAGGGCGCGGTGTTGGCGCGCCTCTCGCCCACGGCGAAGGTCTCGCTCGAGGTGGTGCAGGAGAAGATCGCCACGCTGGAAGCCCAGCTCGCGAAGCCCGGCGCCCCGCCGAACCCCGCGAAGGTGACGAAGGCGAAGGCCGCGGTGAAGAAGGCGCAGGCGGCGGTGGCGGCGCTCGAGAAGCAGAAGAAGAAGGCCCCGAAGAAGCAGCAGGCCGCGCTCGAGAAGAAGCTCAAGCCGAAGGTGAAGGCGCTCGAGCTGGCCGAGGCCGCGCTCGACACGCTGACCGGCGGCGAGGCGCGCGCGAAGTGGAAGGCCGAGCTCGAGGCGCTCACCGCGCAGAAGGTCGCCGCGTCGGTCGACGAAGAGCGCGGCACCATCACCGCCCCGCTCGGTGGGCTGTTCTTCGCGCCCGACCCGCTGCCCGAGACCGTGGCCGACGATGGCCCGTGGGGTCGCATCGTCGCCACGAACTTCAAGGTGGTGATCGCCGGCGAGCCCCCCGCGAAGGCCGACACCGCGGTCTTCAGGTGGGCGGGCGGCACCATCGGGATCAAGCTGGAGAACGGCGTGGCCCAGTTGCCGGTGAGCGAGAAGCTGGTGGGCGCGAAGGGCACGCTGGAGTTCGACGAAGGCAGCAAGCCCTGGCTGTTGACGTTCCTGTAGTCCCCGAGGGGAGAAGCCCACCTGCGCACCACGCTCATCCTGATCTTCGTCCTGACTTCTTCATCGGCGTCCGCGACGGACTACTTCGTCGACGGCGCGCAAGGCCAGGACGCGGCGGCCGGAACCAGCGCCGGGGCCGCGTGGAAGACCCTCGCGCGGGTCAACGCCGCGACCTTCGCCCCGGGTGACCGCGTGCAGTTTCGCCGGGGCACCCTCTTCACCGGCAAGCTGCGCGTGCGGCAGTCGGGCACCGCGAGCGCGCCGTTGCTCATCACCGCCTGGGGCACGGGCGCGGCGCCGATCTTCGAGAACCCGGGCGGCACGATGTACGACTCGTTGATCAGCCTCGAGGCGGTCTCGCAGGTGATCATCGAGCACCTGCTGCTGCGCGACACGGGCTTCGCGGGCGTGGACATTCCTTCGACCTCGTCACGCATCACGGTGCGCGACTGCGAGATGACCAACGCGGGTGAAGGCGTCTCGCTCTCGGGCCACGACAACCTCATCACCCGCAACTACGTGCACGACATGCGCATGGTGCGGAACACGCCGGTCACCGTGAACCCCGACGACGACTACGGCGCGAACGGGGTGGTGGTCGGCGGCAACTCGAACGAGATCTCCTACAACCGCTTCATTCGCTGCATCGCGCCCAGCTACGACTACACCTTCGACGGCGGCGCGGTGGAGTTCTACGGCACCACGGCGAACAACTTCGTGCACCACAACTTCAGCTCCGACAGCAACGGCTTCCTGGAGATCGGCGGCGCCACCGGGGACACCAACACCGACAACGTGGTGGCCACCAACGTGGTGCTCGACACCGGGAACTTCGCCTACTTCCACAACGCGGGGACGTTCGCGATCACCCTCACGGGGTTCCGCGTCGAGAACAACACCATCGTGCTGCGCAACTCGGTGGGCGCGGCCATCAGCGCGCAGATGAACTGGACGCCGGGCGCGCTCCTGGTGCGCAACAACATCATCGTGACGAACAACGCGGTCGTCTTCGGACGCACGGGGCTGACACACGAGAACAACGTGGTGTGGCGGCTCGACGGGCAGGCGAACGTCGGGCTCACCCTCGACGCCACGGAGCAACGGGCCGACCCCCGCTTCGTCGCGCTCGCGGGTGATGATCTGCACCTCGGCGCGAACAGCCCGGCCATCGATCGCGGCCAGGCGCTGCCCTCGGCGCTCGACTTCGATGACTCGCCCCGGCCGGCAGGGGCCGCGATGGATGTCGGGGCGTACGAGTACCGCGTGGCGATGGACGCGGGGCTCGACTCCGACGCGGGGCTCGACTCGGACGCGGGCCTCGACTCGGACGCGGGCCTGGTCGCCGACGCGGGCCTCGACTCACCCGATGCGGGCCCGGCCGTGCCCGCGAATGGAGACGTGGTGGCAGGCTGCGGCTGCGACGCCAGCGCCGGTCTCGCGTGGGTGTTGCTCCTCTCCTTCGTGGCGCGACGACGCCAGGCGCGGGGCCCACGCTTCGACGCCTGAGCTCGGGCCGCGGGGCGAAGTGCGCCGCGGTCCGTGATGAATAGGTGTCTCCGGGACCCGTGGAGGGCGCGTGCTCCCGCTCCTGCTCTCGCTGCTCGTCTCGCAGGTCTCCCCGCCCCCACCGCCCGTCGCCGAGTCCCCCACCGAGGTCCGGCACTTCATCGATCGCCACCTGCTCTCGGTGGACTCGGTCGGCTGGCAGCCCAGCGTGAAGCAGGGCGCACGCACGTGGACGCTCGGCGCAGAGGGCTTCTCCACCGCCTTTCACCTGGTGCCGGAGGCCGAGGCCCTCGCCCAGCGCATCCAGGACGACTTCCACTTCGGCAACCTGATGTTCCGCATCGGCAGCGGCATCCAGCTCGGCGCGTTGGTGGGCGCGTCGACCCTGTTGTTCCTCGCTCTGGGCAGCGTCGTGGCACCGGCCACCATCATCGTGCTCGCCCTGGCCTGCGCTGGGCTCGCGCTGGCGGGGGGCGTGGTCAGCATCGTCGGGCTCCCGGCCATGACCCGCGCGGGCCGGGGCTTCCTCGAGGTGGTCTCGGTCTACAACCACGGGCTGACGGAGCAGGCGGTGAGCGCGCCGCTCCTCTCCGTGGCCCTCGGGACGAATGGATGGGGCGAGCGTCCCCAGTAGGCAAATTGACGCAGAGTTTGCGGCCCCAAATAAACCAGTGACCTTCCGGGGGCCGGCGAGGTCAGGTCGTTCGCCATGCGTCTCGTCGCCGCCTTGACCCTCGTCGTGTCGTCCACTTTCGCGCAGGCCGCTGAGCAGTCCGCCTTCACTGCATCCGCGGGCGTGGGCTTCTTGAACCGCAGCTTCACCTGGGCCGGTGCCCCCTCGAGCACGCTGACGCCGGCCAGCCAACCCTTCGCGGGCGCGGTGGCGGTCGACGCGAGCTGGTTCCCCGGCGCGCACGTCACCGAAGGACCCGGCTCCTGGTTTGGGCTCTTCGGCCAGGCCGACGTGGGCCTCGGGCTCGCTTCGAAGCTGGCCAACGTCGACGCGGTCTTCGCCCAGACGGCCACGCGGCTGCGCTTCGGCGCCATCATTCGTTTCCCCATGGGTGAGCGCGCCTGGCTGATCGTCCACGGCGGCTACGCGCGCCAGGGATTCAGCACCTCGAGCAAGGCCGTCAGCGGCACGGCCACGCGCCCCAACGCGCCGGACATGCTCTTCGAGGGCCCCCGCGGTGGCCTGGGCACGCGCGTCAAGCTGGGCGGCACGGCCGAGCTCGACGTCACCCTCGGCGCCCAGTACGTGACGGGCTTCGGCGAGCTGGGGTCGAGCGCCTGGTTCCCCAACGCCTCGGCCTTCGCGACCGACGCCAGCCTCGGCCTCTCGTTCGGCCTCATGGAGCACGTGCGGCTGCGCTTCAGCGGCCAGTGGCAGGGCACCTTCGTCACCCTCAACAGCAGCGGCACGTTCCGCGACGAGACGGCCTTCGAGCAGTACGTGTCGGGTGCGCTGACGCTGCAGTGGGCCATGTGACCCTTCGGCGTGCGCGGTGACGCCTACGGGCAGGACACCTTGTTGCGCAGCGTGTGCACCAGCGTGGCGGCCACCGGGATGAGCCGCGGGGTCACGTGGGCGCGATCCCCCCGCGTGCGCAGGAACACCGCGTCTTCGTAGCTGCCCACGCGCCGACCGGCCTCGTCGAGCACGTAGAGCTCGTCGACGCCGTTGATGCCCACGAGGAAGGATGCCGGGTCTCCGCCGGGGCGAAACCACGGGCTGGTCACCTGCCCTCCCAGCGTGTGCCAGCGCTGGGCCTGAGGGAGCGCCTGCACCCCGGGGTGTGACGACAGCAGCGCCAGCAGCAGCGTGGGCACGTCGTTCTGGGAGAGCGTGGTGCGATCCAGCAGCGCCTGCGCTTCGCCGAGCGCGGCCGCGAGGGCAGGCCGGTCTTTCACCCGGCCCAGGAACGCGGGGGGAAGGACGAGGAGGAACGGTACCTGCGCCTTCGCCGCGTCGCTCTCGTGCTCCACGTCGTCGGGGCCCCACACGTAGTCCTCGCCGGTGGAGTGATCGGCGAGCAGCACCACGAGGGAGCGCTCGGCGACGCCCAGGGTGTCGAGGCGGGCAAAGAAGCGCTCGAGCGCGGCGTCGGTGTACGCGTACGTCACCAGCCGGCGCCGCTCGTCCTTCTGCGCGCGGTTGGGGACCTTCGTCACCGCGAGCTCGACCTGCGCCCGCACGCGCTCAGGGAGATCTTCAGGCGTGGTGTACGGCGAGTGGTTCGACAGCGACATCACCAGCGCGAGCTGCGGCGCCCCGGCCAGCCCCTTCGCCACGCGGTCGGCCGCCTCGTCGAAGATGACGAAGTCGGTGAACCCGGACCACGCGCCCTTCGGCAACGTCGCCGGCAGCTCGTCTTGCGAGACCACCGTGCGCAGGCCGTGGCCGGTCACGAAGCGCGCCATCTGGTCGTACGTCGCGTCGGAGCCGTAGAAGAAGGAGCCGGCAAACCCCGAGTCCGCCAGCACGTCGGGCGCGCAGCGCAGCGGGAACGCGTCGAGGTCGCGGATGAGGCTCAGGTTGTAGGGCAGCGTGCCCACGCCGCAGGTCATCGCCGCGAGGCCCTGCGCGGTGCGCACGCCCGCCTGGAACATGCGGCGGCTCGCGAGGACCCCGGCGCGGTGCTCGTAGAGGCCGTTGACGAACGGCGCGAGCCCGGAGGGCGCGTCGGGGTGCAGCGCGTGGAGATCGTCGCCCCGGAAGCTCTCGAGCGAGAACTGGAAGACCGCGACCCGCGGGTCTGCGTCGGCGAAGAGCTGCGCGGAGACCCGCTCGAGCGCGTGCACCAACGGCGTGCCGGGCGCGGGGCCTTCTTGCGCCGGGTCGAGGGGCCGGGCGTGGAGGTGGGGCACACAGGGCGGGTTGGCGTGCGCGGGAGGCCAGCCCAGGCGCGCGGCGCCGAGGGCGATCTCTGCTTCGTTGGGCTCGAGTTGGAGGAGCAGCTCGCTCGGCCGGGCGGGCACGCGGTGTTGCAGGAGATCGACCGTGGTCTCGAGCAGGTTCGTCAGCGGGTCTCCGAGGGCCGCCGGGCTGAGCCGCGGGGAGGCAGCCCCCTGCGCGGCCACGAGGCCCGGGGAGAGCACTGCGCTGAGGCCGAAGACCGTCGCCAGGCCCACGGCCCAGGCCCGGGTCGGTTCGGGGCTCGCCTTCCGCGCGTTGAGGAGACGCCAGGCCAGGAACAGCAACGTCACCGTGGCGCAGCCCAGGGCCGGGAGCCAGACGCGCTCGTAGCGGAAGAAACCCAGCGAGCCCTCGACGAAGGATGACTCGCCCGCGCCTTGCGCGATCTCCTGCATCGTCGAGAACGCGCCGCGCTCGGCCTTCACTTCCTGCTGCGTGACCGTGAGCAGGTAGAGCGCCACGCAGCACGGGAGGATGAGCGCCGTGGGGCCGTGGTGCTGCCACCGCGTGCGCAGGCGCAGGGCGATGAGGATGGAGAGCAGCAGCAGCACGACGACCAGCGGCGCGACGATGGCCGCGAAGTCCAGGGTCGTGCCGGCGAGCGCCCGGGTCAGCCGCTCGAAGGTCGTGCCTCCGCGCACCCGCATCGCCACCGCGAGCCGCGAAGGCAGCAGCGCGAGCCAGAGGAGGATGAGGGCGGAGAGCCCTGCATGGGCTCCGCGACGGAAGGCAGGGGACACGGCGGAGGCGTGTAGCAGATCGGCCCCTCACCCCGGCCCTCTCCCCGCTGCGCAGGGCGAGGGAGGCTCAGTCGAACAGGGCCAGCAGGTCTTCCTTGGTGAGCGACGCGGCCCCGGCCCCACCGTCGAGCGCCGCCTCGAACAACGCGCGCTTCTTGTCCTGCAACGTGAGGATGCGCTCCTCGACCGTGCCCTGGGCGACGAGCCGGTAGATGAACACCGGCTTGTCCTGCCCGATGCGGTGCGCGCGGTCGGCGGCCTGCGCTTCGACCGACGGATTCCACCACGGGTCCACGAGGAACACGTGGTCGGCCGCGGTCAGCGTGAGCCCCGTGCCGCCGGCCTTGAGCGACATCAAGAGCACCGTCGGCCCGTCCGGAGACTGGAACTGCTCGGTGATCTCGCCGCGGTTCTGCGTCGAGCCGTCGAGCCGCGAGAAGGACAACCCCGCGGCCTTCAGCTCCGGCTCGATGAGGTCGAGCATCGACGTCCACTGGCTGAACACCAGCGCGCGGTGGCCATCGCTCGCGGCCGTGGTGAGCGCCTCGATGAGCGACTGCACCTTGGAGCTGGTCTTCGCCACCTGCCCGGGCACCAGCGCGCAGTGACACGCGGCCTGGCGCAACCGCAGCAGGGCCTCGAGCGCCTTGAGCACGCTGCCGCCGTGCTGGAGCAGGTCGACCACGTCGGCCCGCGTCGCGGCGTGCACCGCGTCGTAGACCGCGCGCTCCTTGTCCTCGAGGGTGACGAAGCGGATCGCCTCGGTGCGCGCCGGCAGCTCGGGCGCCACGTCCTTCTTCAGGCGCCGCAGCACGAAGGGCGCCATGATCCGCCGCAGCGCGAGCGTGGCGTCGGCCGAGCCACCTTCGATCTTCTCGGCGAACTTCTCGTTGAACTCGCTGCGCCCGCCGAGCAGGCCGGGGTTGGTGAAGTGCATCAGGCTCCACAGCTCCTCGAGCCGGTTCTCGAGCGGGGTGCCGGTGACCGCGAGCTTCAGGTCGCCCTTGAGCCGGTAGGCCGCGCGCGTGGCCTGGCTGTCCGGGTTCTTGATGGCCTGGGCCTCGTCGAGCACGATCACCCGCCAGTGCTTCGCCGCCAGCACCTCCACGTCGAGCCGGAGGATGGCGTAGGTGGTGAGGGTGACGTCGGCGTCGGTCAGGCTGCGCGAGGGCCCGTGGTACGCGTGCACCGAGAGCGAGGGGCGGAACCGCGCCAGCTCGGCCTTCCAGTTGGGCAACACGCTGGTGGGGCACACCACCAGGGTCCCCTTCTCGAGCGCGCAGATGGTCTGCAGCGTCTTGCCCAGGCCCATGTCGTCGGCCAGCACGCCGCCGAGACCGGCCGACTTGAGGAAGTGGATCCAGTCGACGCCGTGACGCTGGTACGGGCGCAGGATGGCCTGCGTGCCATCGGGCAGCGGCGCCGACGGGAGGTGCTCGAAGCCCTCGGCGAGCGGGCGCAGCTTGTCGAGGCCGGCCGGCGCGGGGAACTCGAGCTCCCGCGAGAGGTCGGCCAGGGCGGGCAGCGCGTGGTTGGCCACGGTGCCATTCTCCGAGCGCGCCGAGAGCAGCGCCTGCACGCGCGCGCCGTGCGAGTCGAGCCACGCCTGCGGCAGCGGGGCCCAGCCTCCACCCTCGATGGGCACCAGCCCCAGCCCCTCGCGCCACGCGCGGAGCACCGCGTCGCCGCTGACGAAGCTGTCCTTCGCGCCGCCTTCCACCTCGAAGCGCAGGGCGAAGTTCGCGCGCGGCACCCCGAAGCCGTCGAGCAGCGAGCTGACGTCGAAGCGCGGGGTGAGGCTGAGCCCCTGCCCCACCACCCGGCGCGCGTCGCCCGAGAGCCCGCCGCGCCAGTCCTTGAGCTTGTCGACGAAGCGCGCGAGCTCGGGCCCGTTGAGCGTGCTGCGCCGGCCGGGCACGAGGTTGAGGCTCTCGCGCAGCTGCGCGGTGACCTTCGCCTCTGCGTTCTCCTTGCGCACCGGCAGCGGGCCGCCGAGGTGCACCAGCCGCCCGTTGTCCACGCGCGCCGAGGGCGGGCTGCCGTAGACCAGCACCGGCAACACGTTGAGGCCGGTGTCCATCTGCGCGAGCTGCAGCTCGATGCGCGGCTCGAGCGTGCGGTCGATGCGCGGCAGGCGCTTGCTGTGGTTGTCGATGGGGAAGCGCTGCGCCAACTCGGGGAGGATGCGGCTCATCAGCTCGCCCAGCTGCGTCGCCGGGTACCTGCGCACGCTGGGCAGCAGGTGGAGGAAGGGCCCGGTCAACGCCACCTCGCCCAGCTTGCACACCACTTCCCCGCAGCGCGCGACGCCGGCGCTCACCACTTCCGAGACGCGCGGGTCGGCGTGAATGGTGACCACCACCTCGCCGCCGTCGTCTTCCACCTTCACCCGCGGCAGCACCACCTCGTTGGTGAAGCCCACCGGCTGCCCCTCGAGGAGGATGTTCTTCGAGTGCTCGAGCAGCCCCAGCAACCCCTCGAGGCGCTCGGGCGGCAGCGCGCCGCGCCACGGCCGCTCGAGGATGCGGTCGGCCAGCAAGTCACCGTTCTCGACCTGCAGCTTCGCGGCCTGCCCGTTGGCCATCATCGACTGCAGCGAGCCGGGCAGCGGCTCGACCTGGCCGTCGGCGTGGAGCAGCTCGCGGGACACGGTCAGCCCGTGGTCGAGGCGGGTGAAGCGGTAGACGAGGCGGGTCCACGTCTGGGCGGTGGTGGCCACGCTCGCCCCGCCCTGCTGCAGGGTGATGGCCGCGGCCACCACGTGCTCGCAGGGGTCGAAGGCGCCGTCGCAGGAGCACTCCCAGGCGTCGTCCGGCGTCAGGTACACGGTGTACGCGAGCGGGCGCCCTGCGGGCTTCACGCGGAACACGTGCTCGGCGCCGTTGACCTTCTCGAGCGCGGCGGCGTTGGCGCGGGCGAGCTTCACCCCGTTGGCCCAGAGCGCGGGCTTGGCTTCAGCGCGAATGGCATCGAGCAACGCTTGCGACATGCGCTGCGTTTACCTGAGCCCCCGCCCGAGGCGCAGCTTTCGCGCCCGCCCTGCGTGTCCCGGGGGCCAGGTCGTTTCACCGGGGCGGCACGGGGGATGCTGACCCTGTCGGTCGTCATGAGCTCCTTCCTCGCCCTCGCCGTTGCGCTGGTAATGACCGCGCCGCTGGCGCCGGGGAGCGTCGTCGACGTGCCGGGGCGCACCGACAGCAACGTGCCGTTCTTCGGGGTGCAGTTCGACGTGGGCGCGCCCGACGGCATCGGCGCGTCGGCGGTGCTCACCCCGTTTCGGTTCTTGCGCCTGCAGGTCGGTGGGTTGACCAACGGCGTCGGCTCGGGCGTGCGCATGGGGGTGATGTTGCTGGCCTTTCCGCGCTCGCCCTTTCGCCCGCTGCTCGGCGTCGACGGGGGCTACGTGTACGGGGGCCTCGGACCGTGGCTGCCGCAGCTCATCGACGACCCGCGGTTGCGCGCCTGGGTCACGGGCCTGAGCGTGGGCTTCGTCAACGCGCAGGTGGGCTTCGAGCTGGGCTCGAAGCACGTGGCCCTCACCCTGCGCGTGGGCCTCTCGTACATCGACGTGGGCCTGCGCTCGCAGACCCTGGACGTGGGCGTCGAAGGGGCGCCCCTCACCGTCACCGGCATCGCCATCAGCGGCTTCATTCCGTCGGCGCGGCTGGGCGTCTTGTTCTGTTTTGGCTGACCCGAGGGAGGTACCCCATGTCCCGCGCGATGCGGCTGCTGCTCCCGGCCGCGCTGCTGCTCACGGCGTCGTGTGATCCCTTCTACCTGGAGGCCGACGTCGTCGACCTGTGCCAGCGCCTGCCCGGCCAGCGCTTCGAGGTGCCGCCCGAGGTGCGCGCCCGGCTGGAGCAGCTCGACCCCGAGGCCCGGCGACTCTCGTTGGAACACACCTTCGCGTATGACCTCAAGCTCGAGTTCCCCGCGGAGCTGGAGCGCATCGTGCGTACCCGGTTCATGCTCACCTCGGTGCGGGTCACCGCGGTCGAGGGCTCCGCGCCGCTGCGCTTCGTCGACCAGGCGCGACTCACGCTGCTGCCCGACGAGGCCAGCGGGCTGGAACCCCAGGTGCTCGAATTCACGCGCGTCGACCCCGACCCGAAGACGCTCACCTGGTCGTTCGCGCCCTTCGATCTCTCGCGATACCTCCGGCTCGACACGCTCGCCTACGAGGTGCTGCTCGAAGGCACGCTGCCCACCGATCCGGTGGTGGTGGACGTGGAGCTGTGCGCCTCCGCGCGGGTGCGACTCGACTACCTCTGAACGCAGGTGCGCCGCGGGTGTGCGCGGTTGGAAAAGGGTGCGCACACGTAGGGTGACGCCCCGAGCGGTGCCCCGTGGTCCGGGCGATGCAAATCGCCCCGGCAAGACAACCGAGGGGCGCTCATCGTGGAGACCGTTCGAGTCGAAGCACTGCGGGCCTGGGAAGACGTCGCGCCGCTGCGAGAGGCGATCGACGCGCTCAACCTCCGCTCGCGAAGACCCTGCCCCTTCTCGACCTTCGAGTACCTCGAGACGTTCCTCGCGCACGACGAGTACCGCTCGGCCGGCCATCCCACGCAACTGCTCTTCCTCGCCGCCTTGGAGGGCGAGCAGCTCATCGGGTACCTCCCGCTGACGAAGGCCCGGGAGCGGCTGTGGGGGCTCCCCTTCGGGCGCATCGGCCTGCTGGTCAGCCACGACACCGACCGGCCGCACCTCGTGGCGCGCACCGAAGACGAGGCCCGCTGCAGCCGGGCCTTCTTCGAGCACCTGCTCGAGCGGGAGCGGGGCTGGTCCTTCCTCGAGCTCGCGCTGCAGGACGACGCCTCGGGGCTCAACGAGCCGCCGAAGGTCTCGCCGCTGCGCTTCTACGTGCGCCGCTTCGAGACCATGCCCAACACCAGCATGCCGCTGCCGTACACGTCTACGGAGCGCTACCTCGCGGCCGTGTCGTCGTCGTTTCGACGCAACGTGCAGCGGGCCACGCGGCGCCTCGACACGGTGGGCACCCTGGAGTTCGTGCGCTCCGACGACGACCGTGCCCGGTGGTCGCTGCTCGAGCTCTACCTCGACCTCGAGCGCCGTAGCTGGAAGGCCGAGGCCCGGGCCGGCATCGATCGCAGCCCCGCGCGGGTCGATTTCTTCAGGGCGCTGGCGGTGCCCGGCCAACCGCTCGCCCTGGGCTTCGAGTTCCTGCTCCTCGATGGAGTGCCCGTGGCGGGGGGCATCAACGGCACCTTCGCCGGCAACCGGCACGGGCTCGAGATGTCGTTCGATCGCGCCTACGACGGGCTGGGCCCCGGCAACGTGTTCTCGGTGCTCTCCATCGACAGCGCGCTGCGCACGGGGCTGCGCGCGTACAACGTCGACGGCAACTACGCCTACTACAAGGCGCGCATGGGCGGCGTGGTGACGCCCACGCACGCGGTGCAGGTCTACCGCGTCGGCTCGCTGCCCTGGCTCAAGGCCCGGGCCGGGGCGCTGCGCCGGCGACTGCGGCCGGCCGAAGTCGAGCACGCCGACTTCAACCCCGACCGGCGGCGGGTCTCGGCCGCGAGCCCGGGCGAGGCCACGGGCGAAGACGCGCCGGCCTGGCGCACGCCGCTGCCCCCCCGGCTGGAAGAACGCGAGCGCGCCCGGCAGGCCTTCGAGGCCCTCGCGGCGCAGGGGGTGCATCTGGAGCGACGAAGCCACGCAGAGATCCAGCAGACCGTGCTGGCCACGCAACGAACCCCGGAGGCCGTGTGATTCCCTTCTCCATCGTCATGCCCACCTACAACCGGCGCGACACCATCCTGCGGGCCATCTCCAGCGTGCGGGCCCAGCGCTTCACCGACTGGGAGCTGATCGTCGTGGACGACGGCTCGATCGACGGCACCGCCGAGCAGCTCGAAGGGATCGACCCCCGGGTGCGCGTCATCCGCCAGGACAACCAGGGCGTGGCCGGCGCGCGCAACACCGGGCTGGCCGCGACGACGGGCGCGCACGTCGCCTTCCTCGACTCCGACGACGAGTGGACACCGCACCACCTCGCGCTGGCCCACGCCTTCTTCCAGAGCCACCCCGACGCGCAGCTCTACACCTCGGAGTTCTGGGAAGACTTCGGCCACCAGCAGTTCGCCAAGCACTTCCGGCCCGAGGTCGGCGACTGGTACCCCGGGACCGCCCAGCGCATCGGTTCGCACGCCTTCGACCAGCCGCCACCGCAGGGCGATCCGTACCTGTGGTTCTACCAGGCGCGCAGCGAGCTCGAGCCCTGGGCCCACGAGGCGCTCGAGGGAAACCCGTGGACCGGCGGGTTCCTGTACCGGGGCCACATCTTCCGCGGGTGGCGCTGGGGCTGGCTGATGGCGTTGCAGCCGACGGTCATCACGCGCGCGGCGATGGAGGCCGTGGGCCCGAACGACACGAGCTACCGCGTGGCCAGCGACTTCGGCTACCTCGCCAACCTCTGCCGGCGCTTCCCCACGCACTTCGTCTCGCTGCCCGGCTGCATCAAGCACGAGCTGGGTGACGGCGCGAGCGCCCTGGCCGAGAGCCACCTGGCGACCGGTGCCTCGGCGGTGCAGTTCAACCTCGACGTGCTGCGCTTTCACGAGGAGCTGTTCTGCCAGGCCGCCCCCGACGACCCCGAGCTCGCCGCGCTGCGCGGGTTCCGCCACTACCTCGTGGCCCAGGCGGCGCTCGATCGCGGCGACCACGCGCTCGCCCTGGCCCACCTCGACGAGGCGGTGAAGACCTACCGGGGGCCCGAGGCCCTGCGAGCCCGGCTCCTGTCGCACGCCGTCACCCAACCGAAGCTCGCCTCGCTGTTGTGGCGCGGCTCCCGCGTCAGCGCCCGGCTGGCCTCGCGACTGCGCCACGCCGTGGGCCTCCAGGTGCGGCCGTGAGCGCCGGGGCGCCCCGCGCGTCGTGGAGCCGCGCGGCACGCACGCTGGTCAAGCGGGCCCTCGAAGGCGTGGTGCGCGGGTGGACCCCGCGCGTCGACCTGCCGCTGTCGACCTGGCGGCTGACCCGCGACGCCGACGGGGCGCTGGAGCTCGGGGGGCGGCGCCTCGACGGGCTCTTCGCGCAGTGGGGCTCGCCGCTCTACGTCGTCGACGAGATGCGCCTGCGCGAGAACGCGGCGCGGTTCACCGCGCGGCCCGAGGGCGCGGCCCACGGCTGCGAGGTCTTCGCCTCGTACAAGACCAACCCCGTGCCCGGCGTGTTGCGCACGCTGCACGAATGCGGGCTGGGCGCCGAGGTGACGAGCGCCTGGGAGCTGTGGCTCGCGCGGCGACTGGGCGTCGCGCCCGAACGAATCATCTTCAACGGCCCGGCCCGCACCGACGAGGCCCTCGCCGAGGGCATCGCGAGCAACGTGGGGTTGATCAACCTCAACACCCGCAGCGAGCTGGTCCGCGCGGACCGGGTGGCGCGGCAGCTGGGGCGCAGGGCGCGGGTGGGGCTTCGCGTGGTGCCGCCGGGCGGCGCGGGCGGACAGTTCGGGGAGCGCATCGACACCGGCGCCGCGCTCGAGGCGTTCCGCGAGGCGCTCCAGCAACCACACCTCGACGTGCTGGGGGTGCACGCGCACTACAACGGGCGCATCGACTCGGCGCCGCAGCTCTCGCAGTTCGTCGGCGCGCTGCTCACCTTCGTCGACGAGCTCCAGGCGCGGCTGGGGCTGCGGGTGCAGATCCTCGACGTGGGCGGCAACCTCGCCTGCCCCACGGTGCACACCCTCTCGCGACGCGACCTCCGCCTGGCCCAGACCTTCGCCCGCGAACCGACGCCGCCGCCGGTCGACGAGGTGCTGTCCATCGACGGCTACGTCGAGGGCCTGGTGCGCCCGGTGGAGGCCCACTTCGCCGCGCTGGGGCAGCCCCCCCCGCGCCTCTTCGTCGAGCCGGGCCGGGCGTTGATGGGCAACACCCAGATGCTGCTGTGCCGCGTGGCGTCGGTGCGCGACGTCGACGAGGCCGGCGTGCGCTGGGCCATTCTCGACGCGGGCATCAACGTCGCGGAGCCGATGACGAGCGAGTTCCACCAGCTCTTCGCGCTCGTCGAGCCCAGGGGTCCAGGGCGGCAGCTCTACCGGCTCACGGGGCCCACCTGCACCCAGGCCGACTGCCTGTACCCCGCGTGGCGGCTGCCGAAGCTCCGGCCCGGCGATGGCCTCGCCATCATGGACGCCGGCGCGTACTTCGTGCCCTCGTCGACGTGCTTCTCCCACGCCCGCCCCGGGGTGGTGGCCCTGGGCGACGGAGCGCCGAGGCCCCTGCTGCGACCGGAGACCTTCGAAGACCTGGTGAGCCGCGACGAGCCGGGAGCCGTGCTGCGCGCGCTGCACGCCGTGGGGGGTGGTCCATGAACGCCATCACCCAGCACGAGGGCCCCCAGCTGGCCCGGGCCGCGACGCCCGGGGTCTTGCTCACCGCGGCCACGGCCTACGGCACGCTCGCCGCGGCCCGGTCCCTCGACCGGGCGGGCATCGACGTCGTCATGGCCGACCCCGACTGGCTCGCGCCCGGGCTCTGGAGCCGCGCGGTGAAGCACTCGCTGCGCTGCCCCGACGCCTCGACCCAGCCCGAGGCCTTCGTGCAGTGGCTGCTCGACTTCGGCGCGCGCGCGCCGGGCACGGTGCTCTACGCGACCACCGACGACGTGGCCTGGCTGATGGCCCGCAACCGCGAGCGCCTGGCCAGGAACTTCCTGATGTACCAACCGCCGCTCGCGGCGACGACGGCGCTGCTCAACAAGTGGCAGCTCTCGCGCGCGTGCGCAGCGGTGGGGCTGGAGACGCCGCGCACCTGGTTGCCGGAAGACGACACCGCGCTGCGCCACGTGCGCGAAGACTCGGCGGGGCCCTGGGTCATCAAGCCGCAGACCCAGGCCCTCTTTGCGTCGCACCAGAAGGGCCAGCTGGTGCGCGACGGCAGGCAGCTCGAGGGCGCGTACCATGCGTTCGAGGCGGCCTCGTCGCACGCGCTGGCGATGCGGCAAGCAGACCCCGGCATCTCCCGGCCGCTGGTGCAGGCCTTCTGCGAGACCGCGGCCGACCACATCTACAACTTGAGCGGCTTCATCGACGAGACGGGGTCGCTGTGCGTGGCCCGGGCTTCGCGCAAGGTGCTGCAGTGGCCCTACCGGCTGGGCATCGGGCTGTGCTTCGAGGCCGCCGAGGTGCAGCCGGAGCTCAGCGCGGGCGTGGCGCGGCTGTGCCGGCGCGTGGGCCACTACGGCGCCTTCGAGGTGGAGTTCGTGGAGGCGAGCCCGAAGCACTGGGAGCTGATCGACTTCAACCCCCGGTTCTACGGCGAGCTGGGCTTCGACGTGGCGCGGGGCCTGGACCTGCCGCGGCTGGTGTACCTGGCCGCGACCGGGCAACACGCCGCGCTGCAGCGGGCCGTCGAGCTCATGGGGCTCCAGCCCCCCAGGGAGGACCAGGCGTGGTGCAACCGGCTGCAGTTCGAGCTGGTGTTGGGCCTGCGGCGGGTGGCCGGGGTCCTGCCGCCGGGGGAAGCCGAGCGCTGGCGGGCCTGGCTGTGGGATCACCGCCGCGGGCTGGTGGACGCGGTGCTCGATCGCCGCGACTGGCGGCCCGCCCTGGTCGACGGGGCCATGGGGGTGTTGGCGCGCGCGCGCCACCCGCGGGGGACGTGGCGCGCGGCGCACGAGGCGTGAGGGCCACCGTTGATTGCTTCCATCAACGGCGGTCATCAGGTGAACGGCGGTTCACCATGAACGGCGTGTCCTTCGTGGCGAACAGCACGTAGGGGGCCGCGCATGGCGCTCTCTCATCACCCCATCGCGGTCGCGTTTCGCGCAACAGACACCGGCAAGATCGTCTCGGCCCGGGACGCGGTGCGGCTGATCGGCGACGGCGACACCGTGGCCATCGGCGGCTTCGTGGGCATCGGCACGGCCGAGAACCTGCTCGTGGCCCTGGAGCAGCGCTTCCTTTCGGGGGGCGAGCCGGGAAAGGGCACGCCGCGCAACCTGACGTTGGTCTTCGCGGCCGGCCAGGGCGACGGCAAGGACCGGGGCCTCAACCACCTGGGCCACGAGGGCCTGGTGCGCCGGGTCGTGGGGGGCCACTTCGGGCTGGCGCCGAAGCTCCAACAGCTGGTGGTCAACAACCGCATCGAGGCGCACAACCTGCCGCAGGGCGTGCTCGCGCACCTCTTCCGGGACATCGCCGCGGGCAAGCCGGGCACCATCACCCGGGTCGGCCTGGGCACCTTCGTGGACCCGCGCTTCGGCGGCGGCAAGCTCAATGCGCTGACCACCCGCGAGCTGGTGCGGGTGATGGACGTGGATGGCGAGGAGTACCTTTTCTACAAGGCGTTCCCGCTCAACGTGGCCCTCATTCGCGGCACCACGGCCGACCCCGACGGCAACATCACCATGGAGCGCGAGGCGCTGACGCTCGAGGCCCAGGCCATCGCCATGGCGGTGCGCAATTCAGGGGGCACGGTCATCGTCCAGGTGGAGCGCGTGGCCGAGCGGGGCACGCTCAACCCGCGGCAGGTGAAGATCCCCGGCATCCTCGTGGACTGCGTGGTGGTGGCCGAAAAGCCCGAGTACCACATGCAGACCTTCTCCGAGCAGTACAACGCGGCCTACTCGGGGGAGATCCGCATTCCCCTGTCGGCGATCCCCGCGATGCCCATGAGCGAGCGGAAGATCATCGCGCGCCGCGCGGCCCTCGAGCTGAAGGCCAACGCGGTGGTGAACCTCGGCATCGGCATGCCCGAGGGCGTGGCCAACGTGGCCAACGAAGAACGGGTCATCGACCTGCTGACGCTCACCGCCGAGCCCGGGGTCATCGGCGGCATTCCCGCCGGCGGCATGAGCTTCGGCGCGGCGGTCAACCACCAGGCCATCGTCGACCAGCCCAGCCAGTTCGATTTCTACCAGGGCGGCGGGCTGGACATCACCTTCCTGGGCCTCGCCCAGGCCGACCGCGAGGGGAACCTGAACGTCTCGAAGTTCGGGCCGCGGCTGGCGGGCTGCGGCGGGTTCATCGACATCTCGCAGAACGCCAAGAAGGTGGTCTTCGTGGGCACCTTCACCGCGGGCCAGGCGAAGAAGTTCGTCGCCGAGGTCGAGCACCGCACCTTCAGCGGATCGCAGGCGGCCCGGCGCGGCAAGACGGTGCTCTACATCACCGAGCGCTGCGTCTTCCGCCTGGTCACCGGGGGCCTGGAGCTCATCGAGATCGCCCCGGGCGTGGACCTGCAGAAGGACATCCTCGACCAGATGGACTTCGTGCCCCTCATGTCCCGGCCGCCGGCGCTGATGGACGCGCGCATCTTCCGCCCCGAGCCGATGAACCTGCGGCCGGCCATGCTCGAGATGCCGCTGGAAGACCGCCTCTCGTACGACCCGCTGAAGAAGCTCTTCTTCGTGAACTTCGCGGGCCTGAGCGTGCGCTCGCCGGCCGACATCGCGCGCATTGCCGAGGCGGTCGCCGCGAAGATGAAGCCCGTCGGGCACAAGGTCAGCGGCATCGTGAACTACGACCGCTTCTCCATCAGCCCCGAGCTGGTCGACGCGTACATCGACATGGTCAAGGCCGTCACCGAGCAGCACTACAACGACGTGACCCGCTACACCGCGAACCCCTTCCTGCGCATGCAGCTGGGCGAGGCGATGCAGAGCCACCAGGTGCCTCCGCACCTCTACGAGAACTCCGACGAGGCCACGGCCCACCTGGTCGCCTCCTGAGCGGCCCCGGAAGGCCGGCTTCTGACTGGCCGTAGCCCCGCGGCGGCCCGCAATTGCTGCACCGCACAATCATTTGACCCAAGCCGGGGGCGCTGTCACTGAGGCCCCTGATTGCTGCGGCGCACCATGCGTCGCAGAAACAGCGAGGGTCGATATGGAACTCAAGGGAGCAGTGGCAGTGATCACCGGCGGCGCCAGCGGCATCGGCGAGTCGGTCGCGCGGTCGATGGCGCTCAAGGGCGTCAAGGTCGTCATCGGCGACATGGACGCGAAGAACCTGGAGCGCGTCGCCGGGGAGATCACCGCGGCGGGCGGCGCGGTGGCCTTCGCCAAGTGCAACGTCACCAACGAAGAAGACGTGGCCAACCTGATGGATCTGGCCATCGAGAAGTTCGGCGCGCTCAACATCTGCGTGGCGTCTGCGGGCATCATCAAGGACGGCCTGATGATCAACGTCGACAAGGACACCGGCAAGGTCAAGCGGGCCATGAGCACCGAGCAGTTCAAGGCGGTGGTGGACGTGAACCTCGTGGGCTCGTTCATCACCCTGCGCGAGGCGTCGATCCGCATGGTGAACAACAAGTACCAGGGCCTGCTGGTGCCCATCTCGTCGGTCAACAAGGTCGGCCAGACGGGCCAGCTCAACTACGCCTCGACCAAGGCCGCCATCGCGCTGTGGCCCAAGACGCTGGTCGGCGAGTTCCAGATGAAGGGCATCCAGAACATCCGCTGCGTGGCCATCGCGCCCGGTTACGTGGGCACCCCCATGGTCAAGGGCATGAACCAGGAAGCGCTCGACGGCATCTTGAAGGGCGTGCACATCAACCGCCTCATCGAGCCCTCGGAGATCGCCGACCTCATCATGTTCGCGGCCCAGAACGAGGCCATCGACGCCACCTGCCTGGAAATCACCGGCGGCCTGATCAGCAACGGCCTCGCCAAGTAACCAAACCTTCGGAAACCTCAAGAGGACAGCCATGAGCAAGGTCAGCATCATCGGGGCGTACAACACGAAGTTCGGGTCGTTGATCGAGATGAAGGACATGATCTCGTTCAAGAAGAAGATCGATCAGAAGTCGTTCTACGAGCTCATCATCGAAGCGGGCCGCGGCGCGATCGCCGACTCGGGCCTGGACGCGAAGGACATCGACGCGGTGTGGATCGGCGCGTGCTCGCCCTCGCGCTTCGTCAACCAGGAGCACGTGGCGCCGCTGGGCGTGTCCATCGACCCCGCGCTGCGCTTCAAGCCCATGACCCGCACCGAGGCCGCCTGCGCCTCGTCGTCGGTCGCCATCTACGACGCGAGCTACGCCATCGAGGCGGGCCGCTTCAAGAACGTGCTGGTGGTGGGCGTGGAGAAGATGAACCTCGTCGACACGCCGTCGATGACCCAGACCCTGGCCACCTGCTCGTACTGGCCGGAAGAGGGCGCCAAGGGCTTCACCTTCCCCGGGCTCTTCGCCGAGCTCGCGAAGGCGTACATCGCCCACTACAAGCTGACCGACGCCGAGTGGCGCACCCAGTCGGCGCACGTCGCGGCGCTCATGTACCGCAACGCCTCGAAGAACCCCCTGGCCCACGTGCAGAACGGCCCGCAGACGGCCGCGGAGATCCTCGGGCTGCCCGAGTCCGGCAAGGGCTCGAACATGATGATCGCCTCGCCCCTGCGGCTGCACGACTGCTCGCTGGTCACCGACGGCGCGGCGGCGGTGGTGCTCACCAGCACCGACTTCGCGAAGGCCAGCAAGAAGAAGGTGGTGGAGATCGCCGGCATCGGCCACTCCGCCGAGTACCTCCCGCTCTCCAAGCGCGACCACAAGTGGGTGCTCGAGGCCGGCAAGGACGCCGTGGCCAAGGCCTTCAAGGAAGCGCGCATCACCTCGAAGGACATCGACATCGCCGAGGTGCACGACTGCTTCACCATCAACCAGCTGCTCACCACCGAGGCGCTCGGCTTGTCGGCCGACGGCAAGGCGGGCCAGGACTACGTGGCCGGCCGCTTCGGCGCCGATGACGACCAGGTGTGCATCAACCTCTCGGGCGGCCTCAAGGCCAAGGGCCACCCCGTGGGCGCCACCGGCGCCTCGATGCACGCGCTCGTCTACAAGCAGCTGATGGAAGAGCCCATCGGGCTGGCTCCCACGAAGAAGGTGCCGAAGGTGGGCGTGACCTTCAACGTCGGAGGCTCGGGCGTCAGCAACTGCGTCAGCGTGCTGCGCCGCGTGAAGTGAATTGAAGTGATGCGGTGAAACGAGCCGGCGCGCGGAAGCCCTCAGAGGCCCCGCGCGCCGGCTTCAACGTCTTACCCCTTGAGCAGCGCGGCGAAGGCCGGCGCGCCCTTGGCGGCCAGCTCCTCGATGCGCGCCTTGACCACGTCGGCGACGATGATCTCGCCGATCTCCGTGGCCACCGACCCGTAGATGCCACGCGCCTTCATGCGCTCGGCCTGCTTCAGGTTGTCCTCGGTCGGCGTCACGTAGTGCACGGCGTCGATCTTGTAGCGGTGGATGAGGAAGAGGTGCGCCACGGTCATCAGGCGCTTCTGCCGGGTGGCCAGGTCGTAGTTGTTCTGGTCACGGACCGAGAGGATGTTGCGGCCGCGGCGGTCGGCGATGGCGCCGAAGACCACGTTGAGCGCCTTCTTCCCGTCGGGCGTGAGCAACGCCAGCTCGAGCAGGTCGGCGCCCGCGGTGTGCGGCCGCAGCGAGACCTTGAGCTTGACGTCGATGCCGTGGTGCTTGCGCCACAGCTCGAGCCACTCTTCGAGCACCCGCGTGGGCACCTCGGTCTGCACCAGGTGCTGGAACTGCGTGGAGCCCTTGCCCATGGAGCGCGTGGTCGCGGTGCGCCCGGAGATGGACATCAGCCCCGCGTCCGACCGCGGCCCGCCCACCAGCGTCTGCGGCGTGCGGTAGGGCGACTCGAGGAGCCGGAACTTCCGCTGCAGCCGGGCCAGCGCCAGCATGCCGTCCTGCTTGAGCGCGGTGGCGAACTCCTCGCCGGCCAGGCCGTCGATCTGGTGGCCGCCGTAGGTGATGAAGTTGAACACGAAGCCCAGCTTCCCCAGCTCCGCGGGGAAGGCGCGCATCTGCTCGTCGGTCATGCCGGTGGTGTCCCAGCTGAACGAGGGCGAGAGGTTGTAGGCCATCATCTTGCCGGGGAACTTCGCGTGGATCGCCTCGGCGAACTTCTTCGCCTCGTGCAGGTCGGCGGTCTTCGTCTCCATCCACAAGATGTCGGCGAAGGGCGCGGCGGCCAGCGACTTGGCGATGGCGTACTCGAGCCCACCACGCACCTGGTAGTAGTTGTCGGGCGTCTTGGCGTGCTCGCAGTCCCACGTCACCTCGATGCCCATGGTGCGGGCCCTGGCGTGCGCCACGTACCAGCCGGTGTGGCTGGCGAACTCGAGCCACGCCTCGGGGGTCATGGGCAACTGGGCGCCCTCGCTGATGCGGAAGCGCATCGCGTCGGCCACCGCCTCGGCGTACGACTTGATGCCGGCCTCCTGCTGCCAGGCGTCGAAGAGCTTGTCGAAGGCCTTGTCGAGCGCGTCGTCGACGGACTTGAGCCCGCCCTTGAGGAACAGCGCGGCGGCGTCCTGGATGGCCGCCACCAGCTTGTGCTTCTCCATCCACAGGTCGGCCGCCGCGTACTCCGCGTCGGCCACCGCGTAGATGAGGTGACCCGAGAGCTCGGCGACGCCAGCCTTGTGGAACTGGCGCAGCATGGCCAGCAGCGTGGTGCGGAAGCTGGGCAGCGCGGTGTTGGTGGCGCCCAGCACGAAGGGCTGGTCGCGCTCGTCACCGCGGCCATCGAGCAGCGTGGCCGACTCGGCGTCGGTGCGCGCGACCACGATGCCCGGCACGCCCATGATGTCGAGCTGGAAGCGGGCGGCCGACAGGCGCTTGAGCTGCTCGTCTTCGCTGACCAGCACCTTGCCGCCCTGGTGCCCGCACTTCTTCACGCCGACCTTCTGATCTTCGATGTGGTACCCGGGCACGCCCACCTCGACGAAGCGCCGCACCAGGTTGCGCACGTGCGCGTCGCCGCCGTGGCCGGTGTCGGCGTCGGCGATGATGAAGGGGCGAAAGTCGACCTCGGGCGTCGCGTTGCGCTGCTCTTCGGTCATGCGCGCGCGCGCGTGGAACTGGTTCTTGTCGGCGGTGAGCAGCGCGCGGACGATGGGCGCGGCCTCGTCGGGCACCTGGCTCAGGGGGTAGCTGGCGAGATCGGGGCCCGGGTCTTCCTGCACGCTGCCCTTGGCGCTGGTGGCCCAGCCGCCGAGGTAGATGGCCTCGATGCCGAGCTTCTTCATGGTGACGGCCTGGCCCGGCGAATACGGGCCGAAGGTGGTCACGCTCAGGCCCTGCGCGTTGAGCTCCTTGAGCCGGGCCCAGAACGCCCGCGCCGACTCGCGCGCCACGCCGTAGTCGCCGGCGATGGTGCCCTGCTGTTCCACCACTTCGCGCGCCGAATACACGCGCGTGATGCCCGCGAAGCGCGGACTTTCGAAGTACGCCTGCATCTGCTTCACGTCATGCTCGAACGTCTTCATGTCGTCTCCTCAGCGGGGTGGAGGCCCCGAGATAGCGCCGTTGCCGCAACGCGTCACGCGGTCGTTGGGGGACGTGAAGTTGAACTGCTTGCTTGCAGTGCCGCGCACTTGGGGCGTGACGTGGATCAACTCGTTCGGCGCCCGGATTCGCTAGGGGGGCGCGGATGCAAACCGACGTCATCGTGGTGGGTGGTGGTTTCGCGGGGCTCACGGCCGCCGCGGCGCTGCAGCGCAAGGGCGCGCGGGTCGAGGTGCTCGAGGGCTCGGCCACCTGGGCCCAGCAGTTTCGCGGGGAGCTGATTCACCCCCGCGGCGTGCGCGCGCTCCAGGGCCTCGATCTCGCGGCGCCGCTCTTCGCGGCCGGCGGCGTCGAAGTGCACGGCTTCGCGGCCACGGCGTCTTCGACCAGCGCGGTGACGCGGCTGCCGTACACCCACGGCGTCGGGCTGGGCATCGACCACCCGCTGATGATCGACACCCTGCGCCGCGAGCTGGCCACGCGGCCCGGCCTCACCATCACCACCTCGGCCCGCGTCGAAGACTTCCTGCGCGACGGCGGCCGCGTGGTGGGCGTGCGCACGGCCGACGGTCACGAGCACCGCGCTTCGCTGGTGGTGGTCGCCGATGGCCGCGCGTCACGGCTGCGCAACCTGCTGGGCATGCAGGCGCACGTGCGGCTGCTCTCGTACACCGTGGCCCTGGGCGTCGAAGGCGAGCTGCCCAGCGGCCGCCTCGGCCACGTCTTCCTCGGCGCACCCGGGCCGGTGCTCGCCTACCCCTATGCGGCCGGGAAGATCCGCATGGTGATCGACGTGCCGCTCGACGTGCCCAAGGGGCGCGCGGCCATCAAGGCCTTCCTGCTGACGCACTACGCGCCCGCGGTGCCCGAGCCCCTGCGCGCGGCGATGAAGCAGAGCCTCGAGCAGAACCCGCTGGAGCTGATCTCCACCCAGGCCATCGCCACCGAAGCGTGCGCGGCGCCGGGCGTGGTGCTGCTGGGCGATGCCGGAGGCTGCGCGCACCCGCTGACGGCCTCGGGCCTCACCAACGCGATGAACGACGTGCTCACCCTGGCCGACGTCTTCGGGGAACACGGCCTGGGCGACGACGCGCTGCGCAGCTACCAGCGCCGCCGCTACGACTTCGTGCGCATGCGCGAGCTCTTCACCGACGCGCTCTACGAGGTGTTCCGCGGGCAGGACCCCGGCTCGCGCGCGCTGCAGGCCGGCGTCTTCACGTATTGGAACTCGTCGGAGCGCTCGCGCATCGCCTCGATGGACCTGCTGAGCGGCGAAGACCTGCGGCCGGGTCACTTCGTCACCGAGTACACGCGCGTCTTCGGCCGCTCGGCCATCCACGTGTTGTGGGGACGCCACCCGGGCAGCCGCCGGAAGAACTTCTCGTCGCTGCTCAAGACCAGCCTGGGCCGCCTCGAGCACGTCGCCACGCGCACCACGAAGACGGTGGTGGATCGCTACCGGCGCGAGCTCCACCAGCCGCGGGCGTGAGCCCTGGACTCGGTCGCTTGACGTAGGGCACCACGCTCAACGCCGAACTGGCCATCAGCGAAGCCGACGTCTTTCGCATCAACGTGGCGAGCGCCGGTGCGCTGCGCCTCGAGCTGAACTCCTTCGCCTGCCAGGCGTTCACCGGTGTGCGGCTCGCCCTGCTCGACTCCGCGGCCACGCAACTGAGCATCGAAGACCTCTCCTCGTTGACCGCGTGCCGGCTGATGGTGGCGCAGGTGCAGCCCGGCACCTACTACGTCGCCGTGTCCCGCACGCAGACGGGCAGCCAGCCCCTGCCCTACTGGATCACCCCGACGCTCAACACGGCCCGCACCACCGAGGTCGAGCCCAACGACACCACCAACCAGGCCAACCTGGTCACCGGCGCCGACGTGGTGATGTGCGGGGCGCTGGGCACGACCACCGACTTCACCGACGACTTCATCTTCACGCTCTCGCAGCCCGCGGTGATGCACGCCGAGGTCCTCGAGTCGTCGACCATGAGCACCACCTGCGAGTCGAACCTGCTCGATTCGCGCCTCGAGCTCCTCAGCGGCGCCGGCCTGCAGCTCCTCACGAACGCCGACACGGGCCGGGGCCTGTGCTCGCGCGTCGAGTCGGTGGGCACCCTGACCGCGGGCACCTACTTCCTGCGCGTCACCGAGACGGCCAGCCCCAAGCGCGGCTTCCCGTACTGCGTCTCGCTGCGCCTGCGCTGACCCGCGCGGGTCAGTTGCCGGCGTCGCCGTAGCCCAGCGTGTGCCGTTGCCAGTCGGCTTCGAGCGCACGCTCGGCGAACACCACGCACTCGGGGTCGGCCTCGGCCACCAGCTTCGCGCGCGCCGCGGCGTCGGTGGCCGGTCCCACGATGCGCGCGCAGGGCAGCTCCACGCCCAACTGCGCGGCGTCGCGAGCGGCCTGCTGCAGCGACTGGTCGCGGAACACCGGCGCCTCCTCGCGGACCGCGTCGACCCAGTCTTCGGGCACGTCGACGCCGCGGCCGAGCACCACGGTGACCCGCTGCGACTGGGCCACGCCGCGGTGGGCCCGCGAGCGCGTCTCGTACGAGGGCGTGGCGGTGTCGAGGCGCGCGCGGACCATGGCGAGCAGCTCGAGGGGGAACACGTCGGTCGGCGCGAGCACCACGTCGAGCGTGGCGTAGGGGTCCACGGCGAGGCGCGCGTCGATGGCCGAGAGCAGCGCCGCGTGGTGCGAGAACAGGTCCTCGCCCTCGAACCACAACGCGCAGTGCTGGGCCCCGGGGCGCGCGGCGGCGGCCCGCTCGGCGCCCGAAGCCTTCTCGGGCGAGAGCTGGAACACGTCGGGCGGCTCCACCGGCGGCGTGGCGGCCACGAGGTGCGGCCGGGGCAGTGCGTCGAGGCGACGACCCAGTCGCTCTTCGGCTGACGCCAGCGACTCGGCGATGTCCTGCTCGCTCATGGTCTCGGTGCGAATGATGCGGTACGGCGGCTCGCGCTCGAAGATGAGCCCGTCGCGGGCGGCGCTCTCGCGCATCGCGGTGCCCGGCAAGACGTAGAGCGCGAAGACCTGCGCGAACTGGCCGAGGTCGTGCTTCTCGAGGAAGTCGACTCCCTTGCTCACGTCTTCGCTCACGTCACCCGGCAGCCCGACCATGAGGTCGATGAGCAGGTCGACGCCCTGTTCGCGTAGCATCTTGGCGGCCGCGGCCACCATCGCCGGGTTGCCGCCGCGCTGCACGCGCTTCAAGGTCTTCGCGCTCACCGACTGCAGGCCGATCTCCAGCTTGTCGAAGCCCACCTTCTTGAGCATCGCGGCGTGCGCGGCGCTCAGGCCCTCGGGGCGCACCTCGGCGAAGAAGGACATGCTCCGGTCGGGGTTGGCGCGGCCCAGCGCCTCGAGCACCAGCTCGAAGTCGGGGCGATGGTTGAAGGTGGGGTCGAGGAAGGAGATCTCCTTCGCGCCCCGCTCGCGCAGCCCGGTGACCACGGCCTCGACCTGCGCGGGACTCAGCAGCCGCAGCGCGCTCTGCACCTTGGGGTAGAAACAGAAGGTGCACTTCGAGCGGCAGCCGCGGGCGCCCTCCACGTAGGCCGAGCGCTCGGGCTCCACCGGCACCAGGCCCTCGAGGTACGGGGAGCCATAGCTCGAGAGCGGGAACAGGGCCGCGCGCGGAGGGCCGAAGGGCGTCAGCCCGGTGGGAGTGCGCACCGCGACGCCGCCGAGGCCCGCGGGGTCACGACCTGCGAGCACGTGCTCCAGCACCTCGACCAGCGCCTCCTCGCCTTCACCGGAGACCGCGAGGTCGAAGCCCTGCTGCTCGAGCAGGAACCCGTTGTCGGGGCTCACCTCGGGGCCGCCGATGAGGACGCGGGTGCGGGGGGAGCGGCGCTTGACCTCGCGCGCCAGGTGCAGGCTGCGCTCCATGTTCCACAGGTAGAGCGAGAGGCCGAGGAACTCGGGTTCGTCGGCGGCGATCAACTCCGCGAGCCGGGTGTCTCCGTAGCGGTCGGTGATCGACGGCGCGACCACGTCGACGTCGATGCGGTCGGTGAGCCCGTGCACGCGCGCGGCGACCCCGAGGCACCCGGCGGCCAAGGGCACGTTGCCCGTCGCGGCGAGCGCCGCAGGAGGTGGGACAGGCAACTGGACCAGCCGGAGCTTCGCGCGAGACACGGTGCGGAAGATGCGGCACCGGGCGCGGCACTGCCATGGCTTTGCGTCGCAATCGTCGGCCGTCGCTTCGTTGACCCGGGTGTGGGTGGGTGCTCCGCTGCCGGGCGAATGATCGTCACCACCCAGTTCGTCGACGCCCCGGGCCCCGCGGGACCCATTCGTTGTCTCGTCGCGCGCCCCCACGTGGAAGGGCGCACCTTCCCCGCGGTGGTGGTGTGGTCGGACGTCTTTCAGTGCACCCCGCCCCACGAGCGCCTCGTGCGGCGGCTCGCGGGCCACGGCTTCGTCGTCGTCTCTCCCGAGCACTACGGACGTCATGAGCCCCTGGGCACGGTGTTCGACTTCGAGCAGGGCCGGGAGCGCGCGCTCCAGGCCGCCGACGCGATGACCGTCGCCGAGCTCGACGCCGATCGCCGCGCGGTGCTCGACTTCGTGCCGCGGATCCCCGGCGTGGTGCCAGGCGCCATCGGGGCCTGGGGCTTCTGCTACGGCGGCCACCTCGCCTTCCGCGCTGCCTTCGAGCCCGAAGTGAAGGCCACGGTGTGCTGCTACGGCACGGGCCTTCACAACGGCAAGCTGGGCACCTGTGACGGCGTGCGCACCCACGCAGGCTCGCTGGAACGCGCTGGCGAGATTCACGGGGAGCTGCTGCTCGTCTGGGGCCGCAACGATCCGCACATTCCCGCGGAAGGTCGCACGAAGATCCACGCGGCCCTCGACTCGGCCGGCGTGCGCTCGGAGGCGCGGTTGTTCGGGGCGGATCACGCCTTCATGCGCGACGTCGGACCCCGCTACGATCCAGCCGCGGCCGACGAGGCCTTCGCCGCGACGGTCGCCTGTTTTCGTCGCGCGCTCTGAGATGCACGCAGATCGCTACGGCGGCAGTGCGGCGGGCTACGGTCGAAACCGTGAAGTCAGTACGTATTCGGGGATGGCTGGCGGCGATGGCACTCGGTGGTTGGGCCCAGCTGAGCCATGGGCAGGTCGTGTTGTTCGAGCAGCGCTTCGATGACCCGCAGAGCGTGACCGCCACGGGCTGGGACTACACCCTGTGGAACCCCGGCACCGTGGCCACCTGGGCGCCCCAGGGCGCGAGCTTCGGCGATGGAGGCCTGCACCTGGACATCGGCGCCGGCGCCGGTAATCGCGTGTGGCGCGTCGATCACAACGTCTCGCCGCAGGTGGGCGGGCGCTACTACGTGCGCACCGTGATGCGCGTCTGGCCGCGCCCGTCGCCGGAGGGTCTCTCGATGCTCGCGCCCGGGTTCTACGGCACCAGCATCGGCCAGCTGAGCATCATCCACCTCACCGTCACCGCCGATGGCGGCCTGTCGATCGCGGCGCACACCAGCACCCAACCGGGCGGCGCCGGCGTGAACGGCCTGGTGACCATGCCGGTGCAGGCCGGAGAATGGATGCTGCTCGAGAGCTGGCTCGACGCGCTGGGCTCAGCCGACGCGGGCCACGTCTTCGCCCTCGACGGGGTGATCATCGAGCGCGTCGCGGCCGACTGGTCTGGCGTCTCGAGCCGCTTCTTTTCGATGGGCCAGCTGATCAACAGCAGCTTCGAGGGCGAGGTCGACTTCGACGAGGTGCTGGTCGCCACGGCGCCGGTGCCCTCGGTGCTCGCGCTGCGGGCCGTCGAGACCGATGGAGGCAGCGCGCTCTACGCCACCGCCCACGCCACCTTCGACGGGGGCTTCATGCCCGCGCCCCTGCCGCTCGAGGTGCAGCTCGATGACGGGGGCTTCGTGCGCACCGGCCCGTCGACCTCCCCGGTGCTCACGGCGCTCGATCAAGAGGTGCTGGTGCTCGAGGGCACCGCACCGGCAGGCACCATGACGACGGCGCGGGTGACCGGGCGCGGGCTGCGCGCGGCGCAGTGGGTCTTCGTGGGCCCCGACGCGGGTGAAGCCATGGCGCCGGAGCTCGATGGGGGCACGCAGCTCGGCGGCGAAGGCACCACCCCGCGCGAGGCCGGACAGTTCGCGGTGGGCTGCGGGTGCAGCGCGACCGAGGCGCTCGGGGCGTGGTGGCTTGCGGTGGTGCTCGTGGGGCGCTGCCGCCGCCGGTAGACACGGCAGGACGACTTCAAACGCCCAACAACCGCGGGGCGCCAATCCGCCTAGACTCTGCGCCCATGCGTTCGCCCCTCTTCGCCCTTGCCCTCGCCGCCTGCTTCGTTTCCTGCGTCCACGCGCCGGAGGCCGCCCCCGAGGTCGTGCCCCCGAATGTCTGCGACGGTGTCGACTCGGTGGCCCAGACACGCCACGCCAAGCCGCAGACGTACCCCAACTGCAGCACCCCGCCGATGCGGCTGACGTACAAGGCCGACTGCGATGCGGGGAAGCTCGATGCGTGCCACCACCTCGGCACCTGCCTGGTGAACGACGCCATGTCCGCGCCTGACCTCAAGTCGAGTCGACTGCAGACGGCACGGGAGATCCTCAAGGTGTCGTGTGCCGGTGGCCTCTCCGAGTCGTGCACGCTGCGCGCAGGCGCCGGCGTCGAGCTGGGCATGAAGCAGGAGGCCACGTGCGAGGACCTCACCCGCGCGTCGCAGCTCGGCGACCGCGGCGCGAACCTGTCGTGCATGGCGAACTGCCTGGGCTACGGCGGCTGAGTCGTGCGTCTCCCCCGGGCGGCGGTACGCTGGCGCGATGAGCCCCGGTGACGACCCGACCGCCGACGCCGCCGCAGAGCACCGGGTGCGCGCGGCCGAGGTGGTGGCCCGCCTGCGCTTTGCCCGCTGGTCCCGGCGCACCTCGACGTTGCGCGACGCGCTGCTGGCGTTGGCCTTCGTGACCGTGCCCCTGGCCGCGGGGCTCGCCTTTCGCTTCGAACCCCGGCGGGTGCTCTCGGGAGCGCTCGCGCAGAGCACGCTGGCGGTGGCTGGGTTGGTCCTCGTGCTGGGGTTCTTCGTGCTCAGCGCCATGGGTTCGATGCTCCTCGCGGCATCGTCGCTGCCCGCGGTGCTCCTCTCGGTGACCAGCGCGGCGCTGCAAGGCCCGACGGCGCTGCGGGCGCGGCTGGCGCGAAGGGACGCCGAGGCCGAGCTGCTCGCAGGCCGCGAGCCAGGCCCGGCGTGGACGGGCGACCGGCCGTGGCGACGCGACGTGCTGGCGTCGCTCGCCGCCGAGGACCCCGCGCTCACCTTCGACGGCCAGGTGCTTCGCCTCGTCCCCACCGCGGTGCCGCTGCGCTGCCCTTCGTGTGGCGCGTGGCTGCGCGCGGTAGGGGCCGGAGTTCGCCGCTGCGCCCACTGCGCGTACGAGCGCTACGACGAACGGCCACCGCGCGCCGAGGCCCTGCGCGCCGCGCAGAAGCGGGTACCGGGTTCGGGCGACGCCCCCTCGCGCTCGACCCTCTTCTGGCGGGTGTTCCGCGCCGAGGCAGCCGAGGGCGTGGGACTCCTGCGCTGGGGCGCGGTGGTGGTCGCCGGCGAGGTCTGCCTGGGCGCGCTCGCCGACCTCATCACCTTCGGCCTGGGCAAGCCGATGAACGTCGTGGCCATGCTCGCCCTGGCCGCGGTGGTGCTGGCGCTCCTGCCCCTGTGCTGGCTCCTGGGTTACGGCGGGTACCTCGTCTTGCAGGCGCTGCTCGCGGTGCGCCCCGGCCTCCGGGCCTGGGACGAGGCGCTGGGCGTGGAGCTCGCGAGCGTGGTGCTGCAGCAGGGCTGCATCTCCATCGCCGACCTCGCGCAGCACCTCGGGGTGAGCGAGGGCCTCGTGCACGGCCAGGTGACCCGGCTCGAGGCCTACGGACGGCTGCCGCTCTACTTCGACCGCGCCGCGGGCCGGCTGTTTGCGCTGCAGGCGGGGGGCGCCGGCTCGAACCGGTGCCCGGCCTGCGGAGGTCGACTGCGCGTGGGGGCCGCCGCGCGCCAGCGGTGCGAGCATTGCGGGGGGGTCAGCCTCGGCCGCGCGCCGTCGCCCGCAACTCCCGGGGCCTCGCCGGGTTGAACTCTCCAAGGCCGGTCACCCTGGAGACACCCCCATGAAGATGCTTCGCAAGACGCTGCTCCCGCTCTGGCTGGCCGCGGTTTCGGCTGGTGGCTTCGCCTGCGCGGGCGCAGCGATGACGGAAGACGAAACGCTGGTGGGCGAAGCGAGCTCGGCGCTCACCGTGGCGGAAGAGACGGGAGACGTGACGGCTGACGTGGCGGGCGTCGAGAGTGACGCGGCGCTCGCAGCCCACGGCGAGGACGCGGCGGCGCTGCCCACGGCCGGCGACGCCGACGGGGTGTGCGACCTCGGCGCGCGACGCGCCCGCGTGCTCGCGCGCTACGACGCCAACGACAACGGCCGGCTGGAGGCCAGCGAGCGCCAGGCGCTCAAGGCAGACCTCGAGGCCCGCGTCGGCCACCCGCTGGCGGTGCGCTTCGTCTCGCCCACCGGGCGCCCGTGATGCGGCGGCTGCACTGGGTGTTCGACTTCGACGACGACGGCGCCCTCTCGAGCGACGAGCGCACGGCGATGGTCGACGCGCTCGAGGCCAGGTGCCAACGACTCCGCGCAGAGGTGCTGACGCGCTTCGATGCCAACGGTGATGGGGCCCTCGACGCGACCGAGAAGCAGGCCGCGAAGGACGCCTTCCTCGCCCGGGTGCAGGCCGCGCGGCAGCAGGTGCTCACGCAGTACGACCTGGACGGCAACGGCGTGCTCGACGACGGCGAGCGCAGGGCGCTGAGGGACGAGCGCGTGGCGGCGTACAGGGCGCGGCGCGCCGCGGTCATCGCGCGGTTCGACGCGAACGGCGACGGCGGGCTCGATGACACCGAGAAGCTCGCGCTGCGCCGGGCCCTCGACCAGCGCCTCGTCGAAGGCCGCGACGCCCAGTGACGTGACTCACGCGATGGGCCGGCCGCTGTGCGCGCCCGAGAGTTCGTCGTGCAGCAGCCGAGCGTCCTGCAGGTCTCGCGCGGGAACCCCGGCGCCGAGCGTCTGCAGGTACCGGCACGCAGAGAAGCCGTGGGCCCGCGCTTCGTAGCCTTCGACCCAGCGCGTGCGCTCCGGGAGCCGCGCTGGGCTGACCGGCCAGACTCCCGGCCTCGGCTTGAGGTGCGCCTCGACGCCGATGCGCCACGGCTTCGCGGTGAGGCGGGCGCGGAAGCACCGCTGCAGCGTGCACATGCGCCGGTACATGGGGTCGACTCCGACGTCCTGGAAGAACCCGGCAACGGCCGGCTCCACGGGGTCGAAGCGCCGATGGTCGACGAGCAGGCGGAGGCCGGCAGGGGTTCGGTAGGCATGCACTCGCCAGTCGGGATGCCGCTGCACGAACGCGCGCACGCGCCCGAGGGCCACCTGCTCGTCCCCGCTGCCGAGCCATGCCCGGAGTCCCCGCAGGGCCGGCCGCGCCAGCAGGCCCAACAGCAACGCGCCCAGGCCCACCGCCAGCCCCGAGAGGAACGAGCCAGAGAGCACCCCCACGGTCGCGGCGGCGGCGAGGGTGAGCAGCGTCGAGAGCGCCTGCACCCGGCCCGTGGCGCCCGAGGGTGCGAAGTCGATGTCGGCCAGCAACAGGTGGGGCGTGTTGAGGCAGCGCGCTCCGTAGCTGTTACGGGTGACCACGCTCTCGCCCTGCTCGAGGAGGATCTCCTCGCGAATGGGCAGCCCGTCGGCGCCATTGTAGGGGACCTTGTGTTCGCGGAAGTCGAGGCGCTCGCCTGACAACACGCGGTCCATCGCGGTGCGCACGCGTTCCTCAGCCAGCTGCTGCGCGGCCTCGGCCGACACGTTGGACCAACCGAAGCGGTACAGGGTGACCTGCCGCTTCGTGGTGCGGTGCTGAAGCCGGCTCTCTGCCCAGAAGCGGGGGACGATCACCCACCCTCCATACCAGCCGCGCCGTGGTTACCGCTCGAAGTGCACGGCTTGCAGGGTGGCGGCTGGCGCTGCGGTGAACCGCCCGAGGTCCGCGTCGAACCAGTACGCGCGCGGGTCACCAGCCACGCCTGCACGCACGGGGATGATCACCGTCCACCCGTCAGGCCACGCCGTCGACCCATCAGCGGCCGAGGGCACCGCCGGGGCGTCGGGATGCGAGTGGTACACGCCCACCCATCGCAGGCCCCGCGCTTCGGCCTCGGCCTCGACTCGGAGCGAATCGCGCGCCGAGACGAGGAACCCGCGCCGCCGGTCCCCCGCCGTGTTCTCCAGCGGCAGCGCGACGAACACCGACGCACGGTCACCCAGCAGCGCGCCGCAACACTCCTCGGGCCACGCGCGCTCCGCGTGCGCACGCAGCGCCTGGTCCACGTCGGGGCCCAGGCGCAGCGCTCTGGCGGCCGGGGCCTCCACTTACCGGATGACGGACAGGGCGGGAGCGCTCAGCGACCACGGGGTGGCGCTGGTGTCGACGAACCACAACGCGCGTTGATCGACCGCCGCCGCGTCGAGGGCCGTGCCCGGGGTGATGATCACGAAGCCGCTCGGGCTCTTGCCCTGCACCGGCGTCAGGCCGGCCGGGTCGAGCCAGATGAACCGCTGCGCCACCACGCCCAGCTCCTCGACGCCGAAGCGCGTCGGCTCGACGCCGAGCTTCTTGCCCGGCGGCTTGAGCAGGCGCCCGGTCGCGGCGTACGCGGCCGTCGACGCCCCACCACCGGCCGCACCCGCGAGGGTGCTGACCGCGGTCGCGCCCATCACGCAGGTGTCGTCCGCGGGGAACACCGCCACGCAGCCGCGGGTCTCGAGGCTCGTGGTGTTGGCCGCCACGAAGACGCGGCTGCCGCCCTTCACGGTGCCGTCCCAGCCCTTGCGCTCCGCCTTGAGCACCGAGGCCGAGTTGTCCGTGTTCTCCGAGACCGTGAGCAGCGTGTCTTGGTCGGTAGCGCCCAGGCTGGTGGTCTGCGTGCTGCCCCCGACGGTGATGGTCACCCGCATGCCGGTGTCGCGCGGGGTGGAGATCTTCCCCTTCAGCTTGCCCCGACGCGCGGCCGCAGCGAGGGCCGTGGGCTTGACCCGCACCAGCGCGCCCGCCACCACGTTGTCCACCACCACGACGTCCTCGATGGCCAGCGACGCCGGCTGCTGCGAGCCGACGGTGTTGAGCACGTAGACCTGGCTGACGGCCGCGCTGATCACCGCGCCACCCGGCAGGGCCCCGCCGAGCAACGAGGCGCCCTGCGCCAGCGCGCCGCCCGCCGCGTGCACCCCGGACTGCACCTTCGCGCCCTCGACCCAGGCCACGCGCGGCTCGCCGTCGACGCGCACGAAGTACGGCGACGCGTCGTCGTCCACCTCCGGGGGCCGCGTGAAGTAGTGGTCCATGGTCGAGTCGCAGTCGGTGGTGACGTCATCGCGCAGGCTGACCTTCGCCGCCACGCCCGCGGTCCCCGAGAAGTCGGCCGCGCAATCACCGCCGGTGTCCACGCCGCCTTCGAGCTCCACGTTCGCCAGGCCCGCCTGCACCTTCTCGCCGAAGGTCGCGCCCTGGGTCTGCTTGCCCACGGTGACGTTCATCGACAGGCGCGCAGGCGAGAGGTCGCGCAGCACGAAGGTCTGCACCTCGCCGGTGGTGGTGTCGAACTCGAAGGGCAGCACCACGTCTTCCAGGCCTCCGTCGGGCAGGAAGTTGCGGGCCGCCACCTCGACGCGCTGCTTGATGAGCGTGACGTGGCCGACGTAGTTCTTGCTCTGCATCGGCAAGACCGGAGCGCCCGCGTCTTCCCCCTCGAGCGTCACGGTGACGGCTTCCCGCCCCAGGTTCACGAAGCGCAACCGCGCCTCGTACTTCGTTTCCCCCGCATCAGGCGCGTCGCACTTCGGCGCGACGACCGGCGGACAAGCGAGGAACGAGCCTGCGACACAGGTCAGGAGGACACTTCTCAACGTCATGGTGGGTTGGCTCTTGGGTGTCCCCGGTCGGCCCCCAGGACACTTTGAGCTCCTATCATGAAGCCGCGCGTTCCTCGCGTCGGGACATCGTCTCCGGCGCCCCCAGGGCGAGCACGAGGCCCAGCGCCACCACGCCGTAGAGCAGGTACACCGCGCGCTCGAAGGTCGGCGCGTCGCCCTTCACCAGGCCCATGGCGATGATCACCAGCACGCCGCCGCCGTTGCCGAAGAGCATCAACAGCCCCGTGGCGCTGCCCGCCGCCGCCTCGCCGGCCACCGCGCCGCACATGTCGAGCAGCAGCGCGAAGGCCGGCAGGAAGAAGAAGCCCAGGGCGAAGGCCGCCCCCATCACCACCGCCTCGTCGCGGGCCTCGCACACCGCGGGCAGCACCAACAGCGAGAGGGCCACGCTGCCGATGAGGAACGGCTTTCGCTGTCGCACCAGGTCCGACAGCGCCGGCACCGCGATGGCCCCGAAGATGCCGCCCACGATGAGCACGCCCCCGACCGCGCCGGCCTTCACCGCGTCCAAGCCGTTGGGCGCGAGGATGGGCTCGAGCCAGGTAGTGAGCCCGTTGAAGAAGCCCAGGCCCAGGGCGGCCACCACGAAGAGCAGCAGCAGCTTGCGGTCCTGGAGCAGCGAGACCATCGACGGCGCGCGGGAGACCACGGCCTCCGGCTTCGCCTCGGGGTTGGTGCGCGCGAGCAGCAGGAACGCCGCGCACACCGCCAGCGACACCGCGGCGAAGGCCACCATCGTCCCCCGGTACCCCAGCGCCTCGACCATGGGCGGCGTCGCGGCCATGCCCACTGCCATGCCCAGGAACAGGCCCATGGTGCCCAGGCCCGTGGCCATCGCGCTGTGCTCCTTCGGGAACCAGTCGGCCACCAGCTTCGAGATGCCGTTGACCGCGAAGGGCTGGCCGACGGCGATGCCCGCCTGGGCCAGCAGCAGCACCCAGAAGTTCGTCTCGTTGATCCGCAGGATGGAGAAGCCGGCCATGAGCACCGCGCCGAAGCCCACCGAGAAGCGGTAGCCCTTGCGGTCGGTCAACAGCCCCGCGGGCACCGAGAGCAGCACGTAGACCAGGGGGAAGACGAGCAGGAGCCCCGAGGCCAGCGACTCGCTCACGCCGTACTTCGCCTGCACCAGGGTCAGCAGCGGCGCGAAGTTGAGCCACAGCGCCTGGCTCAGGCCCGCCACCAGCATGAAGAGGCCGAGCACCACCCAGCGGTACGCGGAGACGGGAACGGTGAGGGCGGGCGCAGGCAGCGTCGAGGCGTCAGGGCTCATGCCCTGCCCCGGTGCAGCCCCGGGGCCACCTGGCTTCACCGGCACTTACGCGGAAGGGGTGTGCACCGCGCTGCACAACTCCGCGTGGGCGGTTGCACAAGCGGCGGTCACCGAGGGGTGCGGAGCGAGACGAGGTCGGGAGTCACGGCCGAGAAGCCCAGCGCCACCGAGGGCACGCCCTGGAGGTAGCGCTCGTGGGTGTAGAGGAGCACCGCGAGCTGCACCGAGACGTCGCGCATCGCCCCCCAGGTGGGTGCGCGCAGCGTCGCGGCGGGGCCCACGCGGTTGAGGAGCGCCTCGGTGCCGGCGCTCCACGCGAACTCGTCGGCGGCGCCCACCAACAGCTCGGGGCGCCGGCCTTCCGCGTCCAGCACCGCGTAGAGCACCGCGCCGCCGCCGGTCACGGTGGTGTCGGCGCGCGCCTGGGGCACGCCATACAGCTCGTTGACCCAGAAGGCCCCGGGGTCGTTCATCAACCACCGCTCGAGGCGCGCCCCGCCCACCAGGACGAGTGGTCCCACCCGGCCCTGCAGCTGCGCCTCGAGCCACAGGCGGTGCCCGGTCGCGGCCCGGCCCGGCGGCTCGTCGGCGAGGCCCATGGGGTGGTAGTCGCAGGCCGGGTCGCTGGCGCTGCGCGCCGAGGCGTGGGTGCATGCGGTCGGAGCGCGCAGGCTCCCCAGGGCGCCGAAGTAGCCCACGAAGTGGTACCCGCCCGAGAGCCTGAGGAACGACGTCGGCTGGAAGTCGACCTGGGCGCCCACGTGGCCGAACACCGGCGCGGCCTGGCCCGACACCGCGAGGCTCACGAAGTTGTCCGCGAGGCCCTCCGCGTCCGACGCGTACAGTCGGTGTTTCGCGCGCAGCTTCAGATCGGCCAGCACCCCGAGGCGCTGCAGCGTGAAGGCCACCTGCCCTTCCCCAGCCACGTCCCACGAAGGCCGCGGCGCCTCAGAAGGGGCCGCGCTCAACGCCAGAAGGATGAGGGAGAACCACACGTTCCGACACGTTACCGTGCGACTGAATGGGCCGGGAGACACCCGCGAAAGCGCCGTGAACCCAGGTGGTTGCGCCGACCCCGAAGGTGCCCCGGGGCGCCTGGTCCCGGCGCCACGGCAGCGCCCTCCGCCGCCCCGTTCGCATATTGTGCAGAGCACCATTTCGCGTCATAGACGCCTTGTTTCACTCACCAAACACCGTAGTGCGCCGCACAAACACCATGCTCTATCAACTTCGCGAGATGCAGCGCTCCTGGCTCCAGCCGATGTCCCTGTCGGCCGAAGCCGTTTCCCGTCTCTACGCCAACCCCTACAACCCGCTGTCCTTCGCGCCGTTCGCCAAGACGGTGTCCGCGGGCCTCGAGCTGATGCACCGCCTGGGCAAGGACTACGCGAAGCCCGGCTTCGACCTCACCTCGACCACCATCGAGGGGCACGAGGTGCCGGTGGTGGAGCGCGTGGTGCTCACCAAGCCCTTCTGCCAGCTGCGCAAGTTCGAGCGCGTGCTCCCGGCGGCCCTGGCGAACCGCCCGCAGGACCCGGCGATCCTCCTCTTCGCGCCGCTGTCCGGCCACTACGCGACGCTCCTGCGCGACACCGTGCGCGCCATGCTGCCCGACCACGACGTCTACGTGACCGACTGGACCGACGCGCGCCTGGTGCCCACCTCGGCCGGCCGCTTCGGCTTCGACGAGTACGTCGCCTATTCCATCGAGTTCATGCGCTACCTCGGTCCCGAGGCGAACGTGGTCGCGGTGTGCCAGCCCACGGTGCCGGTGCTCGCGGCCATCTCCATCATGTCCACCATCGGCGACGCGAAGGTCCCGCGCACCATGACCATGATGGGCGGCCCCATCGACCCGCGGCAGAGCCCCACCCAGGTCAACAAGCTGGCCGTGGAGAAGGACTTCTCGTGGTTCGAGAACAACCTCCTGGCCACCGTGCCGTCCACGTACCCCGGCGCCGGCCGGCGGGTGTACCCGGGCTTCCTGCAGCACCTGGCCTTCGTGTCGATGAACCCCGAGCGCCACGCCGAGTCGCACTGGGAGTACTTCCTGTCGCTGGTCAAGGGCGACCAGGGCAGCGCCGAGTCGCACCGCCAGTTCTACGACGAGTACAACGCGGTGCTCGACATGGACGCGGACTTCTACCTCGAGACCGTGCGCATGGTGTTCCAGGAGCACTCGTTGCCGCGCGGCGAGATGAAGGTGAAGTTCGAGGGCCAGGAGTACCGCGTGGCGCCCGAGGACATCACCGGCCCCGCGCTGCTCACCATCGAAGGCGAGTTCGACGACATCGCGGGCCGGGGCCAGTCGAGCGCCGCGCTGGCGCTGTGCAGCGGCATCCCCGACGCACGCAAGCGCGAGTACCTCGCGGAGGGCGCGGGCCACTACGGCATCTTCAGCGGCCACCGCTGGCGCGAGACCGTGTACCCCCAGCTCCGCGAGTTCATCCGCGCAGCGAAGTGAGCCCCCCGGGGCCGGCTTGTAGTACGGCCAGACGTCAGGAGCCTTCCTGATGACCCGTACACTCGCCGGCCTCGTGGTCCTGCTGTTCGCCTTGGGTTGTGACAACCCGAAGGTCTCGCGCATCAAGCACGTCGACCCGACGCCCAACGCGCCGGGCATCGACGAGTTCGCGGCCGACCCCGACCAGGAGTTCAAGTCGGCTCGCTTCTCGCCCGACGGGCAGCGCATCGCCTTTCACGCGTTGATGGGCGGCACCCGCGACGTGGTGGGGGTGATGAACCTGGACGGCACGGGCCTGGCGGAGCTCACCGAGTCGAAGAGCGCGCTGACCTCGGTGGCCTGGTCGCCCGACGGCAAGTTCCTGTATTTCACCTCGCCCACCGGCATCGAGACCATCGACGTCAACGGCGGCACGCCCACCCACGTCACCGACGCGGTCGACGCCACGGAGATCGACGTCTCGGCCAACGGCGCGGCGCTCATCTGGGTGAAGAACGGCCCCGACACGCTGCAGAGCCTGTACCGCAACAAGCCCGGCGCGGTCGCGGTGGAAGAGGCGCACCAGGGGCGCTACCCGCGCTTCGACGAGAACAAGGCGGTGCCGGGCTTCGTGTACGTGGGCCGCGTGGGCACCACGCACCCGCTGCAGCGCGACATCCTCGGCACCGGCGGCGGCTCGGGCTTCGTGACCATGGACCTGGGGGCCTTCCCCTCGGTCTCGGTGCTCGGCGCGAACCAGTACGTCATCACCAGCGCCGCGGGCATCGAGCGCGTCACCCAGCAGGGCGCACGCTCGCCCATCAGCGACGAGAAGGCCGCGATGAACGTCGACGCCTCGCTCGACGGGCTCCACGTGGTCTACGTGGTCAGCGGCAAGAGCTCGCTCTTCGTCGCCTCGGGGTTCTGAAAGAGGGCCACGCGACATGACGACCTGGGCCGCGGTGCACTTGTTGGCAGCGGCCTCGGGGCTGGTGGTCGTCGTGCTCGCCTTGAGCCGCGGCCAGGGCAGCCCGCTGCGTCGCCCGCTGGCGATGCTCGCCGCCGACCAGTTCACCTTCAACGCCGCCGCCCTGGGCTCGGAGCTGACGAAGCTCGACACCTACCAGCTGCTCGGCGCGGTGGCCTCGCCGCTCTTCCCCCCGCTGGCGCTGCACTTCGTGCTCACCTTCCTCGGGCGGCGCAAGCAGCTGCGCTGGCTGTTGTGGGGCACCTACGCGGTGTTCGTGGCCCAGGCCCTGCTCGCGGCCAGCGAGGTGGTCGCGCCCGGCGCGCTGGTGCCCGGGGGCCTTCAGACCTTCGCCATGCTGCTGCTGCTGAGCAGCCTGCCGGTGGCCGCCGTGGCGCTGGTGCTGGTGCTGGCGCACCTGCGCCGCGCGGGCTCGCAGGTCGAGCGCCTGCGCACCCGGGTGCTGCTGCTGGCCCTGGTGAGCGTGGTGGCGTTGTTGATCACCGACCCGCTCGCGGACCTGGGCGTGCCCGCGCCGCGCCTGGGCACGCTGGGCAGCCTCTGCTTCAACCTCATGCTCACCCAGCTCACCCTGGGCCTGGGCTTGTTCCGCACCGAGCGCCCCGGCCGGGCCGCGCTGGGCCAGGCGGTGGTCCTGGGCCTGTTCTTCGCGGTGAGCACCCTGGTGGTGTTCAACAGTTTCAACGCCCGGGCCACGGTGCTCATCACCGCGCTGACGGCCTCGTCGCTGACCCTCGCGGTGCTGGGCTGGCTGTTCATCACCTCCAGCAACGAGGCGCGCGCGGGGCTGCAGCGCTTCGCGTCGCTGGGGCGCTTCTCGGCGCAGATGGCGCACGACCTCAAGAACCCGCTCGCCGCGGCCAAGGGCGCCGCCGAGTACCTCGCCGAAGAAATGCGCCGCGCCGGCGGGGGCCCCAACCACGAGTTCGCGCAGCTGGTCGTCACCCAGCTCGACCGCCTCCACACCGTCATCGATCGCTACCAGCGGCTCTCGAAGCTCGAGCCCCAGCTCGCGCCGCTCGACGCCAACGCGCTGGTGACCCGGGTGCTGTCGCTGCAGCGCTTCGCCACCGACGCGGTGGTCACCATCGACCCGCAGCTCGCGGACCCGGCCCCGGTGTTCCAGGGCGACGTCGACCTGCTCGCCTCGGCGCTCGAGAACCTGGTGAAGAACGCGCTGGAGGCGATGCCGAAGGGCGGCACCCTCACCGTCCGCACCGCGCTCACCACCGAGGAGGATCACCCCCGGCTGACGCTCGCGGTCACCGACACCGGCACCGGCCTCGACGCGCGCGCCCGCGAGCAGGCCTTCGAGCTCTTCTTCACCACCAAGACCACCGGCAGCGGGCTGGGCCTGGCCTTCGTGCGCCAGGTGGCCCGGGCCCACGGCGGCGACGCCACGCTCGTCAGCCGCGAGGGCGTGGGCACCACGGTGACCCTGGTGCTGCCGCTGGCCCCGCCCGGCGAGGCGTGACGCTCAGGGGCAGGTGTCGACGAGCGCCAGGTTGCAGCAATAGGCCTTGTCCGTGACGGAGCAGCTGGTGCCGTCCTGGAAGCCGACCATCACCTGGCCCGCGGGGCAGGTGATGCTCCCGCCGCAACCGAACCCGCCCGTCCAGGCGCAGTTCGTCGTCGTCAGGCACAGGCCCCCGGCGCCCGAGAGCCCGTTCTGGGTGCGCAGCCTGCCGCTCACCGTCACGTCGTCGTACATCTTGATCTGGCGAAGGGTGCCGCCGGCCGAGTTGTTCCCGGTGAGCATCAGCGCCTTGAAGGCGTTGTTGTCGTTCACGATGCCCGCGCCGCCGGTCAGGCCGGTCGCAGACCAGTTGCTGTACGCGGGCGCGAAGGACTTGCCGACGAGGGCCCCGGTGGCGCTCACCCCGCCGTCGACCTGGACCCCGCTGCTGGTGAGGCTCCCGGGGGTGACGATGTCGCGCGAGGCGGAGAACGAACCGGTCTTGGCGATGATCGCGTCGGCCACGCCCTGGAAGTTGGCGTTCACGTCGGTCGCGATGGCGGGGGCGTTGGGGCAGAAGGTCTTGAGCGGCGCGGGCAGGCTCTGCGAGCACACCACCTGCGCCCAGGCCGGCCGGCTGGCCCAGACGCTGCCCCCGGCCACCAGGGCCACGACCACGGACAGCAGCGCCCTGCGGGTGGAGACCTGCCGAGCCTGGTGCGCCCGGTGTGTCTCCTCCTTCGCCAACTGCTGGCTCAGGGACAGCACGTCCATCCACTGCTGCAGTTGGGTCTCGGTGATCTGCAGCCGGGCCGCGGCGTCGGCGGGGGTCATGGTGCCGGTGGCGACGGCGCGGAGCGTTTCGGTGCGTGCGTTCATGCGGTGAGGGTCCTTGCTGGAGAAGCGCCCGACCCGAGAACGGGTCGAGGCAGCGGCGCGATCAGCGCAGGAAGCCGTTGAGGGTGTCGGCGGCGTTGACCCCGTACCGAAGCGTCGCGCGGTCCACCACGCCACCATCGGACACGGGGGCCCAGAGGAAGTTGGGCTGCTTGCCGTAGCAGCTGTAGCGCCCGAAGGCCGAGTCGGAGTCGGCCTTGATCATCGAGTACTCCGGGTACGGACACACGTACGAGAGGAACGCCGGGTCGATGGGGGCGACCGCCACGGTCTCGGTGTCCTCGGTGACGCAGCCGCCGCGGTAGGTGGTGATGGTGTACCCGGAAGTGGTGACGCCGTAGGGCCGGTAGCCCACCGCGGCGAAGCCCACCTCGCCCACGATGGGCACCTTGGTGAGGCACTGCACCACCGGCTGCTGGGTCTGGGTGCCCACGCCCTGCGCCTTGGTGCAGGCCGGGTCTCCGGGCGTCGTGCAGGGCCGGGCGTTGCAGCGGTTGAACGCCAGCTTGTCGTTGGTGCCGGTGCTGGTGGTGGCGAAGTCGGCGGGCAGGTGCTCGAAGGGCGACGAGGGCGTGGCGGTGACGCTGACGCACTTGAACTGGCTGTGGTGGCCCATGCCGCGCCACACCATGTCGTTGGGCTTCGCCGCGCCCAGGGCGCAGAGCCCGTAGTTGCGCACCAGCGCCTGGGTCTTGGGGTCGGTGGGCGAGGTCACCGTGGGGTGGGCCGGCGGCACCGAGGCGCAGCTGCCGGCCGTCGCCGGACACGTCCACTGCGCGAAGTCGAAGCCCGGCGCGGGCGTCGCCTGGTTGTAGGTGTTGTCACGCCGGCGCGCGCAGTTCCGCCAGTAGGTGGCCGGCACGGCGGGGGCGTACCCATCGGTGGGCAGGGCCGGGTCGAGCTGGCCGAAGTCGTAGCGCAGGGGGAAGGTGGTGTCGCAGCGCGAGCGCTCGCGGATCACCAGCGTGCCCAGGCCCGTGCCCGAGGCCTCGTAGAAGCCGCTGTAGAGCTCGGTGAAGTAGGCGAAGGAGTTGAGACGGGCGCGGTCGTCGGGGCCCACCACCGCCGGCTGGAGCTGGGCAATGTCGTCGACGCCGTTGTCGTCGTAGTCGGCCGCGAGCGACACGCAGGCCTTGGTCAGCGAGTTGAGCTCGTTGGCCGCCAGCAGGCGCCCGTTGGTGCCGTAGGCCGGCGCCCGGGTCAGGGCGCCCGGGTTACCCGGCACGTCGTTGCGCTGGGTCTCGAGCAGGCGCATGGCCACCGTGCCGGTGCACACCGCGGCGGTGGGGTTGAGCAGCAGGCCCTGGGTGCAGGAGCGCACGTCGGCCCCGATGCCGTACTCGTCCTCGAGCCGCACGCGATCCACCTTGAGCACCGCGCAGCGCGAGTTGGCCAGCAGCGCCTGGTCGGAGCGCACCACCTGGTCGTCGGCCTCTTCGCGCACCCAGCCGTCGTGGTCGGCGTCGCAGGTCGTCGCCTGGCCCGACATGCCCGGGGGCAGGAAGTAGCCGGTCAGCGTCTCGCACAGGCAGGTGCCCGCGGTGGTGCGGATGGGCCAGATGCGCCCGGAGAAACCCTCACCCAGGCAGCTGCGGTTGCAGGCCTGGCAGGCGCCGACGCCGGCGTCGATGAACGACTCCCGCGCCTGGCCCGGAGCGCAGGGCAGCGCCTGGCAGGTGGGCACGCCGCTGCTGGGGTCGCAGTACTCGGTCGCCGCGCAGGTGACGGCGCCGCACAGCGGCACGGGGATGCAGGTGCCGGCGCCCCCGTCGGTGGACAGCTCCGTGAAGCCCGGGAGGCAGGTGGAGCAATAGGCGGTGATGCCGGCCTGGGTGCACGCGCGGTGCTGGCCGCCGCAGGAGTCGGCGAAGCCGCCGTCGGCCACGCAGCTGGGCTCCATGGCGCAGCCGGCAGAGGCGCAGGCCACGCAGCTCGAGCTCCGCGGGTCCCACTTGAACTCCGCCTCGCAGCTGGCCGCGACGCAGACGGCGTCGGCCGAGGCCGACTCGGTGCACGTCTGGTGCGCCGTGCAGGCGCCGCTGGCGACCAGGCTGGCGCAGGTGGTGGGCACGCGGCAGGTCGTCGACGGCCCGTCGCAGGTGAGGCCCGGCCCACAGGCGTTGCCGCCGCCGCAGGGGCACCCGGCCACGTCGGCGCTGCAGGCGCGGCACAGGCTCATGCCGTCGCAGTAGGTGAGGCCGTCGCACTTCGGGTCACCGCCGCGGCAGGGGCAGTCCACCGCGCCGGCCGTGCAGGTGTCGGCGGCGCAGGTGCCGGCGGTGCAGGTCAGGCCGGTTCCGCAGGTTCCGGAGGGGCCGCAGGCGCAGCCCGCCTGGCCGGCCGGGCACGTGGCGCAGAGGCTGCCACTGCAGGTCAGGCCGGTGTTGCAGGTGCCGTTGTTGCGACACACGCAGCCCAGGCTGCCGCGGCTGCAGTCCACGCAGGTGCCGCCCAGGCACTCGCCGGTGGAACACGCGCCGGCGGCGCACGCGCACCCGAGCTGGCCCTGGCAGTCGGTCGAGGCGTCTTCACCGCCCGCACCGCCGTCTTCACCGGCAACGGGCGTGGGACAGCCGGTGGTGAGCAGCAACGACAGGAGCAGCAGGGGTCCGACGGAGAGCGCGCGCATGAGGTGGGTTCCGGGGGGCCGGTTAGAAGGAGGTGAAGTCGGTGTAATAGACGAGAACGCGCACGTCCGAGAGCGTGCCGACGTCGAGGTCCTTGTTGGCCAGCTCGTCGCGCTGGTTGATGACCAGCTCCCACATGGTGTTCACCAGGGGGCGATCGCGGAAGCGGTAGTTCCGGTAGACGTCCGGGTCGTACACCTTGGCGCCCTGCACCGACGCGTTCACCACCGCCAGCCGCGTGGGGAAGACGTAGTAGTCGGTCTCGTTGTTGACGTTGCGCACCACGCCGGTGCCCGACATGCGCAGGTAGACGCGCAGCACGGGGTCGCCGAGCTTGCCGCCCTGCACGTCGACCTCGAGGTGCTGGATCTTGTGGTCCCGGGTCAGCGGCGAGAGGCTGCTGCCGCTGGTGGAGAAGGGGATGGTGAGGTACCCGCTGGCGTCGAGCATGCGCACGTCCTTGAGGCGCGCCTGCATCTGCTTGATCCGCTCGCCCTCGGGCACCGAGTGGCCCTGCGCGTCGAGGGTGGGGATCTTCAGGATGTCGTCCTTGAGCGAGAGCGCCATCACGCGGACGTCGGGGTTGCCGTACTGCTCCTCGAAGGCGAAGAAGGCGTTGTCCAGCTCGAGGAGATAGTTCTCGAGGTTGTACTGGCCGGCGGTCACCATGCGGATGAGGAAGAGCTGCTCCTTCTTCGAGTAGCTCTGGCTGGTGTAGTACTCGTAGACCCGCGTCAGCCGGTAGGCCATCGCCAGCGCGTCGTTGAACGAGACGTCGGCGTTGATCACCGCGTCGTTCTGGTAGATGCGCACGTTGGGGTCGTTCTGGGCCGCGGCGACGTTGATCGCCAGCTGCTCGGTCTCGGTCTGCTGCGCCTGCAGGCGCTGGGCGCTGTTGTTGAGCCGCTGCACCTCGGCCACCGCCAGCCGCAGGCCGTAGTCGGCGCGCAGCGTCTCCAGCTGGGACTCGAGGGTGTCGTTGTACAGGGCGGCGATGCGCGCCGTGGAGTCCACGTTGGTGAGCATGCAGGCGGAGTTCGTCGCCATCTTCACCGAGTCGCGGTCGTAGTCGCGCATCGCCCGCTCCTTGTTCGCGATGTTGACGTCGGTGGCGTACTGGGTGCCGGCGGCGGCGATGCCGGCGGCGGTGGCCACCACGGCCATGGCCCCCGAGCTGGCGCACTGGATCTCGCAGTCGGCGATCTGCATGCCGGTCATCACCGCCTGCACCCCGGCGGCGATGGAGGTGTTGAGGGCCTTCTGCTTCTCGATCTCCTGCTGCATGTCGTAGACGGTGCCCGACTGGGAGTACTGGAAGTCGGCCAGGGCGTTGCTCACGCCACAGGCGGCGGCGGCCCGGGTCCGCTCGATGTCGATGTCGTTGAGGGTGTTCTGGTGGTGCTGCAGCACCCCCTGCAACTTGAGCCCCGAGTCCTTCACCGCGGCCATGGCGTTGTGCAGCTCGCCGTTGCCCATGCGGCCGCACGGGTCCCCCATCTGCGTGGGGAGCGAGGCCTGGGGCGCGTACTTGGTGATCGCCGGGTACACGAGCGTGTCGTCGCCGACGAAGGTGCCGCACACGCTGGCCAGCTGGTTCTCGTAGTTGTTGCGGATGCTGACCAGGTCGGACTGGAACTGCGCGGCGTCCACCCTCCCCTGCTTGCCGAAGGTCAGCGCCGTCTGTTCCCGGGTCTTGGCCAGGTCCAGGCGCTGCCGCACCACCACCGCGAGGGTGTCGTAGGCGTTGGTGGTGACCGAGGCGTTGTCCAGCGCGGGGAACGGGATGTAGTCGGTGGGGAACCCGAAGTAGTTCGTCTGGTCGGTGATCTTCCCGTAGACCTCGCGCATGTCGAGCAGCGCCATGCGGTAGTTCCGCTGGGCCTTCTCGATGGTGACGTTGATGCTCGCCAGGTTGCTCTGCGCCGACTGGGCGCTGATGTTCAGCATCAGGCGGCTGATCAGCGCGCTCTCCAGGTAGGTGGCCACGTAGGCCCGCTCCACGACCCGGCGGGCCAGGTCGGGCCGGTTGAAGTTCTGGTAGCGCTTGGCCACCTGGGCCCAGGCCACCGACTTCTGCGACGCGGCGCGCACCAGGCGCTCGAGGTAGCTGGTCACCGTCTCGGGGGTGATGAAGTCGGGGTCCGAGCCCACCGCCCCGCGCGAGAGCGCCTTCTGCATGTTCGTCCCCAGCAGGTAGAGCCGGTCGAGGGCCAGCTGGTAGTACTGCCCGGCCTCGTAGAGCCGGTAGAGCTCGGCCCCGGCCACGCCGGTCAGGTCGATGCCCCCGGGCTCGAACACCGAGCCCTTGAAGCTGGCGCCGCCGGCCGCGGCGATGTCGAAGCGCGAGGCGTAGGCCGCGGTCAGCGAGTCGTCGCCCTGCATGATCAACAGCTCGGCATAGAGACGCTCGAAGCCGTCGTAGGTGGGGGTGAAGCTCGAGAAGTCCCGCTGCAGGAAGGTCTGCAGCGCCGAGGCCACGGTGGGCAGCCCGGGGCCCTGCGCGGTGGTCATGCCCGTCGAGACCATCAGGGCGTCGTCGCTGTACAGGTTGAGCAGGCAGTCGATGCGCTGGCGCGCTTCTTCGATCTGCGCCGGGTCGTAGCAGTACGGAATGGCGTCGGAGTTGGGCACGCACTTCTGCGGCGCGAAGCCCAGGGTCCCGGCGGAGCTGCTGCTGACGAACTTGGTCTTGTAGCGGAACGCGGTGTTGATCAGCGTGGGCAGCGCCACGAAGCCGCGGGCCGTGGAGCTGGCGACGTGGGCGAACAGGGTCTTGCCCGCGCGCAGGTCGAGCCGGTTGTCATCGCAGTACACCTGCGTGGTGTCGGTGCACTGCACCGAGGGGCTGGCGTCGACCAGCTGGTTGTTGGCGATGAACGCCTTGAGCGTGGCGAAGCACGTGCCCCGGCCGTCGGCCTGCAGGGTGGTCTGGCAGGCGTTGTTCCACACCGGGAAGCTGGTCACGAACCAGGTGACCTTGCTGCCCACCGGGCACGCGGTGCGGGTGCCGGTGCCAGCGGCGTTGTCGCCGGGGCCTCCGTCGAAGAAGCCGGTGTCCTCGCACAGGTAGTGCGCGTTGGCCGGGAGCACCGGGGTGAACGAGGCGCTGGCCCCGCTCCCGTTCAGCAGCACCTTCACCAGGTTCACCTTGTCGGTGGCGCTGTTGGGGATCGCCGCCAGCAGCGACGGGTCACAGCTCGCCCCCAGGGCGATGGGCGAGGGCCGGTTGAGGGTGGACGGCTGGAGCCCCACGTAGTCCGCGGCCGTCAGCGAGGCCGCCGCGCGCTTGAGCACCATGAAGCCGTAGGCCGTGGTGGGCTCCTGGCCGGGGATGAAGGACGCGAAGCTCTCCTCGAAGAGGATGAAGAGCTCGGTCTGGTTGACCAGGGCGCCGTCGAGGAAGCGCAGGGTGCGGGTGCGCGAGGTGCCGTCTGGCACCGGGTTGCCCCCGGTGAGGCTCTGGTTCAACGCGGACAGGGTGGAGTTGACGTTGATGTCGAACGGCAGGTCCACCTGGCGGCAGACGGTGCGGGTGCGCACCCCGGTGCTCGACACCTGCGTCCCGGCGACGAAGCCAGGCACCAGCCAGGGCTCCTCCATGGGGAGGAAGCCGACCGCGCAGGCGGCGCCGTTGGGGTAATAGCGGCCGCCGATCTTGGAGACGATCTGGTTGGTGTCCGCGGGCACCGGCGGCATGCTCTGCAGGAAGACGAGGCAGTCCGTGCCGCCGCCGTTGAAGCACGCGCTGGCGTCCGCCGGGCTGCCGGCGAACTTCATCTTCATCGCGGGGTTGCCCGGGTAGTGCATGGCCATCGACGACACGATGCGGCCCTCGAAGGCCGTGGGGTCGGTGTCGGAGATCTTCAGGTTCATGGCCACCGGCAGCTCCGTGACCCCGGACGGGATGGGCGCCGAGTTGACGTTCTGCACGTAGGGACGCAGGCCCGTGGTGTTGGTGTACGGGTAGCAGGCCACGGTGCTCGAGTTGCCGTTGAGCGACCGGCAACGGGTGTTCACCGTGCCGAACTTCCAGGACTCGGTGCGCGTGGCGGTCATCACCGCCTGGAACTCCTGCCAGCCCTCGAGGTTGCCCAGGCGCAGCGCGCCCCAGCGCTGGATGAGCCCGTTCTCCACCGTGGTCACCGCGGTCTTGTCGGTGCCGGCGATCCACGGCTTGAGGCCGTTGGTGCCGAAGGTCCCGAAGTAATACATGGAGCCTGCCCACTGGCCCTCGGGGCGCTGCACGTAGCCCAGGGTGACGGTGGTGGTCGCGTCGCGAGAGGTGATCTCCAGCGCGCCTTCCCAGTGCACCGCGTTGGCCAGGCCGCCGGCGTTGCCCACGGCGACCTTCGGGCACGGCGTGGCGTGGCCGCCGTCAGGCTGGTTGACCGCCGCGGCGTCCGGCGAGGTGACGGTGTCCACGCAGCCCGGGAGCAGGCGGAAGGCGATGGTGGGGTCCGGGACCGCCGCGCCCGAAGGCGCGCTCAGCGTCAGCCACGCCAGCGGGCACTCGCCCAGTTGCACGTCGCAGTCCTTGTACTGGCGGGTCTCGGCGTCCAGCTTGAGGTCCACCCGCTCGGTGTGGCCGTCGGCGAAGGTGACCTGGTGCCAGAGCTTGCGCACGGTGACGTCCTGCACCTGGAGGCTGTGGGGCACCACCGCGAAGCTGCCCTGGGGCGCGACGTTCGAGAGGCTCAAGAACGACACCGGCACCCGGAGGCCACCCTCAGGCAGGCTCGTGGGCGCGCCCGCGCCGCTGGGCGACGCGACGCAGAACCCGTTCTGGCCGTCGTTGTTCACGCAGCCCGAGCCCGCGGGACACGAGGCGGTCTGGGTGGTGACGCAGGTCGCGCGGCACACGTGCTTCGAGCAGCCCTGGCCGGTGGCGCAGTCGGCGTTCACCTCGCAGTTCGAATAGCAGCCGCCCGAGAGGCAGGCCTGGAAGGGGGGACACTGGAGGTCGGTGGTGCAGCTGGGCTTGGCCTCGCCCGGCAAGAGGCACGAGCCCTGGGTGCACGAGAGGCCCTCGGCGCAGCCGCTGCGGAGGTGGTCGGTGTCACAGGCCAGGGTGCCCGCGTCGGTCACCACGGGGCCCGAGCAGGAGGTGAAGCACACCGGGTTGCGCGGGGGCAGCTGGTTGGCCGCGGTGCACACGTCGTTGGCGCAGGCGAGGCCGGCGTTGCAGCCGCCGGCGGCAGTGCAGGCGCAGGCGGCGGTGCCCGGGTCGCAGTAGATGCAGGTGGCGGTGGCCGCGTCGCAGCGGTTGCCGCGGAAGCAGCGCCCGTCGCCGAGGCACGCCCCACCCTCGTAGCCGGTGGAGTCGACGCACACCGAGCCGGCGAGGCAGCTCAGGCCCACGTCGCAGCTGCCCGCGAGGCAGGTGCAGCTCTTCGCGCCGGGCACGCAGCCGGCGGCGATGCAGAAGCCGGCCTGGCAGGTGTCGCCGGCGCCGTCACACGCGCTGCCGCTGCGGCACACGCAGCCGGTCGAGCCCGCCGGGCAGGCCATCTGCTCACACAGGCCGCCCTGGCACAGCAGGGTCTCGCCCTGGCTCGTCTTGCCGCACTTCGACGCGGCGGCGCACTCGCACCCCTGGGCACCGGCGACGCAGCTGGGCGGCGTGGCCCCGCTGTCCGGCGTCGGCACGGGGTCGGCGCCACAGCCGGCGAGCAGCAGGGACACCACGGCGAGAGCACGGCGGAACGACCTGGGCAGAGCAGACATCTTCACCTCGAGACGACGGGAGCCGAGCGGCGGCCCCATAGGAGAACTTCAGCGCAGCGCAGGCACGGCGTTCGGCAGCTTCTGGGCGTTCCCGTCGACGCAGGAACTCTTCGTCACGGTGAGGCCGGCGGTGGGCCCGGTGATGCCCACCTGGACCCCCGAGGCAGGCAGCGCCGCGTCGCCCGGCGCGACGAAGCTGAGCGCGACCCGCGGGGCCTCGCGCACGAAGGTGCCGACCACGCCCCCGCTGAAGACCACCGAGCCCACGGTGGTGCCCGGCTGCTCGGTGAGCAGCACCTCGCAGCCCCGCACCGCCGGGTCGCCCGGCTGCAAGGTGACCAGGGTGCCGGGGGAACAGGTCCCCGCGCCGCACAGCAGGCCGGGGTCGCAGGCGTCGGCGGGCTTGCAGGGACACCCGCTGGCCCCGGGGGCGCACACCTTCGGCCCGCAGGAGCAGGCCTGCACGAAGAGCGAGACGACGAAGAGGAAGGAAGCGAGTTGGCGCATGGAGGGTTTTCGGTGAGGTGCTGTTGGAGCGAGGTCGCGCCGCGGGGTCAGAACTACGGGCTCAGCGCCTGGACGCCCTGCGGCGAGGCAGAAACCGAACGCTTTTGCAGTGGCTGATCCTGCTTGCCGCCCGCGGAGGGGGGACTCGCGGCGTCGTGGATGGCCATGCCCAGGGTGATGACCGTCGCCGTGCCGCCGGTCACCCGGGAGGCCATGCTCAGGTCGCTGGCCAGCCCCGTGTTGCCGTTGGCGCCTTCCACCGCGCCGGCGATGGAGGTGACCAACCCGGTGAGGCTGAGCAGGCCGCTGAGAATCTTGAGGCTGGACCGCCCCGGGTTCGCCTTGAACGTCGCCTTGGCGTTGCGTGCCCCGGCGGCGATGCCCGAGCCCGCCCACTTGCCCAGGTCCTTCGCGCCGCCGCCGACGGCCTTCGCGCCGCTCCAGGCGCCCTTGCCGACGAACTTCGCGCCGCGCCAGGCGCCCTTGCCGATGCTCTTGAGGGCCTTGTTCTTGAAGCTCCCGCCGCCCGAGGGCGCGCGGGCGAGCCCCGTGGGGTCGGTGGCGTTGGGGAAGTCGTTGGCGACGAAGGCGTAGGCCGAGGTGGCCTCGCCGAGGCGCTCGAGGTCGTCCGCGCTCAGCTCCTCGAAGGCGGGGTCGACGCTGCTCCAGCGACCGAGCTCGGGGTCGAGCTCACGGTAGCCGTGGTGCACCAGGCCGGTGGACGCCTCGAAGACCTGGCCTTCGAAGCCAGCCTCGTCGACAAAAGCGCCGCTGCTGCGCTCGACACCCATTGGATAGAAGGAACGCTCCGCCCGCAGGAGGCCGTCGGCGCCGGTCGCGGCCACCACCGACTCGAGGTGGTCGGCGTGCAGCCACACCACGTCCTGCATCAGCAACCGCCGCGCGCTGGAACGCAGCAGCGCGGTGACCTTGGAAGGCGTCGGGCCGCCGCTGAAGCTGAGCGTGCCCGTGGAGGCCGCCTGGGCGAGCCAGGCATCGGAGATGTCGATCACCTGGTTGCCCTGCGGGGAGGCGCTGCCGCCGGTGATGGTCGCCGGCGCGAGGTCGCTGAGCACCACCGAGGCCAGCGCGTCGCTCTGCGCCCGGGCCACGCGGATGTCTCCCAGCTTCACGGTCAGCTGCGAGATGCCGTCGAGCACCTCGAGGTCGTCGCTCACCGTCCAGCTGGTCGAGTCGCCCGCCTCGGTGATCACCCGGTCGAAGCCGGTGCCGTACGAGAAGTGGCCGGTCTCGGCGCCGCCCTCGGCCGCCGTCAAGCGACCCCGGCCGTCGTAGGCGTAGGTGGTGGTCCCGCGGGTCTCGAGCGCACCGGAGGCCCCATAGGTGAGGTCCAGGGCGCCGGCGTGCGTCACCGCGTTGGGCCGGGAAGACCCGTAGGCGTAGTCGCCCTGGTGGGCCCGGCTGCTGGCGCCCAGGCTGGAGACCTGGCTGGTGACGTTGTCGAGGTCATCGAAGCCGAAGGTGAGCGTCTCGGCCTCGGCCCCGCTGCGCTCGAGGGAGATGCGCGTCACCCGCTTGAGGGCGTCGTACTCGAAGGCGGCCGCGTGGCGGGCGCGACCGGTGCGCTCCGGGCCGTCGGTGATGGCCTTGAGCGAGCCGTTGCGGCCGCGGCTGAAGCCGAGGTCGAGGAACGCGGTGCCGTCCTTCGCGGTGCTCTTGAGGGAGGTCAGGCGCAGGCTGTCGTCGTAGGTGAAGGCGGTGCTCGCCCCGTTGGCGAAGGCTACGGCCTTCAGCTCGCCACGCTCGTCGTAGTCGGCGTTGGTGACGAAGCCAGACAAGGCGCTGACCCGCGAGTCGCCGTCGTGGGTGGCGGCGACGGTGAGGCCGCCGGGGTGGGCGACCGAGAGCCGGCGCGAGGCCGCGTCCCAGGTGGTGCGGGTGACGAAGGCGCGGCCCTCGAGGGTGCGCTCGGTGAAGACCTCGTTGTTGCGCGTGTCGTAGCCGAAGCGATCGCCGCCCGTGGGCCACGTGGCCTCGGCGAGCCGGCCGCCGAGGTTGGTGCATTCGGTGCAGCCCGTGGGCTTGAGGTCGTAGCGCCAGGTGCGCTTGCTGCCGGCCTCGTCGGCCGGGTCCCACTGCGAGAGCACGCGGTTGCCGGTGTCGAAGGTGGACAGGGTGACGGCGCCGCGGGCGTTGGTGACGCGGGCCTGGTTGCCGTTGGCGTCGTACTCGAAGCGGGTGGTGCCCGAGTTGGGGTCGGAGACCGACACCAGGCGCTGCAGCAGGTCGTAGGCCTGGGCGTGGAGGTTGCCGCCGGGGTCGCGCACCGCGGCCAGGTTGCCCTGGGCGTCGTATTCGAGCCGGGTGGTGGCCGGGGTGCCGGTGCCGGGCAGGGCGTGGTGCCGTTCGCTGGCCACCAGGCGACCGAGGCCGTCGAAGCGCTGCACCACCGGGACGTTGAAGTGCGGGCTGGCGGGGTCGTTCGCGTCCGGGTCGAAGCGGGACATGCTCAACGGGCCGTAGCTGGTGCGGCGGATGGCGCCGTCCGGCTGGGTCTCGGTGAGCTCACGGCCCAGCGCATCGAAGGTGTGCGACGTGAAAGGCACCATGGTCGGCGCCGTGGTGTCGCAGGTGCCGCTCGTGCCGACGTAGGGCTGGAAGTTGCGCACCACCGCGCCGTGCGCGTCGAACTCGCTGAAGCCGCTGACCTGCCAGCGGGTGTCCGTGAGGCGGGTACGCTGCTGGAAGTTGCGGCCCTTGCCGTCGAGGCACTGCACGGTGACGAGGTCCTGGGGGCCACCGGCGGTGGAGCGGCGCAGCACCGAGATGCTGCTGGCCGGGTTGGCGAAGTCGAACTTGAACTGCTGGGCCGGGGTGGCGTCGGCGTCGCCTGGGTCGAGCATGGAGATCAGCTGCCCGTGCTCGTCGTAGCGGTAGCGCGTCAGCGGCGGCGTCGACGCCGGCGCCCCACCCACCACCGCGTACCAGGCGGAGGACTGGGAGATGACCTCGAAGGAAGCGTCGTGGCGGAGGTCCCGCTTGATGACCGTGGGCGCCCCGGCCGCGTCGGCCAGGCGCAGCTCCATGCCCACCAGGTTCACGCCCGCCGGCTCGTAGCTGTAGAGGCGGCGCCAGTTGGTGGCGTCGGCCACGGTGCCGTTGGGGGCGATCAACTCCACGGTGTTGCCGTGGGCGTCGAGCTTGAGCCGCTCGACGGCGAGGAAGTCCTGGGCGCCGGGGCCGGAGCGCCGCATCACGCGGGTCAGCCCGCCTCGGGTCAGCTTGCCGGTGGGCAGGCCCTCGAAGGCCGGGCCGTCGTAGAAGCTGAGGCGCTCGTCGAGCAGCGAGGTGGCCACGGCGCCGGACGCGGTGCGCGTGGGCCGGGAAATCAACCACGCGCCGTTGGTGTCGGCGCCGGGCACCACGAAGTCAGTCTCGCTGAACTGCTCGTCGCCGGTGCAGGTGGGCCCGCAGGCCACGCCGAAGGCACCCGAGGCGGTGCAGGCGGCGCAGCCGGTGGGGGCCTCGGGCGTGCCGAGATTCACCACGCCCAGCTCGCGCTCGCGCACCACGTTGCCGTAGCCGTCGTACTCGCGCTCGGTGCGGGTGGTGACCGCGTGGGCGGCATCGCGCTCGGTGAGCACGGTGGTGGTGGCCTGGTCGCAGGCGTGCACGATGGCCGGCGTGGTGACGGGCACCTCGGCGACGGGACACAGGCCGTAGAGGCTGCGCGTCTCCTTGAGCAGGGCCAGCGAGGCGCCCGCACCGGCGTAGACGGTCTGGGTCTTCATCAGGCCGGCGAAGGCGGCGTTCGACTTGCCCACGTCGTAGTCGAGCACGAAGAGGCCCGGCTCCTGCGCGTCGTGGGCGGCGTCGGCGGGCAGCTCACGCTCCACGCCCTCGTAGCCGCGGAACTGCTTCTCGACGCCGTCGTAGTAGCCCGAGTGGTAGCGGTAGAGCGTGGTCTCGCGCAGCCCGCCGGAGTCGTTGCCGGTCAGGGTGACGAAGGTGTCCACGCGGGTCACCACGGTCATCGGGTTGGGCACGCGGTTGAGCCACGGCTTGTTGGCGGCGGTGTCGCGGCCCTGCTCGAAGATGGACGTGCCGTAGCGGATGAGCTGCACCGCGCCGATGCCGTTGTCGATGCGGCTGATGAGGTTGGGCCGCACGGGGAAGAGCTCGAGGTACGAGACCGCGCCGCTGGGCTGGATCCACACGATGTCGTCGGAGCCGTTGCCGTTCATGTCGGCGAAGACCACCACCGTGGTGGGCGTGCGCTGCGGAATGCCGCCCGAGCCGAGATCGGCGGTGGTGATGGTGCGCACCATGTCGAAGTGCTCGCCGTTGCGGTTGAGGGCGAAGGCGACCTCGGTACCGGTCACGGCCACCACGTCGGCCAGGCCGTCACCGTCGATGTCCTGCAGCTCGGCGAGGGCGGCCTGCGAGGGGGTGAAGCCCGAGAGCACCACGGTGCGCCAGCTGGAAACCGGGTCCCAGTTGCCGTAGCCGAGGTTCAGCTTGTACTGCACCGTCACCGCGCTCCCGCTGACCAGCACCTCGGTGGGGTCCTGCAGGCCGTCGCCGTTCATGTCCGCCAGCTCCAGCGGGCTGTCGTCGAAGGCGGCGCCGATGCTGGCGACCACGGTGCTCACGAAGCCCGCGGGGGTGTTGGCCAGCACCTCGGTGGTGTTGCTGCCGGTCGGGGTGCGCAGCCAGTCGATGCGCTTGTCGTTGTCGTAGTCGAAGAAGCGGACGTTCCGCGGGTCGGCCTGGGTGGCGTCGGCCAGGGTGGCGACGCCCACGTCGGCCGGGTCGAAGGCGGCGGGCAGGCCCGGGCCCCCGGCCGTGGCGGTGCAGAAGCTGGCGTCGACCCAGTCGCCCGAGCCGTTGTTGCACAGCACCGCCGGCACCTTGGCCTGGGTGATGTCCATGAAGCCGTCGCCGTTGACGTCGAGCACCTGCACCTTGGAGTCCCCGATGATGAAGGGGCTGCTGCCGGTGGTCTTGGTGCTCGGGATGGGCGCGGTGCGGAAGCTGGCCTTGCCCTCGGAGTCGAGGCTGGCGGTGAAGAACTGGTGGCGCCCCTGCACGTCGGAGAACAGGACGTCAGGCAGGGCATCGCCGTTGATGTCGAGCAGGGTGGCGCGGCCGGTGGAGAAGTCGACGCCGGGCACGGTGCCCATGTCGGCCACGAAGGGCTTGTCGCAGTTGCCCGCGCAGGCCCCGCCGAGGGTCTTGGAATAGCCGAAGCCGAACGCCACCGGGTAGAGCACGTCACCGCGGCCGAAGCGCGTCACGCCCTTGAGCCGGCTGGGGCCGCCGGAGTCGGCGTCGAGCTCGTAGGCCAGCACGTAGCGGCGGACCTGCTCGGGGGCCGACGTGCCGGAGAAGATGCGCACGTCCTTGAGGCGCTGCGTCAGGCGCAGGTCGAAGCCGGAGCGGGCGTCGCTGAGCACGTCGGTGCGCGGCTCCCAGGTGAAGCGCACCGAGTGGCGCGGCACGCCGCCTTCGTAGAGGTAGTCGATGCGCTCCAGCAGCGGCATGCCGGTGGAGTCCTTGGTCCACGACAGGCGCATGGCGTGACCCCAGGCGTCGAGCATCGCCACGAGGTGCCAGCGGAAGACGTTGGGAGAGGAGGGCACGCGCACCTGCGAGGTGGGCACCTCGACGCCCAGCTCGTCGGCGCCGTAGTAGCCCACGCGCCCGTCGGGGAACTCGGCCTTCCACGTGCCGCCGGCCCCGGCGTTGAGCCAGGTGTAGCGGACGAAGGAGCCCTCGAAGCGCGCGCGGTAGACCGCCGTGCTGCCCGACTGCGAGACCCGCACCAGCTCGTCGCTGCCGTCGACCACGATGCGATCGTCGGCCACGTACTTCTGCAGCCCCCGGGAGGTCATGCGCTCGATGGAGAAAGTCGCCATGGACCAGCCCATGCCCAGGGCCCCGGCGCCGCCGCTCGAGCTGTAGTTGAAGGCCACCGTGGGGGTGACGCCCGGAAACCCCGGAGGCACGTCGACCGCCACCCGGTACTGGAGCCCGCCCTGGTTGCCTTCGACCGCCGCGTTCTCGCCCACGCCGCTGATCGAGCCGGGGGCCTGCGGCAGGCGCATGCGCTCATCGGACACACCGGCGGCGCCCTGGGCCCACGCCGAACTCACTGAGAGAGCACACGCGACGGCAGACAAACGGATGAGAGTATTCATGTTTTCCGTGAAACCAGGACCAAGCACGTCGCCTGATTGGGGGACCGCGCTTCCGGGAGCTGGCTGCCGGAAGAGAATGCAACGCCATTGGAATTCGACTCGGTGCCCAAACTGCCACACCTAAGTGGGGCCGCACAATTAGCAGATGTTTCAACCGGGGCAGACCGAACCAGGAAAAAAATGCAGGAGAGAAAATCTCACCTGCCCGAACCCGCTTCGGGGCCGCAGGGCGCTCCTGGCCGGTGGCGATGACCTGGGGGCGCCCACTTCGACGCCCCCCCGTAAACGCGGGATGGGACGGGGCACCCGACCCGGTGCCCACTGTCCTCGTCTTTCCTGGTCCCGCCTGGAGTCTCCTTGTCGCGCCTCGCCTCACGATGCTCGGTCTTCGCTGGGGTCGTCGAATGGGAGCCGCTGCGCGCCGGCACCTCCTCCACGTTCACCGTCAACGGGGGGGACGGTGAAGCCGCGGCGAGCGCCGTGGTCATCGTGGAGGGGGTGCCGGCGCCGGTGGTGCACGCCGGCGCCTCGCCGCGCGGCACGCCCGCCGCGCCCGCCCTCCATCGGGCATACTGCCGCCCCCATGTCGACGCGCACTGACACGAAGAGCCCGGTTCGTGTCGCGCTCGTCGAAGACGACGACATCCTCCGGGACGAGCTGCAGGCGCGCGTGAGCGCCTCGCCGGAATTCATCGTCATCGGCGCGGCGACCACGCTGCAGGAAGCCAAGGACCTGTGCGCCCAGGGGCCGGAGGTGTTCCTCATCGATCTCGCGTTGCCTGACGGCTCTGGCCTCGAGCTCATCACGCACCTGGCGACGGCCGTGCCCGGCTGCAAGGCGCTGGTCATCAGCGTCTTCGGTGACGTGCGCAACGTGGTGCGAGCCATCGAACTGGGGGCCGACGGCTACCTGCTCAAGGGCTCCGACGTCAGCCAGGTCGCGGCGGCCATCGGCACCGTGCTCGCCGGGGGCGCGCCGCTGAGCCCCGCGGTGGCCGGGCACATTCTCAACCGCGTGCGCCAGGACGTGCGACCGGCCCAGGTCAAGCCCGAGGCCCGCCTGACGCCGCGCGAGGTGGCGCTGCTCGAGAGCCTCGCCAAGGGGCTCACGGTGAAGGAAGTCGCCGCGGTGCACGGCATCTCGCACCACACCGTGGGCGACCACGTGAAGGCCATCTACAAGAAGCTGGCGGTCAGCTCGCGCGGTGAGGCCATCTTCGAGGCGGCCCAGAGCGGGCTCATCCGGCTCCACGACTGATGCGCGCGCCCTTCATCACGCTGGCCGACGCCTTTCTCCCGGGCGGCCCCCAGGACCCCACGGCCCTGCGGAGGCTGCGCGCGTCGCTCTTCCAGAGCCTGTTCGGGATGATCTTCACGCTGGCCTTCGGGTGCCTCTACGGATTCCTCGGCTCGCCCTGGTCCGGCGCGGCCATCGGCCTCATCGGCCTGGGCGTGGTGCTCGCGCCGTTCGCGCTCCGGCGCGGCATCTCGACCGCCACCGTGGGCAACGTGTGCATCACGCTGACCTACCTCGCGACCTTCGTCGTGGCCTCGAGATCGGGGGGGTTCCACTCACCGGCCCTGGTGTGGTGCTTCCTGCTTCCGTTGTGCACCTACGTCGCGTGCGGGAGCCGTTCGGCCCTGGTGTGGGCGGCACTGGCGGCGCTGCAGCTCGCGTCGTTCTTCGGCGCCGATCTCGCCGGCGTCGCCTTCGCGCAGGACTTCAGCCCCCGGCTGCTGTCGATGCTCACCATCTCGAGCAGCGCGGGCGTCATCTTCGCCACGGTGATGGTGCTGTACGTCGTCGAGAGTTCTCGCGCGGCTTCCGAGCGCGCGATGCAGCGCGCCCAGCAGGCCCTCGAGCGCGAGCGCATTCTCGGAGACATGCACGACGGCGTCGGCAGCCAGCTGTTGGGGCTCATCGTGCAGGCGCGGGCCGGGGTGCTGGCGAAGGACCGGCTGGTGCACGGGCTCGAGAGCTGCCTCGACGACGTGCGGTTGATCGTCAACTCGCTCGACCCGGTGGATCGCCCGCTCGAGACCGCGCTGGGGGAACTGCGCTCGCGCGAGCAGCCCCGGTGTGACGCGGCGGGCATCGAGCTGGCCTGGTCGTGCGAGCTGGCGCGGCTGCCCAGTTGGTCACCCGGCGCGACGCTGCAGGTGCTGCGCGTGGTGCAGGAGGTGCTGTCGAACGCCCAGCGCCACGCCCGGCCGCGGCGCATCTGCCTCACCGCCTCGCTGAGCGAGGGCGACGCGCCGTGGCTGCAGCTCGAGATCTCCGACGACGGCGTGGGCTTCGACGCGCTGCACCCGCCGCGCGTCGGGCGCGGGCTCAAGAGCCTGCAGGCCCGGGCGCGCAAGCTGGGCGGAGCGCTGGACATCGGGGCCGGCGCCCCGGGCACGCGGGTGACGCTGCGCTGCCCGGCCTCGCAGCCGCTCCCGCCGGCCTGAGCCGCGTCAGCGTCAGCGTCAGCGTCGGTGCAGCTGCTTCGAGTGGTCCATGAGCATGGCCACCAGCTCGCGGGCGGGCACCACGCGGCGGTTGGCGGACGCGAGGTCGGCGCCCTCTTTCGACCAGGGCGGGGGCACGAAGGCCAGCGCGTCGTCGAAGGCCATGGGGGCGAGCGCCTCGTCGGCGCCTGGCCAGGTGAAGGACTCGTAGAAGCCGGCCACGCGGTCTTCCTCGGTGAGCAGCCAGTGGACCCAGGCCGAGTGCCCGACGTGGAGCGGCTGCCACGCCAGCGCGTCGGGCGCGAAGTAGTGCACCGCGCCGTCACCCTTGCCCAGGGCGCCGCCGTCCAGCGCGAAGACGCCGCCGAAGGCGTCGAAGCCCACGCGCACCAGGCCCCGCTCGACGACGAAGCCCTCGGTGCCGCCGCCGTTCCAGGAGCGCAACGAGGCCTTCGCCTGCGCGTTGCCGCCGCCGAGCACGCGCACCCGCTGATCGACGATGAGGCCGCCGGTCTCCCAGGCGAGCGCGCCGAGCACCGAGTGGGTGCTGACCTGCAGGTGGAGCAGCGTGGCCTCGCTCGTGGCCGGGTCCCGGGGCAGCAGCTCCACGCGACCCTCGGCGTCTTCGAGCCACTCCTGCATCTCGGGCCAGGCGGGGTCCTTCGTGTCGAGCAGCTTCTCGAGCGTATCCATGGCGCGCCGATATCCGATTCCGTGGCCGCGTGGGGGTGGCAGATTGGCGCCCATGCGCACGCCGGACTTCCCGTGGGACGACCTCCGCCAACTCGAGGCGCTCGAGCGCACCGGCAAGGTCGGCGTGGCCGCCCGCGAGCTGGGCATCTCGGTGTCCACCTTCTACCGGCGCCTGGGCGAGCTCGAGGCGCTGACCGGCCAGCCGTGCATCAAGCGCCGGCCCACCGGCGCGACGCTCACCGAGTTCGGCAGCGCGCTGGCGCACGTGGGCCGGCGCACCCGAGGGGGGCTGCAGGAAGTCCTGGCGCAGCTGCGCGCGAAGCAGACCACCATCGAGGGCGAAGTGAGCCTCACCACGGTGGTGGCCCTCTTGCCGCTGCTGCAGGCCCCGCTCGCGCGGCTGGCGAAGGAGCACCCGGGGCTCCAGGTGACGCTGCACCTGGGCGATGACGGCCCGTCGGTGCGCCAGCACGAGGTCGACGTGGCGGTGGGAGTGATGAAGCGCCCTCCGCAGGGCTGCTGGGGGCGCAAGCTCCTGCCGCTCCCGTCGGCCGTGTTCGCCACGCGCGAGGCCGCGGCGCGGTCGCCCCGGCGGTGGGTGGTGCGCTCGCAGGTCGAGGTGGCGTCCCCGGAGTCGGCCTGGGAGCGCGCCCACGCCGAGGAGGTCGCGGTGCGCGCGCCGTTCCACTCCATGGTCGACCTCTGCGTGGCGGGCCTGGGCCTGTGCCTCATGCCGCGGCTGATCGCCGGCCTGCACCCCGGGCTGGTGGAGGTGAAGGAGTTCTCGCACCTCGTCGCCCCGCTGGAGCGGACCCTGTGGCTGCTCACCCACCCCGACCAGCGGAAGACCCCGCGGGTGGTGGCGCTCATGACCGCGCTCGGCCAGGGCCTCACCGGCGACGCGTCTCATCGCTGAGAACCCGGTTCTCGAATTCAGGAAGGCGCCCCACCCCGTTCCGGGTCATCCTGCCGCCATGTTGATGACTCGGAAGGTCAAGCTGCATGACGGCATCATCGGTGGCCTGATCACCCTCAGCGTGGCGCTGGCATTGCTGGTCGACGTGCGCTGGGCGGGGCTCGCGGGGATCACCGCGCTGGTGATGATCTCCAGCGCCTTCACCGGCTTCTGCCCGGTGCACTGGGCCATCTCCAAGCTGGTCAAGGACTGACCGCGCTTCAGTCGGAGGAGCGACCCGCGGGGGCAAGGGCCAGGAGCCTCGCGAGCTTGAGCAGCGCGTCGACCTGCCCGAGGAACTGCGTGGGCGGCGCGGTCCACACCACGTGCGAGATGCCCTGGAGCTTGAGCACCGGCCCCCTGCCCCGGCCCAGCCGCGTCTGCGGCCCGTAGGAAAGCGCGTTGGGGTCGAGCGGCAGCAACCGGCCCCAGGATACGCCGGCGGCGCCGGACAGCAGGCGCCCGAGCTCCGCGCTCAACCCCGGTTCGTCGCAGGTGAGGACGAGCTGCAGGCCGGGCCGCGAGACGCGCTCCACGGTCCGGTTGGCGAAGTCGAAGTACTGCTCGGCGCCCGCGCGCGCGATGAGGAAGGTGCCGGGCCGGGCGCCCTGCGCGGTGAGCACGTTCCAGCCGCCGCCGTCGGTGCTGCGCCGCTCGAGGCGGAAGACGACGCCGCCGCGCTCGAAGCACAGCGCCGACGACGCGAAGGGGAACCAGCCGCCGAGGGCCGCGCGCAACGTCTCGGCGTCGCGGCGCATGGAGCGCACCAGCACCCCGGCCAGGCCGGCCACCAGCAGCAACGGACCTGCCACCCACGCGACGTCACCGAGCACGGCTGCGGGAGGTAGTCGCCTCCGAGCTCGCGCGCGAGGGCTTTGACAACCCGCCCCAGCCTGCGATGTGCGGGGGCCAGATGCCCGAAGCGCCCCAGAGGACGACGACCGTCGAGTTCGAGGTGCCCTCGCCGGGCGTGGACTCGCCGCTGTGGATGGTCTCGCGCGCGCCGCAGCTCAACGCCCTGGTGGTCGCGCTGCAGCAACACCGGCGGGCCCTCGACACGGGGACCGGGGGCGAGCGGTTGTCGTTCTCGCGCACCGAGGTGGCCCAGGCCCGGGCCGAGTTCGGCGACATGATTCGCCGCGGCGAGCGTGACCTGCACCTCCTCGCCAGCCTGCTGGCCGAGCGCTTCTTCGGCACCTTCCAGCGCAAGAGCGTGGTCATCGGGGAGATCGAGCGCACCCGCGAGCGCTTCACCCTCACCGTCGACGTCACCGAGGCCGAGGTCACCGGCAGCACCGACATCGACCTGGGCAACCGGGTGCTGGCGCGCCTGGCCATCGCCGACCAGCGCGGCTGGCTGCGCGCGGGCCTGATCAGCAACGTCGTCGAGTACGAGGCCGACACGCCCAACGACTTCCAGGTCTACCGGCTGCTCACGCGCATCAAGGCCGAGGAGGAGATCTGGAACAAGGTGGCCGACGAGATCTTCGAGCTCGATCGCCTGGTGCTCAAGGACAAGCAACTGCGCCACCTCGGCCGCTACGTGAAGGACGTCTTCGGGGTGAAGATCGTGGTGGGCACCGCCCAGGACGCGGAGCGCGTGCAGGCCGAGCTGGAGACGCTGCGCTTCGACGAGGCGCGGCTGCTGGCGCGCGGGCTCCCGACCGACGCCGCGAACCGGGCACTCCAGTTCCTCGAGGTGAAGAACTACCTCGAGCACGAATCACGCAAGCGCTCGGGCTGGTCGGCGATGAAGAGCGTGGTGGGCTGGGCCGGGCGCACCTTCGAGGTGCAGGTGCAGCCGCTGTCGAACTTCCTCCACGAGCGCGAGCGCCTGACCCGCGAGAGCCACGCCTCGTTCAAGTCGACCCGTGAGCGCGTGCGCGACGAGATCGCCGCGCGCATGCCGCTCTTCGGCTTCTACCGGGCGCTGCTGCGCTGGCTCTTCGTCGACCCCACCGAGGCCCCTCCCATCCACGAGGGCGTCGAGGTGGTGCTCACCGACTGAGCCCGGGCACGCAGGCCGGTGGTGACGCGGGGCCCGGATCTCGCAAAGGTGCGCCCCATGAGCGACGCCAACTCGATTCTCGTGGTCGACGATGACGAAGCGGTGGGCAAGGTCATCGCCGCGTTGCTGACGCAGGACGGCTACAAGACGACCTGGGTGGGCTCGGCCGAGGCGGCCCTGGCGACGCTCGAGAAGCGGGCCTTCGACCTGCTGATCTCCGACGTGCGCATGCCGGGCCTCTCGGGCCTCGAGCTGCTCAAGGTGCTGCGCGTCAAGTCGCCGGAGCTGCCGGTCATCTTGCTCACCGCGCACGGCTCGGTGCCCATGGCCGTGGAGGCGATGCGCGAGGGCGCCGCCGACTTCATGCTCAAGCCCTTCAACCGCGAGGAGGTGCTCTTCGTGGTCAAGAAGGTGCTCGCGGGCAGCGAGGGTGAACGCGCCGCCCCGCCCCGGGCCGCGCGCGCGAAGGTGGAGAACGCGGACGGCATGGTGGGCCGCTCGGCCTCGCTCGAAGAAGCGCGCGGCCTGTTGCGCCAGGCCGCGCCGAGCATGGCCACGGTGCTGGTGCTCGGCGAATCGGGCACCGGCAAGGAGCTCGCGGCCCGGGCGCTCCACGCGCTCTCGCCCCGCAACAAGGGCCCCTTCGTGCCGCTCAACTGCGGCGGGCTCCCGGAGAGCCTCTTCGAGTCGGAGCTCTTCGGTTACGAGAAGGGCGCCTTCACCGGTGCGGTGGGCGCCAAGCCGGGGCGCGTGGGCCTGGCCCAGGGCGGCACGTTGTTCCTCGACGAGGTGGGCGAGCTGAGCCCGGCCTCGCAGGTCAAGCTGCTGCGCCTGGTGCAGGAGCGGCAGTACGAGCGCCTCGGCGGCACGCAGACCCTCAAGGCCGACGTGCGCTTCGTGGCGGCCACGCACCGCGACCTGGGCGAAATGGTGAAGGCCGGCACCTTCCGCGCGGACCTCTACCACCGGCTCAACGTGGTCCCGCTTTCGCTGCCGCCGCTGCGCGCGCGCCTCGACGACTTCGAGCCGCTCACCCGGCACTTCCTCCAGGTGCTCGGCGCGCAGAACGCCCGGCCCCAGGCGACGCTGGCGCCCGAGGCGCTGCGCCTGCTCGCGGCCCAGAAGTGGGAAGGCAATGTGCGCGAGCTGCAGAACTTCATCGAGCGGCTGGTGGTGCTCGCGCCGCCCGGCGACCTCATCACCCTGGCCACGGTGGAGAAGGAGCTGGCCCGCGCCGGGGTCACCACGCGGCCTTTCGACGCGCCCTCGTCGGACTCGCTGCCCGAGCGGCGGAAGGACGCCGAGCGACAAGCGGTGGAAGAGGCGCTGACCAAGGCCCACGGCAACCGCTCGGTGGCCGCGCGCATTCTCGGCGTCAGCCGGCGCACGCTCTACAACAAGCTCGAGGTGCTGGGCCTGATGGGCGCGCCCTGAAGTAGGGTCCTTGCCATGAGTTCGCTCCGCGCGTTGCTGGTGGCCCCGTTGGTCCTGCTCGCCTGCGGCCAGTCCGCGGGGCCCGAGGCGAACACGACCTACTTCTGGCAGCTCACGTCGAGCCTCGTGGAGTTCGGCGCCTGCAGCGACGCGGCGGACTTCCGCAAGGACGTGACGCCGGTGCCCATCAGCGACAACAGCTTCATCATCTACAAGGTGTCGGCCGACGCGAAGCAGGCGGTGGCGCAAGACTGCACGCGCGTGGACACCGGCACCTGCGGCCCGTCGGACGCGGGCATCGTGTTCGACGTCGCCGGGCGCGAGCTGGTCTTCACCCACTCGGTCACGGGCCCCATCGGCGCCACCGGCTGCTCGCTCTCGCAGACCCAGACGTGGACGCTGACCGACGCGACGAAGGCCATGACGCTGGAGATCAGCAACGTGCTGACGCTCACCGACTCCCCGGCCGCGTGCGCCGTGGTGGAGCAGGACCTCGAGACGCGCTCGCCGAACATGCTGGGCGTCGAGGGCTGCGTGCTCACCAGCAAGCTCGAGGGCGTGCTCTCGTCCGCGCAGAAGTGAAAGAAAGGGACCCCTGACATGCGAAACCGACTCCTCGCCGTCTGTTGTGCCGCGCTGTTCACCGCCACCGCCGCCGAGGCGTTCTGCGGCTTCTACGTCTCGAGCGCGGGGGCGGACCTCTTCAACGACGCCACGATGGTGGTGTTGATGCGCGAGGGCACCCGCACCGTGCTCTCGATGCAGAACAACTACCGCGGGCCGCCCGAAGACTTCGCCCTCGTCATCCCCGTGCCGGTGGTGCTCAAGAAGGACCAGGTCAAGACGCTGCCCAGGGAGGTCTTCGCGCGCGTGGACACCCTGGCCTCGCCGCGGCTGGTGGAAGACTACGAGCCCGGCGAATGCCCGCCGATGGCCCCGCCTTCGAGCGTGCCCATGGAGATGTCCGTTCGTGGTGGTGGCCCGCCGCGCGATCTCGGGGTGAAGGTCGAAGCGAAGTTCGAGGTCGGGGAGTACGAGATCGTCGTCCTCTCGGCGAAGGACGCGCTGGGCCTCGACATCTGGCTCAAGGAGAACAAGTACAAGATCCCCAGCAACGCGCAGCCGCTCCTGGCGCCCTACGTCCAGAACAACTGGAAGTTCTTCGTGGCGCGGGTCAACGCGAAGAAGGTGACCTTCGTCGACGGGCAGGCGGTGCTCTCGCCGCTGCGCTTCTTCTACGACTCCGAGAAGTTCGAGCTGCCGGTGCGCCTGGGCCTGGTGAACAGCGGCGGCACGCAGGACCTCATCGTGCACATCATCTCGAAGACGCGCTTCGAGCTGGCCAACCAGAAGAACGTGTTGGTGCCGACCAACCTGCAGCTCACCGAGGCCGCGCAGCCGGTCTTCGGCGGCTTCTACGCGGAGCTGCTGGAGCGCACCTTCAAGCAGAACCCCGGCGCGGCGATCACCGAGTTCGCGTGGAAGGGCGCCCTGCCCCCGCCCAAGGTGACGCTGGGCGGCGGCATCTACGGCGTGACCTGCGATCCCTGCCCGCCTCCGAACCCGGTCGATGACCCGCTGGCGAAGTACCTCGGCGCCGACGTGCTGCCCGGCCTCAAGACCGACGAAGACGTGGCGAAGTACGCGAGCGAGGCGACGCTGACGCGGCTGCACCTGCGCTACACGAAGGAGTCGTTGTCGGACGACCTCGTGTTCACCGCGGCCCCGCCCATCGCCGGTGGCGTGCCGGAGGTGCCGAAGGCCGGCCCGGCGAAGGAGAACCGCTTCCAGGGCCGCTACGTGGTGACCCACCCCTTCAACGTGAACCAGTGCTACCGCTACTGGGGCGGCGGGGCGATGCGCGGCTTTGCGCCCATTCAGACCGCGCTCGCGGGAACGGACGGCGTGAAGGCCAGCGGCCAGAAGCTCCCGGCGACGTTCGTCAGCTACCTGCGCAGCGACGTGCCCGAGCTGAACCTCACCGCCCCTGCCCCGAAGAAGGGGGCCGCGAAGAAGCCGTGAGCACGGGGACCAGAACTGGGGTAGGGCGCCCGTCCGGCGCTCTTCCTCCAAGCGTCCCCCGTGGGAGCGCGTTCTGATCGACCTGTGTGAAAACTGCGGCCTGTGCTGCAACGGCACGCTGTTCAACTACGTCACGCTGCTCGACGACGATCTCCCGGCGCTCAAGAAGTACCCCCAGATCAAGCTCAAGCAGCGCAACGAGCAGTGGACCTTCGACGAGCCGTGCGTGATGCACACCGGCACGCACTGCAGCATCTACTCGGAGCGGCCCGACACCTGCTCTCGCTACGTGTGCAACGTGCTGCGCTCGGTGGCGAAGGAAGAGCTGACCGAGCTCGACGCGGTGCTGGTCATCAAGGAAGCCAAGGCCCTGGTGGAGATCGTCAAGGAGTACGTGGCCTTCGAGCCCGGGCTCCCCATCGCCGTGAGCAGCTGGGACGCGCCGCCGGAGGGCATCGACGAGGAGTCGCGGCTCGCCTGGGAGCGCACCGCGTACTACCTGGGCAAGCACTTCCTGGGCACGGTCAACGAAGAGGTCGAGCCGCCCCCGGACCGGGTGCGCGCGGGCTCGGCCGTGAGCGAAGAGCCCGAGCCGGAGTGAGCCTGCGGGCGGCCTAGAGCTCGCGCCACACCTCGACGGCCAGCTTCGTCATCGCTCCGGGCGCAAGGTGTTGACGCGCGGGCTGCGCGCCCCTCGCGGTCCACGGCTCGACGCAGACGAAGGGTTGCTGGGGCAGCGTCCACACCACCAGGGTGTCGAACTGCTCGGTCCACGAGAGGTGCACACGCGAGCCGTCGCCCCGCTGCAGCGTGGTGCCCTTCGCGCCTGCAGTGGCGAAGTGGAGATCGACCTCGCCCTTCGAGAAGTCGACGCGCTCCACGGTGCGCTCGACCTGGGTGGTGTTGTCGAAGGCGAGCCCCTTCGTGCCCTCGACCTGCACGCCCGCTTTGTCGCCGACGCGGAAGTAGGGGTGAATGCCGAAGTGCAGCGGCATTGGGGTCACGCCGCGGTTGGTGAGGGTCCACTCCAGCGTGAGCCGCGCGCCGGACAGGGTGATGCCGTAGCGCAGCTCGAAGGCGTGCGGCCAGGCGGCCCGCGTGTCGTCGGTGTCGCGCAACACGCATTCGAGCCGGGCTGACTTCTCGTCGGCGCTCGCCCCGCTCACCTCCCACGGGAGCCGCCGCGCGAAGCCGTGCTGGGGAAGCGTGCTGCCCGCAGGCGCCTTGCCCGCGAAGGGGAAGAGCAGCGGCACGCCGCCACGCACGTTCTTCGTGGGGTCCGCGAGCGTCGCCTCGTCGAGGAAGAGGACCGCGTCATCGCCGATGGAGAACGAGGTGACGAGGGCCCCGCGCGCGGGGACGACCTCCACCACGCACTGAGCATCGCTCAACCGCCAACGACCTTCGACGTTCTCGATTCGGGCCATGCCCGACTCTACCGAGGGGTCAGCTCCGGGAGGTGGATCGCTTGCGCTCAATGAGCCCGACCAACGCCAACAGCACGAAGGAGGGATCCACCGTCGAGCAGCCACACCCGCCACCGGTCGTCCCGTCCACGCCGCCGGTTGCCGAGCCACCGCCCGTGGCGCCGTTGCCACCACCCGTCGCGCCACTGCCGCCACCCGTGGCGCCGTTGCCGCCGCCCGTCCCGCCGCTGCCGCCACCGGTCGAGGTCGAGCCACCACCGCCGCCCGCGCCCGTGCCTGCGTCGGCCTGGGCCCCGCACTGGCCGAGCTCGAAGCGCCCGACGGCCGTCTGCCGCACCCAGGTCTGGTCGAGGCTGTTGCCGAGCAGGTCACCCGAGCCCACGGCGCAGTACCTCCCGTTGCACAACACGGCGCGACCGGCGGTGAAGTGGTTCACGTTGGTGCCGAACCACTCACCGAGGCAGGTGATGCTCACGCCGGCGTCCACGACGGGTGTCGTCCCTGCGTCGACCACGCCCGCGTCGACGGGCACCACCACGCCCGCATCCACCGGCACCACCACGCCCGCGTCGCTCGCGCTGGCGAGCCCGAAGAACTGCGCGGCGTACTGGCTGGAGCAGAGGTTCACGTCGAGGATGTACGCGCCCGCGGTGCCACACCCCGGGGGGTCGACCGCGGTGCCGTGGTTCATGCCCGAGATGCTCCAGGACTCCACGAGGGTGACGCCCGAGGCGTTCTTGAACTCCCGCTTCGTGGCGACGCCGACGGTGGTCGTGGTGTCCGCGGTCTGGTCGATGCCGTTGACGTTGGTCCACTGGTCGACCTCCTCGGTGAGGTTGCCGGGCTGCACCGTCGTGTCGCTGGCGCCGTGCCACAACGAGACGCGCGGCGCGGGGCGGCCGCCGTTGACCGCGCGCACCAGGTTTCCCCACTGCGCCGGCGTCTGATCAGGCGGGCTGCTCATGCAGCCGAGCCCGGCGAGCTGCGGCGTCGTGCACGCGAAGGGGAGGCCCGCCATCACCGCGCCCGCCGAGAAGACGTCGGGGGCGACCGCGAGGAGCACGTTGGTCATCGCCGCGCCGGCCGACAGCCCCGTGACGTACACCCGCGACGCATCGATCCCCTTGGTGCTCACCAGGTGCTGCACCATCTGCAGAATCGAGCTCACCTCGGCGCCGGTGCGCGACTGCTGCGCGCCGGTGAACCAGTCGAAGCACTGCCCATTGGCCGTGGTCTGCGGGTAGGCGACGAGGAAGTGGTGCTGGTCGGCCAACGCGTTCCACCCCGTCGCGGCATAGGCGCTCGCGGACTGCGTGCAGCCGTGCAGCGCCACCACGAGGGCCGCGCCGGCGCCGAGGTTCGCGGGCTCGTACAGCCACAGCGAGAGGCTGCCGGGGTTGGTGCCGAAGCCGGTCACCTGGGTGAGCGCTTCCGAGCGGCTGGCCACCGCGGCCTCCCCCGTGAAGTCGGTCCCACAGCCCAGGAAGACCACGACACCCAGAGCGACGACGACGGAGCGCATTCGGCGCTCTTGTCACATCACCGGCCCCGGCGCGTGACGGGAAGGTGACGTGTGCTACGGCTCGGGAGGTGCGCCCTGCCCTCGCCCTCTGCCTCGCGTTCTGCGGTTGCTCGGGGCTGACGCTCGCCGTCGATGATGGCGGCACTTCGCCCCGTTGCTCCGTCACCGAGAGCGAAGTCACCTGCGCGCCGCGCCTCACGTCGGTGTTCGGTCGCGACGTGTATTGGCAGAGCCCGCCTTCGCCCGCGCCGACGCACCCCGCGGTGATCGTCTTCCAGGGCAGCTTCTTCGGTCCCACCGCGACCTGGGGCACGGCGAAGAAGGAGCTCGCCTTCGGCGGCTACCAGCAGGCCCGCATGCAGGCGCTGCTGCTGGAGCACGGCTTCACGGTCATCGCGCCGTCGGCGCTGGGTGGCGTGGCCTGGCAGACCAACACCGGGCTGCCGTGGGACGCCACCAACGACAAGCCGTTCCTCGAGGCGCTGCTCGCGGCGATGAGCCGGGGCGACTTCGGCGTCATCGACGACGCGCACCGCTACGCCACCGGCATCTCCAGTGGTGGCTACATGACCAGCCGCATGGCGTTGAGCTTCCCCGGTACCTTCCGCGCGTTGGCCATCGCCTCGGGGAGTTGGGCCACCTGCGCCGGCGTGGCGTGCGCGCTGCCGTCGTCACTGCCCGCCCTGCACCCGCCCACCCGCTTCCTGCACGGCCGCGCTGACACCACGGTGCCGCTCTTCACCGCGGAGCCGTACCAGAAGGCCCTGGTGGACCAGGGCTTCGAGGCCGACCTCATCGTCGACGACGCCGCGGGGCACGAGTGGCTCAGCGTCTCGCCGGAGCGCATCGTCGAGTGGTTCGAGACGCACTGATTGCGCCGACCGCAAACGCTGCCACGGAGACGCGCCCAGCACGTTGACCTTCCAACGGTGCGGGTGGCACGCGTGATGAACCACGCAGGTCATCATGACCATTCTTTGCGCGACGGACTTTTCGGATCAGGCGCGGGGTGCAGAGCAGGCGGCGGCGGCCCTCGCTGAGCGGTTGGGACGAACGCTGTGGCTGCTGCATGTGCAGGAGCCGGGCGTCGAGTTGATGACCGAGGCGGCGCAGCAGAAGGTGCAGGCGATGCTCACCGAGCGCCTGGCCGCCATGTCGGCGCGCCTCAAGCCCAGGCCCGCGCACGTGCAGACGGCGGTCAAGGTGGGGCGCGCGAGCGAGATCATCCCCGCGTTCGCCAAGGCGCACGACGCGAAGCTGATCATCGTCGGGTCCTCGGGCCACGGCGCGAACCCGCTCTACAAGCTGGGGGGCACGAGCGAGCGGCTGGCGAACGGGGCCGAGGTGCCGGTGCTCGTGGTGCGCGAGGGCGACAGCTTCTCGGACTGGGCCGCGGGGAAGTCGCTGCGGGTGCTGGTGGGCCTCGACGAAGGGGAAGCCGGCGCGAGCGCGCTGCGCTGGGTGACCAAGCTGCGCGAGGTGGCGCCCGTGGACGTGGTGCTGGGCCGCGTCTACTACGCGGAGGAAGCGCACCATCAGTATGGCGTGGGAGGGCGGCGCTTCTCGTTCACCGACCCCGACCCCATGGTCGAGCGGCTCATCGAGCGCGACCTGAAGCACGCGGTGCCCTCGCTGCCGGGTGAAGGCGAGCTGTTCTACCGGGCGAAGCTGGGCCTGGGGCGCATCGCGGATCACCTGCTGGAGCTCGCCGAGGCCGAGCGCTGCCAGTTGGTGGTGGTGGGCACGCACCGGCACCGCGGGCTGGCGCGCATGTGGAGCGTCTCGGCGGCGACGGTGCACCTCGCGCGAATGAGCGTGGTGATGGTGCCGCCGGATGGGCAGGGCATGGGGGCGCTGGCCCCGACGCCGCGGCTCAAGCGGGTGCTGGTGACCACGGACTTCTCGCCCCTGGGCAACGCGGCGGTGAAGTGGGCCTACGCGCTGGCCGACCAGGGCGGCGAGGTGATCCTCGTACACGTCACGCCGACGCAGGGGCTGGCCGGAGATCTCGCCGACCTCTACGCGCCGGCGCTGCCCCTGCCCCACGCGAGCCCCAAGGTCGAGACCGAGGTCGCGGCGCGACTGCGCGCGCTCGCCGAACCCCACGTGCGGGAACGCAACGTCATCACCCGCACCGAGGTGCTGCGCGCGGATCAACCCTCGGCGGCGATCTTGACGCTGGCTGAACAGCTCGGCGTGGACACCATCGTCATCGCCTCACACGGGCGCTCGGGTCTCGAGAAGGCCGTGTGGGGGTCGACCACCGAGGCGGTGCTCAAGGGCAGTCACCGACCGGTGTTCGTGGTGCGGTGAGCCCTCACAGCCAGGCGGGCTGCAGGTCGAGGTAGCTGCGGTCTTCCGAGACGCAGAGCTTCAGCAACGCGTCGACCCGCGGCACTTCGGTGACCAGCCAGTACTGCGCCGCCGTGCGCAGGCCCTTGCTGAAGTCGTCGTCACGGCCCGCCACTGCGTTGCTGAGCTTCGTCCACACCCAGCCCACGACGACCACCGACATCGCCTCCATGAAGTCGGCCGAGTGACCGAGCATGCCCTCGACGTCGCCTTCGGCCCCGCGCGCGCCGAGCGCGGCCGTCACCTCGCTCACCTGCCCCACGGCGGCGCGCAGCACGCTCACGTCGAGGGCCGACTTCGCGAGGTCCGGCTCCATCTCGTCCACCAGGGCCAACAACGCCGCGCCGCCACCGGCGACCACCTTGCGCCCCAGCAGGTCGAGGCCCTGGATGCTCGTGGTGCCCTCGTGGATGGTGTTGAGCTTTTGATCTCGCAGCCACGCCTCGGGCAGGTACTCGCTCGAGTAGCCGTAGCCACCGTGCACCTGCAGCGCGAGGGCGTTGCTCTCGAAGCCCTTCTCCGCGGGGAAGGTCTTGGCGATGGGGGTGAGCAGGTCCAGCAGCCACTTCGCGCGCGTGCGCTCGGCCTCGTCGGCCGCGTGCACCGAGAGATCCGCGAAGCGCGCGGTGAGGCCCAGCAACGCCAGCGAGCCTTCGACGATGGCCTTCTGCCGCAGCAGCATGCGCCGCACGTCGGCGTGGGCGGTCAGCGGCACCTGCTCGGAGCTGGCGTCGGCGTTGCCCAGCGCGCGGCCCTGCTTGCGATCCTTCGCGTAGGCCACCGACTCGTGGAAGGCGACCGAGGCCGTGGCCGCCGCGTTGACCCCGACCATGATGCGCGCCTCGTTCATCATCTGGAACATGCAGCGCAGGCCCTGGTTGGGCATCCCCACCAGCCAGCCATGACAGTCGCCTTCGTCGCCGAAGCTCAGCGCCAGCGAGGGCAGCCCGCGCCAGCCGATCTTGTGGATCACCCCGCTGACGTGCACGTCGTTGTCGACCAGCCCGTCGCCTTCCGGCCTCCGCCTCGGCACGGCGAAGAGCGAGATGCCCTTGGTCCCCGCGGGCGAGCCCTCGATGCGCGCGAGCACGAGGTGCACCACGTTCTGCGTGAGGTCCTGGTCTCCACCGGAGATGAAGATCTTCGCGCCGTTGATCAAGAAGGTGCCTTCGGCCACCGGGCGCGCGCGCGTGGTGACGTCGGCGAGGCTCGAGCCGGCCTGCGGTTCCGTCAGCGCCATGGTCCCGGCCCACTCGCCCGACCGCAGCTGCGAGAGGAACAGCTCGCGCACCGCCCCGCTCCCGAAGGCCTCGATGAGGTGCGCCGCGCCGGCCGTCAGCCCCGCCAGCCCGTAGGCCGAGAGGTTGCCCGCCATGAGGTAGGCGCTGGAGAGCGTGGTGACGGTCAGCGGCAGCTGGTGCACCGCGGCGATGACGTCGAGGCCCACCAGCTCGCGCCAGGCGTCGTGCATCTTCGGGTGCACCCGCACGCGCCCGTCGACCAGCCGCGGCGGCTCCGCGTCGATGGCCCGGTAGCCGGGGGCCAGCACCTCGCGGGCCACGCGGCGACAGGCGGCGAACCACGGGCCGATGGTCTCCTTCCCGTGGCCCTCGAACTTCGGGAGCCGGCACAGGCCCTCGACATCGAGCACGTCAGCCACGAGGAAGTCGACGAAGGCATCCGACACGAGCGGGTTCATGGGGGGCGACTTACCCCGGCTCAGGACAGGCCGTCCCACCAGTGCGAGGGGTTGCGCGGGAAGACCCGAGACGGCATGGAAGGCCCATGAGCAACGACGTCGTCCTCGAGCAGGTGGCCCTCGGGTTCCCGTGGCAGACGCTGGACCCCTTCCTCTTCTGCGTGCACCACGACGACGCGTACCCGCTGGGCAACGAGGTGCTGGGGCCGGCGGCGTCGCTCGCGGGCCGCAACCTCGGCAGCGACTTCGAGGGCAAGGACGGTTGGCGCATGTACCACGGCGACACCGTGCCCGGTTTTCCCCAGCACCCGCACCGCGGCTTCGAGACGGTGACCGTGGTGCGGCGCGGGCTCATCGACCACTCGGATTCGCTGGGCGCCACGGCGCGCTTCGGTCGCGGCGACGCGCAGTGGCTGACCGCCGGCAAGGGCATCGTGCACTGCGAGATGTTCCCCCTGCTCGAGACGCGCAGCCCCAACCCGCTGGAGCTGTTCCAGATCTGGTTGAACCTCCCGCGCGCGAACAAGATGGTCGAGCCGCACTTCTCGATGCTCTGGGCCGACACCATCCCCACCATCACCACCGAGGGCGCGGAGATCTCCCTCGTCGCGGGTCACCTCGGTGACGTGCGCGCCCCGCCGCCGCCGCCCAAGTCGTGGGCCTCGATGCCCGACAGCGACGTGGCCATCTGGACCATCAAGCTCCAGCCCGGCGCGTCGTGGACCGTGCCCCCCGCGACGCGCGGCACCAACCGCATGCTGTACTTCTTCGCCGGTACCCAGCTGCGCGTGGGGAACACCAGCCTGGATCGCGGCACCGGGGCGCGGCTCAAGGAAGACCTGCCCGCGGTGCTGGTGAACAACGAAGAGGGCGAGGCCGAGGTGCTCATCCTCCAGGGCCAGCCCATCGGCGAGCCGGTGGTGAGCTACGGCCCCTTCGTCATGAACTCGCAGCAGGAGATTGCGCAGGCCTTCGCCGACTACCAGCGCACGCAGTTCGGCGGCTGGCCGTGGAAGCGCGACGACCCGGTGCACCCGCGCGAGCAGGGCCGCTTCGCGAAGCACGCCGACGGCAAGCTCGAGCAGCGCTGAGGAATGGACCCCACGCACCTGTCACCGGCGGTGTACCTGGCGGTCTCGCTCGCCGGGGCCGCCGCGGTGATGACCTGGCGCTACCGCGAGACGAGCACCCCGGTGACGCTGCGTTCGCTGGTCCTTCCCCCGCTGGGCATGAGCACGGGCCTCCTGATGTTCGTCGCGCCGGAACTGCGCGTGCCGCTGGCCTGGGCGCTGGGGGCCCTGGCCTTCGGCGCGGTGGTCTTCGCATGGCCGTTGGCGAAGAGCTCGAAGCTCACGCGGCAAGGCGCGTCCTTCGTGATGCAGCGCTCGCCGGCGTTCGTGTGGATTCTCCTGGCGCTGCTCGGGGCCCGCTTCGCGCTGCGCTCGTGGATGGAGCAGTGGGTGTCCCAGGCGCAGACCGGGGCGCTGTTCTTCCTCGTGGCCTTCGGGGCCATCGTGCGCTGGCGGGTGTCACTGGTGCGCGAGTTCCGTCGCCTGGGGGCACAGCCGGGCTGATCCGAACTTGACGCACCACCGACTCCCGGCTTTGGAGCGCCCATGAACCTTCGAGCGGTGCTGGTGGCGGCGAGCGTGGTGATGGCCCTGGGCGGGTGTGACTGTGGGCGGGTGGGTCTGCCGGACGAGCGCGGGGAGGACGGCGGCATCGACGACGCGGGCCTCGCGGTGGTGACGGTCGACGCTGGACGAACGAGCGTGCTCGAGGCGGCGGTCATCGCCTTCAACGGCGACGTGTTGCTGCTGCAGCTCGATGGCGGCTCCGAGGTCGTCGCGTCACGGGCCGACGCCGGCGCGGGCATGTTCCAGCAGCCCCGGTGGGACCCCACGGGTACGCGGCTGCTGTTCACCGACGGGGAGCGTGCCTTCGCCCGCGAGGCCGACGGCACGGTGCACCGGCTCCACGCGTCGCGGCTCAACACCGGCGCCTACGACGGCAAGACGACGCGCGCCGAGTGGTCACCGAGCGGCCCGTGGGTCGCGCTCAACGGCACCGACTTCTCCACGGACAGCGACGCCCTGTTCGTCGTGGCCGACGGTGGGCTCCCGGAGCTGGTGGCCATCACCCGGCGCTGGGCCTGGGAAGCGCCCGGGGTGCTGCTGTACTCGTCCTTCGACTCGAACCGCTCACTGCACGTGACCTGGCGCTACGACGTGGCCACGCGCGACGCGGGCGAAGCCTTCGAGGGCCAGCTCTTCGACACGTCGAGCACGGGCATGGCGGTGCTCCAGCGGGTGGCCCCGGTCGCCGACGGCGGCCAGGAAGAGACGCTGCTGGTGCGCTCGCCGGGCGGCGGCGTGGCCCCGTTGCTCGCGGCCGGTGCGCCCCCGATGTCCTTCGGGCGGTACGACGGCGTGAGCCTCTCGCCCTTCGGGGCCGAGGCGGCGGTGCGCGCAGACGCGGTGCTGCCCTCGGGCGCGACGGAGTACCGGGTGCAGCGGGTGTCGCTGGAAGACGCCGCGCAGACCACGCTCTCCGCGCAGCCGAGCGCCGATGCCCAGGCGCCGCTGTGCCTGCGCTTCGTCCCCGGTGGCCGGTGGCTGAGCGCCGTGGGCGGCACGCCGAGCCCCACGCTGCGGCTGCTGGCGCGCGATGGCGGGGTGACGGTGGTGTCCTCGCCGGCGCTGGGCTCCGTGGGTGACCTGGGCTGCCTCGACTGGCGCCTGCGCCCCGAGTGAGCTGAGCGTTCGCGCGGCGACGACGGAGGCCGGGCGAGCGCAGATGCGCTGCGGGCAGGACGCCCGTGGCGACTACACTGCGCCCCATGACGACCGCCGACCTGTCGCCCCGTGCCCGCGCGTGGAACGCGTCCCTGACCGCGAGCCCCGGCCCACTGGACCTCACCATCGACCGCGCGCGCCTCGAGGGCGACCTCCCCGCGGCGCTGCGCGGTGGGCGCGTGCTCTCGAATGGCCCGGGGTGGACCCACATCGGAGGGCGGCTCGCGCACCCCTTCGACGGCCACGGCTACGTGCGCGCCTTCGAGTTCCTCGAGGATGGCGCGGTGCGCCTGCGCGCGCGCTTCGTGCAGACGCGCGTCTACCGTGACGAGGCCGCGGCCCAGCGATTGGTGCACCGGGGCCTGGGCACCAACCTCGGCCCGCACTTCTGGCAGAACCTGCAGTTCGGCTCGCCGCGCAACGTGGCCAACACCACCATCACCCGCTGGGGCGGGCGGCTGCTCGCGGGGTGGGAAGGCGGGCCGCCGCACGCGCTCGACCCCGACTCGCTCGAGACGACGGGCGTCGAGACCTTCGGCGGCGCGCTCGAGGGCCAGGCCACCCTGGCGCACACCAAGCACGACGTGGCGCGGCGACGGCTCGTGCACTGCAGCATCGCCATGGGGCCGAAGACGAAACTCACCTTCCGCGAGATGAACGAGCGCAACGAGGTGGTCGACACGCGCGAGGTGGCGGTGCCCGGCATGCTCTTCGCGCACGACTTCGCCATCACCCCGAACTGGTACGTGCTGGTGAGCAACCCGCTCAAGGTGAAGTTCGGTCAGTTCGCGCGCACCCTGGTAGGCGCGTCCACGTTGATCAACTCCATCACCGCCGACGGGGCGGCGCCGGGCGCGGTGTACCTCGTGCCCCGCGGCGCGCCCGGGCCCGTGCGCACCGTCACCCTGCCCGACCACGCCTTCGTGGTGCACTACGGCAACGCCTTCGAGCGCGAGGGCTCGGTGCACCTCGACGCGTGCCTCTTTCACCACTTCGAGTTCGGCGCCGAGTTCGGCTTCCGGGGCCCCGACGCGCCGCTCGACCCGGCGCTGCCCGACACGCGCGCGCCGCAGCGGCTGTTTCGCATCACCATTCCCGCGGAGGCCACCACGGCCACCTGGCAGCAGTTGGTCCCACACGGCGTCGACTTCCCCCGGGTGCACCCCGCGCACGACGGGCTCGAGACCCCGCTGCTCTTCGCGGCCACTCGCGCCGACACCCGGCACAGCGACCCGTTCGATTCGTTGTTGAGCCTCGACCTGCGCGACCTCGCGAAGCCGCCCCAGGTGTGGAGCACGCCCACGTCGGTGTTCGTCGGCGAGCCACTCTTCGCGCCCTCCGCCGCGCGCGACGACGCGGGCTACGTGCTGGCGATGCTCTCGGACGGCCTCGAGGGCTGCTCGACGCTGGCGGTGTTCGACGCGACCGCGCTCGCCGCCGGCCCGGTGTGTCGCGTGCCGCTGCCCTTGCTCCCCTACGCGTTTCACGGCGCGTGGGACCAGGCCCGCTAGGCGCGGTCCACCCCGAACGGCCTGACGCAGACAGTCGAGGCTTTCTCTTGCTTGACGAAGATTGATTCTATTTCGGAGCGCGACTCTTCCTGTGTCGGAGCAGGCTAACCCACGCTGCCCGTAGCGCTGGGGCCTCGACATAGTGCTCCCCGTGAACGTGGACTCACTCCTCAACCTTGAACACGAGGCCCACGAATTGGCGGCGGCGCCCGAGATCCTCATCGTCGACGACCAGAGGAACAACCTCTTCGCCCTCGAGACCATCCTCAAGGGGGTGCGCGCGCGAATCATCAGGGCCACCAGCGGAGACGAGGCCCTGGCGCTGTCGCTGCAGCACGAGTTCGTGCTGGCGATCCTCGACGTGCAGATGCCCGAGATGGACGGTTACGAGCTCGCCGAGATCCTCCTCGGGAACCCGTCGACGGCGTCGCTCCCCATCATCTTCGTCAGCGCCGCGCACAGCGACGAGGCCCACCAGTTCAAGGGCTACGACACCGGCGCCGTCGACTACCTGGTCAAGCCCATCGACCCGAAGGTGTTGATCGGCAAGGTCTCCGTCTTCCTCGAGCTGGCCCGCACCCGCGCGGCCCTCGAGTCGCTGGTGCGCCAGCGCACCGTGGCCCTCGAGCAGAAGGCCGGGCAGCTCCGGCGCCGAAACCGCTTCAAGGCCCTGCTCTCGGACGTGTCACGCGACATCACGCGCCGCAACCCGGCCGAAGTGCCCCCGTCGATCGAGCGCGCGCTCGCCCGGGTGGCCACGCTCATCGGGGCGTCGCGCGCCGAGGTGCAGCTGACCGGCCGCACCGACACCGCCTGGCCCTCGGGCCTCGACTGGCAGGCCGAGGCGGGGCCGACCACCTTCATGGGGTGCGAGTACGCGCTCGAGGCGATCCTCGCGCAGACCGACGAGAGCGGCGTGATCATCGCCAGCCTCGATGCGCTCCCCGACGGGGCCGTCGAGGCTCGGGCCACGCTCCAGGCGCGGGGCATTCGCGCGCTGCTGGTGCTCCCGCTCATCGAAGAGCGCGTCATCGGCGGCCTCGTCTTCAGCTGGAGCGCGTCGCGGCCCTCGGCGCCGGACCAGGGGCCCCGGGAGGATCTCCCCGACCTGCTCTCGCTGGTGCCCGACCTCATCTTCGGCACGCTGCAGCGCACGGTGAGCGAGACCCACCGGGCCCAGAGCGAGGCGCAGCACCGGCTGCTCTTCGAGACCATGGCCCAGGGGGTGATCTACCAGAACGCCGAGGGCGTGATCATCGAGGCCAACCCCGCCGCGGAGCAGATCCTCGGGTTGAGCCGGGCCGACATGGGCGCCGCGAGCCCCCAGGACGAGTGCCGGAGCGCGGTCCACGAAGACGGCACGCCGTTCGCGCGGGAGGCCCACCCGGCGATGCAGGCGCTGCGCAGCGGCCAGACCGTCGAGAGCCCGCCGATGGGCATCCTCAACGGGCGCGACGGAGACCGTCGCTGGGTCCAGATTCGCGCGGTGCCGCTCTTCCGCCCGGGGGAGCAGCGCCCCTTTCAGGTCTACACCACCTTCTCCGATCTCACCGCCCTGCGGCGCGCGACCGAAGAGAAGGAACGGCTGATGCACATCGAGGCCGAGAGCCGGGCCAAGAGCCGCTTCCTCGCCAGCATGAGCCACGAGGTGCGGACCCCGATGAACGCCATCCTCGGCTACACGCAGTTGCTGCTGCGCGACCAGGCCCTGAGCCAGCGCCAGCGCGACTACCTCGAGACCATCGACCGCAGCGGCGAGCACCTCATCACCCTGGTCAACAACGTGCTCGACATGGCCCGCATCGAGTCGGGCAAGGACGGCCTCGACCTCGCGCCGGTGGACTTCAGCGACCTGCTCACGGACGTCGAGCGCATGTTCAGCCTGCGGGCCAGCGAGAAGCGGCTGGTCTTCAGCGTCGAGCAGGGGGCGATCGGGCCGCGTTCCCTGCGCATCGACGCGGGCAAGGTGCGCCAGGTGCTGATCAACCTCCTGGGCAACGCCATGAAGTTCACCCAGGCCGGCGAGGTGATCCTGCGGGCCTCGGCCTCGCTGTCGTCGGGCGGGCGAGCGCGGGTGGTGATCGAGGTGCGGGACACGGGCATCGGCATTCCCCCGGAGTTGATCCACGACATCTTCGAGCCCTTCGTGCAGGTCTCGCGCAGCGTCGCCGCGGTGGGCACGGGCCTGGGCCTCGCGGTCTCGCGCCGCTTCGCGCGGCTCATGGGCGGCGACGTCACCGTGAGCTCCGAGCTGGGCGTGGGCAGCACCTTCCGCTTCGAGTTCGAGGCCGACGTGGGCGACGAGATGGCGGTGGGCCCGCTGCCCCCGCGCGTGGTGGGGCTCGTCTCCGGGGGCCCCTCGGTGCGCGTGCTCATCGTGGAAGACGATCGCGACAACCGCGCCATGCTCGCCAACATGCTGCGGTCGATCGGCCTGTCGGTGCGCGAGACCTCGAGCGCCGACGAGGCGGTGACGGCCTTCACCGAAGAGCCCTGCGAGCTGGTGCTGACCGACCTGTGCATGCCGGGGGCCGACGGGCTGGAGGTGACCCGGCGCATTCGCGCGCTGCCGGGCGGCGCCGAGGTGCCGGTGGTGGTCGTGTCGGCCAGCCCGCTCAAGGACGAGCGCGACCGGGTGCTGGCCGCGGGCGTCGCCGGCTTCATGCCCAAGCCGGTACGCGAGAGCGGCATCTTCGAGATGATCGGCTCCCTGACCAGGGCGCGCTTCGCCTTCGCGGGAGACGCGGCCCAGCCGCTCGCCGCGCCACTGACCCCCGAGACCCTGACGGTGGTCGCGCCGGCCCAGCGCAGCGCCCTCGTGCTCGCGCTCAAGAGCGGCTACGCCGAGGCCATCGCGCGGGAGATCGACACCATCTCCGCCACCGCGCCCCACGCCGCGTCCGAGCTGCGGCGGCTCGCCGAGGGCTTCGAGTACGGCAAGCTGCTCAAGCTGGTGGAGGCCGCGTGACGGCGGTGCCCCACCCGCGGCCGGCCAACCTGCTGGTGGTCGACGACACCCCGGAGAACCTGCGGCTGCTGGTGCACGCCCTGACCGGGGCCGGGTACCGGGTGCGCGCCGCGCAGAGCGGCAAGGCGGCACTGCAGATGGCCCGCGAAGAACCGCCCGACCTGGTGCTGCTCGACGTCGACATGCCGGAGCTCGATGGCTACGCGGTGTGCGAGCGGCTGCGCGCCGAGGTGACGCTGACCCGCGTGCCGGTGCTCTTCATCAGCGCGATCCACGACGCCCAGGCCAAGGTGAAGGCGCTGCGCGCCGGCGGCCGGGACTACGTGACCAAGCCCTTCCACATGGAAGAGGTGCTGATGCGCGTGGCCACCCACGTCGGGCTGCACCGGCTCGAGGGGGTGCTGGCCCAGTCCAACGAGCGCCTCGAGCGCATGGTGGCCGAGCAGGTGCGGGAGATCTCCGATTCCCAGCAGGCGACCATCGTCGCGCTGGCCAGGCTCGCCGAGTCGCGCGACGACAACACCGGGCTGCACGTCGAGCGCATCGGCGAGATGTCCCGGGTGCTGCTGCGGGCCGTCGAGGGTCGCGACTTCGACGAGGGCCTCCTGAACCTCATCGGCCGGGCGGCCACGCTGCACGACATCGGCAAGGTCGCCATTCCCGACGCGGTGCTGCTCAAGCCGGGACGCCTCACGCCCGAGGAGTTCGAGGTGATGAAGACGCACGCCGAGCTCGGCGCGCGCACCCTCGAGGCCGTGTTGCGCACCTACCCCCGCAACGAGCTGGTGCGGGTGGGGGCGGAGATCGCAAGGTCGCACCACGAGAAGTGGGACGGCAGCGGCTACCCGGCGGGCCTCGCCGGCGAGGCCATTCCATTCAGCGCGCGCATCGTGGCCGTGGCCGACGTGTACGACGCGATCCGCGCCCGGCGCCCCTACAAGGAGCCGGCGAACCACGCCGACGCGACGGCCATCATTCGCCAAGGGCGAGGCCGGCACTTCGACCCGCGCCTGGTCGACGCCTTCGCAGCCTCCGAGCAGCAGTTCGACGAGGTGTGGCTCACCCTGCAGTCAGCACAGGAACAGCGGGCCGAGAAGCACTGAGCCCCAAGGTATCATCATGTTCAAGTCCATCAGGTCCCGGGTCGTCGCGGTCGGTTCACTCATCGTCGTGGCGATGGCCTCCCAGCTGGTCCTCACCGGCTACGACCGGCAGCTGGCCGACGCCGGTCTCGAGGCGCTCTCGGGCGAGGTCGTGCCCTCGACGCTCGCCCTGGCGCGGGTCTCGAGCGCGGTGACCGCCCTGCGGGCCGCGACGCATGACGCGGTGGTGCTCGAGCGCCAGGCCTCCCAGGCCAGCGTGCGCCAGCGCCGCGAGCTGCTCCTCAGCGCCCTCGACCGGACGCACGCCGGCCTCGACGCGCTGCCCCGCGGGGGCGACGAGCGCTCGTGGGCGGAGTTCGATGCCCGCCTCAGCGCGGTGCGCCTCGCCGACACCCGCACCTGGGCCGCCCTCGACGCCCAGGACGCGGCCGGGGCCCGCGCCGCCTTCGACGACGGCGACGGCGCCTTTCGCGACGTCACCGAGACCATCGACCGCCTGCTCGAGCGCCAGGCCGCGCGCGCCCAGGCCAGCGCCGTTGGCGCCCGGGACGCCCGCGCGGGCACCCGGGGGCTGACCCTGACGCTGATCATCGCCGCCGTGCTCCTGCTGCGGGCGCTGTGGGGCCAGCTCACCACCAGCCTGCGGAGCACCGCCGCGGACCTCAAGGCCGCGGCCGAGACCCTGGCCCGGGGCGAGTACGAGGTGAACTTCGAGGCGCGCCGCGGCGACGAGTTCGACGAGGTGCGCGCGAGGCTGGTCGACGCGCTCGAAGGCCTGCGCGGAGTGGTCAAGGCCGCCGAAGCCGTCTCGGAGGGTGACGCCAGCGTGCAGGTCACCCCGCGCGGCCCGCGCGACATGCTGTCCGGCGCGGTGAACATGGCCGCGCGCACCCTGGCCGAGGCGGCCCAGCAGGCCGACTTCGTGGCCTCGGGCAACTACGAAGGCAGCGTCACCTCCCGCGGCCCGAAGGACCGGCTGGGCCTCGCGGTGGTGCGCATGACCACCACCCTCAAGGAGATCGCCAGCGCCGCAGAGCGCCTCGGCGCCGGGGACCTCGACGTGCAGGTCACCTCGAAGGGCGCGGGCGACAAGATCTCCGGGGCCATCAACAGCCTCGCCTCCACCCTCAAGGGCGCCGCGCGCCAGGCGAACATCATCGCCGCCGGCGACTACGAGGCCGACATCCAGCCCCGCAGCGACCGCGACGAACTGGGCCTCGCCCTGCGCCAGATGACCGGCTCGCTGCGCGACGCGGCCCGGCTGAACCGCGAGACCGACTGGCTCAAGAGCGGGGTCGCCGCGCTCAACGAGGTGGTGCTCGGGCAGAGCGACGTGCAGACGCTGACCACGGCGGCGCTCACCGCCATGGCCCGCCACCTCGACGCCAAGGTGGGCGCGATCTACACCCTCGAGACCGACGGCGTCGGCCCGCTGCTGCGGCTGACCAGCACCTACGCGTACACCGAGCGCAAGAGCCTCGGGAGCCAGTTCCGGCTCGGCGAGGGCCTGGTCGGGCAGGCGGCCCTGGAGCGCAAGCAGATCGTGCTGCAGCACGCGCCGGCCGACTACGTGCGCGTGGTCTCGGGGCTGGGCGAGGCGCCCCCGCGGAACCTGTGCGTGGTCCCCATCCTGTTCAAGAACGAGCTGCGCGGCGTGCTCGAGTTGGGCACCCTCATCCCGATGAGCACGGTGCACCAGCAGTACGTCGAGCAGGTGGCCTCGGTGCTCGCGGTGTCGCTGGAGATCGCCACGGTGCAGGCCTCGCTGCGCACGCAGCAAGAGGAGCTCAAGGCCAGCAACGAGGAGCTGACGAGCCAGTCTCGCGCGCTCGAGCACGCCAGCCAGGAGCTCAGGGCCCAGCAGACCGAGCTGGAGCAGACCAACACCGAGCTCGAGATGCAGATGGCGCGCACCACCGAGTCGGAGTCGCGGCTCAAGCTGCAGCAGAAAGCCCTGGCCGTCACCAACGAGGAGCTCGAGCAGCGCAACCAGGCCCTCGAGAAGCAGAAGGCGGAGATCGAGCGCGCGCGCCGCGACATCGCGGTGCAGGCCGAGGAGCTGGCCGTGGCCAGCAAGTACAAGTCGGAGTTCCTCGCCAACATGTCGCACGAGCTGCGCACCCCGCTCAACAGCCTGCTGCTGCTGGCGCGCACGCTGCGGGACAACACCGAGGGCAACCTCAACGAGGACCAGCGCGAGTCGGCGGCGGTCATCTTCTCGAGCGGCAACGACCTGCTCAACCTGATCAACGAGATCCTCGACCTGTCGAAGATCGAGGCCGGGCGCATGGACCTGCGCATGGAGGCCACCGCGCCCCAGGACCTCGCCCAGACCCTGGTGCGCCAGTTCGACCACATGGCCCGCAGCCAGGGGCTCGCGCTGACCGTGAAGATGGAAGAGGGGGCGCCGGCGACGATCGTCACCGACCCGCACCGCCTGGGGCAGGTGCTCAAGAACCTGGTGGGCAACGCGCTGAAGTTCACCGAGGTCGGCGGAGTGACGCTCTCGTTCGGGCGGCCGGGCCCCGATGAGCGGGTGATGCGCGCCGGGCTGAGCGCCGACCGCGCCCTGGCCATCCGGGTCACCGACACCGGCATCGGCATCGCCCCCGACATGCAGCGCATCGTGTTCGAGGCGTTCCAGCAGGCCGACTCGGGCGACCGCCGCAAGTACGGCGGCACCGGCCTGGGCCTGTCGATCTCGCGCGAGCTGGTGACGCTGCTGGGCGGCGAGCTGCACCTCGAGAGCAAGCCGGGCGTGGGCTCGACCTTCACGGTGATCATCCCCATCGAGGCCAGCCCCACGGAGACCCGCGCCGTGGCCCGGCCTCCGACCCCGGGCACGGCCCTCGCCCCGGCCGTGCCGGCCCTGCCGACCCCGGCACCCAGCGCGCCCAACGCGCCCAACGCGCCCAACGTCACGGGCCCGCGGCCGCTGCTCGACGATCGCGAGAACCTCGAGGAGCGCGACCGGGTGGTGTTGATCGTCGAGGACGACGCGCGCTTCGTCGCCGTGCTGGTGGCCGAGGTGCGGCGCCGCGGGTTCAAGTGCCTCGCCGCGCTCAACGGCAAGGACGGCCTGCTGTTGGCCAAGTCCTTCCGGCCCAGCGGCATCATCCTCGACATCAACCTGCCCGACACCAACGGGTGGATGGTGCTCAGCGCCCTGAAGCAAGACGTCGACACCCGCCACATCCCCGTGCACATCGTGTCGGCCGAGGATGCCAGCCTCGAGGGGCTGCGCATCGGCGCCATCGGCCACGCGCACAAGCCGCTGCGCACCGAAGACATCGACAGCATCCTGGCGAACATCGAGAAGTCCTCGGCCACCGCCCAGAAGCTGGTGCTGGTCGTGGAGGACGACCCGGTGATGCGCAAGGAGACGGTGCGGATCGTGGGCAACGGCACGGTGCACGTGAAGGAGGTCGACACCGGCGCGGCCGCGCTCGCGGCGCTGCGCGCGCAGCGCTTCGACCTCGTGGTGCTCGACCTGGGCCTGCCCGACATGCAGGGCCTGGAGCTGCTGCGCGCGGCGGCGGCCGAGAAGAACCTGCTCCCGCCGGTCATCGTCTACACCGTGCGCGACCTGACCTCCGACGAGGAGCTGGCGCTGCGTGACTACGCCGACTCGATCATCATCAAGGACGTGCGCAGCCAGGAACGGCTGATCGACGAAGTCGCGCTCTTCCTGCACCGCGTGGTCAACGACCTGCCCGAAGAGAAGCGCCAGACCATCCGGCACCTCTACGAGTCCGACGAGCGGCTGCGCGGCAAGCAGGTGCTGGTGGTCGAGGACGACATGCGCACCATGTTCGCCATGTCGAAGCTGCTCGCCAGCCACGGGGTCTCGCCGCTCAAGGCGGCCAACGGTGAGCAGGCGCTGGCGATGCTCGCGGAGCACCCGGAGATCGACCTGGTGCTGCTCGACATGATGATGCCGGTGATGGACGGCTACGAGGCCGCGCGCCGCACCCGCGCCCAGGAGCGCTTCGCGAACCTGCCGATCATCGCGCTGACGGCGAAGGCCATGAAGGAAGACCGCCAGAAGTGCATCGAGGCCGGCGCGTCGGACTACCTCACCAAGCCCGTCGACCAGGACCGGCTGCTCTCGCTGATGCGGGTCTGGCTGAGCCGCTGATGGAACTCCGGGGCCAGGGTGAGGGCGGCGCCGTGGAGAAGATCGAGCTGCAGCTGCTGCTCGAGGCCATCTACCTGCGCTACGGCTACGACTTCCGCGGCTACGCCATGGAGAGCATCAGCCGGCGGCTCACGCAGTTCCTCGCGGACCGGCAGTTGCCGGGCTTCCTCGACGTCGCCGGGCGCGTGCTGCGCGACCCCGAGTTCTTCCACGGGCTGGCGCCCTACTTCTCGGTGTCGGTCACCTCGCTGTTCCGCGACCCGTTCTTCTACGCGGGCCTGGCGAAGGTGGTGCTGCCGCGGCTGCGCAGCTGGCCCCACGTAAAGATCTGGCACGCGGGCTGCGCGACGGGCGAAGAGGTGTACTCGCACGCCATCCTGCTGCGCGAGGCGGGCCTGCACCAGCGCGCCACCCTCTACGCCACGGACATCAGCCAGCCGGCGCTGGAGACGGCGAAGGCGGGCATCTACTCGCTCGAGGTGATCCGCAAGGGCACCCTCAACTACCAGGCGGCCGGGGGGCAGGCGGCGTTGTCGGACTACTACCACGCGCGCTACCAGGCAGCGATCATGGACCCCGAGCTGCGCCGCCGCATGACCTTCGCGCGGCACAACCTCGCGATGGACACGTCGTTTGGCGAGATGCAGGTCATCGTGTGCCGCAACGTGCTCATCTATTTCAGCGAGGACCTGCAGAACCAGGTGCTCGAGCTGTTCTGGGAGAGCCTGGACCACGGGGGCATCCTCTGCCTCGGGGACAAGGAGAGCCTGACGTTCACCTCGGTCGCCGACCGCTTCGAGGTGCTCGACGAGCAGGCGCGCATCTATAAGAAGACCGTGCCCCGGAGCGCCCCTTGAGACTGGACCGAACCCCCGTGGTGATGCTCGTCGACGACACCCCGGCGAACTTGAAGCTCCTCGACGCGCTGCTGCGCAACCGGGGGTGTGACGTGCGCTCGTTCACCGGGGGCGCCCACGCGCTCGAGGCCGCCGCCTTCGCCCCGCCCGACATCCTGCTGCTGGACATCGCCATGCCCGAGATGGACGGGTTCGAGGTCTGCCGCCGGCTCAAGGCGAACCCCGCGCTCGCGGCCATCCCGGTCATCTTCCTCACCGCGCTCGACGCCACCGAGGACAAGCTGACGGCCTTCCAGTGCGGCGGCGTGGACTACGTCACCAAGCCGTTCCAGGTCGAGGAGCTGTGGGCGCGCGTCAACACCCACCTGCAGCTGCGCCTGCTGACGGCCAGCCTCGAGGAGCACAACCAGGCGCTCGACCAGTTGGTCGCGGCGCGCACCGCCGAGCTCGCCGAAGCCCACCGCCGGCTGGGGTTGCTCGACCGGGCCAAGAGCGAGTTCCTCAAGCTGATCAGCCACGAGCTGCGCACGCCGCTCAACGGCGTGCTGGGCATCGGAGACCTGCTGCTCGACCTCTGCCCCCCGGGCTCGGAGCTCGACGAGCTGGGGTCGATGTTCCAGGCCTCGCGCCAGCGGCTGATGCGCCTCATCGAGAACGCCGAGGTGCTCACGCAGATCGAGGTCGGGGCGCGCAACTTCTCGCAGCAGCACGTGCCGCTGGCCCCCATGCTGCGCATCGCGCTCGAGGCGGTGGGCGGCCCCGGACCGCGGCTCGAGGTGACCCCGCCTCGGTTGACGGTGCTCGGCGACGAGGTGCTGCTGGCCTACGCCTTCCGGGCCGTGGTGAACACCGCGCACAAGTTCGCCTCGTCGCCCGCCGCGGTCAGCGCGTCGTGCCGGGCCGAGGGCGACTTCGTCACCGTGGAGGTCGACGCCGCCGGCGTGGGAGTGCCCGAGGCCGCGCTGCCGGGGTTCTTCGACGTGATGGGCTCGTCGCAGCCCCTGACCCGCGGCGGCGATCTCGGCCTCGACCCGTCGGTGGCCCATCGCATCTTCAACCTCTCGGGGGCGAGCCTCCAGGTGAGCAACCTCCAGCCGCCCGGGCTGCGGCTGACCGCAAGGCTGCCTGCCGCCGAGCCCGCGCCATGAATCCTCAAGGGAGCCTCGAAGTGTCGCTCGTGATCGCGCTGTGCTCGTCGCTGGTGGTGGTGGGGCTGTTGCTGGCGCTGGGCCGGGCGCGGAAGGCGCAGCGCAAGCTCGCGAACCAGGTCGACCAACTCCAGGACGCCCACGATCTCCTGCGCAGCGCCATCGACGAGAGCCCCAACGTGGTGCTGCTCAAGGACTGGGAAGGCCGCTTCCTGGTGGGCAACCGCGCCCTGGCGCAGCTCTACCGCACCACCCCCGAGGCGTTGATCGGCAAGGACGACGGGGCCTTCAACCCGAACCAGGAGCAGGTCGAGTTCTTCAAGAAGAACGTGCAGGAGATCATGCTGGGCACCGAGACGCGGGTGGTGCTCGAAGAGTCGACCGACGTCGCCACCGGCGAGACGCACTTCTACCAGTCGATCAAGAAGCCCCTGGTCAGCAAGACGGGCGGCCGCCGCATCCTGGTGCTGGCCAACGACGTCACCGACCTCAAGCGCGCGCAGCGCCAGCTCGAGCAAAGCGAGCAGCGGCTGACCCACGTGCTGGCCGCGACCGGCGACGGCATCTGGGACTGGGACATCGCCAGCGGCCAGCTGCACAACAACCTGCGGTGGTGCGAGATCCTCGGGTACCCCCCGGGCAACCAGCACCGCCTCGAAGACTTCTCGGACCGGCTCATCGAAGAGGAGCGCGAGGGCGTGTTCGGCGCCATCGACCGCTCCCGGTCCGGCAAGGGCCCCTACCGCCACGAGCACCGGCTGCGCAGGCCTGATGGGACGATCATCTGGGTGCTCGACCGCGGCGACGTCGTGGAGCGCGACGGCGAGGGCAAGCCGGTGCGCATGGTGGGCAGCGTCGAAGACATCACCGAGCGCAAGGCCTCGGAGCTGGCGCTGATCGAGGCGAAGCTCCAGGCCGAGGCGGCCACCCGGGCCAAGAGCCGGTTCCTGGCGAACATGAGCCACGAGATCCGCACGCCGATGAACGGGGTGCTGGGCATGGCGCAGCTGATGAACGAGACGCCGCTGAGCGATCCGCAGAAGGACTACGTGGGCTCGATTCTCCAGTCGGGTCGCAACCTGATGGCGATCATCAACGACGTGCTGGACTACTCGAAGATCGAGGCCGGCGCGCTCGAGCTGCAGCCCCAGGCGGTGAACCTCGGCGTGCTGCTCGACGAGGTCACGCGCATCGCGGCGCACGCCGCACGGCGCAAGGGCCTGACGCTCGAGTTCGACTACCCCGAGGCGCTGCCCCGCTCGGTGGAGGCGGACCCGGTGCGCTTGCGCCAGGTGCTCACCAACCTCGTGGGCAACGCGGTGAAGTTCACCGACCGCGGCCGGGTGAAGGTGACGGTGCGGCGCGCGGGCGAGGGGCCGTTCTCGATCTGCATCGAAGACACGGGCATCGGCATTCACCCCGAAGTGCTGCCCCGGCTGTTCTCGTCGTTCAGCCAGGCCGACGCCAGCTCCACGCGCCGCTTCGGCGGCACGGGCCTGGGCCTCGCCATCTCGCGGCGCCTGGTCGACCTGATGCGCGGCGAGATCCACGTCACCAGCGAGCCCGGCAAGGGCAGCGCCTTCACCCTCGAGTTGCCGCTCACGGTGCTCGGGCACCAGCCGGTGGCCGCCCCGCAGGCGCTCACCCCGCCGCGCTTCGAGGGGTGCCGGGTGCTGGTGGCCGAAGACGTGGTCACCAACCAGCAGGTGGCGCAGGTGCTGCTCGATCGCGTGGGCATCGAGGTGACCATCGTCGAGAACGGGCAGGCCGCCGTGGACGCCTGGGACCGGGGGGCCTTCGACCTCGTGCTCATGGACTGCCAGATGCCGGTGCTCGACGGCTACGAGGCCACCCGCGAGCTGCGCCGCCGGGAAGGCGAGCAGGGCCGCCCGAGGACGCCGATCATCGCGGTCACCGCCCACGCGATGCAGGACGAGCGCAAGCTCAGCTTCGAGGCGGGCATGGACGAGCACCTCGCCAAGCCGTTCTGGGCCGAGGAGCTCCACGCCCTGCTCGGGCGCTGGCTCAAGCCGACCTCGCGAACGCCGGCCCTCGACCAGCACCTCGTCGATCGCATGCGCGCGCAGCTGGGCGCCTCGTTCCCCGTGCTGGTGCGCTCGTTCATCGGCAACACCCCGGCGATGATCGAGAAGCTGGGCGCCGCAGTGAAGGAAGGGTCTGCCCCGGGCGCCACGGGCCTGGCCCACGCGCTCGCGGGGGCCGGCGCCTGCTTCGGGCTCACCCACTTCGTGCAGCTCGCGCTGGGCGTGGAACAGCAGGCCGCCGCCGGCACCCTGCCCGCGGAGGCCGATTTGCAGGCGCTGCACGCGTCGTTCAAGAACGCCTCGGGCGCGTTGAACTCGCTGTTGTGAGGCCGGGTCGAGTGCGGGTGCGGGCCCGGAATGATCCGCACCTTTCGTGGCCCCGGGGGGCATGCGTCCCCTATGCTCGACCACTTCCCCGCCGTCCGGAGACGAACCCCCATGGTTGGAGTCAAAGGCCCTACGCCCCGCGCGCAGCCCAGCACCCCGTCGTCGACGCAGGCTGAACCGAAGACGTCGTCGCCCACGCCGTCCGGCGGGCCCACCCCGCAGGCCGGCTGGGGTGCCAAGCCCCGCGCCGCGACGGGCCCGAGCACCGCGCCCGCAACGCCCTCGACCTTCAACGCCGCGAGCGTAGCTCCGAAGACCACCGCCCCGGTCGTCACCAACGCCGGGCCCCCGGGGTTGCCGAAGAACATCGACGAGGCCTTCGAGACCATGCCCTGCACCACCTCGGGCACCGCCGAGGTGCGCCGCCACGCGGACAACGTGATGGCGTGGAACATGAAGTGGGACATCGTCACCGGCGCCAAGAAGACGATGGACTTCTCGTACTTCAGCATCGAGCGCGACGCGTACGGCTTCGCGTACATGGGCGCGATGCTCGACGCGCAGATGCGCGGGGTGCAGGTCACCGGCGTCACCGACTACATGGCCAACTCGCGCGGCCATGGCTTCGTGAGCACGGGCCTGGGCGCCGACTACATGCAGGAGCTCGTGGGCTACGGCGCGAAGATCGCCATCTACGACACCATGGGCACGCGGGCCCAGTCGGTGATCCACGACGGGCTGACCTACAAGGCCATCTCGTCGGACCACGACAAGTTGAGCGTCGCCGACGTGGGGACGCCCGACGCCATGGGAGAGACCGGCGGCCGCAACGTGGCCGGCGCCTACCACCAGGACCCCAAGGACAACGCGGGCTCGTGGCGCGACGACTCGATCCAGATCAAGGGCCAGGCGACCGACGGCCTGGTGCGCGCGCTGCGCCGCGAGATGTCCGGCCCCGCGGTGACCTTCATGAAGAAGGACATCATGAACATCGACGAGCACGCCACCGAGCTGCTCGGAGCGTTCCAGCTGATGGAGAAGTGGACGAAGGGGGCCCCGCTCTCGGACGCCGACAAGGCCGCCATTCGCGCCGACCCGGCCAAGCGCGCCGCCCTCGCCACCCAGCTCGCGGACGAAGCCATGGCGGCGATCAAGACCCTGCCCAGCGCGCCCGACCGGGTGAAGAACAAGCCGCTGACCGACGGCGAAAAGAAGAACCTCCGCGCGTGGGCCACCGAGCTGGCCAACGACCTCGAGCTCAAGGGCAGCCGGCAGCGCTACGACACCCTGGGCGGCTACGAGCACGGCGAGGTGAAGATCCTCGACCAGACCGGCGCGGCTTCGGCCCCGGTCGGCATGCGCCACAACGAGATGGGGCCGGCGCTGTTCCACCTCATCCAGGGGGCGCAGAAGGAGATCGTCATCCAGAACCCCTACGTGGTGCTCACCGAAGACATGATGCAGGCCTTCGAGGCGGCCTCGAAGCGCGGGGTGCAGATCACCATCGTCACCAACAGCCCGGAGTCGACGGACAGCGCGGTCACCCAGGGCTTCTTCTTGAACGACTGGAAGAAGCTCGAGGAGCGCGTGCCCACGGCGCGCATCTTCGTGGCCACCGGCCAGCGGAAGTTCCACGCCAAGTCCTTCGTGGCCGACGGCAAGGTGAGCGGCGACACGAGCTACAACGCAGACTTGCTGTCGGGCATGGTCAACGGCGAGGTCGGCGCGGTCACCCGCTCCGAGCGCGTGGCCCAGAACCTGATGACGCAGATCTACGACGACCTCAACGACCCGGCGAACAAGTTCCGCGAGTGGACCATTGCGCGCGACGCCAACGGCCAGGTGGTCAAGGGCGCCGACGGCCAGCCCATCGCCACGCACGGCCCGGAGCAGGACGTCAGCCAGAAGCTCCAGCAGCGGTACAAGGTGGTGCAGTACCTGTGCGACGTGTTGACGAAGGCCGAGCTCGGCTCGCCGCTCTCGCACCCGCGCTGAAGCGCGCCGTCACCCGCCGAAGCGCAACACCTGGTCGAAGGTGGTGCGCCCGCTGGTCGCGCCCTGGAACACCACCCGCACCGTGTCGGCCTTCGGGTCGAGGGTGAGGGTGGTGGCGTTGGTGTCGCCGCTGGCGAAGAGGAACTGCCGCTGGGGGAAGGCGATCTCCCGGTTGGCCTCCTGGCCGGGCTCGAGCACCAGCGACAGGGGGTTGCCGTGGCCCGCGGGACCTCCGGCAATCTCCATGAAGCGGGCGTTGGGGCCTTCGCCGTCGAGGCGCATCACGAGGCCCAGGTGAAAGTCGCCGCCGAGGAACCACACGTTCTTCACGTCGGCGGCCACGAGGTGCTCGAGCAGCTCGGAGCGCGCCGCGGGGTAGCCCTGCCAGCGGTCGGCCTGCCCGCCCCACAGCGGCGGCGGCATGGTGGTGATGGGCACCGAGCTCATCACCACCTTGAAGTGACAGGGGCTGTCGGCGAGGCCGGCCTTGAGCCAGTCCAGCTGCGCGCGCGAGAGGTACTGCGGATCCGCCGACAGGCGCGTGGACGCCCTGCGCTCGGTGCGGCTGTCCACGACGAAGACCTCCACCGTCCGGCCCCAGCGGAAGCTGCGCCACAGCCGGCCTTCCGGCGAGAGCTCGGTGGGCAGCGACTCGAGGAAGGCCTGCCGCGCGTCGAGGAAGCGGCCGTCGGTGGCGCCGTTCACCTCGGGGTCGAAGTTGTTCCAGAAGTCGTGGTCGTCCCACGTGAGGTACGTGCCCACGGCCGGCAGGAGCGCGCGGTAGCCCTCGTCGGCGAGCGTGCCGCGCCACTTGTCCCGGAACTCCTCGAGGGCCACGGCGCCGTCGTTGTACGAGACGTCCCCGAGGTGCACGAAGAAGTCCATGGGCACCTGCGCCTGCAGCGAGAGCGCCTTGAAGGGCCCGTTGGCGAGCTTGGCGCAGCTGGTGGTGCCGAAGGTGACGGGCTCGAGCCAGTCGTCGGGGAACGCGGTGCGGAAGGCGCCGATGGCCGAGCGCACCGAGAAGTCGGGCGCGAAGAAGGCGTAGCGGTAGGTGGTGGCCGGGGCGAGCCCGCGGACCCGGGCCTTCACCGCGCCGTGGGTGGGCACGTCGAGAGCCTGCTCGGTGACCAGCGCGACCTCGGTGCTCGAGTCGAGCGGCCTCCACACGCGCAGCACCACGCGCGGCAGCGTCGGGGCCCGGGTCACCACCAGGGCGGTCGCCTGCTCCATGGCGCCCGAGGCGACGGCCTGGGGGAACGCGGCGAGCGGCGCGGCGATGGCCTCGGGGGCGAAGGCCACGCGCGTGGCCTGGTCGAAGGCCTGGGCGTCGACGGTGGGCGGGCCCGCGTCAGGCGTCGGCGAGGGCGTCGGACAACCCAGCAGCGTCACCGACGCGCCGGCGAGGAGCACTTCACGACGGGAGGGGAGCGACACGGGGCAGCGATCTGCCCGGTTGCCCGCCGCGGGACAAGCGCCTCAGAGCAGCTGGAAGGTGACCGTGAAGGGCTGCCGGGTGGTGGGGGCCGCCAGCAACGACACGGCGAGGGTCAACGCGAGCGCACGCATGCGCCGCACTCCAGGGCCGCCTTGGCAGCCGCGGGAGAACTACCCGCATGGGCATCGACCAGCTCTACGACAGCTTCGACGAGCTCTCGGGGCGGTTCGTGCCCCTCGAGCCGCCGGGGGAATCGCTCAGCCGCCGGTGACCTCGAAGGTGGTGACCACCTGCTTGGTGCCGCAGGTGACGGTCTCGGTCGAGGTGAACGAGCTGAACGAGCCGCTCACCGGGAGCCGCACCTTGTCGCTGGTGCACTCCGCGGTGGGCGCGCTGGCGCTGAAGCCCACGCCGAGGTCGGTCGGCTCGCCGACGGTGCCGTTGTCGACGCAGGTCTCGCGGCCGTTGGCGAGCGTCTGGAAGTTGGCGACGAACTCCTGGCCGCTGAGGGCCAGCAACTGCAGGCCGGTCAGGGCCGAGATGTACGTGTTGGCGGTGGTGGTGCACTTGGCGACGCCCTGCCCCGGCAGGTCGTCTTCGGACGACACCGTGAGCGTGCCGGCGTTGCCCTCGTAGTCCGCCTTCTGGGCCTCGAGCCCGCTGCGCGTGAGCGCGCCGGTGAACTTGCCCGTCTGGCGGTTGGGGCTCTTGGCGAGGTCCGTGTTGGTGATGGTCCAGCTGATCACCACGTTGAGCGAAGGGGGAAAGGCGGTCTGCGTGGTGCCACCGCCGCCGCCCGTGCCCGACGAGGGAGTCGCCTCACTGCACGCGCTCAACATCCCCACCACCAACCCCAGCATCAGCCGTTTCATGCGTGACCCCTGTCGAGAACAACGTGGAGCGTTGGTTGTACAGCAAGAGGGCAGCGCCGCGCTCAGCCGTGGACGACCTGGCCGAACTTGCGCATCCACGCGGTCTCGTCCGCGGACAGGGGGCCCTCGTCGAGGGCGGCGAGGTTCTCCTCGAGCTCCTTCAGGTTGGCGGGGCCGGTGAGCACCAGGTCCACGTGCGGACTCGAGAGGCAGAAGCGGTAACAGTCGCCCGCGGTCATCGGCGCGCCGTCCCAGCGGCCCGGCTTCTTGAGCAGCTTGCGCCACGAGGTCGCGGTGTACGCCACGACGTTCGGGTGGCGCTTCTCGAGATGCGGGAAGACGTCGCGCTCGGCCCCGGGGTGGGCGGCGTTGTAGCGGAGCATGAAGAGGTCGATGATGGAGTCCTCGGCCAACCGGCCCGCGCGCTCGCGGTCGTGAATGGACACGCCGATGGCGCGGATCTTTCCCTCGGCCTTGAGCTTCACCAACTCCTCGATGACGCCCTCGCTCCAGGCCGCGGTCTTGCCGAGCCAGTAGAGCTGGTAGACGTCGAGGTACTCCGTGCCGAGCGTCTTGAGCGCCGCCTCGCAGCCCCGGCGCACGCTGCCGCGGAAGTATCCGAAGGTGGGGCCGGTCGCGACGACGTACTTCTCGCGATCCCTCGCCAGCGCCTGCTTGAGCACGGGCACCAGGCTGCCGGTGCGGAAGCGCGTCCAGAAGAGGTAGTTCACCCCGCGCTCGAGCGCCGCGGACAGGCCCTCGGCGTTCAGCCCCATGTTCAGGGCCAGGCCGAGGCGATGCACCCGCTTGTTCACCACGCGCAGCTCACGGCTCGTGAAGTCGTCGGTCATCACGCGAGGCACCATACGCCTGCGCGAGAAGCGGTGAAGCAAGGCCGCGCGCGCTCGAGCTCGCGGGCCTCTCGGCCTGGGTCTCGCCGGTGGCGCTTCCTGACCCGTACCTCGTGGAGGCGCGTCGTCGGCCGTCGGTGCTACGCTCACTTCACCAACGCAGGAGCCACCCGTGACTGAAGGCGAGGGCACGGTCCACGGAGCGCTCGAGCAAGCCCATGGTTGACCCTGGCGCGCGAGCGATTGCCGCGGCGTTGCTCGAGCGGTTTCTCCGCAACGAGGTGAGCAACGACGACCTCGAGGTTCACTGGCCAACGAGCCCAGACCCGGCACTCGAGCCAATTCGTCTGGCGGTGTGGACTTCCTACGACGACCTGACGGTGCACAGCGGTCCGACCAGCGCCATTCCGCTCGTCCAGCGGTGCGCTGCGTTTCTGCGCACCAACGAGGAGTACACGGGGCCAACGCCGAAGCCGTGGCTCATGCTGCTCGCCTGGCCGTTGTCACTGCTCACGCTGGGGCACAGCAACCGGCTGTTCTGGCGCGAGTTCGAGCAGCCGCGCTGGCCCTTCGCGAAGTGACCGCGCTCGTCTCGCGCCACCTTCCGCTGCGACTCACTGCGCACCCGGCGCGCTGAGGGGCAACGCACCATCAGCAGCCGTGGGACCGCACAGGAGCTCACGGCGCCTCCGCACCTGCTGGATTCGGGCAGCCCCTCGGCCCGGGCGCTCCGTGACGCGGTGGACGCAGGCTTCGTGGGAGCGTGGCCTCGTCCAGCCGAAACGAGACGTCGCGAGTTCGTGGGGCACGAGCGGGTCTGGCCCCACGACGGGCAACCCTCACGCCCGCGGCCACCAACGCCGTTGCTGCCCTCGCGTCACACCACCCGCGTCGCGAACTCGGTGGCCCCAGCGGCCCCCGAGGTGCTGGGAGCACCTATGACAAAATGCAGGTCACCCCCCGGTGACCGGAATTCGGTGTTCGCGCTGACCCTTCGCGAAGTGACCCCGCGCCCTACTCGCCCGGCGGCGGCGACAACCCCACCGTCGTGCGCAACGGCAACTGCGGCAGCCGCAAGGTGAGCAGCAGCGCCAACACCGCGAGCACCAGGGCCACGCGGTACACCTCGAGGATCGCCGCGGTGAACGACTCCTTGAGCGCCACGGAGACCTGGTCGATGGCCGCGAAGACCTTCGGCTTCTGCGCGTCGATGCCCGCCTTCACGCCCGCCACGGCCTGCACGAAGGCCTGGTCAGCAGCCTGGGCCCCGCGCAGCTCCAACTGCGAATCGAGTGCGCTGAGCGCCGCCTCGTCGAGCGGTCGCTGCGAGGGCAACGACACGCCCTCCGCCTGCATCACCAGCTCGCCCCACGAGAGGTCATCCCGCGACGCGTGCCGCAGCTTCGAGCGCGTCACCGTGTAGCGCGCCCGCACCAGCGCACGAATGCCGCCCGCCTCGGCCGCGGCCTTGAGCTGCTCGTCGGCGAACGCGCTGTTCATCACCAACTGCCCCGCGAGCGC
>CAIVGN010000188.1 GCA_903905455.1 uncultured Archangium sp.
GGTAGTGCCGTTCAATCGCGTGCTGCTCTCGTACCTGGGCACGGGGAACTCGGAGACCTTCATCCTCAGCAACCTCGCGGTCGGCCTGCTCGTCGCCGACGCAGGGTCCAACGCCGACGCAGGGTCCAACGCCGACGCAGGCTCCATCGCCGACGCAGGCTCCATCACCGACGCAGGCTCCATCACCGACGCAGGGTCCAACGCCGACGCAGGCACCGCGGCCACCGAAGGACCGCGCGACTTCATCACCACCGGGTGCAGCAGCGCAGGCTGGGCGCCGGCGCTGTGGGCGGTGCTGGCTGCGTGGGCGCGACGGCTCCGCAAGGCGCGCTGAGCCGAGGCCCCCTACGCGCCAAGCGCGGACGCGAGGTCACCCAGCGGCACCGCGCGAACACCCGGCGCCACGGTGAGTGGCTGTGTACCGCCGTGCACCACCCAGCGTTCGGTCGTCGCGGGCGCGCCAAGGCGATTCATGGGGCCCGCATCTGCTGGCACCACGGTCTTCGACGCCTTCGCCTCGAGCAGCGCCAGCTTTCCTCCCGGCCGGGAAATGATGAAGTCGACCTCGAGGCCGCGCTCGTCACGAAAGAAGTACAGCTCGCGTCGGCGCCCAGCGTTGACCTGGAGCTTGAGCAACTCCGCCGCTACCGCCCCGTCGAAGACAGGCCCGAGAAAGGGCGACGCCTCGAGTTGCGAGTGGTCTCGCAACCCAAGCAGGTGACGGACGAGGCCGCTGTCGAGCCAATAGAAGCGCGGAGACTTGATCAGCCGCTTCCCAAAGTTCTCGAAGTACGGCGGCACGAGGACGACCTGTCCCGTGGTCTCCAGCACGCGCAGCCAGGCGCTCACCGTGGGCACGCTCAAGCCCAGCGGCCCCGCCAGGTCTGACCGGTTGAGCACCTGTCCGTGCCGGCTGGCGAGCAGCGACAGAAAGCGACGAAACACAGACAGGTCGTGCACGGCCCGCAGGCTGCGCACGTCGCGCTCGAGAAAGGTCTGCAGGTACGAGTCGAACCACAGGGGCGCCGTCCGGGGCCGCGCCCAGACTTCCGGGTAGCCACCACGTCCGGAGACTCGAGCAACTGGTAGGCCGCCTTCGGAAAGAGCCGCCTCAAGAGCGCCGTCTTCCCCGCCCGACGCGGGCCCGTGAGCACCACGACCGGGAAGGCCCGGCTGGCTTCCCTCAAGACTCCGTGAAGCTGACGCCCGACCCAGCGCATCGTGGTGTTTCTCAAACTACGACTTTCAGATTCACCACCCCAGGCTGGCCGTCTGCCCACCCTGCTGCGCCACCAGCTTGCGGCTGAAGGCCTGGTCCACGCGCATCAGCCACGCCCGGAACTCGGGGTAGTCCTTCGCGGCGATGCGCGCGCGCGACATCACCAGGCGGCCGCTCATCTTCACCTTGCCGTCCTTCTTCTCGGCGGTGATGCGCAGGGTGCCGAAGGGCGAGGCCTCGACGACCTCGGGCGGCAGCTCGGCGACGGACCAGTTCGCGGGCAACGTGTAGGTGGTCTCCAGCTCGTTGACCCACACGCCGGGGAACACGAGATCCATCGTGCGCTCGGTGAGCGGGGCGAGGGCCTGGGTGAAGGCGCGGCTCGAGCCGAAGGGGAAGAAGCGCAGCAGCCCGGGGCCCGCCTCGGCGTAGCGCGGCATGGCGATGGCGAACTTCATCGACAGCGGCGCCTCGAGGTTGGTGGTGTCGCTGACGTTGACCTCGCTGGCCTTCACCCCGGGGTAGCTCTGCGCCCACTGCTGCTCGAAGGTGGCCACGCGCGTGGCGGCGGCCTGGTACTCGCGGCGCAGCTCCGGCGCGCCCTGGCCCCGGCCCACGAGGGTGCCCTTCGCGCTCGCGCTGCCGTCGGGCTTGAGGGTCACGTCCATGGCCAGCGAGGTGGTGTTCTCCTCGGGCGACGACTCGGGCGTGGTGAGGAAACGGCTGGGCGCGTCGGGCTCGATGATCAACACGTTGGCCACGCGGTCGGCGCTGGGCAGCTCGCGGCTGCCGTGGAACTCGGCCGTGCCGTCGAGGTAGAGGTCGAGCTTCGGCACGTAAGCGATGGCGTGGTTGAAGGCGGCCAACGACGCGACCTCGGGCGAGAGCGTGCCCAGGTGACGCATGCGCAGGAGCACCAGCCGCGCGTCGACGCCGGCGACCTTGAGCATGGCGTAGATGAGCGAGGCCTTGTCCTTACAGTCGCCGAACTTGCGCGCGAGGATGCGGTCGACCCGGTACGGCTTGTACCCGTGGATGCCGAACTCGAGCGCCACGTAGCGCGTGTTGGTGACCACGAAGCCATACAGCGCGGCCACCACCTTCTGGGTGTCGTTGCGGTCGATGCCCTTGAGGGCCGTGTCCACCGCGCGCTTGAGCTCCTCGTTGGGAATCAACTGCTCGCGCACCAGGCCCCAGTAGTAGCGACCGACCTGTTCCCAGTTCTGGTACGTCGAGAGGTGCAGCGGCGAGGCGGTCTCGGCCCAGCCCGGCATGTTCGGCTCGGGGATGAACTTGGGCACCTCCTGCGCCTCGAAGCGGTACAGCGTGCGCTCGCCCTGCTCGGTGGCGGTGGCCTTCACCCACGTGGGCAGCGACTGCTGGTTCCACGAGAGCAGCCGCGCCTTGGGCATGTCGACCACGTAGCGGTAGTGGCGCTTCTGGAAGGTGCCCTGCAGCGCGTCGACGTCGCCCCAGTAGTCCGAGAGCAGGTTCTCGACCGAGGTGTCTTCGATGCGCCACTGCAGCTCGAGCACGTCACCGGGCGCGAGCGCGGGGAACGAGAGCACCCGGGCGCGGGCGTCGTAATACATGCCGGTCCACGGCTCGTTGATGTTGCGCTCTTCTTCGCCGAACGAGTCGACGACGCTGCCGTCGGGCTTGGTGATGCGGGCGCGCAGCACGCGCACCTCCTGGCGGTCCGGCGACCAGGTGATGGGCAGCTGGCGCCACGCGTCGACGCCGCGCTGGGTGAGCACCTTGACCACCATCTGCTGGAAGCGGCTCGAGAGCCCCGAGGGCTGCACGCGCACGTGCGTCACCTCGGCGAGCACCACCGCGTCGTCGGCGCTCTTGAGGCCCTTGCCCTCGTCGAGCAGCGGCACCAGGGCGAAGGCCTCGGGCGTGGCGTTGCCGGTGTCTTCCCCGCGCAGCGTGCGGAGCATCTCCTTGAGGGCCGGGTTCTGCGGGCGCAGCACCAGCGACTGCTGGAACGAGGCGAGGGCGGCGTCCTTGAGGTTCGCGTGGAGCAGCGCGCGGCCTTCACGCTCGAAGACCTCGGGCTCGTCGGGCGCGGCGCGGCGGGCGAGCTCGAAGGTGGCGCGGGCCTCGTCGAGGCGGCCGTTGGCGGCCATCAACTCCGCGAGGCGCAGCATCGAGCCCTGGTCGAAGGGGTCGAGGGCGAGCACCTTGCGGTACTGCTCGGCGGCGTCGTTGACCCGGCCCAGGTCGGCGAGCATGCCCGCCAGCCCCCGGCGGGTGTTGAGGTCGTCGAAGCGCAGCGCGATGACGGCGCGGGCGCGGTCCACGGCCTCGAGGGTGCGGTCGGCGCGGCGGCTCGCGCCCACGGCCTCGCGGGCGATGGGGGGCAGCACGTGGAGCTGGCGGAACGCGTCTTCGGTGGCGCGCCAGGCGTCGGTCTTCTGGGACAGCGCCTCCAGCGCGCGGATCTTCAACACCCACGCCGGCCCGAAGAACGGCGACGCGGCGAGCAGCGTCTCGGCGTGGCGCAGGGCCACCTCGGGGTGCTCGCGGGACAGCTCGTGCTGGCCCAGGGCCAGGCGCGCGAAGGGGTGCTTGGGGTCGAGCGCCAGCGCGGTCTCCAGCGAGCGGCGGCGGTCGTTCCCGTCGTCGGTGTGCAGGGCGCCGGCGATGAGCTGCAGCTCGACGTCCGTCGGGGCGATGAGCGCGGCGCGCTCGGCCTCGGTGGAGGGCACGTGCTCGCTGTCGGGGAACGAGCGGGTCCACGCGAGCACGGTGGCGAAGTCGGCGCGCAGCTGCGCGTCAGCGGGGCTGGCCTTGACGCGCTTCTCGAGCACCTCGCTCAGGGTGGGCAGGAGCTGCGGCTGCGGCGAGACGCCCTTCTCGAGCGGAGGCACCACGTCGGGCAGGGCGACGGTGATGGTGCCGCGCTGCCCTTCGACCTTCTCCACGCGCGCGTAGAAACCGAACGGCCCGCTCAGCTGGCAGACCTTGATCAACACGCGGTTGAGCCCCTTGCGGAGGTTGACCTGCACGTGCTGCTGATCGACCCGCGCGAGGTTGTAGCGGTCGGAGCTCAGGGCCTTCACCCCGTTGATCCACACCCGCGCGCCACCCGAGGCGCCCAGCGAGAGCACGGCCTTCGTCTCGGCGTCGGAGTTGAGCCACGTCAGCGCGTAGGCCACGGCCTCGGTGTTGGGCTTGAGGGCGAGCGAGAGGTCGACGAAGCCATCGACGGTCTTCGCGTGCGGCTTGCGCCAGCCCACCTCGCGGGCCTTCGCCGGGTAGGTGGCGCGCAGGTCGACCGCGTTCTCGGGCCCGAAGTCGGTGTCGCAGCCCGCCTTGCCCTCGTTGTCGAAGGCGCCGACGACGTGGAAGTCCTGGATGAAGCCCAGCTCGTTGATGAGCTCCTGGGCCTTCACGGTGCGGCCGCGCGCGCGCTCCACGTCGGCCATGAAGAGCCTGGCCAGGGTGCGCACGTGGGGGTCGGTGTTCCGCCGGTAGATGAGCGCGGTGTACGGCTCGGCGAGCAGGTTGAGGTCGTCGACCTCGTCGAGCAACGCGTGGAGCCGGATCAACGGCGCCGCCCCGCGCTCGTCGTTGCCTTGCTTGAGCACCTCGCGGGCCAGCACGTCGGCGCGGTCGGTGATGGGTGAGTCGAGGCGGGTCAGCAGCAGCGCAGTGACGGCGAGTGAGGCGAGCACGGCGGGCACCGTAGCAACGTTCACCCCGCGCCGAAGGGCCGCTTGGGCCTCACCTCCACGTCTTGCTGCTCGCAGGGCTGTGACTCAACGACGGGGAATGGGCGCCCTCAGGGACAAAGTCCGTAGTGCCCGCAGACGTGAAGGTGGATGCTCCGCCGGGTACGAGCGGGCTCGGCGCCCCAGTCGGAGGGCTCGATCAGGACAAGGGGAAGGTCGCCGACGGCTCCATCCGGCCGCCGCACGGAGACCGCAAAGCTGACCGTCATGTGACGCCACCGGTCCCAGTCCTCCAGCGTGGCGGTCCAGCTGCCACCGTCGGGCAGGGGGACGGGCGTGGAAAAGTCGAGGATGCGAAATCCCTCGTCGTCGGTGGGCATGACGCCACCCTCACGCCCGCGTCCGAGCCCGTCAAGGGCCCAACCGACCTGTCTCGCCATGCCGAGGCCTCGACCGCTGCCGAGACGACGATCACGCGCCTCGAGGATGGTTGCCTTCAGCTGCACGAGCCTCGGCTGGTGCCCTTCATGCGCGGCGAAGCGCACCCAGGAGAACTCGACGCACTTCGAGGACGTGCTGCCCCGCGAAGAACATCCGCACGGATGATCCGATTGAGAAGAGCGACACCAAGGTGCTGCCGACGCTGAATGACAGGCGATGTCCGACCCAGGCTGCATCTCCCGATTCCGCAATTTCAGTCATCTCGTTCTCCAGTGAGTACAACCGGGCCGCATGACCAGCGTTCGACGGGCGTGGGTGTTGATGTTCCTCGCGGGGGTGGCGGCCTGGGCTGCCAACAAGCCCACCGCGGAATCCCCGATTGACGCGTGCGTGAAGGCCAGGGCGCTCTCTTCATCCGAGCACTTCAAGGTCTGCGCTCGGCTGTTGTCCCTCTGCGCGTCGACCCTGGTGTCGATGGATGGAAGCGGCTCCTCCTCCTCTTCGCTCTCAGAGGTGGCCACTGAGTGTGCTCCGGCCTACTGCCCGCGGTTGACGCCGGCGCCTCGCTTCTGCACGGGTGATCTCGGCTCACCCTCGACGAACTTCGCCCAGGAACGCGAGTTCCTCTGGCGCGCCCTCGCCCTCGAGCATGACCTGCGAGCGAAGGAGGCGTCTGAGGCCTTCCTGGAACCACTCAAGCGACTCTCCCAGGAGGCCGCGAGCGCGAGGCAACTCGAACTCCAGGACGTCGAACGAAACACCCGACTTCGGGTGCGCGTTTCCTTCGAAGCGGATCAGAACGTGATCCGCGTCCTCGACCACGACGGCGAGGAGATCAGTCGCTGGAGCGGCGTGGAATCGCCCCCGCCCGCGCAGTGTGAGCGGATGATGCGCGACGCCCTCAAGGGCGCGCCGGCGCGGCCAGAAGAGCACGCGACCATCCGCGCCCAGAAGCAGGTCTCGTTCAAGGTGGTGAAGTGCACCATGAGCGGACTGGCGAGCGCCGGCTTCAGCAAGAACCTGCACTTCGAGACGTGGCGCTGAATTCACGCTTGGTGCCCGGGCCAGACACCTCGACGTCGCCGCAGCAGCGCGAGCGCCAGCGTGGCGACCGTGACCGCATCCGCGCTGGCACACCCACAGCCCACGGCCTTGGGGGACGCGGGGGCCTGGAGGTCGCCTCCGTGCTCGCACCGACCGAGCCCCTCTCCTCGCGCCCCGGGGAGACGCGTGGCACTCCAGCTTCGTGATGGATTCGCCCGCGGGAGGACGGCTCGCGCCGAGCACCTATGACAAAATGTAGGTCGGCCCCGGGGTGACCTACATTCTGTCATAGGTGCTCGAACCACCCGGCCCCACGGCGTCACCTTCACATCGCACCGCCCACTGCGCACCCGGGAGCGTCGCGCCGAAGGGGCACATTCAGCGAAGGCACGGCGCAGGTGCCCTCAACCCCCACGCCCCCTGGGCTGTTCTTCAACGTCCCCCGGCCATGGGCGCTGACCTGCCTGGAAGCACCCTCCCCGACGCGAGCGCCTTCAAGCAGGTCTGAGTGATCGATTCTTCTGCACGGCGAACACAGGGGCGGTTCCACAGATACTGTCCGTCGTTTCCGGAGAACACGTGCGCAACCTGCTCAACCTCCTGCCTCCCTTGTTGTTGCTGTCCTTCGCTGGGTGCTCCGCTGCGGCAGATAGCATCGTGACTCAGGGCCGATTCCGGGCCGAGGTGTGGACTGACAACTGGTTCTCCCTTCACCTGGGAGAAACGCCTATCGCCGAAGACAGCGTGCCCATCACGACGCAGCGATCCTTCAACAAGGAGGTCTTCGGCTTCGAGGGCTCGTACCCGTTGGTGCTCAACTTTGTCGTGAAGGACTACAAGGAGAACGACACGGGCCTCGAGTACATCGGCACGACGCAGCA